>NZ_JAKNRA010000065.1:0-255 GCF_022213125.1 Oceanobacillus alkalisoli | reverse complement strand
GAATTACGAAGATATCCTAAAAAATCGAAATCGAACGCCACTCATTACATACAATCAATATCGAAAGGAGAAGAAAAAGAAACACAAAGAGAATGCTTTTCATGTAGATAACTGGGAATACAGCGAAAAAGAAGATGCATATGTATGTCCAAATGGAAGAAAAGTGAAATTTAGTTATCATTCGAAACGAACGGACAGATATGGATTTACACGTGAATTTAAAGTGTATGAATGTGAAGACTGTTCCGGTTGTCC
>NZ_JAKNRA010000064.1:0-255 GCF_022213125.1 Oceanobacillus alkalisoli | reverse complement strand
CTAAATATGATATGTCTTTTAAGTATTTCTTGGGGATGGCTCCAGAAGCTTCCGTTATTGATTCGAGTTCCTTAACTCATTTTCGCAAGTTACGCTTGAAAGACATTAATCTACTGGATTTACTGATTGAAAAAACAACTGAAATCGCAATTGAACAAGGGTTGATTGAAACCAAAGCAGCTTTAATTGTCGATTCTACACACTCCCATTCCCGTTATCGTTCCAGATCTGCGGCTCAATATTTAAATGAACAAG
>NZ_JAKNRA010000063.1:0-255 GCF_022213125.1 Oceanobacillus alkalisoli | reverse complement strand
GGCGATGGACAACAGGTTGATATTCCTGTACCACCTCATGATCGTTATGAGCGATGGGGGAACGCAGAAGGATAAGGAATGCGCACGGATGGAAGTGTGCGCCCAAGCAGTGAGAAAGTCAGATAGGCAAATCCGTCTGGCAATTTCAAGCTGTGATGGGGAGGGAAATTGAGTACCGAAGTTCCTGATTTCACACTGCCGAGAAAAGCCTCTAGCCAGATCACAGGTGCCCGTACCGCAAACCGACACAGGTAG
>NZ_JAKNRA010000062.1:0-286 GCF_022213125.1 Oceanobacillus alkalisoli | reverse complement strand
GTGACCGTGTCGCCCGCGTCTGCGCCCGCGAACACGTCGAGGTAGCTGCCCGAGGAGGACTCGTTGACCACGGCGCGGTGTGCGTTGACCCCGGAGTTCGTGGAGACCTTGCCCATGAGCGTGAAGAGGTCGGTCTGCACCACGTCGATCCCCGGTCCGCCGATGTTCGGTCCCTCGATGCGGAAGAAGTTCGTGCCGAACGCGCTGCCGGTGACCTTGTGCTCGACGGCCGGGTCCCCGACGTACTTGTTTCCGTTCGGGGCGGTGACCAGGCCGTCGTCCCAGG
>NZ_JAKNRA010000061.1:0-286 GCF_022213125.1 Oceanobacillus alkalisoli | reverse complement strand
GTGGGAACGTCCACTGCATCCATTTCGGCGTCGGGCAACTGCTTGACCGCTTCTGCCGCTGTCTCGCGACTAGAGAACCAAATCACCGAGGACTTCGGCGACTTGGCCGAGGCGATTACCCTGTAGAGGATCATGTGACGCGCTAGGAACTGGGTGGTTCCTCCCGCGAGTGATCATAGCACTCGCACGTCTCGACGTGTCTGGGCCGGGCTCGTGGGACTGGGGAGCCCCTCCGATCCATCAACCGGCGGCAGTTACTTCAGTTTAAAGAACCTGACGTACTCCT
>NZ_JAKNRA010000060.1:0-289 GCF_022213125.1 Oceanobacillus alkalisoli | reverse complement strand
GCGGCCCTGGGGGGAGGTGGAGTTCTGCCCCAAAGGATCCTTCGTCACCGGGTTCCAATTGAAGGTGGAGCCCCCCCAGGGGACGTTCCGTGATGACACCGCGCTGAATGGGATCCGACTGCTGTGCAATGAGAGGGGGGTGATCACGTCCAGCGAGGGGCACTGGGGGCAGTGGCTCCCAGCCCAGGGCTGCCCGCGCTCTTCCCGCATCATTTCCTTCCGCCTCCGCGTGGAGCCGTCCCGGGGGCTGTGGGACGACACGGCCGCCAACGACGCCGCTTTCTTCTGC
>NZ_JAKNRA010000059.1:0-291 GCF_022213125.1 Oceanobacillus alkalisoli | reverse complement strand
CCCCGGTCTCCTGGTCGGAGATCAGGCCGCAGGAAATACCGGCTACGGGCCGCTTGATGGGCACGCCCGCATCCATCAGTGCCAGGGTGGAGCCGCAGATGGAGCCCTGAGAGGTGGAGCCGTTGGAGCTCAGAACCTCGGAAACCACACGGATGGCGTAGGGGAACTCTTCCACGCTGGGAATGACCGGCAGCAGCGCCTTTTCCGCCAGAGCGCCATGGCCGATTTCACGACGGGAGGTGGAACGGGCGGCACGGGCTTCGCCGGTGGAGTAGGCGGGGAAGTTGTAGT
>NZ_JAKNRA010000058.1:0-299 GCF_022213125.1 Oceanobacillus alkalisoli | reverse complement strand
GGCTTATTTGTCTTAGAGAGCGGCCCTATTGGACAGATTTTGTGGTTATGCGGCTTATTTGTCTTAGAGAGCGGCCCTATTGGACAGATTTTGTGGTTATGCGGCTTATTTGTCTTAGAGAGCGGCCCTATTGGACAGATTTTGTGGTTATGCGGCTTATTTGTCTTAGAGAGCGGCCCTATTGGACAGATTTTGTGGTTATGCGGCTCATTTGTCTTAGAGAGTGGTCCTATTGGACAGATTTTGTGGTTATGCGGCTCATTTGTCTTAGAGAGTGGTCCTATTGGACAGATTTTGTG
>NZ_JAKNRA010000057.1:0-304 GCF_022213125.1 Oceanobacillus alkalisoli | reverse complement strand
TTTTTTGGAGTTTTTGGCGGTGAACTTCCTCAAGTTCACCGCCATTAATGCAAAGGCTAATTCATTTGTCGCCTTTTGTTTTCCTCGAACGGAAAAACGAGTGAAACCTAAATTAGCCTTCAAAAATCCGAAAACTGGCTCCACGTCAATTTTACGTTTGCCGTAAATTTCACCTGTTTTCTCGTCTGAAAGCTTCGTGCGTACATATTCTTTTTGTGATTCCCACTTCTCGTTGAGGAATACTTTTCTGTTATTTCCTGGTTTGGCTTTCGTGCACAAATCACGAAGAGGACAACCGGAACAG
>NZ_JAKNRA010000005.1:0-162023 GCF_022213125.1 Oceanobacillus alkalisoli | reverse complement strand
ACTTCCCATCACTTCGAGTGAGTAAGATCCCTCAGAGACGATGAGGTTGATAGGTTCGAGGTAGAAGCATGGTGACATGTGGAGCTGACGAATACTAATCGATCGAGGACTTAACTAACTTCTATATCTTGATGTCGTGAATTACTCTTATTTAGTTTTCAGGGTATGAATATACTCTTGCATTAAAGTTAAATTTTGTTATAATATAGTATATGTCTGGTAATGAGGGCGGAAAGGTCACACCTGTTCCCATACCGAACACAGCAGTTAAGCTTTCCAGCGCCGATGGTAGTTGAGACCTTGTCTCTGCGAGAGTAGGACGTTGCCAGGCATATAATAATTTACATAGTATTATTCCACAGTAGCTCAGTGGTAGAGCAATCGGCTGTTAACCGATCGGTCGTAGGTTCGAATCCTACCTGTGGAGCCATTTTTATGTTTATGTTTAGAATGTGCTTCCATAGCTCAGCAGGTAGAGCGCTTCCATGGTAAGGAAGAGGTCGCAGGTTCAAATCCTGTTGGAAGCTTTTTGTAAAACGCTCTGTCTAAACGATCAGAAGCGTTTTTTTGTATATCTAATCAATATTAATATCAATATTAATATTGATATCATGATTGATATCATGAAGGAATAAATATAGGATATCAAAATGGGATTTATTTAAGCAAATAGAGGGTTTTCCAAGTGAAAATATCCTGAGATGAAGCATTATTTGGACGGACTAAACGAATTGGATCAAAGTGAAGCCGTTTTAGATAAAGAGTCAAAAACTAAAATGAAAAAGTCACTAGATGAATACTCAAAAGGGAAATATTTTACTTTTGATCAGGTATTTGAAAAAAATGACAACGATGTTTGAAATTTGATTTTCAAAAAGCTCAAGAAATATTTAAACAAACTAGATAAGATAACAAAAGAAAGAATCAAAAAAGCTCTACTGGTTCTTGCTAATAATCCATTTAATATCCATTTAGATATTAAAAAATTAGCAGGATATCAAAATGCGTATAGGTTAAGAATTGGGTAGTACAGAGCACTCTATAAAATAATGAAGAAGGAAGTTGTAATTTTGTGTTTGAATTTAGATAGTAGAGATTATAGTTTCATTTCCATCAAGTATAAATGTAAGCTTTATTCTAATCAGGGGATCCGCCTAAACTAAAACTTCGAATTAACTACTTTTTGCCTTCACAACACCACTTAACATGTCTTGGTTAACATGGTAAACACTTTAGTATAATCATCGATGACTTCTTCTCCTAGATGAATATAGTTGAACAACGATTATTTTCATTTATATAATTTTGTTTACTTATTTCAAAAACTTTATAAATAACCCAAGAAGACTCGTGACTTCAGTCATGAGAGGTTCAAATTTGTTATAATTTGCCCTTCTGATCGGGACAAATGCTCTGACCCTGTGTCCCAATTCAGGCTTTTCTCCACTTCTATCTCATGCAAAATGAGTGCGGGTGTCATATTTTATGGAAATGAAGTGGGGGTGAGAGGATTGTCTGTTGATCATTATCGTAATCTCTGTATGAGATACCATCGGCGGCCTGTTGAAATAAGGACAAGGGATAGAAGAGTGCACCGTAGTATGATTGAGAGAGTGGAGTCCAATCGTGTGTATTTACGACCGTTACGAGGCTCTGGAGGATTTGTTGGCTTCGGCTATGGTTGGGTAGTTTTTGGATTTGGGATTGCCCTGGGAGTGATTGTCAGCCTTGCGTTGTTACCACTGTATTTTGCAAAACAAAAATACACAAGATTGCAATTGCAATTACATAATGTTGCAATTTGACTTTGAGCCTCTGTGGGCATGAGTACAAAGCCATGAAGCCAGCCGTAGCAAGGGCTGACTTTGCCAATGAAGGCTATCATGCCCGCCTCTCAAAGTAAAGTTGCAACGCTAAAATCCTTTGCAATACTCTGCACTTTTATTTTGCACTATACAACCACCATATTATTGGTAAGATGAAATGACACAGACGGAAATTAATCCGTCTGTGTCATTTTTGCGATAACAGAAGAAGACGTGTTCAGCAATTCTTTAGTTGAACGTTTATTTGTTTCCACGTATTGTTTTACTAAATAATAACCAGCCATCCTAGGGTAATGATCAACACCATACAATATAGCCTCATGTTCTCTGTGTCCCTTTGGAAGATCAGTGGAAGGTAGAATAAGGTGTTTCCACATTTTTCTAACTCTTCGTCTGAATAATATCGCGTCCAATCTGCACAATATTTTTTCCTGAATCGCTCCAGAACCGCATGTTCAGCCAGTCCTTCTAGGATAATTGTATCCAATAGATGATAGTCTGCCACTTTTTTATCAAATTTGTGCAGGCGGCAAACATGATAGTATTCGTGGGTCAGTAGTGCTTTAATTTCAGTTAGTGAGGTTTCCCCGGAAATAAATAGAAATAGCTTATCATGAAAGGAAAGACCGGATTTTCCATTGATTTCGGTATTACTCCGATCGGACGGAAAGATAAAGATTGGAATGTTCGGTCCGTCCTATTGCTTTCTCAATTCCTGTGCTTCTATATCCACAGTTTTCCAGCAATTTTTTTCTATTAAGGTGTGGATTTGTTTGTCCACTCCTTTAAACGGTTGTTGATACATCCCATACATTGTTAAGTGCTGGTAGATTTCCGCTACTCCCTAGCTGTCATGTAAGAGGCGACAGTCGGATATAGAGAAGGAAATATAATCAAGGCATCTGAGCTGATGTCACAATTTCTAGCAAACGAAGGATATTATCTTGTCTTTATAGAAAATAAAGTAATGAAAGGGTCGCTCGGTGTTTGTGTTGTTTATAATATAGATTTGAAGTAATGCAGGGAATGCTGGTGGAGTTATATGTGAAACCAGAACTTCGACAACTAGGTATGAAGCGTTCACTGGAATTTGAGTTAGAAGATATGAAAAAAAAGGATGAAACATGTACAGTTGAATGTTTATTCGGGTAATTCAGCTAAACGGTTGTATGATGAGTTAGGCTTTTACGATGTATCGACTCTGATGAAAAGAAACTGTAAGGTAGAGCTTAAGTCTCTAAAAGATTAAAAACCAAATTTACTTTTAATGCGAATTGCATGGTACATGATCCTTGCATGACGGTTATGCGGGAGTTGCCCATATAAATAGGGCTGCAGGCATTCCATGAATATCTGATCGCAATATCTCCGGTCAGCACCACGCTGCAAGCAAAGATCATGATGCATACAGCATGCATCTACGGGGTTGGTCGGATACCCAGGGCCACTGCAACTGGGACCACACCAACGATATCCCGGGAATATACATTTTCCGCGCCTATTGTTATCACGCATAATAACTCCTCCTCTTAGATTAGAATATGAAAGCAAGGGACGCGGGGTCAGAGCATTTGTCCCAGTTGAAGTGGGACAAATGCTCTGACCCCGCGTCCCGATTGATTAATATGTTGTAAAGCGAAGTAGTTTTTGTGTCCAGTAAAGGACGGATTTTATTGGGGTGAGGGCATCTTCTTCCTTGCTGTGTGGAATGGTGAAGATTGCGTCTTCGTTATTCCATAGTCGTTTAAAGTAAGTGTCGATGTCTTGGATGAATGTACTATCGTTTGGTGCGGTGACAGCAATATTGTTTTCCAAATTATAATTATCCAAGTTGCGGGAGGTGAAGTTTGTTGATCCCGCAGTTACATAGCTTTCTTCATGACCTTTTAAATAGGCGATCTTGGAATGGTATTGTTCTTCATTTGTTTGATACCATTTGATTTCTATTCTGCCGGCTGAATCATCAATCAAACCTTGAGCAACTGGGATATTTGGCAGGCCAATCTTTTCTGATCCGAATGCATTCTCATTCGGATCAAGAATGAGATGAACATCGACTCCGCGCTCAGCAGCATCAAGTAGACTGGTAATTACCGTATGATCAGAAAGATAAAACATACCAATCCAAATTTCGTCGTCTGCTTCCAGTTGTTCCATTGCACCAAGAAAGTCGGTTTCAATTTGTTTCTCTGTCAAAATGCGTGCTCGGATTGTTCGCTCTTCTTGGGGCGCCTCCTGTGAAAAGTAAGCATTTAATTTTTCCTCGCTTGGGAAAGCATTAAGGTCACCACCAGAAAACTTTGCCACTGCTCGTTCCGTTTCAACCATATCTTTTATAATCGGGCCAGTTACTTGAACAGCTACGTTAGAATGAAAGGCGCTTGAATCATGGGCGTTCGCGGAGAGAATGAGCCCATGGTCCTCTGTTATAATCGCTTTCCGGTGATTGGCTTTAATGTTCAGTAATTGTAAATAAGAACGAAACGTCACTTTGGGAGAAGTTTCACCAAAGGGATTTGGTAGCCATCCATTTCCTTCCTGACCAAACCACTGGAAAAATAACCGCCATATCCCGGAATATAATACATTTGAATCACGTAATTTTGTTAGATCCGTATAAATGATTTCTACCCTATCCTCTGCAAGACGATCGATCTGCAATGCTTGATGGGAATTATAACTGCGATTAATCTCATCGGTAATAAGTACGACCTGCAAATCTGGATGTTTTTTTAGCTGATCTCTTATCTTTTCTATAAAGAGACTGCTTAATTCGGGAAAGTCTCTAGCTTCATCTGAGAAGTCATTTACCATGAACATGTCGATAACGAGAAAATCTTCTGCTTCTTCAATCATTTGAAAAGCCGTGTCGAAAATCTCCTGTTCATGGATTTCTTCCCCCTGTTTTTGGTAAGTAAGGTCGTAAAGAAATGTTATCTCATCCTCCATTAACCAGTGTTCATCACCAAAGTAAGATACGTCCTCCGGCAGCTCTTTCACCTGATGAAAAAATATCGTTCCTATATATAGAACGATGATTAGGGATAGAATCAAGTTCCGTTTTTTCTTATAAAATGCCTGTTTTTTTGTCATGTGCAATCACCTTATTTTCTAGCTTATCTCTTTCAATACCCCTTTTCCCGAGCAAAAACACAATTCATTCACCTATTGTAATACAGTTCTCAACTATATGTCAGAATGATATAATGCTGATAATATCCTTTTCTTGGCAGATACGTCGGGGCTGCACTGATTATTGTAGTATTCTTTAGGGCTGCAAGGAAGGTGAGAGCAAATAATATCCCGCTTGAAATAGATGTTCTTGATTGGAAAGTTGCATAATATAATATAATTTTTTACCAAACTCCTTTTAAGTTGAGTAAAGCTCAGCTTAAAGGGAGTTTTTGTGGATAAATTGGATTAATATTATAAAATTATGTCTATTTATGATAAAATAGAACTAGGATAAAATGATTGGTTAGAAGAGAGGAATATCTCTTCCCGGATAAATCTGCAATAAATTTGGGAGTTGAATGAATTTCATAATTACCAAAGTCGGCTATTCCATCACCATATGTAGTTGGGAACGAACCAACTCAACTACATATGGTGAAGGTGAAGCATTAAATACGTATTATGAAATTCATTAAGTTATTGATTCATTCTTATTTTGAATAAGTTTGCAAAGAATGAACACGGTTAGCACAAAACTAGGAGCTGGAAAAAATGAATGTGATATCATTTGTGATAGGATCAGAAGTTCATAAAGAAACCGTTATAGAAATGGTGAAGGAACACCTGCAAGATGATGACATATATGTATATAATGCTGCATTTATAGATGATTTGTTTGAAGCGCCACGAGATAGTGACCTTGTCATCCTTGATATAGAAGCTTATATCTCCTTGCAAGAGGTGACTCGATTTTATCGTTTTACCAATACAAAGATAGCGATTATTTTGCCTGATTCAGAAATGAAGGTTTTTAACAATTACATTCATTATGATTTAGTTGGTTTTTTCAGTGTTGGTATGAGTGTTCAAGAATTTGTGCAAGGTATTGAATACATACAGAAAGGCAAGACCTATATTCATCCACTTATTGCATCGGTACTGTTTGAAAAGTATAGGCAAATTGCTGAAGGAGATGTTCAACGGCCGATTGGGTTGTTGACCCGGAGAGAATGGGAAGTACTAGGGGAACTTATACAAGGATGCCAAAATGAAGAGATTGCCACGAACTTAAATATTTCCGATAAGACAGTGAAGAATCATATTACTTCTATATTAAGTAAGCTTAGGGTAAAAGATCGAACGAATGCAGTACTATTAGCATTAAGAGAACGATGGTTTTATCTATAGAAAAATTCCCGAATGCCTCCAAGAGGTGTACCGGAGATCTTTTATTTCTTACCATTTTCGCTGCAGTGGGCGGTAGCTGAGGAATTGGAGAAAGAATACGATGAAGCAAACAACTCCTAAGTTTAGCCGATACCAAATACCAGTTCCGAACCAGTCCAGTGGAGTGGCGGATACTGGTGGATGAGACAAAAACAGGTAATTGGCATTCAACCATGGATTGATGATGAGTCCAGCAAGAAATGCGTAGATGACTAAATAGAGATACGTCTCAAGCATACCTTTAAATGTGATTGCTTTTGATTCACTGGCGATAATGGCGACAAAAATAGCTGTTAACGAAATCGTAATATGATGAATGAAAAATTTAAAATACCTGAAATTAGGAAAGTCATATGACAGATCCGGTGTAAGTAACGCTAAAAGAGCTGGTATGAGTGCGATGTAGAAAGTAATCACCATCAGCTTCTTATTTAGCGTAAATAAAGCCGCTGCACCGACTAACCCGGCAATCCCGCATAGGTGAAAAGGTAAATTATGCACCCAAATTCCATTGATTGCTGCCCAAGTTTGATACGTAATCTCACACGCTAGTAAGAGTGTGAAGAATGTCCAGCGAATCGTTTGGAATAACCGATGATTGGAGAGAATTTTTTTATGTAAAAATAAAAGCAAAAATGCACCGACTACATATAAAAACAGCATAACGAGATGACTCGGTCCAAAAAGATTAAATTTTTCTCCCCCGACTGTTAAAAACCATTCCATCATTGTACGTTCTCCTTTGCACAGGTCTGAATAGATTAAGAAGTAGAAGAAAGACGCTGCTTAGCATGTGTGCATAAGAGCGTCTCATTTGTCAATTTAGTTAGCCGCCAATGATATGGAAACCGGAATCCACGTGTAAAATTTCTCCTGTTACTCCTCTTGAAAGATCACTCAAGAAGAACATTGATGCGTCTCCCACCTGATCTTGATCAATATTACGGCGAAGTGGTGATTTTTCTACAATGACATTTGCTTTTTCGTTAAATCCAGATACACCTTTAGCTGATACAGTACGAATTGGGCCTGAAGAAATTGCATTCACACGAATATCATATTTCCCCATATCTTCAGCTAAATAACGTACACTTGCTTCCAGAGATGCTTTAGCGACACCCATAATATTATAATTCGGGATGACCCGCTCGGCGCCGAGATATGTTTGGGTAATGATACTTCCGCCTTCTGTCATTAATTCTTTTGCAGCCTTTGTAATAGCTACTAACGAATACGCACTAATCTCGTGAGCAAGTAAATAACCGTCACGGGATGTATCTGCATATTCGCCTTGCAGTTCTTCCCGCTTAGCAAATGCAACAGAGTGGACAACCCCATGAATAACCCCAACCTTATCTTTTATTTCCTGAAATGCGTCTTGAATACTTTCATCACTCGCTGCATCAAGCGAAAGCATTAGCTTAGCAGGGATATCGTGTTTTTCCAGTAGTTTCTCTAATTTTTTCTTGGAACGCTCTTGCCTGTTCGTGAAAATCAAGTTTGCTCCTTCACGGTGGAGCGACTTCGTAATTCCCCACGCGATACTTCTCTCATTTGCCACGCCCATTACAACAATAGTTTTATCCTTTAATAAGCCTGCCATGGTATACCTCCAAAAAATTTGTTTTTTCTATTATACCTTATGTTTGACGTTAGATAAACTGGAATTATGGTTTATATCATAATAGCTGGTACTAATTTGGGGGGCAGTGCCATTCAAGCGAAGATTAAACTCGTGTTGGTCGCTGATAAATTTATTTAGCGGAACTGATTCTATTTGGCCGTGAAACGTTCGAATAATAGGATTACATTACGGTGAAAAAGGGTATAGACTATTTGAAAAAGAAAAACTTTAATTTTTAGCTTTACAAAAAGGGAAATACTAGCTATAATGAAATTCGTTAGTTTGAAAAGCTGATCTTTGCCAAACCTTATTGGCCCGTTGGTCAAGCGGTTAAGACACCGCCCTTTCACGGCGGTAACACGGGTTCGAATCCCGTACGGGTCACCATTTACATTTTAAAAACAGCTTACATTCGTAAAGCTTTTTTATTTTTTCAGAACAACTAGAAGCCGGCCTAGCTCAATTGGTAGAGCACGCCGCTCCTAACTTCTTTGCCTCTGCTTCCCAGAAGCGGCCTGCGAGGAGTGTATGCATCACCGATTAATCATTCAACACGACGAGCTATCAAACATCTAGCTCATGCAATAAAACCAGTACATATTAATATCATGCCGGCCTAGCTCAATTGGTAGAGCACGCCGCTCCTAACTTCTTTGCCTCTGCTTCCCAGAAGCGGCCTGCGAGGAGTGTATGCATCACCGATTAATCATTCAACACGACGAGCCATCAAACATCTAGCTCATGCAATAAAACCAGTACATATTAATATCATGCCGGCCTAGCTCAATTGGTAGAGCAACTGACTTGTAATCAGTAGGTTGGGGGTTCAAGTCCTCTGGCCGGCACCATTTATTTTAACTATATGGTATAAGACAAAAATTATGACGAATAATATGGAGGGGTAGCGAAGTGGCTAAACGCGGCGGACTGTAAATCCGCTCCCTCAGGGTTCGGCAGTTCGAATCTGCCCCCCTCCACCACTAATTATTGGGCTATAGCCAAGCGGTAAGGCAACGGGTTTTGGTCCCGTCATTCCTAGGTTCGAATCCTAGTAGCCCAGCTATTTTTATTCCTAATATGTATGCATCATGCATGACCGAATAACCACTCAACACGACGAGCTATCGAACATCTAGCTCATGCGAAAAAACCAGTACAATATTTTAATCGAGAGCCATTAGCTCAGTCGGTAGAGCATCTGACTTTTAATCAGAGGGTCACAGGTTCGAATCCTGTATGGCTCATCATTCCCACGTATGTAATTAAATGAATCACCTCTGCAAATAAAACAAGGCTCACGTTTTCGAGTCTTGTTTTATTTGCAATATAAGCCTTTTTTCAACATAATAGATGGAGTAATTCAAGAAATGAAGGTTTTTTGTGAAAATAAGTAGCTGTTCCTACAAAAAATGCATGGTAACATGTTATAATCGTTAAGAAGAATTAATGTTTAACTGAATGAATTTCATAATTACCAAAGTCGGCTTTTCCATCACCATATGTAGTTGGGGACGAACTAACTCAACTACATATGGTGATGGTGAAGCATTAGATACGTATTATGAAATTCATTAAACTAATAAAAATCATTCATTATTATAATACTAAAGGATGATCCGGTATGAAATCGTCCAGAATTCCTGGTTTCTATAAAAAAACAATAGAAGAAAGAAAAGCATTGATTAGAGAAATGCTTTCATTTACAGAAGAAGAGCTTACAGTATTTAATTCAGAAGCTCCTTTAGTTGAAGATACGGCAGATAATATGATTGAAAATGTCGTGGGGACGTTTCAGTTGCCACTTGGCTTAGGATTGAATTTCTTCATAAATGGGAAAGAATATATAGTACCGATGGCAATTGAGGAAGCTTCTGTTGTAGCTTCTGCCAGCCATATTGCGAAAATCGTTCGTGATGCTGGTGGTTTTGTTACGGAATCTACAGAACGCGTCATGATTGGACAGATTCAGGTAGTTGGTTGTTCCGATTTTACGGAAGCAAAGGAAGCTATCCTGGAGAGTAAACAAATATTAATCGACGCTGCCAACAATGCTTTCCCGAGCATTGTAGCCCGGGGTGGTGGCGCGAAAGATTTAGACGTCCGCATTTTAAATGAAGCATCTGATTCCAAATTTGGAAAAATGCTGATTGTTCACCTGTATGTGAACACAGTTGATGCAATGGGTGCAAACTTAATTAATACAATGGCAGAATCAATTGCCCCACTAGTAGAAGAAATTACACAAGGTAAAGTTTATTTACGAATTTTATCTAATTTAGCAGATCGAAGCTTGGCAAGAGCTCGTTGCGTCATTCCACCTCACTTACTGCAAACTGGAGATTTCTCCGGCGAAGAAGTACGGGATGGCGTCATTCATGCGTATGAATTCGCAGCCTCTGATCCTTACCGGGCAGTCACGCACAATAAAGGGATTATGAACGGAATTGATCCGATTGTTATTGCCACAGGAAATGATTGGCGCGCTGTAGAAGCCGGTGCTCATGCTTATGCCGTGAAAGATGGACAATATACATCTATGACAACGTGGCATAAGGATGAACAGGGTAATCTTGTCGGTGAGCTGGAACTTCCGATGTCGATTGGAATTGTCGGCGGGGCGACCCGAGTACACCCAATGGCGAAGCTTGCTCTTAAATTACTCGAAGTTGAAAGTGCGAAAGAATTAGCGGAGGTTATCGTAGCTGTTGGCCTTGCCCAAAATTTAGGCGCGCTAAAAGCACTTGCAACAGACGGTATTCAAAAAGGACATATGACCTTACATTCTCGCTCTGTTGCGATGGCAGCAGGTGCTGCAGGGGAGATGGTTGATATTATAGCAATCGAATTAATTAAAAATAACGATATCCGTGTTGGAAAAGCGAAAGAATTGGTGGAAAAATATAAACGATGAGTGCAGAAAAAGTTTCAACTTCAGCAAAAACAGCTATTGGTGTAGCTCATAGTAAATTTATCTTGATTGGAGAGCATGCGGTTGTACACGGACAACCTGCAATTGCTGTTCCATTTCCGCTTATTGGTGTCGAATCCGCCATTGAGTATGTGCCTGGACCGGCGATACTTGACAGCAGTTTCTATTATGGACCACTCCATATGACTCCCGATTCCTTGCGTGGTATTGCCAGCTGTATTACGAATACGCTGGAATACCTTGAAATTCCCTGTGAAAATCTCGTTATTCGTATAACTTCATCCGTCCCGCCTGGAAAAGGTTTGGGATCTAGTGCCTCTGTGGCCATTTCTGTTATTCGCTCGCTATTTAATTATGCTGAGCGTGAATATACGCATGAAGAATTATTGAAGCTTGCGAATATCGCAGAAACTTATGCACATGGTTCACCAAGTGGAATTGATACATTGACCATTACGGCAGATACACCAATCTGGTTTGAAAAAAATCAACCAATTAGAAAAATTGCAGTGAAAGAAGATTTACATTTTCTTGTTGCCGACTCTGGACAAGATGCGGATACGAAATCATCTGTTCAATCGGTGACGAAATTGCTTAAAAAAGCACCGCGTAAAATTCAGCGGAAATTGGACCGTATTGGGCAGTTGACCCATGATGCGAAAGATGCACTTGAAAAAGCGAGCAAGCACTTCCTCGGGTCTATGTTGAATGAAGCGCAAAAAGAACTTGAATATCTAGGTGTAAGTGATGCGGTGTTGAACCGATTGATTCGTTTTGCCAGACAGGAAGGAGCACTAGGTGCAAAGCTTACAGGCGGCGGAAATGGCGGCTGTATTATTGCCCTAGCTCAGAATGAAGTACATTGTAAGCAATTAGCTGAGAAATTGAAGCAATTCGGCGCACATTCCGTTTGGCCATTTGTATTAAAGAAAAATGGTTAACCTTTTAGAAAGTAACCAGATATCAAGCTTTACAAGCTGCTATTTGGTTACTTTCATTTGTATAGGAATAATTTGAAAAGGGGATTATTATGAAAGCTACAGCGAAAGCACATACGAATATTGCCTTAATTAAATATTGGGGGAAGCGGAATGAGGAATTGATTCTGCCAACAAACAACAGTCTTTCCCTAACATTGGACGGGTTTTACACGACGACCACTGTAGACTTTCAAGAAGACTTTACCGAAGACAGGTTCGAACTGAACGGAACACTTGAACAGGGAGAAGCCTATAAACGAGTGACGGCCTTCCTTGATTTGGTTCGGCAAATGGCAGGAAAGGAACTTTACGCACATGTTGCTTCAGATAACCAAGTGCCTACCGCAGCTGGATTCGCATCATCTGCATCCGGTTTTGCGGCGCTTGCTGCAGCTGCTTCGAAGGCAATCGGTTTAGATTTAGATCCTAAAGAACTCTCACGCTTAACAAGACGCGGTTCAGGATCATCCAGCCGTTCGATTTACGGCGGCTTTGCAGAATGGCAAATGGGGGAAAAAGAAGATGGTTCTGATTCCTATGCCGTCTCTATTGCAGATGAGAACCACTGGGACATCCGGATGGCAGGGGTTGTACTGACATCGGAAATGAAAAAGATATCAAGTCGGGCAGGGATGCGCCGGACAGTTGAAACTTCACCATTCTATGAAGGCTGGCTGAAGAGTATTCCGGAAGATCTTTCAGGAATTAAAGAAGCTATTCAAGAAAAAGATTTTATTCGTGTTGGAGAAATTGCAGAAGCGAACTGCTTGAAGATGCATGCAACCTCGCTAGGTGCGAAACCGCCATTTACATATTGGCTGGATTCCACCATTCGCGTGATGCACCAAGTGCAGGAAATGCGAGAACAAGGGATACCAGCATATTTTACAATTGATGCTGGGCCAAATGTGAAAGTACTTTATTTACCGGAACATGAGTCACAGGTTGAACGGATACTTCGGAAAGTCCCTGGTGTGACAGATGTCATCCTTAGTAAGCCAGGCCCTGGAGTAAGCTATCTTTAGGAGTGGAATAAGTTGCAGGCGAATAAATGGACGATAAAAGTACCAGGTAAATTGATGGTTGCCGGTGAATTTGCGGTGCTTATCCCCAATCACCATCTTGCGGTCACTGCTGTAAACCGGTTTGTTTATGCTACTATTGAAGATTCCGGTCACAGAAAACTTACGTTAGAAGATTATCAGCTGAATAATCTATCGTGGGATTACGCGAACGGAGAAGTGACTATTCAATCAGCTGACGAACGTCTTTCATTTGTAAAAGAAGCGATGGAAGTAACCTGTACGTATCTTGCGGAAGCGGGTGTAGAGATTGACGATTTCAACTTGGCTGTCCGCAGTGAACTGGATGATGCGTCCGGCGTGAAATATGGATTAGGATCTAGTGCGGCGGTGGTTGTAGCGATCGTTACGGCAATTATGGTCCGCTTTACAAAGGATGAGCCGGATAAGGATATCATTTTTAAATTAGCCGCCTTAGCTCATGTGAACATTCAAGGTAGTGGTTCTGGTGCCGATATAGCGGCATCTGTTTATGGTGGTATTTTACAATATTCATCTTTCCAGGCGGAATGGTTACTTCAAGCGTCTAAAAATGTTTCTTCTATCCATGAATTATTGGAAATGGATTGGGTCTATCTTTCGATTAAGCGATTGACACTGCCGGCAACTGTTTCTTTTTGTGTCGGTTGGACAGGGAAGCCTGCATCAACGACACAGCTTGTCAGCCGTATTTTGGAATTGAAGGATGATAATCCGCGAGCGTTTGAAGCATTTCTGTTGAAAAGCGAGCAGGCCGTACATACATTGCTTACCGGAATGGAAGAAGAGAATCAAGAACTTCTTTTTAAAGGGGTAAAAGCAAACAGAGAAGCCCTTGCTACAGTTGGAAATAAAGCGGACGTCTCAATTGAAACGGCTTTACTCGGCACATTATGTGACCTTGCTGATGCGTTAGGCGGTGCGGGTAAGCCTTCCGGAGCTGGCGGAGGAGATTGCGGTATTGCCTTTATGCCGAGTAAGAGGCAAGCGGAACAGCTCTTTGCTTCTTGGGAAAAGGCAGGAATTAAGCCATTAGCGCTTACCTCACATCCCGAAGGTGCTGCAATAGAAGCGTCTTAAAAAATATAAAAAAGACATAAATCTCTAAAATCACGAGATTTATGTCTTTTTCTTACGTCTAGCTCCAGTGCCCAGCAACTAGCTGAAATTCGTATACTCTTTCTTTAAAAATCAAATACCGATAATATTAAGGTGTGGAACGGGATGACCGTTATCACACAAGTTTATTGGAAGTCTTTATCTGGAGGCTAATTCATAGTTATCATAGTTTTGATATTTATTAATGAGTGTGTCCAATTTCATACTAGATTCAATAACAGCCTGTGAAGTAAGTTCATGATGGTAACTAAGGGCAACTAATTCCTGCCGACATGTTTCAATTTTTTCAAGCAACAGTGCTTTACTCACAAAAGCTTCCTCCTATCTAGTATACTATAATAAGAAAATACCCGAGTAATAGCAAGAATAAACCTATGAAAATGTTAGAAAAATTGATAGGATATTAATTAATGCAGGAAAAAATGTTAAAGCGGAAAAAAATGAAACCTTTTGAGTTGCTCGTTCGTAATAAAAGTACCGCATTGTAGGCGGAGGTAAAGTATGGAACAAATAATTAGGGAGAAAATAATATTAGTAAAAAAAGGGGATCAATCTGCCTTCGAAGATCTGGTCTCATTTTACCAAAATAAAATATACCAGCATTGCTACCGGATGCTTGGTAATGCACATGAGGCAGAAGACATCGCACAAGAAGCTTTCATACGGGCATATGTAAACATTCATTCCTTTGATGAGAAACGAAAATTCTCAAGCTGGTTGTACCGCATTGCCACGAACTTATCAATTGACAGACTTCGCAAACGAAAACCGGACTACTTTTTGGATGCAGAGGTTAAAGGAACGGATGGACTGGATATGTATTCCCAGCTTCAAAGTGAGGGCGCTTCTCTAGTGGAAGAGGTGGAGAGTAATGAATTACAAAGATATATCCACACAGAAATTTCCGAACTTCCACCGAAATATCGCAGTATTATTATTCTGAGGTATTTAGAAGAATTTTCCTTGAAAGAAATAAGTGAAATACTGGACATCCCAATCGGAACGGTGAAAACAAGGATTCACCGGGGCAGAGAAGCTTTACGAAAGAGGCTTCGTCATGTGTAAAGGAGTGTGGTCCCATTGAAATGTAATGCAGAAACCGTTGGGCTAATGCATAAATATTTGGATGGCGATATTACTACGGAAGAGGAACAGAAATTAAAATATCATTTGGAAGACTGTGAAGCCTGTCAGGGTCATTTCCGTGAATTGAAGCGGACCGTTACGCTTATTCAAAGTGCTGAACGATTTGAAGCACCGGTGAATTTCACAGCGAATGTCATGAAGAATCTTCCAACCGAGAAAAAACGGGTTAAATATTCACGCTGGTTTAAGATGCATCCGATGCTTACGGCTGCAGCGATTTTCTTTATTCTTATGTTCACCGGCGTTTTCTTTGCATGGGATCAAGACAATCAGCTCGTTGTCTCAAAACAAGAGAATTTAATTATTGAAGGAGATACCGTGATTGTACCGGAAGGCGAAGTGGTTGAAGGTGATTTACTCGTTAAAAATGGCAATCTGATCATTCATGGTACGGTTGATGGGAATGTGACATTGGTGAATGGGGAACTAATTGATGATGATCCACTGGACAACAGTGGTCTGATGGCTTCCGTCGGTGAAATAAATGGAGAATTCGAATCCGTCGATCAAGCATTTGACTGGATATGGTACAAACTGAAAGACTTTGCTAAAAAAGTATTCTCTTTTGAATAATATGATGATTATATGCTTGCATGCCCTATATTTCCGGTATGCAAGCTTTCTTTATTACGAAGGCTAATTTTAAAATGGTTACGCTGCTATTAAGTTCACATGAACCTTTGTATTTATGGTATAATAATGGTCATGTAATTCATTAAAATGTAATTTTTATATGATATTTTTGGCGGAAAGATAAATATAAATCCTTTCTTACTGTATAAGTGCAACTAATGTTGTCACCGAAAGGCTTGGTGACAACCAAGTTTTCTAAAAAATTAATTATACAATTGCTAATTCATGACTAAAGGACGTGTGACCATGCTCGATGGGGGATTCGACCTGTTAACGATACTTAGAATAACCGTGGACATAGCTCTCATCTGGTATGTGCTGTATAAACTGATGATGCTGGTCCGCGGTACGAAAGCTGTACAATTACTTAAAGGAATTGCCGTCATCTTGGCAATTTGGCTATTGAGTATTGCATTTAACCTCCAGACGGTTCGGTATTTCTCGAACCAATTTATCCAGTGGGGGATTATCGTAATTATTATTTTATTCCAGCCTGAGCTGAGAAGAGCCTTGGAGCAGCTTGGAAGAGGGAGTTTTCTCACAAGAAGTACTAAGTCGAAAGAAGATATGGAAGTGCAAATTGAAGCAATCGTCCAGTCCTCTACTTATATGGCGAAGCGTCGGATTGGAGCACTTATTTCCATTGAAAAGGAGACGGGGATTGGTGAATATGCTGAGACGGGGATTCCCATTAATGGGGAAGTGACTCACCAGTTGCTGACAAATATATTCACACCGAATACTCCGCTTCATGACGGTGCTGTTATTATAAAAAGGGATAAAATTATTGCAGCTGCTTGTTATTTACCGCTATCGGAGAGTCCATTCATTTCTAAGGAACTGGGAACAAGACACAGGGCTGCAATGGGGATCAGTGAAGTAACGGATGCCCTAACGATTGTTGTTTCAGAGGAAACGGGTGCAATATCTTGTACGATAAATGGAAAGCTGCATCGTGATTTATCCGAAGAGGCATTAACGGAATTATTAAATGAACATTTATCCTTGCTTCCCGTAACCCCTGAGAAGACGAAGAAACGGAGGGGGAAAGAAAATGGATAATTGGTTTCAAAGTAAATGGTTTATTCGTATACTGGCGCTTGGTTTTGCCATTACGTTATTTATATTCGTGAATGTGGAATCCAATTCATCCAGCTCTGAATCCTCCATTCCAGGAAGGAATTCACAAACGCAAACAATTGATGATGTTCCTGTAGATATCGATATTAATTCGGATGATTATGTCGTAAGCGGAGTTCCGGAATATGCAACAGTGACATTAGAAGGTTCTCCTGCGATGATTATGCCGGCTGTATTCAATCGTAACTTTTCTGTCTACGTGGACTTAAGGGAACTGGGAGAGGGAAATCATACGGTAGAATTGCAGCATACGGTTTCCGATGATATTCGCGTTTATATTGAGCCGAAAACAATTGAGGTATCGATTGAGGAAAGAGCAAATCAGGAATATCCAATAACAGTGGAATTCTTAAATACAGATCAGTTGCCTCCGGGAGTTGAGGTCGGCGGTTATGAGTTAGACCAATCCAGTGTAAATATTACAACATCCAGAAGAATCATGGAGCAGATTGGTGTCGTTAAAATTTATGTCGATGTGGCCGGACAGGAGACTTCAATTTCAAACCGGGAAGTACCGGTGAATGTGTATGATACACAAGGAAATGAACTGCAAGTCCGCTTGGACCGGGAGTCGGTTGTCGTATCTGTTGATTTCATAAGTCCGAGCAAAGTGGTTCCCATTGATATTGAAACGACCGGCGATGTACCGGAGGACTTTTCCTTGCTGTCTATTTCTGCTAATCTAGATGAGGCTGAAATTTTTGCAGTCAGTGATATTCTCGAACGAATCGAGTCCATTCCAACGGAGAAAATCGACCTATCGGAAATTACGG
This sequence comes from Oceanobacillus alkalisoli, assembly GCF_022213125.1. Classification (NCBI taxonomy): domain Bacteria; kingdom Bacillati; phylum Bacillota; class Bacilli; order Caryophanales; family Bacillaceae; genus Oceanobacillus; species Oceanobacillus alkalisoli. The sequence continues at coordinate 144,391 of NZ_JAKNRA010000005.1, read as the reverse complement.
AGTCTGGAACGATTGATGTTGGATTTGACCTCCCGGATGGTGTAAATACAGGAGAATTGGAAACAATTGAAGTATCTGTTCAAGTAGAAGAAGCACGGGTTCTAGAGGCAATGGCGATTGAGGAAGAAGAACTTGCAAATGGACAAGCTGTAACATATGTCGATCCAAGTGAAGCTGAAATGGATATTACCGTAACAGGAAATGAAACATTCCTCAGGGAGCTTAGCCCTGATGATTTCCGGGTCCTTGTCAACCTGGCAGGGCTCGAGCCGGGGGAACATCTTGTACCAGTGGAAGTAGAATGGAATGAGGTAGAGGATGTAACCGTGACGCCTGAGTTTGAAGAAATTACAGTTGAGATCGAATAAACTTTAAGTAATTGACTTTTAGATGGTTTATTAAAAGGAGAGGTATGAATGAAGAAGTATTTTGGGACCGATGGTGTCAGGGGTGTAGCGAATAAAGATTTAACACCGGAACTTGCCTATCAATTAGGTCGAATCGGCGGATATGTACTGACGAAGGAAAGGGAAAATCCAAAAGTAATCATTGGCAGAGATACACGTATCTCCGGTCATATGCTTGAGGGAGCATTGCTTGCAGGCTTACTTTCCATCGGGGCAGAAGTCATGCGTCTCGGCGTTATCTCTACTCCAGGGGTAGCTTATTTAACGAAATCGATGAGCGCGGATGCAGGAATTATGATTTCTGCGTCTCATAACCCAGTAGAAGATAATGGTATTAAATTCTTCGGTCCGGATGGATTTAAACTGACGGATGAGCAAGAAGCTGAGATTGAAAAGCTTATTGACGCAGAGGATGAACTCCCGCGTCCAGTTGGAGCGAATATCGGGACAGTGAATGCTTATTTCGAAGGCGGGCAGAAGTATATTTCATTCTTGAAAGATACGATTGATAACGACTTTGATGGTCTATCAATTGCTATCGACTGTGCGCATGGTGCGACATCCAGTCTTGCAACCCATCTTTTTGCAGATCTCGAAGCAGATATTTACACGATTGGTGCTTCGCCAAATGGCCTCAACATTAACGATGGTGTAGGCTCGACCCATCCAGAAGCGGTAAGAGAGCTTGTTTTGGAAAAGGGTGCAGATATTGGACTAGCATTTGACGGGGATGGCGACCGTTTAATTGCAGTTGACGAGAAGGGTAAAATCGTTGACGGGGACCAAATTATGTACATTTGCGGTAAATATATGAAGTCCAAAGGTGCGCTTCGTGAAGATACGATTGTTTCAACGGTAATGAGTAATATCGGATTTTATAAGGCACTTGAAGAAAATGGCATGCATAGTGATAAAACAAATGTTGGTGACCGTTACGTCATGGAAGAGATGCGCAGAGGCGGATTTAACCTTGGCGGAGAACAATCCGGCCATATTATTTTCCTTGACTTCATCACGACAGGTGACGGAATGCTATCGGCATTGCAACTTGTGAACGTCATGAAAGATACAGGAAAACCTTTATCTGAACTAGCTGGAGAGATGCAAGTATTCCCGCAAGTCCTGAAAAACGTTAAAGTAACAGATAAGAATGAGGCATTGACCAATCCACTTATATTAGAAGAAATCGACGCCGTGGAAAAAGAGCTCGGTGAATATGGCCGTGTACTCGTGCGTCCATCCGGAACGGAGCCACTCGTCCGGGTAATGGTCGAGGCAGAAACAGAGGAAGCATGTAATAAATATGCTGACCGTGTTGTCACTTTAATTGAGGATTTACTTGGTTTACAATAATGGATTAAAACTGCTTTCTGTTATGGAAGCAGTTTTTTGTATTGTCATCTTGCCTTATAATTAGATAAAAAGATGACTTTCACATAAAAAAAGTGTACGATATGAGATAGATTCAATTGAAAATGATATGCAAAGAATAGGTGGATTCGATTGCTGAATTCTTAAAAGGGAAGTTGGTGTAAGTCCAACGCGGTCCCGCCACTGTAAGTGCGAATGAGCTGTAAATACCACTGTGCGATAGATGCATGGGAAGGTGCAGCAGAGTGATGAGCATGAGCCAGGAGACCTGCCTATTCTGTAACGCCAGCACTACGAGGATAGTCAGGTGATGGGTCTATATGGATGTATAACCTATTTACTGAAGCATCTTCACACTGTGTGAGGTGCTTTTTTATATGAATAGGAAACTATAAAGCAAAAATGCTGTGGATAACTTGAATTCCCGGCGATAGCCACGTCCGGCTCCAGCGCCCAGCAACTGACAAACTTCACACTCCTCCAATCGATAAGTCAACATCGGCTCCTTACGTCGCCGTGTTTCCTTTATCTCATTCCGGAGTGCTCCAGTTTGTACGTTGCTAAACGGGCGCTTGCGCCTTTGTTCATGAATTTATTATTGGAGGAATGGAAATGAAGAGATTATGGCAAGGTTTGCTGCTCGCGTTCTTACTTAGTCTGCTAGTTGCTTGCGGACAAGGTGCGACAGACAATGAGGATGCAACTGGAAATACAGATAAAGAGGAAGCGACTGAAGAAGAGTCAACGAACGATAATCATTATCCGCTGACACTCACAGATGCTATAGACAATGAAATAACACTTGAGGAAGAACCAGAACGGATTGTTTCATTGATTCCGAGCAATACCGAAATCGCGTTTGCTTTAGGACAAGGGGAAAAGGTGGTCGGTGTGTCGGATCATGATAATTACCCGGAAGAAGTACAAGATATTGAAAAAATCGGTGGCATGGAATTGAATGTGGAGCGGATCATTAGTCTTGACCCGGATATTGTCCTTGCGCATGAATTGGGAGTGAGCAGTGCCCAGGAGGCATTCGAACAACTTGAAGCTGCGGGTGTCCAAGTTTTTGTTGTTCAAGATGCACAGGATATTGCGAGCACATACGAAACGATTGAAATCGTTGGACAAGTTATTGGAACTGATCAGGAAGCAGAAGAATTAATGACAGAAATGGAAGCAGAATTTGAAGAAATTCGAGAGCTTACATCCGAGATATCTGAGGAAGATGTACAGACAGTTTTCTTTGAAAATTCTCCTGCACCGGACATTTACACAGCAGGACAGCATACGTTTATCCACGAACTGTTAGAAATGATTCATGCTGAAAATGCTGCAGCCGAACATGAAGGCTGGCTGGCGCTTGATCCAGAGGAAATCATTGAATTGAATCCCGATGTAATCATCACTTCTTACGGCGCATATATTGAAAATCCGGAAGAAGAAGTGCTTTCGAGAAGTGGCTTTGATGTAGTAGAAGCCGTTGCAAATGAAAGAGTTTACGACATTGATGCTGATTTAATTACACGTTCTGGTCCGAGACTCACGGAAGGTGCAAGGGAACTAGCTGAAGCTGTTTATCCGGAGCTGTTTGATGAAGAGTAATGCAATAAAATATGGTATTTCTTGTGCGCTTCTCATTGGTGCAATGCTATTTGCCATTTCGATTGGGAGTGTATCTGTCCCGATCCTTGATATTGTCAAAGTGATTGGCAGCGAGGCTTTTCGGTTGCCGGTTGGTGATGATGTTGATCCGATGTATGTAAGTATTGTATATGAGATTCGCTTGCCAAGGGTACTGTTGGCGGGACTTGTGGGGGCATCGCTTGCGATTGCGGGAGCGGCCTTCCAAGGCTTATTAAGAAATCCGCTCGCGGAGCCCTATATCCTTGGAGTATCTTCAGGAGCATCAGTTGGTGCTGTTGCGACATTGTTTTTCGGAATCTCGCTACCGGTTATCGGGATGTATACTTTGCCATTTTTGAGCATTATCACAGCCTTAACAACCATTTTAATTGTACTTTACTTTGCACGTAAAATTGACCGGACGATGCGGGTAGAAACGATTATTCTTACGGGAATTATTTTCAGCGCGTTTTTAGGTTCGATTATTTCATTAATTATCGCGTTGACAGGCGATGAATTGCAGCAGATTATCGGCTGGATGCTTGGCAGTGTATCGATGCGGGGCTTTCGCTATGTTGGAATCATTCTTCCTTTCTTTATTCTTGGCTCCTTCATTTTATTAATGAATGCAAAAGAACTGAATGCAATGTCGCTTGGCGAAGAGAGGGCACAGCATTTAGGCGTTGATGTCGGCAAGCGGAAGTTGCTAATTCTTATTGCGGGTTCTATCCTCACTGGAGCAGCGGTTGCCGTATCCGGGACAATTGGCTTTGTCGGTTTAGTTATCCCTCATTTAACTAGAAAGCTATGGGGTTCTGATCATGTCCATTTGTTGCCGTTGTCGATGATTATTGGAGCGAGCTTTCTTATATTGACCGATTTATTATCGCGGACAATTATCTCACCTCAAGTATTGCCTGTCGGAGTGATTACAGCTTTAGTAGGTGCACCGGTATTTGCGATAATATTAATTAAACAACGGAGAAGAAGTTGAGAGGTGAACCATGCTTTTAATTAAAAATGCCTCGGGTGGCTATGATGGCGAGGAGATTGTAAAAAACATTAGTTTTTCCGTAAATGAAGGGGAGTTTTTTGGAATTCTAGGACCGAATGGCAGTGGGAAGACAACTTTAATCAATATGATTAGTGGACTGCTCGATCTGCAACAGGGAAAAATTGAAGTAGCGGGGAGAAACATTGCCGATTACTCTAAGAAAGAATTAGCTAGGAAAATCGCCGTCTTACCCCAACTCACTCCCCAAGTTTTTCCTTATACAGTAAAAGAAATGGTGTCACTTGGTCGTTATGCGCATCATAGCGGGTTGTTCCGATCATGGACAAAAGAAGATGAGGAAATCGTTCAGCGTGTCATGCGGCAAACGAACATCCTCGAATTTGCGGACACCTCGGTGATGGAACATTCTGGAGGAGAACAGCAGAGAATATTCCTGGCCCAAGCTCTCGTGCAGCAACCGAAAGTTCTTCTCTTGGACGAACCAACTAACCATCTTGATTTAGCTTATCAAAAAGAATTGCTTGATTTGCTCAGAAAAAGTGCAAAAGAAAAGGGCCTCACAGTCGTGGCGATTTTGCATGACTTAAACCTTGCGAGCCTTTATTGTGATCGCCTGCTTTTAATGGACGAGGGCGAAGCAAAAGCGTTGGAAAATCCAGATGAAGTGCTTTCTGAAGAACTGATTAACTCGGTGTTCGATACAGAGGTCATTAAGCAGGCCCACTCTAAAATTGCCAAGCCACAGCTGCATTTAATGCCAAGCAAGAAGACGTGGCAGGCAAAAAAACTGTGGTCAATTGATGAAACAAACCTTTCTTTTAGTACAGAGCAAATCGTACTCCATTCAGATCTGCCGGTGAAAACGATATCCTCTGGTATCGTTGGCGCAGGGATTGGCTGGTATAAATACTTTGTCAATCGGCATGTCGATGAGAATTATTATTGTAATGATCACCGGAAGGAAATGCGAACTTATTTAAAAGGGCGAGGTTTCCCGCCGGCTCAGACGGTTGGAATGATGACGGCAATTGTCTTGGAAGATTACAGTTATGGTATTTATGAGGGTAATGGTTTTTCAATCTTAGTTGTTGTGACAGCGAGTGTTGGAAATGCGGTGGACAGCTCACGAGCAAAGCCGCTTGTTGGTCCAGTTGCTCCGGGAACGATTAATACATGGGTTTTTGTAAATGGCAGTTTAACGGAAGAAGCCTTTATCCAGGCAACGATCACGGCAACGGAGGCAAAGGCTCAAGTGTTAAGAGACCTCGCTATTCAAGACCGGAAGACAGGTACGGTCGCAACAGGAACTCCTACAGACAGTATTTTAATTGCCGCAACCCAACAAGGGAAGGAATTAGATTACGCTGGAACCGCGACAGAGTTAGGTGCTCTAATAGGAAATGCTGTTTATCAAGAAATGAAGCAGGCCATTTCCAAAACATTAAATAGGAAAAAAGCAGCTGAACAGGGGTAAATCAAACGTTTGCTTGAGAGTATAAAAACAAAAAAAGGAGCGATTCATTTGAGACTGTATACAAGGGCTGGCGACAAAGGAAAGACCGCGTTAATAGGTGGAATGACGACGAAGGATGATATTCGGGTGGAAGCTTACGGATCAATTGATGAAACGAATTCTTTTGTAGGTCTTGCGGTAGCTGGGCTCAATAAGAATAAAGAACCGTTCAAAGACCTCATTGCTGATTTGAAAAAAATTCAGCATGAATTATTTGACTGCGGAACTGAGCTTTCTAATGTATCGAAAAAAGAACGTCCTCACGAGCTTTCTGAAGATATGATTACGTATTTGGAAGAGAGAATGGATGTCTTAATAGACGAGGCACCAGAGCTTGAACGATTTATTCTCCCAGGCGGAACGGAGGCCGCTGCATATTTACACGTTGCGAGAACAGTGGCAAGAAGAGCGGAAAGACAGATTGTAAAACTTTATCAGCGGGAAGAAGATTTAGATCCAATTCCGTTAAAGTATATGAATCGATTATCTGATTATTTCTTTGCAGCAGCCCGTGTAGTTAATTCTCGCCTGCAAGTTGCAGATGTGGAGTATGCCCGCAGTGCAAGGGTTTTTCGTGGCAGTAATAAGAAAAAGTGAAGTTATAATACAATCTTGAATTATTTCATTTTTCATTTATAATGAAGAGAATCTTGAAATTTCATGTAGGAGATGAGTAGAGTTGAGTAAAGAGAATGTAGCAGAGAAAGGTTACTTTGGTGATTTCGGAGGAAGCTTTGTCCCAGAAGATTTGAAGGATATTTTAGACGGAATTGGTGTAGCTTTTGAGAAATATAAGGATGATCCTGAATTTCTTGAGGAATACCGGTATTATTTGAAAGAGTATGTTGGACGCGAGAATCCACTAACCCTTGCGAAAAATCTGACTGAAAAAGTTGGTGGGGCTAAAATTTATTTGAAGCGTGAAGACTTGAATCATACAGGGGCCCATAAAATTAATAATGTGCTCGGACAGATTCTTTTAGCGAAGAGAACCGGTGCAGAGCGGATTATAGCGGAAACTGGAGCAGGTCAGCATGGTGTTGCGACAGCGACTGCTTGTGCGATGGTCGGACTGCCGTGCACGATTTATATGGGTAAAAAAGATACTGAAAGACAACGCTTGAATGTATTCCGGATGGAACTCCTCGGGGCTGAAGTCGTAGCTGTCGATAAAGGGTGGGGACGTCTGAAGGAAGCGGTGGATGAAGCATTTGCTGATCTTGTCGCTAATCACGAAACGACCTTTTATTTAATCGGTTCGGCAGTAGGGCCATATCCATATCCCGAGATGGTAAAATATTTCCAATCTATCATCAGCGAAGAATCGAAACGTCAGATTCTGGCGAAGGAAGGTAAACTCCCTGCAGCTGTCGTCGCTTGTGTTGGTGGCGGAAGTAATGCAATCGGTGCTTTCGCTCATTACATTGATGAAGACTCTGTACGACTGATTGGTGTGGAACCTGCTGAGGCAGCTTCCATTTCGAAAGGGAAGCCAGCAGTATTCCATGGTTATCGTTCCTTAACGTTATTAGATGAGGATGGTGAAGCATTGCCAACCGACTCGATTGCAGCTGGGCTCGATTACCAAGGTGTCGGTCCAGAGCATAGTCATCTGCATGCTATCGGCCGCGGGGAGTATGTGAGTGTGACCGGCGAAGAAGCATTGGAAGCTTTTCAAGAGTTATCGAAAACAGAAGGAATCATCCCTGCACTTGAAAGCTCCCATGCAGTAAGTCATGCGATTCAGCTTGCGAAAGAGCTCGGGCAGGATGATGTGATTATCGTGAATCTTTCTGGCCGGGGTGATAAAGACGTGGAGCAAGTATTTGAGATGTTGAAATAGAATAGTGGATTGGGAGAAAAGAGCATGGATATCGTTGTGTGCTCTTTTTTGTTTTTACGCTCATATTAGCAATGAAGGATGGGCTTTGGCTGTTTATAAGTGCTGTAAACGCCGGGATGAGCAGTGTCTCTATTTCCTCGGTCGTTTATAGGTGCTCTAATCTACCGAATGAACGGCGTCTCTTATTTTCCGGTTGTTTATAAGTGCTTTAATCTACCGAATAAGCAGCGTACCCCATCTCTCGGTTGTTTACAAGTCCTCAAATCACCTGAAGAAGCAGTGACTCTCTAGCTCCTGTCGTTTACAACCATTCTAATTTCTTGAGCTTTGTATAATCCATGTTTTTCAGTAGATTCACATACCATAGATCGCTATTTTCTAATAAAATCATTCTGTTATATATCAATATAAATGTTATAAAACAATCAACGGAGTGTGTGCGAGACTTGATTACCGGCTGATATACAACAACTTGCTTTTTATAAAAAATACATTTAAACTAGATTTATATTTTTATATAAAAGGAGGAGCATCATGATCTCAGCAACTTGGGGTTGGCTTTGGGAAAAGCATGATCAAGTGAAAGACATGTTTCGTTTTTTCGTGAAGCCGGGAGACGCAATAGAGAAAAATAAAGTGAAAAAACCAGACGTAACAAAGAGTGGCTACGGGGGAAAAGGAAATGGCGGAAAGCGACCGTACACGAATGCCCAGATAACTGGTCTGATTCTAGGACCGCTATTATTTATTCTTCTTAAATTCATCTTAACCTTTGACGGATTATCTAGTGAGGGACAAGCAATTCTTGCAAGTACCGCTTGGATTGCAACATGGTGGGTTACCGAAGCCATTCCGATACCAGCAACATCCTTGCTCCCGATCATCTTATTCCCATTGGCAGGTGGGCTGGATATGAAAGCCACGACGTCAGCTTATGGAAATGATACGATCTTCTTATTTCTTGGCGGGTTTGTTTTAGCATTAGCGATGGAAAGATGGAATTTGCACCGAAGAATTGCAATCAATATCATATCTGTTATGGGGACGAGACCAGACCGGATTGTGCTAGGGTTTATGGTAGCTACCGGTTTTCTTTCCATGTGGATTTCCAATACCGCAACAGCGATGATGATGATTCCTATTGGGCTGGCAATTACGTATCAAGTACAAGATGCTTTGAAAGATAATCCGAAAGTCGATACGTCAAAAGGGAATTTCTCCTTTGGAAAAGCAATTATGCTTGGGATTGGTTATTCCGCTTCAATTGGTGGGATGGCGACTCTTATTGGAACGCCGCCAAACGCAATCTTAGCTGGCACGCTTCGTGAACTATTCGGTTATGAAATTTCCTTTGCGAGCTGGATGCTATTTGGGGTTCCATTTGCTTGGAGTTTACTATTCTTCGCTTGGTTTTATTTAACGAAAATGGCATTCCCTACAGTGTTAAAAGATTTGCCGGGCGGGAAAGCAATATTCGATCAAGAGAAAGAGAAGCTTGGGAAAGCTTCCTATGAGGAGAAAGCTGTTTTCATCGTTTTTGTTCTAACAGCGCTTTCTTGGATTACCCGTACTTTCGTTCTGGAAAAAATCAATCCGAATATTGATGATACAGTAATTGCAATTCTTGCTGCTGTTGTCCTATTCTTGATTCCAGCGAAGAGTTCAAAAGCAAGTCATATTATGGATTGGTCTAGTGCAGTGAAACTACCTTGGGGCGTCCTGCTTCTTTTTGGTGGAGGTCTATCGATTGCAGCAGGCTTCACAACTTCCGGATTATCAGAATGGATTGGGTCTCAGTTGAACGGTCTTCAGGGCGTTCAGATCATATTAATTATTTTAGCTGTAACGGCTCTTGTTAACGCACTTACTGAAGTTACATCCAACACAGCAACTGCAACAATGATGTATCCGATTATGGCGGCACTTGCTCTTGCAGTGGATGTCCATCCACTCGTGTTAATGGTTGCAGCAGGACTTTCTGCATCTTGCGCATTCATGCTGCCAGTTGCTACACCGCCGAACGCAGTTGTCTTTGGGACAGGTTACATGCGGATTGCTGATATGGCAAAAGCTGGATTCCTCTTGAATGTCGCGTCAATTGTTTTAATTACTTTAATTAGTTATTACATTCTTCCAATAGCACTGGGTATTGATATTACCGTTTTCCCGGACAGCTTTAAATAATAATAAAAAAGAGACGGATAAACAAATCCATCTCTTTTTTACTATCAACCTTGCATACTTCTATTTTCAGTTCGCTTCTGATAGATCATAACCAATCCCAAGTACGCGGTTGGTAAGATTCCAGCAAAGATTATAATTGCATCCCAGCCAGCAAGATTCCAAAGCGGTCCGACTGCGGTACTTCCCATACTGACACCAATATAATAAGCAACTAAATAAAGACTCGCGGCACTTCCTTTATGATGCGTAGCCTGTTCTGCAACGGTACTTGCTGTTAACGAGTGTGCAGTGAAGAACCCTAAACACATTACACATAATCCGACAATGATAATTGGTAGCGGGGGACTTAGTGTAAGGGATATTCCAAAGGACAACACCAAGATTCCTGCTATCCGCACAGGCCTCAGACCGAATATTCCAGCTAACCAACCAGCAAACGGTGCTCCGAAGACACCAAATCCATAGGCAAAAAACATATAGGAAATTGTTTTCACAGATAATGAATAAGGCTCCGCTTCCAGATGGAATGGTAAAAATGTCCACACAGAAGTGAAGGCTAGCTGCAAAATGACTCCCATCCCAATAACGGTTAGCAGCTTTGGATTTTTAAAGTGAACGAGCATTCCTTCGATGTCTCTACGGAAAGAGAGATCACTTGGTTGAAAAAAGCGTGATTTAGGCAGGAATATGAAAACGAGTACCACGACAATCAAACCCAACCCAGCAAAACTGTAAAAAGCGACTTCCCAGGTAAAACGATCGGACAAGTAACCCGCCATCACTCTTCCAACCATCCCGCCGAGTGCGTTACTCGCTATATATAATGCTGTGGCAACTCCAATGTGGGACCGGTCAATTTCTTCATTAATATACGCCAAAGCAGCAGCTGGGAGCCCTGCTAACGTAAACCCTTGAATGAATCTTAGTATGACGATAAGTGAAAAGGCATCCAACAGTGGAATGAAGAAAAAAGGGATGATAGCTATAATCAATGAATACTTGATAAAAGCGACCCTACCCAATCTGTCGGATAAAAAGCCGATTACAATGAGTCCAATAATCAGACCGATGACCGGCAAAGAAAATGTTAAGGTTGCTTCGGATACTGTTACATTAAATTCCCTGACAAATAAAGGCAGGAGTGGCTGGACGGCATAGAGGCTCGCAAAGACAAAGAATGAAGCAAGCGCGAGGCTAATTGTAATCCGCCAAAAAGAGCTATCTTTTATGGTGTGTTTTTTGAGTTTCATTATTATGCACTTCCTTATGTAGATCAACATGGTTGTCTTGCAATCTATTATAGCGCATATTGAAACAAATATTTATTGAAAGAATACAAAAACGAAGTCTGATCGAAGGCCAGACTTCGTTTTTGTATATGCAATTATTGGTTTCCCGCAGTCAGAACAAGGAAGTTATACCAAAAAGAATAATAACTTTTCCATATCTCCCCCGTTAAACTCGTTAATTCTCCTTTTTCAGGAATCTGCATAAAACTACAAATTAATTGTGAAAGCGGTTAGATATATAATGAATACATAAGAAGGAAACAAGGAGGAACATTCATGACAAATAATTGGTTAGATATTGATAATAAAGTAATCATTGTGACGGGTGGATCATCGGGGATTGGTAGACAGATTGTCCATACGCTATTGGATAACGGGGCGATTGTATATAACGCAGATTTACGTGATAACCCAATAGATCATCCGAAGTATTATTTTAGAGAGACGAATGTTGCGTTAGAGGAAGAGGTTCGGAGCACAGTAACGTCTATTATAAATGAACAATCCCAAATTGATGTATTGGTGAATAATGCAGGGATTAATTTGCCAAGACTGTTAGTAGATGCAAAGCAGGAAAAACCTGAATACGAGATTAATATGAAAGAGCTTGATTTAATGTTCGATGTCAATCTCAAAGGACCTGTTCTCTTCAGTCAGGAAGTGTCTCGTTATTTTGTCCAAGTGAACAAAGGTGTTATTATTAATGTTTCCAGTGAAGCTGGTCAAGAAGGTTCTGAAGGACAAAGTGTTTATTCAGCAACTAAAGCCGCGTTAATTAACTTCACAAGAAGCTGGGCAAAGGAATTAGGAAAGCACAATATCCGCGTCGTTGCCATTGCACCGGGAATTATAGAAGAAACAGGACTTCGAACCGAAGAGTATGAACAAGCATTAGCATATACTCGAAATACAACGGTTGATCAATTAAATGGAGATTATTCTAAGTCAATTCCAATTCGCCGCATTGGTAAGCTAACGGAAATTGCCGATTTAGTATGCTACCTAAGTTCTGAGAAATCAAGCTATATCACTGGAACAACCATTAATATCTCTGGAGGGAAATCGAGAGGTTAACCTTCAACATAATGGAGGAGGAGCTATGAAGCTTAATCAAAAGCATTTGAAGATAGTTGAAATGCTTATTCAGGAAAGTATTGCAGCAGAAAAATTTTCCCATCTAGTGAATATATCGCAAAGAACGTTATCAAATTATGTAGCACATATTAATGATTATTTTGAGGGCGCTTCTCAAATTTTGAAAGAATATCATATTTTTTCACTGATAATTTACGACGAGGAGAGATTTGTAGATAGATTAACAGACCTCCGACAAGGAATAAAAAGCAATGAGGAAGAATTAAATGATAGGCTTGATGCTATTTTTCATCATTTATTAAAATATAAACAAAGTACGATTGATGATATTTCAGAGGAACTGTTTTTAAGCAAAAGTGTTATAAATAATCTCTTGACGGATTTGAAGCATAAACTACAATCTTATCGACTGGATATTAAAGGAGTACAAAATGTTGGCCTACGTCTTGAAGGAAACGAATTCACTATTCGCAAAGTGCTTATAGAACAACTGCCTACTCGCTATCAAGACATATATGTGCCGTTGCAAATCGAACAGCACTTAGAAAGTTTGAAGAAGAAGTTTAATATAGATGAATCTTCCTTTTCAAGAGTAAGACTGGCTACACAGGTTACTCTTTCCCGGATTGATGATGGTTACCTGATAGAAGAAGATTTAGATATTGACAGGCAAGTATTTGAATCCAGGGATTTTAAAAGCTTTCAACGACTAAAAGAAGACATTGCGGATCTTTATTCCATAGAAAATCCAAATCAAGAAATCCTTCTTATTGTACTCCAATTACTTGGCCGTAGGGCTTCCATAATTGATGACATGATAAATGACCGTGAGCAATCTATGTTGAAGCGGATTATTAAACAAACGATTAAGGATATCAATTACTATTACACCATTAAAATTGATAAAGCAATGTTTAGTAAGGACATTCAATTGCATATTAAGTATTTAATTAATCGATTGATTTTTGACGTTAAAGTAAACAACAACTTAGTCGAAGATGTACAACAACGTTTCCCCTTTGCTTATGAATTATCCAAAGTATTAGCAGAGAATATAAAAAAAGAAATTAAGATGGATCTACCAATTAGTGAGTTAGGATTCCTATCATTATATTTCAGTGTTTACTTGGAGCAGCTGGATCAGCGCATTCGAGGCATTCAGTCGGTTGCGATTATTACAAATGAGGGCCTAAGTACGGCAAAAGTTTTACAGACTAATTTACAAAAGATCTTCGGTACCCATATAGAAATCGCTGTCTTTAACGAAGATGCCTTAGAAAGTGAGAGCATTAAAGAATTTGACTTGATTATCTCTACGATTTGGACGAGCCGTTTGTTTAATAAAGTAGTCTATATTGAGAATATCTTAGATACACAATTAATGAAATTAAAAATTGAACAATTCTTGGTTTATAAAGACGTAAGGAATAAAAAGCTGTTTAATCAAAGTGTCATTGTGGATTTTATTGAGAGAAAAGATTTCTATCATATAGATCAGCCGGGCAATTACCAGGATGTGATTCGCTTTCTATCGGAGGAATTAGTTCGCGAAGGAAAAGTAGATAACACATTCACGAAAAAAATTATCGCCCGTGAACAAGTTAAGTCGACTGTGATGGGTAAGTTAGGCTTTCCTCACGTGAGTCATAATCAACATGGGATATTTATCAAAGCTGCTCTAATAGATGTTCCATTATATGATTATCCAGATGTTAAAATTGTTGTCCTATTAGCAACCCCCGATCAAGCAGGTAACGAGGCAGCTCTTATTAGATTATACGAGGAAATATTAACGATAAGTACAAATAGTTATATCCTCGAAAAAATGACGAAAGATACAAATTATGCAGCATTTGCACATACTTTAAATCAGGAAATGAGGAAATAGTATATGTTTTTCATTCTACTTATTGTAATTTTAGCTGTTGGTTTTGTTGTTCAATATTTATTTGGTTTTGTGCAAATCAAACATTTCACAAAGCATTATACCGAGCTTAGAGAGGATGGAAGGGTAGCAATTGGAAGAAGACCAGCCATTATACGAGCGGGAACCCTTGTATTGCTGCAATTAAATAATAAAAACGAAATCGAAGAAGCCCGCTATATGCAAGGAGTAACGGTGTTTTCCCGATTTAAACAATTGAAAGGGTTGGAAGGAAAGAAGATAAATAAACTTCGGAAGGAAGATCTTGTAAGTTATAACAAGTTGCTTACAAGAGCGCTTATCGATGCGCAACAAACCTTTAAAATCGTACAAGCAGGTGGAGAGGTGGAACAGATTCCTTCACCAATGATGAAAGTTGTAAAGAAAGTAAATAGTATGTTCACAAAGAAAGGGGCAAAGAAACATGGAGTTCATAGTTAAATTTGCAGAGGGTTTTATCAACCTATTTCAAACAGGTGCAGATACATTTATAGATTGGATGGGTTCTATTGTTCCACTAGTTTTAATGTTACTCATTGCGATGAATACGGTTATTCAATTAATCGGAGAACAACGTATGAATAAGATTGCTCAAAAATCAGCAGGAAACCCATTGCTAAGATATATGGTGCTACCATTTTTAGGTTCCTTTATGCTAGCAAACCCGATGGTGCACTCGTTAGGTAGATTTATGCCGGAAAAATATAAACCAAGTTATTTTGCTTCCGCAGCACAATTTGCACATACAAGTAACGGTATTTTTCCTCATATTAACCCAGCAGAATTGTTTATCTTCTTAGGTATTGCCAATGGGGTCCAACAACTTGGATTACCCATGACGGACTTGGCAATTCGCTATTTATTAGTAGGTCTAGTCATGAACTTTATTGGCGGTTGGATTACCGACCTAACGACCAGCTATGTAGAAAAGCAACAAAAAGTTAAATTAAGTAAAAAAGTAAACGTAGAGGGGTAGGTGTGAGCTATGAATAAAAAAGTTAAAATCGTCAAAGGCTCCGGTGGCTTTGGTGGTCCGTTAGTACTTGGCGTTGATGGTAAAAAAGATAAAGTTATGTATGTAACAGGGGGCCATAAACCTGCCATTGTAGATAAAATTTGTGAGATTACTGGCGCATCTGCGGTCAATGGATTTGAAACATCTGTCCCAGAAGATGAAATCATGGTAGCTATTATAGATTGCGGGGGCACATTACGGTGTGGTATTTACCCTCAAAAAGGTATTCCAACGGTTAATATTATGGCAACAGGAAAAAGTGGCCCACTAAGACAGCATATTACTGAAGATATTTACGTATCTAATGTGGATGTTGATCAAGTAAGCGTTGCAGGAGAAGAAGAGACTGCCACTAACCAAGCAAATGCAGATGTCTCTGCAACTCCGGCTGCTGCAGAATCGAAAACAGAGCAAAAAGCAGTTTACTCCAAAGACAAGAAAATTATGGAGACAAGAGCAGAAGAAGAAAACAAGAGTTTGCTTACAAAAATAGGTTTAGCAGCAGGAAAAGTTATTAATACATTCTATCAAGCTGCCCGTGATGCAGTCGAAACCATGCTACACACTGTGATTCCTTTTATGGGATTTGTTGCTTTGCTAATTGGAATTATTCAAGGTTCCGGCATCGGTGATATATTCGCTGATATTATGTCTCCGCTTGCAGGAAATATCTGGGGGCTGATGGTCATTGGCTTTATTTGTTCATTGCCGTTTCTAAGTCCGTTGCTTGGACCTGGAGGCGTTATCGGACAAGTATTAGGAACATTAATTGGTGTTGAAATAGGTAAAGGGAATATTCCTCCTAATCTAGCATTACCTGCCTTATTTGCAATCAACACACAAAACGCTGCTGACTTTATCCCTGTTGGTTTAGGTTTAGCAGAAGCAGAAACAAAAACGATTGAAGTAGGTGTACCATCTGTCTTGTATTCTAGATTCTTAAATGGTGTGCCGAGGGTGTTTGTCGCATGGCTCGCGAGCTATGGCTTATATAAATAAATTTAAAATCATATTTAAAGGTGATAAAGAGAAACAGGTCGACTGAAATAGCAACAACTTAAGAACCTTGTTATACAATGAATTGTGCGACCCAATAACAACTAATCTATCAATGCGAATGTGTTTGAATCCCAAAGTTTAATGAAGTGACATTTTTGTATGCTGCTCCAGACAAACTGACATGTCTACAAAAGGACTGAAAACATTTACCCACACACCGTTGATAGTCTTAATAATATTTTTGTCTGTATCGTCTTTATCAATCTATTTTAACAAATTAAATACTAACTTAGGAGAGTGTTTTAACATGTATCAAACGACAATTAAAAATATCGGAAATGACGCGAAAGCATTTGAGGCGGAAAAGATGATGATCTTGTTTGGTGATAATGCACCAAGTGAATTAGCTGATTTTTGCTATATTATAGATGTATTATCTGTTGATGAAGATATTACAGAAGAGCACATATTAAAACTGGATAATGTTCCTTATCGTATTACAAGTGTTGGTGACGCAGTTAGAAAGAACTTAAATGATTTAGGTCATATCACACTCAAATTCGATGGAAGTACTACAGCAGAACAGCCGGGTACTCTTTATTTAGAGGACAAAGAGATTGCTGATATAAATCCAGGTAGCACAATTACGATTGAAAAATAATGCCTTTCCCCAGCGCCTAGGTTTAACTTTAGGTGCTGGGGTTTTTAGTTACTATTATTGGCAACCAACGAATGTGTTTAAAGAAACAAAAGCTGATAACCGTTACGCCTAAAAGAATGTCACGCCGATATTCTATCAGCTTTTGTCAAAGGAGACGAATAAGTCTCCTTCTGACTAAACCTTATCTTATGAAACGCTTTTCAGAGCAAGGATTATTTATCCATAAACCAAGAACGCTCGTGATTTCAGTTCTGAGATGTTCAAAATAGTGGTAACAGATTGACATGAAATGCATTTCATAGCTTATACTAGAATTAATTCTTTCGTTGCAAGTACTTATGGGGCAGGGTGAGTAAATGGCAAATATTAAAGATTTGGCCGAAATGGCAGGGGTGTCCGTCACAACTGTTTCTCGGGTGTTAAATAATCACCCCTATGTTAGCGCTGGGAAAAGAAAAGCTGTTGAAGAAGCGATTAAAGCAACGAATTACCAAAAGAATATAAATGCGGTTCATTTAAGCAGAGGTAAAACAATGTTGATTGGTGTGGTTCTCCCCTTTTCCGATCATTCCTATTTTTCTCTGATATTGATAACAAATCAGGCAATGAGAGAGAATTATAAAATCGTATTGTTCCAAACGGGGTATAAAAAGGAAAGAGAGATAGAAGCATTGCAATTGTTAAAGCAAAAGCAAATTGATGCATTGATTATTTGTTCAAGGGCAAGTGAGTTGTCCATTATAGAAAAGCATACACCGTATGGTCCAATTATTTTATGCGAAGATGTTCGAAGTAAGATTATCGACCAAATACAAAGAATAGAAAAACCGCCGACTGCCATGTTGGTAACAAGTGAACAAGTTGCGGCAGGTATGATTATAAGTAGTCAGCGGAATGAACTATCCATCCCAGCGGATTTAGCTATTATTGGCTTTAATAACGAGCCGATTGCTGGGATAATGGATATAACGACCATTGAAATTCCATTAACGGAAATGGGGAAAACCCTTTTTCGGCAAGTGTTAGATGAAAAGGTATCCCATCAGGAGTTTAAGGAGAAGTTGATTGAAAGAGGGACAGTATGAAATAATTGGTCTTAAATAAATATGCAAGGTGAAAGGAAGACAAGAGAATGATAGAAAAAAGCGTAATTTTCTTTGATATAGATGGTACATTGCTTGATCATAACAAAGAGTTGCCATCTACAGCAAAAGAAGCGATATTTCAACTGAAGGAAAAAGGGCATGTAATCGCAATCGCTACAGGACGGGCTCCATTTATGTATGCTGATTTGCGGGAAGAATTGGGGATTGATTCCTACGTGAGTTATAACGGACAATACGTTGTTTTAGAAGGGGAAGTGATTTATACTAATCCTTTAAACAAGTATTCTCTGTTAAACTTTACAGAAGCAGCCCTACATAATGATCATCCCGTTGTGTATATGGATCATGAAGATATGCGGGCAAATGTCCCAGAACATCCGTATATTAATGAAAGTATTGCCAGTTTAAAAATTAAGCAATTCCCAACACATGGCCCTCATTATTATAAAGATCGTGCGCTGTACCAAACATTGCTATTTTGTGCAGAAGGAGAGGAAAAACAGTATGAAAGGGAATTTAAAGACTTTGATTTTGTAAGATGGCATCCTGTATCGGTAGACGTCGTTCCAAAGGGCGGATCGAAGGCCATAGGAATTGAAAAGATGGTTGAAAAACTTGGGATCCCGCGCGAAAGACAATATGCCTTTGGTGATGGATTGAACGATTTGGAAATGTTAAGTTCGATTGAAAATGGAGTGGCGATGGGAAATGCAGAAGAAGTGATAAAATCAGCTGCAAAGTATGTTACCCGTTCTGTTGATGATGACGGAATCGTTCATGGTCTGAAGATGGTGGGTTTGCTGTAATAGGTTATTGAAAATGCAAGGGGGTTTGTTCCTTGCATAAAAAATGAGCCCGCAACTTAAAAGGTAAGTTGCGGGCTATTCGTATGGAATGAAATTTTATATTTTGAGTCAAAGTCTTCCTCGGCTTCCCTTGAAGCGAGATTGCTAGAAATGATGCTTCTTACCTTTCAAATAGGTGGGAAATAGGATATGATAGATAATTGTCATAATAAAAGTAATTTATAATGCCTTTTATCCTGCTTTTTGGATCTGCACTTATAGATAGAATGAGGTAGATATAGAATGATATCCCAAACTTATAATAGAAAGCCAATTGTTGCCTTGTTATTGGCTGGGGCATTTATTTCAATACTAAATCAGACAACGATGATTACAGCAATTCCTCCGATTATGGCAGAAATGCATGTCAGTGCAAATACAGCCCAGTGGTTAACAACCGTTTTTATGCTCGTCAATGGTGTGATGATTCCCGTTACAGCCTTCTTGATTGAACGCTTTTCAACACGGCAGCTCTTTATTTCTGCAATGAGCATTTTTGCCTTTGGAACACTGATAGCAGGAATCGCGCCAGGCTTTAGCGTTCTTATACTTGGCCGGATTATTCAGTCAGCGGGTGCCGGAATTATGATGCCACTGATGCAAACGGTCTTTTTATTAATTTATCCGATTCATAAGCGCGGTGCAGCGATGGGGCTCGTGGGCTTGGTTATCCAATTTGCTCCGGCCATCGGTCCTGTTTTGTCCGGTTGGCTAATTAGTGCTTATTCCTGGCGTGTTATGTTCTTTGTCATTTTACCTATTGCCCTTTTGCTTATTGGCATTGGTACGCGTGCTATGAAAAATGTTACAGAACTGACCCGGCCAAAAGTAGATATTTTATCTATTATCCTATCCTCATTTGGTTTTGGAGGATTGCTTTATGGCTTCACCAGTGCAGGAAATTTCGGCTGGGGACATATTATAACCATTAGCACCTTAAGTCTAGGTGTGATTGCTTTGGTTCTGTTTATCGTGCGGCAACTGCGACTAACTCATCCGATGCTGGAATTTAGAGTATTTAAATACCCTGTTTTTACATTGACGACCGGTATTGGGGCGCTCGCATTTGTAGGTCTAATTGGGATTGAAACATTAATCCCGCTTTATATGCAAAATATGCGTGGCTTTACAGCGATGGAGTCAGGACTAGCGATTTTACCCGGGGCGCTCGTTATGGGTTTGATGTCACCGATTACGGGACGTATTTTTGATAGAATTGGAGCCAAGTGGCTGGCAGTAACGGGATTAATCATCATGACACTTACGACATTCCCTTTTGTAATCCTTACGTCTTCTACTTCGTTTGCTTATCTCACAATCTATTATGCTATTCGTATGTTTGGACTTTCGATGGTGATGATGCCTGTGACAACAGCTGGATTGAACCAATTACCTAATCGGTTAATCGCACATGGGACCGCGATGAATAATACCATGCGCCAGGTCTCTGCTTCAATTGGAACGGCAATTCTTGTGACGATCATGACCACAACGGGGGAGGAAGCGAGGCAGGATCCGTCGATTGTAAACCCAATGATTCATGGTGTGAATGTTGCCTTTATCGTGATCACAATGCTTTCCATTGTTGGGCTCATTTTGTCCTTTTTTATCAAAAAAACCTACCCACCTGAGGAAACAGGCGAATCGGACGCGTAAAAATAGCGGCAAGAAGGTAAATTTCAGTTATTTGACGAGAGATTATGAAAGGAAAAGCGTTGCAATACACAAGTCGTTCTTGCATGGTTACGTGACAGACCAAATGTAGATTCAATCGTCTTAGCTGCGAGAAATAAAGAACAGTTGATTATATAGGAAGTCATACGGTAACCTATTTGAAAGAATAGGGGGAAGACGACCGGGATGGAAGTAGCGGACACTTTCCGTATTACCAATAACGATAAATTCTGCTTCTTTTTCTTCTTGAATTGGCACTACAATTTCTTGAATCATCGCCGCAGGATTCTCCGATTGAAAAGTTTTTCTTAATTCGGGAATAGTTGAGACCGTCTTCGCAACATGGAGTGCCCGCTTTCCTACTTGATCCTCAGTTGTATTAGAGATAAAGGTATGGAGAAAGAACGAAAAGACAATAAAGATACTAATAATCAAAATGCTGATTAAGGCTATCATTTTCGCCTTTAAATTAAACCGGATTTTTGGCTGATTTTGTTTAGGTTGATGAGGAATTGGATTCATTGTTTTGACTCCATCTCTCTTAGGTATATTTGTATTATATAAGTTGCACTAAATATCTCATTAAAGATTGTCCTAGCAATTACGAGTTGGCAGGGGACCCTTATGAGACAAAAAAGGCTCTGAATCTGTGAAATTGTCTTATAGATGTATGCTATTAGACATAATCGTCACTAAGTTAAGGAATCTGTCTCATAGAAGCGTTCTATCAGACAAAATTGACTCTAACTCCACGCGACTGTCTCATAGGAACGTCCTATCAGACAAAATCGACTCTAACTCCACGCGACTGTCTCATAGAAACGTTCTATCAGACAAAATTGACTCTAACTCCACGCGACTGTCTCATAGGAACGTTCTATCAGACAAAATCGTCTCTAACTCCACGAAACTGTCTCATAGGAACGTTCTATCAGACAAAATCGTCTCTAACTCCACGAAACTGTCTCATAAAAGCTTCTACCAGAAAAAATAGAATCTAATATGTAATAGTTGAATCCCATCCTACAAGAAGAGAAATAAACAAGCGTGAATTATACTTTATATAAGTGTTCAATATCTATAGTTTATCATACTAGGAAGAGTGAGGGCTTTTAAGGTATGAATAAACAACTCGGTTTACTCTAGTTGAAAATAGAGGCTTAAACATGGTATAAGTGTAAAGGTAATGAAGATATTTTTGACTTTTTTACAGATGAGGGAAGGGATTTCCTGGATCTGATGATGAGAGGATATTAATACAATGGATAATTTTTGGCGTGAATTACCAAAGCCGTTTTTTATATTGGCACCGATGGAAGATGTGACGGATGTTGTCTTCCGTCATGTGGTGAGTGAGGCAGCGCGACCTGACGTGTTTTTTACCGAGTTTACGAACACAGAAAGCTATTGTCACCCGGAGGGGAAGCAAAGTGTGCGTGGTCGTTTGACATTTACAGAAGATGAACAGCCGATTGTCGCTCATATATGGGGGAATAAACCGGAGCACTTCCGCGAAATGGGTATAGGCATGGCGGAGGCGGGTTTCCGTGGGATTGATATTAACATGGGTTGTCCGGTACCGAACGTGGCAGCAAATGGAAAGGGAGCAGGTCTAATTCGTCATCCTGAAATTGCTGCCGAAGTAATACAAGCAGCGAAAGCAGGGGGCCTACCCGTAAGCGTGAAGACGAGACTCGGTTATACGCGAGTTGAAGAGTGGCGTGACTGGCTGAAACATATCTTCGAGCAGGATATCGCGAACTTGTCCATTCACTTACGGACTAGAAAAGAAATGAGTAAGGTGGATGCGCATTGGGAGATGATCCCAGAGATTAAAAAGCTTCGTGATGAAATTGCTCCAGATACACTGCTCACCATCAATGGTGATATTCCTGATCGCCAAACTGGCTTAGAGCTTGTAGAACGTTATGGTGTGGATGGTGTCATGATAGGGCGCGGGATTTTTAAGAATCCGTTTGCTTTTGAAAAAGAAAAGAAAGATCATAGCCCAGAGGAATTGCTCGACCTGTTAAGATTACATCTCGATCTCTTTGATCAGTATTCAGAAATCGAGCCGCGCTCCTTTAAACCGCTCCGTCGTTTCTTTAAAATATATGTTCGCGAATTCCGTGGATCGAGTGAATTAAGACATGAATTGATGAGTACGGAAACAACAGATGAAGTTCGAGCATTACTTGATCGCTTTCAATTAAATTGACGCGGGAAAATTGGAGTGTTAAATGATGAATTTTAGTATAAGGCAGGAAGATACTGGGGATTACGAATTAACCGAGAAAGTTGTGCAGCGTGCATTTGTTGATGCAGACTTTAGTGATAAGAGAGAACATAAACTGGTTTCCAGAATTAGGAAAGGCAATACATTTATTCCCGAATTATCGCTAGTTGCTGTAGATGCAAATGGAAAAATCGCAGGACATATTTTATTATCCAAAATAAAAATTAAAAATAGCGATCAACATATAGAATCCCTTGCGCTTGCGCCTGTTTCCGTCTTACCCGATTATCAAAACAGAGGCCTAGGCAGACAATTGATTCTTGAAGCGTTGAAGCGAGCGAAAGAGCTTGACTATCAGTCGGTTATTGTCCTGGGGCATCCCGAATACTATCCGAAGTTCGGATTCAGGAAGGCATCTGAATTAGGAATAAACGCCCCTTTTGACGTTCCAGATGAAGCATTCATGGCGATTGAGTTACAGGATAATGCCTTCCAGCAGTTTTCGGGAATGGTTGAATATCCGAACGTGTTCTTGGAATAATTAGACCAAGCTAACAAAAAATTTCAAGGAGTCGATTATAAATGACGAAAGTTACACCATTTCTCATGTTTCAAGATGGCAAGGCGGAAGAAGCGATGAATTTCTATACATCGCTAGTCAAGGATTCCGAAATTACAAGTATTACCCGGTACGGGGCAAATGAACCTGGAGGGGATGAAGGAACGGTCATGCAGGCGACCTTCACTCTAAAAGGGCAGGAGTTCATGTGTATTGACAGTAATATTGAGCATCAGTTTTCCTTTACGCCTTCGTTCTCCATTTTTGTTGATTGTGATACGGAAGAAGAGCTTACCAACCTTTATGAAAAACTGCTAGAAGGTGGACAAGCGCTGATGCCGCTTGATAATTATGGTTTCAGTAGGAAGTTTGGTTGGATTAATGACCGGTTTGGAGTTTCTTGGCAAATTAATCTACCATAACGAGAAAGCCTGGTCATTATAAATGGACATTTTGGTAATGAAAACAGAAGAAATCCGCTTAAGATGGGAAAAACAGTTCTTAAGCGGGTTATTTATTTTTCAGCTATTCCTGCCAGCTAGAAATCCTACTATACCAATAATCACGAATAACACAAATATAGCAGTGAAAAATAGAATAAATCCTTTCTTGGATAATCCCCTTTTTCTTATCATAATACTTACAAAAAAAAGATAAGATATTCCCCAAATGGCAAGAAACCCTGCGATAATCTCCCATTGTATAATCATACTCACCCCTTTTATCCCGTTGTAACCGTCCGTAAAACTCCCACCTCAAAACTTTAGGTTCTTCGAGAAAGTTGAGATGGTGGGAAGAAACGTGAGCTAACACCTAAGGTTCGTTCAACTAACAATCCATTACGGGTTGAAGAAAAACCCCCATTGATTGAAGTTTCACTTTATTAATTTCTTTTTGCTAAAAGAACCCAAGAGATAAACACTGTACCTATTGTCAGCACAATCAAGATATGAAGAACATCGATGGCAGTTAAAGGTAAAATATCAAATTCTATAATCAATACAAGGATGAAATAATAAAACAACAAAGCGAAATAACTGTAAAAGCAAACAATAAATACGTCATATGAGGCGGAGCAGCTTTTGCCATGAATGCTATGAATGCGGTGAAGCCAAATAAGAGTAAACTTAATATCCCTAAAATGAAATAAGTCTTTGGCATATAATCTTTATTCTCCATCTTGCTTCCTCCTTTAAATTTTCTATATTAGCCATCTTCTTCCAAGCTAAAAATAATTTCCATATTCGTCTTAAATATTTTTGCCATCTTTAAAGCAAGTGGCAGGGAGGGATTGTATTTCCCTTTCTCAATGGAGATGATGGTCTGCCTGGAGACCTCGAGAGCCTCTGCAAGCTTTTTCTATGAGTACCCGAACTCTTGTCTATATTCAACTAATTTATTTTTCAAATTAGAACCACCTGCTTTCAATCAAAGTCCAACGTAAAATAAACTTTACGTCAAGCGAACTTTACATTAGGGTTATTACGATTCAAGTAACGAATTTAATAATGATTGTTAAATGCAACAAAAACAAATGTATTGCTTTTGTATATACAAAAGCATAATGTGTATATAAGAAGAAGTGGATTGATAATGGCCAAAACAACAAATATCTATGTGAGGCTGGAACCAGAACTGAAAGAACAAGCTGAGGATATCCTAGGGCAATTGGGAATCCCATTATCTAATACAGTTAATATATTTTTGAAACAGGTTGTCATGCAGAAAGGAATCCCATTTGATGTAAAGATTCCTGTCATGGAACCAGTTGATGTATCGAGCTTAACGGAAAAAGAGATGGATGCAGAATTGGAAAAAGGATATACAGATTATATACAAGGAAATACAAAATCTGCTGCAGAAGTTTTGCGAAGATCTGTAAAGAGTACGACTTATGAAATACAAAGTTGTATTAACGGAACAAAGTGAGTTTGATTTAAGAAGTATTTATGAATATATAGCATTTACGCTGCTAGAGCCTGAGGTTGCGACAAAGCAAGTGGTAAAGAATTGAAAGGGCGATACTAAAACTTAATGAAAAACCGATGCGATTTTGAATCTTTGAAAAGGAACCGTGGTATAGCAGAGGGCTACGCTGGTTCCCAGCGGATAATTTTCTAATATTTTTCATTTCTGAAATCGAGAACGCAACAGTTACTATTATTCGGGTTATGTATGGAGTACGTAATACAGAAGAACAGTTGAATAGGACCAACCAATAGTTGTATGAAAAATCTAAAAGCATACTAAGATTAATGGGTAAGGTTATGCATAAAATAACGTACCTATTAATCTGAGTATGCTTTTTTGAAGCAGTAAATAAAAGGACAATTATCGTTTTGACAGACTGTGAAAAACAAGCATGAACTTATCGACTCGAATGTGTCCCCAGAATATAAATGCTCCTTTTTTCTTTAATGAAACATTGCCACATATAAATCGAATTTGATATACTTAGTTTCATTCTGGAGGGGTTTAAATGAACCTTAAAAATATAACCTATAAACAAATTGTTTTTTATATGAGTCTGGCCGTTCTTGTAATCGGATCGCTTTTATTTGTGAACAATAATCATTCATTTTACGATCGGCCAATTGCAAAAGTGCTGGAGGCGGATTTGGAAGAGGCGACCGATGTAGTCGATGCTTACGGAAACGAAGACCGATTATTTACCCAATCCATTGAAGCCGAAATAAAAAATGGCGCAGAAAAGAACCATTCCATTCATTTAATCAATGAATACTCGTCGTCCGGAGCCTTTGATCAAGCATATAAAGAAGGCGACGAATTATTTGTCTGGATAGATGAGGAAGCTGGAAAAGATGAAGAATTAACAGGTACGATTCAAGATGTAAAGCGGGATAAGCATATTCTCCCAATCGTCTGGATTTTTATCTTTATCTTGCTTTTGATTGGGAAGAGGCAGGGATTCTTCTCTATTATTAGTCTGCTTCTTAATGCAGCTATTTTATCTTACGCACTGGATATTTATGTAGAGAACTCCGATATCGGTTTACTGATTATTTGTGGTGTTACAGTGGTATTATTTACGATTACTTCTCTATTGCTGATTAATGGCTTTAACGAAAAAACATATGCCGCGATTATCGCAACACTGTTAGGGACATTTATCTCCTTTTTCATTACGTATGCTGTTCTGTGGATGACAGGCGAAAATGGTCTCCGTTATGAAGCAATCGATTTTCTCTCACGCCCGTTTAAACCGGTTTTCTTGGCAGGATTATTAATTGGGTCACTTGGGGCTGTCATGGATGTTGCGATTACGATGTCGTCATCTGTTTTTGAAATGTATGAGAATAATCATGCGATTGATAATAAGACATTGAAGCAATCTGGTTTACATATTGGGAGAGATATCATGGGGACGATGACCAATATTTTGTTTTTTGCCTATATAAGCGGCTCGATTCCTATGCTCCTTTTGTTTTTGAAAAATGAATCATTATGGGGCTTTACACTTTCACTGAATTTGTCCCTAGAATTAGCAAGGGCATTAGCAGGTGGTATTGGGATTGTGCTGGCTATTCCAATCGGTCTGTATATTTCCATCTTTTTTGTTAACCGGAAGAGGGGACGCGTATGAATGTATTAGTAGTGCTGGCCATTATTTTGTTTATATTGATGGTGCTGATAGGCGGCAGGAAAGGGATACGATCTTTTATTTCGCTGTTTTTAAACTTTGGGGTCTTAATATTGACTGTATTTTTCCTGCTGGACCCAGCGATGAATCCAATCATCTTAATTTTAATCGCCTGTGCGATCATCAGCTGTATCAATCTGTTTTACATTAATGAAGTAAATAGCAAGACAAAGACAGCTTTCCTGTCGACGGTAATAACGATTATTTTCTTAGTTCTGCTCATCTATATCATGACGAATAAATTAATGATACAAGGCTTTACGGAAGAAGAGGTGGAGGAGTTAAGTACGTTATTCTCTCTCTATATCGGGCTGGATTTCGTTAAGATAGCAGCGGCAATGATTATCGTAAGTACAATCGGCGCAATTACGGATGTCGCTATTTCGATAACTTCCCCAATGCAGGAAATATTTGATCAAAATCCTGATATTACAAAGAAAGATTTATTCATTTCCGGTATACGGATTGGCAGGGATATTTTAGGATCGAATACAAATACATTGTTTTTCGCCTTCTTTGGTGGTTATTTGGCGTTGTTGTTATGGGTGAAAGACATGGAATACTCGATTGGTGAAATTGCCAATTCGAAAATCTTCACCTCGGAGCTGCTCATCATCTTGAGTGCCGGTATTGGGATAGCGATGATTATTCCGATTGCTTCCTGGATTAATTCTTATTATTTAGTGAAGAAGAGGGAACAGGATGCGTTGCAAAAACAGGGGGAATAAATACGGATGGAAAACAGTGGGGAACATTTCTCCACTGTTTTTGTCGTGAAAATCAATGTATATTCTAATAGATGACCATGGTATAATGGCTTAAAATTTGAGGGGGACGGGCATATGCTAGGAAAAAAGTTCAATCAAGAATACCGCCATGAACTGAATCCACGGATTGAATTTATTCTGGAAGAGTTAGGAATACCGGTATGCAGTCTGACGGAAACTCAAATGAATAGGGAGTTGGAAATAGGGATGGGGATTCCATAAAGAATGGTATAAAACTTATTGCAAAGATCTTTGCGAAAATCCGGCGAAAATAAAGTGCTATCTTAAACTTATTTCAAAAAGTCACGTACATAATCTAAAAATTTCTCCGTAGCTGGTGATATATTTTTCCTCGTGTTTGAGATACAAGCACGAATGAAAAATAAGACTGTTATACGTAATGTTGGAAAGTTATTAGTCATGATTCCTCAACCATATCAAGGAGCTTAACTCAATATCCTTAGGCAACTTAATCTATTATTTTGTAGATGATTTTAACGGCTTGACAATGTTGGAGAATTTTAAACTACAATAATGATTGAAAGTATAATAAATACTTCGATAATAGGAAATATATGCTAATATCAATCTCATAAGGAGGTGATAATTGTGAAAACAGGAAAAAATATCTTTAGTTGGGTCTTTATTTTGCTGATTTCTTTCTCTGCACTACTAAATTATTCCTACTATATCTAATGCAAGCGAGATTAAAGAAAACATAAAAGAACCAATCGGCATCCAGCCTATTGAAAATATTAATGAGCAAAAAGTAGACCCAATAACACCAGATTTTGTTAACCCTTATAGGTATCATAAGGAAAATGTTTCTACTAGAACGTACTGGTCATCATGGAAGAGAGTTTCTGATGATCTTGAAACAAAAGGAGCTGGTGGGAGTATCGTTGCAGACAGAAGTGTTACTTTTAGCCCGTCGTTTTCTGGTGCTATTTCGGGTTTGAACATCAGTTTAGGCGGTAGTTTATCTAGTAGAAAAGGATACACACTGAATGTTGGACCTAACAAAAAACAATATATGGCATACCGAGTACGATATCTTGAAGAAACAGGTACACGCGTAAGAACTTTTAGCTGTTTTTTTGCTTTGTTAGATGAATACCTAATTTAAATATTAAATGTAGGATAAAAATAATCATGATATTTCTCGATACTACATAACCATCAAGAGCTAAATCATATCCAGGCGGTATTAGCCATTTCGGGTTTATAACGAAAAATATGGCAATTAATAATGACAATGCAATAAGTATATATGGAATTGCAGAATTATGTTTGTTAATGATAGCTTCCTCCTTTGAACTTTACCAATTATATAAATAAATTAAACGCTTGTCCATACTATTTTGATAACTTCTACCAATTATCATGCTATACTTATTTGCTACTTTCAAGTGGTATACTTTTTGATTTATTTTCCTCTTTACATAATAGGTAGGTATGCAGAATTAATTAATATAAAATTTCCCGTTTCAGTTTCTTTTCCATGTTGGAAGTGAAGCGATTGTTGTCTATTTTACGACCTTTCGAAAGAATGGTAAAGTCAGTAATCCCTAAGTCAGTTTGCAAAAAGTATATCGGACGTATCATGGTCTAAGTTTGTAGCGAAATTAGAGTATAAGGCGGAATGGTATGATCGTGAATTAATCAAAATAGATAGATGGTATCCATCCAGTCAACTCTTTTCTGCCTGTGGGCATCAGAACGGCAAGAAGCCACTCCAGATTCGTGAATGGACTTGCCCCAATTGTCTTGCCACGCATGACCGTGATATCAACGTGAGTAAAAACATCCTAAACGAAGGGTTAAGATTACACGCTCAAAAGTTAAATTAAAGCAAAAACAACCGCAGGTACTTCGGGGCTAGCTTGGTCAATAAGAGAAACCGCTGATGATCGTGTATGCCACTTTGAATCAAGTATGCTCTCTTCCCAAGAATCTCGTGACTTCAGTCATGAGAGGTTCAATATTGACATACACAGTATAACTTTGCAACAGTCAAAATGAAGGAAATATGAACCAAAGGGAGTTAAACCATGAGGAGAACTATCAGCATCATGCTAGTTTGCTGTTTTATTTTTTTAGCAGGATGTCAGGGAATTGCTAAATATGATGATGAAGATGTTGCGGCAATTATAAGGAGAGAGGAGCTAACGGTGGGTGAGTTGCGCTTTTTATACCCGGATGAGCAAATCCATGAGAATTTGGAAGGAACAATTAAAGGAAAGCTGGCGATGCAAGAAGCAAAAGCCATGCAGCTTGATATAGCAGAAGAGTCTACTGTACATGTGCAGGATGTATATCCGGCGGAAGATAGTAATACGGAAATTGCCAATGGAACGCGTGATTTTGCGGAAGCACAGACAAAGAAATTCAACATGGAGCCAGAGGAATATTTTGAAGAATACGTAAAGCGGACGCAGGAAATGAGTCATTATGTTATCGCATATATCAGTGAAATGATTGGAGAACTTGAGGATAACCCGGAAGCATATACGGAGCAAGGAAATCAGCTGCTGGATGATTTGTATGAGGATAATCTAGATGAGGTTGAGATATTAATAGAGTAGAATACGAAGCGAGGTTGTCACCGTTGGCTTTGGTAACAACCTCTCACTTTTTACTTCATTCTTCCCGATCTTCCTGAAACACACCATACTTCTCTTTAAACCGGTTCAAAATCTTGATCCAAATCGTACTGAACAACAGAAGGAAAAAGACATTCGATAAAGCGTGGGCTAGATCGAAATAGAAGCTCTGGATGTTCAATAAAATAAATGTCTCTAGTGTCAAATCCCCTAATCCACTAAAGAGAATCCACATATTCATGACCCAGCCAAATATGAATCCAATGATGAAGCCGTAGATTAAGCGCCAAGTCATGCGTTTCATAAAGAATGTTTTCGCCAGTAAGCCGGCAATAAATCCGGCCATTCCCCAACAGACCATCTGCCACGGGGTCCAGGGACCTTGGCCGAGTACCATATTGGAAATAAGTGCTGCTGAAGCTCCGATGACTAAGCCGCTTTGAGGTCCAAGCGCAATCGCAGAGGCTATGATGACAAAGGTCGTCGGCTGGACACTCGGCAGCGGGGCGAAAGGAATCCGCGATACACCCGCAATCGCCGCTAAGACTGCGAGCATGACCATTTCTCTGCTCGTCATGTTTTTCCTTGAGAATCGAATGATGGATGGAAGCAGGATTGCGATGATAAAGAGAATACTAATTAGTAAATAATGCTGAATAATAAATTTCGGGAAAAAGATTAATAGTAAAAAGAAAATTGCTACACCGATGACGGTAATACCTTTTTCTTTTGCCAACTCATCTTTGCCTCCTCCACTGTAACAACCGCTGGAACATGGCTATCTTTTGTAATCCGATTGATCATAGTCGTGTAATAATCATTATCTTTAAAAAAGGCGTTCGTATCCTCTGTCACGATTACCTCACCTTGAAACAGCATACTGCACCTCGTTACATGTTTCGCCGCGAATTCAACATCATGGGTGACCATAATAATCGTGACACCTGTATGCTTGACCGTTTGAATTATCGAAGCAAACTCCTCTTTGAAAGCAGGATCCATCCCTTTCGTTGGCTCATCCAGTAATAAAACCTGAGGATTTCCAATTAATATGCCTACAAGTGCAGCCCGCTGCAATTCACCACCACTTAGGTCATATGGATGCCTGTCGATTAAAGCCTCCAACTGAAATTCCTTTACTAGGGTTTGGACTTCTGTTTCCGATTTTCCATGTTTCTCTGCTAGAGCATCATATTCATCTTTCAATGTCTCATGTAAAAAATAAAGTTTTGGATTCTGTGGTAAATAACCAATGAATTTCCGGTTCATTTGTTTTACTTTCTTACCTTTATACCGGATTTTTCCATGTTGGGCCGTAAGAAGGCCGGCGATAATTTTAAGCAGGGTCGACTTTCCGGTACCGTTTCCGCCTAAGATGGCTAACCATTCACTGTCTTGAACGGTTAGAGATAAATTATTTAATACCGGCTTCGTATGCTTTGAATAGCTGAAGTCGATTTCTTTTAGCTCGAGTAAAGGCTTCTGCGGCTTTACCTGTTCTTCCTGCTGCGTTTGATTCGATGTAATATCCAATCCGTTCAACCAATGTTTTGCTTCCTTTACATTAGAGGGGATGTCTGAGATTTCCGGACTGCTTGTAAATGTTAAATACAACTGAGAAGCTTCAGGTAAATAGGTGGTCATATTTTCCGCTAATAACGAAAGAGCTTTCCGCGGGTTTTGGGAAAATTTAATTCGGCCTTGCTCCAGCATGAAAATTTGATTAGCAAGGGAAAATAATTCATTTAATCGATGTTCGACAATAATAATTGTAATGCCCAATTCATCATTTAACTGCTTTAATAAGTACATAAAGTCTTTCGCTGCAATCGGGTCGAGTTGTGCAGTCGGTTCATCCAGGATTAATATTTTCGGATCAAGCAAAAGAACGGAAGCAAGGTTGATTTGTTGTTTTTCTCCGCCGGACAGCTCGCTCGTGTCTTGCTGCAGTAAATGATTAAAGCCAAAGTAATGGACGATTTCTGCTGTTTTCTTGCGCATTTCATTGGTTGAAAAACCTAGATTCTCCATGCCAAACAGCAATTCGTCCATTACGTTGCTCATGACAATCTGATTCTCCGGGTCCTGAAAGACCATCCCGATATCTTTTGCAAGTGTGATTGGATTATGTCCCTCGAGCGGAGTCTCTTGATAATAAATCTCTCCGCTCCGTGTGCCATGAAGATTCAGCTCCTGTTTCATAAGGCGGATGAGTGTGGATTTTCCGCTCCCGGAAGGCCCGCATATTACAACAAAATCACCTTCATGAACGGTGAAATTAATATCTGTTAAAGCTTGCTCGGAGGAATTAGGGTATGTAAAGTTTAAATTTCTCGTTGATAGAAGTTCCATTTGATGACCTCCTTGCCTTCCGTCCAAATCGGTAAACTGATCAGTAAAACCCAACCAAGAAGATAGAACCAGCTGTATCCTTGTAATAGGATCGATTCTAATTCTGGTGTCAGCGTGAGTATCGTTTTATTGCTCTGCCAGCCGATCAATGTCGACAGGCTGAGGAAAAAAAGAAGAATGAGCATTGACCAATCCCGGGACTTCCAGCGGTAAGCTTTATATTGACTTCTTTTCTGTAACCCATAACCGCGCGCAGACATGGAGTCGGCGGTTTGCATAGCCTCTTCCAGTGAGTAGGTTAAGAGAATTTGGAGAAATAGCATGCCATTTTGGGCCTTATCTCGCAGTTTCCCATCATTCATGGAAACGCCCTTCATTTCCTGCACGTCTTGAATATCCGCCAATCGTTTACGAAATAGCGGCATAAAGCGGAGAGCAAGCATGAGTATCAACGCCCATTTCGGAAAGAATTTGGAAAATAGATAGAGAAACTTATCGGGCGTCATGACAATATTAAAGGTTGTGAATAAAGCTAAGATCCCTGACAAAGTAAGAGCGATCATGGCACCTTGAATGACCGCTTCCAAGTAAAAGGCCCGCGAAAAGAGTTCAAAGAGAACAATATTTCCTTGCTGGTTAAAAACAGGTGTGAACACAAATACAAACAGACCTAAAAAGATAATCATATATTTCCATTTATTCAGCTCAATCCCTTTATCGAGAATAAGATTTACAAAAATAATGGAAAGGAAAGCTGCGGTCAAAAAAATCGGATGCTGATTCAGCATCAAACCGGCAATAACTGCGATGTAGTAGAGCAATAAGACAAATGGGTGAAAGGAGCGGAATCCTCTAAGCATATATCATCAATTCCTTAGTCTTCCAAATAATTCTTTGTGTATCTCCAGTGCACTTTATACCCGTTAAAAATCTCATAGGCATCAGCACTACGCGGGATCATGACTCCTTCAACGAAAACATTCCAACCACTAAGCGGACCTGCATCAAATTCACCGAGACCGCCGATGCTCTTTACGTAGCCGGTAGCCCCAGAACCGGTATAATCGATACTGATCCCTTTGCTGTTCAATGCTCGTAATGTAGCGGCAAGCGCTGTTTCTCCTTCTGTTATTTCAACTTCGGTCGGTGCCAGATTTGGCCCGTTTAGATCACTCGGACTTTCAACTGATACGAATGCTGTTGTTTTTGGAGCGGGAGCAGGCTTTGCTGTTTCTTTCTGCTTCGGTTTGGAACTAGGTTGTTCATTCCTAGGCTGACTAGGTGTATTTGTGTTTTTGCTGTCTTTCGATTTAGATGTATCCGTATTTGCAGTCTGATTATTGGAGTTTCCTTCTGAATCGTTGATATTATTCTTTTGCTGATTGGTATTAGACGTTGACTGATCTGAATTTGTCGATTCATTTGTTGATTGGTTCGCGTCCGGCTCAGGTTTAGTTGTTTCGTCGTCTATATCCTCCGATGCATCGGCAACTGTAATTTCTTTCTCTTCTTCCTTGTTATTTTCCTCTGATGCTTCACTTTCCGCTGCATCTTCATCATCTATCTCGGCGTTCGAACTAACTTTGATTAATTCTTTTGTTTCCGTTGAGTTTGCCGATGTCGGAATAACCGATATCTTTTCCACTTGGATGGCGTGCTGGCCGCCACATGCAACAAGTAGAATCAAGGAAAAGGTGATAACGGCTAAATGAAATAGCTGCTTCATAATAAACATCCTTTCGTAAAAAAGGGTAGGATAATCCGCTTGGAGTCAGCAGATTATCCATTTAGCATTACGCTGTAACTTTATTTTTGCGCTTGATATACAAGAGTGCACCGGCTGCGATTAAGACGAATCCTAATGCTAAGAGATTAAACATATTTGTTGCTGTTTTAGGTAGCTTTTTACCTTTTTTATCTTTGTCTTTATCTTTATCCACTGATGGCGGGGTTGCTCCGTCTTTATCATCGTCAGCAGGATCTTTCTGTTCAGGATAGTGTTTAAATACACCAAATGTGCTGAAGTGATTGGTTGTTAGGGTGACAAATCCTACTGCCGGATCATAAGTGCTGTCTGCTAAAACGTCCCATTTTTCCGTTTCTTCATTGAAATGGAAGGCTTTTACTTGGTTGGCATCCGGCTCTTGCACTTCGTCTGCGTCGGCTGCCAAATCAATAATAATATCACTAACAAACTCGGAAACAAGTGTTCCGTCAACTGTTAAAGTAAAGTCATAGACAGCCCCGATTGCTTCAGCAACATCTTGTTCGGCGAGATTGACTTCCATTATTTCTCCAAGTTCGCGTAACTGCTTCACGACAGGAACCGGAATCGTAATGATCGTATTACCGTTATCAATGACGAGCGGCTTGTTTTCCTGAACGAGATAGTCGGCAGCTTCAGGCTCTACAGCAACTGAAAAGTTGGCTAATTTGTCTGCATGATTTGGTGTTACTACGGCCGCATGGTCCGTTTCATACTGGTGCAGGTTTTCTTTTGTCACAATAACTTTATTTGGGTCATCAGTTGGATCATTCTTGTCTTTGTCCTTATCTTTATCCCCGTTATCCTCGTCTCCATCATCCGGCTTTTCACCAGGCTCTTCCGGGTTTTTTGGGTCTTCTTTTTTATCAAACTTAAACACTGGACCGGTACCATTCTGGAGTTGATCATAGGCAACTAATGCTAATGCCCCTTGGTTGATTGCGAATACACTTGAAACATCATCTTCCGGCAAATGTTTAAAGCTGCCATCTTCCATTTGGAAGCTGATGAGATGTTCCAGTAAGTTTCCGCCAGATTTTGTAAAGGCATCGCTTGTTGCGTCAACTCCGGCAGCAGACAGGCCGGTAATGACCATTGCAGCGGATTCCGCGGAATATCCGCCATTAAATTCTTCATCGTATCCGCCTCTATCTCCTTGCTGTTCACTCATAACGTTGATCGCTCGGTTAAGTGAAGCCTTCACGTCTGCATCATCCGCATAAGCGCTTAAGGCAAGAATTCCCATACCTGTAATATCTGGACTTGGCCTTTCACCAAAGAAGGACCAGCCGCCAACTTCCAGCTCCATATCAAGAAACGCTTCAATTATACTGTCCCGTGTCCAAGCGGTATCTTCCGGGATTGGATAATTCAAACTGTCAATCGCAAGCAAACTATAGACGAGCTGGTTACTTAGCTGCATGTCTTCATTCAGTAACATTTCAATCAAGTTGATGCCGTTTATATCTGTTGCATCATAGCCCGCAGAAGTTAAGATAATAATATTTTTTGCAATATCTGTAGCATTTCCTGCGTATTCATCATTGATCGATGAGGCTACATCTTCCGCCATATCATTGGAAACATTCGCACCGGCAGAGTGAAGGGCAGAGAAGCCGTACCAGTCCATTTCAGCTGGATTGGACTCGAGATAAGCGATTACGGCTTGCAGGGCTTCTGCATAATCTTTATCCACAACTTCTTGTTCTTCGTCTTCTTCCTCATCTTCTTCATTTACAGGTGGCTCTTCTGATTTCTCGTCTTCTTCGTCAATTGGGTCTTCTGGTTCACACCAGTCATCGACGACAAGTTCTAGCACATCGCCATCTTTAACCGTGTGCCCGAGTAATCCAACCTGCATCATATCGCCATTCATATAGGTCGACCAGTATTCACATTCTCTTTCTAAAGGTTCACCTAAGTAATTCAGAAATGTTAAGTATTCGGAGTCGACACTCACATCCACTTTTACACCTTGACTCGCCGCAACCTTAAGCAGGGCGTCATAGGCGGTCGTATATTGCGGCATGGCTACCGCAGTATCTGTAAGAACAGCTTCTCCATTTGCATCCACTGCAGAAACAGTGACATCAATCATTTGCGGTTCTGCTGTGAAGTCGGTAAGGATAAATTGGATATTATCCCCATTTGTTACTTCAGTTGAGCTTGCACCCATGTCCTGGAATAAACCATTCACATAAAAGGACCAGAAGTTCGAGTCAGGGTCAGCAGCTACTCCGCCTATACCTGTAATCATTTCACCAAAGTCATACGTGTCCCATTCCAGTTGTTCATCCGCCTCTTTAATCGCATCAAAGGCCGTATCCCCATCGGATATTTCCACTGCTATCGTGTCTAATACTGCAGAACCGTCTTCATCAACAGCAGAGACGGTGACAGCATTGTCCAAGCTTGCTGCGTTTACGGTTTGCAGGCCGAACAATCCAGATTGTGAGAAAAATAGAATAGCGGCTATCACAATCATAAACAGTTGCTGTAATCTACTATTTCGAACCATTTGTATACCCCCAGCTTACATATTTTTTACAATAAAAAAACATCTCTACCTTAAGAGATGTATAACAAAGCAAGCGTTATCGACCATGGGTCTTCCCTTATGATACATAACTACTAACAGCC
This sequence comes from Oceanobacillus alkalisoli, assembly GCF_022213125.1. Classification (NCBI taxonomy): domain Bacteria; kingdom Bacillati; phylum Bacillota; class Bacilli; order Caryophanales; family Bacillaceae; genus Oceanobacillus; species Oceanobacillus alkalisoli. Next base: position 107,241 of record NZ_JAKNRA010000005.1, on the reverse strand, counting down.
ACACCTCCTATCCTCGTAGGTTTATAAATTGGCGCTAAAATAGGCAGGTCTCCTGGCTCATGTTCATCGCTTTCCATCACCTTCCCGTATGAAAACAGTGGCTTACGAATGGAAAACTCCCATTTACAGTGGCGGGACCGCGCCGGATTTACACCGACTTCCCTTTTCATGATTTTTAAATAAAAATCAACCTATTTTTTCGCATATTTAGTTGTAGTAGGGGAGAAAAAGCTTCCCCAGGTACTATGTATTGACTATGACTTAAGTATAGCAAATATAATGAGTTTGTCTATGGGAGGGGTATCACTTCATATTGAATTACTAGATAAATTAAATAGAATTAGTGATATGTAAGATGGTGCGTGATTTCCGGTTATGGTGCAACTTTGTTCAAAGCTGGTGCGTAATTTTCGATTGTGGTGCGTTTTCGCCCAAGGTTGGTGCGCAAATCTCAGGTGTGGTGTGAATTAAAGCTAGTTCTGTGCGAATCCGTCTATCTTCTATAGAGTGCCTACTAGAGCCCTTCACCTTCGTACCCATTCTCGTGTATTGCGCACCATCCCAAATCAAATGTGCACGATCCACGGGGACTTACGCACGACATCAAAGAAAATTCGCACGCATACCCGTTCTAGACTTTATTTCAATCAAATGTTTGATTTGAACGATAGTTTCAATTTCATGCCCTCATGTGTTGCTCTGAATCCTAACTGTTCATAGAAACGCCGATGATCTTATCTCCTATACAAGCTACAATTAATTCATTATTGGAATCTGAATCCATGGCATAAAATGTTTCCCGATAACTATTCGGGAGCGGGCTTTCTACCTTTCTTGCGCAGCACCAAGTACATCATCTGCTAGCAAATCGACGATACTCTTCAAGTCATCTATGATTGCTTTCCTGAAGCTGATGGCAGACTTCATTCTTATTATCCCCAATTTATTAATAAACATCTCTATTTATTATCATCTTAATGAATTTCATAATACGTATTTAATGCTTCACCATCACCATATGTAGTTGAGTTGGTTCGTTCCCAACTACATATGGTGATGGAAAAGCCGACTTTGGTAATTATGAAATTCATTCATCTAATATGAGCATTAAGTATATAAAAATCCTAAATTTTATTGAAAAATTGAGAATATACCATTACTTACTTATTTTAAAATCAGTTATGATTTTTTGTACATTTATTTTTTATTTATACGGGGAAGAGTGTGATAAGCTAAGGATAGTAGCATTGGTTAACGGTAAAGGAGCAGGGTGATAACATGTCAGCAAATAAAGATGAAATCATTCTAAAAGGATTAAAAGAAAATAACTTGAAACATATCGATTTGAATCTGCCAAAAGAAAAAATCATCGTTTTTACCGGCCTTTCCGGTTCAGGGAAAAGCTCAGTCGTTTTTGACACTTTAGCAACAGAAAGCAGAAGACAGATGACATTGAACTATCCTCATTATATCCGAAATCAAATGCCGAAGTTTGAGCGTCCCCAGGCTGACCTCATGCAAAACTTAAGCCCGGTTGTTGTCGTAGAACAGCGGCAGGCAGGGGGGAATTCCCGTTCTACGGTCGGCACGTATATGGATATCCATCCCTTGATTCGCTTATTGTTCTCTAGGATTGGTAAGCCGGCAATTGGCTCCGCGACAGATTTTTCTAGTCAAAGTGCGTTCGGCAGTTGTCCGGAATGCAGCGGCTTTGGCGAGGTTATTGCACCAGACTTGGGAAAAATTGTGGATGAAGAAAAGTCATTAAGGGAATATGCAGTAAAATTTAAGCCGTTATCTCCTTCTGGCTGGCAAGGCAGGTGGATGATGACTTGCGGCTTATTTGATCCGGATAAACCAATCAAAGATTATCCGGAAGACAAGCGTTGTCTGTTATTATATGGCCCTCCAGCAGGTGAGAAAGTGAATGCTCCTTTCCATACGAAACACGGACCGCAACCCCATGACTGGGACGGAATCCTGCCCCGGTTTACACGGCTTTACATCAACAGGGATATTTCCAAATTGAAGGGAATCACCCAAGATGATGTTCTCGCGATGTCGACACGTTCCCTCTGTCCAACCTGTCAAGGATCAGGACTGAATCCAAAAGTGTTGGAAAGCCGGGTTAATGGTTTGAATATCGCAGAGTATGACCAATTGGAGCTGACGGACGTTCTAAAAGAATTACAGAAAATAAATGATCCGCTCGGAGAATCAATCGCCGAGCAGGCCATCCCTCATGTAACCCAGCTCGTTGAAATGGGGCTAGGCTATTTGAGTCTATCAAGGAAAATGGGTACCTTGTCTGGCGGAGAAGCGCAAAGGGTAAAAATTGCCAGGCATTTAGGAAGCAGTCTCAACAATATCACCTATATTTTTGATGAACCAAGTGCAGGACTTCACCCGGAAGAAGTGGACCTGTTGATTAACATGCTACACCATATTAAAGCCCAGCATAATACCGTTATCGTTATCGAACATGATTTATCGGTAATCAAGGCAGCAGATGAAATTATTGAGATGGGCCCGGGAGCTGGAGTTCATGGTGGAGAAATCGTTTATCAAGGTAAGCTGGAAGGGCTGGAAAGTTCAGAAGCGGCAACAAGTCTCCATGAAAAAATAAAAATCAATCAAAATCCCAGAGAACGAAATGATTTTTTCGTCATAAACAAAGCGACGAACAATAATTTGCAAAACGTAAGTGTAAGCCTTCCGAAGCATACGCTAGTGTCCATCTGTGGCGTATCTGGCTCTGGTAAAAGTTCTTTGATGACGGAAGCATTTACAGAACAGTACCCTGAAACGATTACGGTTGGACAAGGGAGTATTGGTATTTCCAGCCGTTCAACCTTAGCAACTTATATGGGAATCATGGATGATATCCGTGCCATATTTGCAAAGAAAACGGGGCAGCCGGCAGGATTGTTTAGTTTTAACTCGTTAGGTGCCTGCCCAGTCTGTAAGGGAAAAGGGGTTGTTATGCCTGACGTGGCATTCGCGGATCCAGTAACTATTACTTGTGAAGCATGTGGTGGGACGAGATATTCAGATGAAGCTTTATCTTACCGCTATCAAGGTGCCACTATTGTGGAAATATTAGCGTTAACGATTGAGGAGGCACTTGACTACTTTCGCATGGCAAAGATCATTAAGCGAGTGAATACATTAAAGGATGTCGGGTTAGGGTATCTAACCTTAGGACAAACGACGAGTTCACTTAGTGGAGGGGAAGTCCAGCGATTGAAACTGGCAAGTCATTTACAAAAAGAGGGACAAATTTATTTAATGGATGAACCCTCTTTAGGACTGCACACGAGAGATAACCATAAACTTCTTGATGTATTTCAGAGGCTTGTAAACCGTGGAAATTCGGTTATTATCATTGAACACAATCTAGACTTTATCGCGGCAAGTGATTGGGTAATTGAACTGGGGCCAGGCGGAGGAAAAGAAGGCGGCCACGTTATCTTCGAAGGAACACCGGAAGAAATGTTGACGGCCGAGACGGTGACAGCGAAATGGCTGCGGGATAACTAGTGTTAACTACTAATATAGAGGTGTTATTGTGAAGTTAGATGAATTTACAATTGGAGATGTGTTCGAAACGAAATCATACAAAATAACAAAAGAGGATATTTTGAGGTTTGCAGGTGAATTTGACCCCCAATATATGCACTTAGATGAGGAAAAGGCAAATCAGAGCAGATTTAAAGGCATCATTGCTTCTGGAATTCATACATTGGCCATTTCATTTAAATTATGGGTGGAAGAAGAGAAGTATGGTGCAGATGTTATTGCCGGAACAGGAATGAATCATATTAAATTTTTAAAGCCGGTGTATCCTGATGATGAATTACATCTTCTTGTTGAGGTTCTTGATAAAAAAGTAATAAAGAAGGAAACAGGGCTCCTTACGGTATCGCTGTCTACTTTCAATGATAAAGAAGAAAAAGTTTTTGAGGGTGACATAACCGCATTAATAAAGAGATGAATACCAGTTCTTATTTATGATTTCAGTTACTCTTTCTTACCTTGGATAAAGGATAGACAAACGAACAAAATAGAATTAAACATCTATCTGCGGAATGGGGAAAAGAAATGAGTACGATAGCAAAACACAAAATACTTGTGAAAAAGATATCTCGGGCAGTGGCAGTTGTTATTGGAGCTTTTATCACGGCATATGGACTGGAGTCGGTTCTCATCCCTAACAACGTGTCTGATGGAGGGGTGACAGGTTTGAGTATCGTTGGTTCTCAATTATTTGGTTTGCCTCTAGGCGTTTTGCTCGCCGTATTAAATATTCCATTCATTTATTTAGGATATAAGCAGATAGGAAAAAGCTTTGCTATCTATTCGGTAATCGGTATTGCCTCTCTCGCCTACGGGACAAGTATTATGCATCATATTCCAATCATTGTTCAAGGGGATACATTACTAATAACCGTTGTCGGTGGTATTATCATCGGGTTCGGTATCGGATTGGCATTACGAAATGGCGGAGCGTTAGATGGAATTGATATGTTAGCATTAGTAGGTATATAGAAAATACAATAGGATGTATAAAATTGGTATGGTCACAACGGACAGTAAAGTCGTCAGCAACGTGCCCATAGCCGCGTAATTCCTATCGCCTCCGAATTTTTGTGCATACAAGGCAATCGTTGGAGCTGCAGGCATACCTGAAACAAGGACAGCGGTTGCCAGCATTGGAAAGGGTAGGGTAAAGATGGTAATGGGAAATAACAATAATGGGATGAACAGCAATTTCACACCAGTAACGAGCCACAACGTTTTATCTTTTAAAAAAGAAAAATGATCGAGGTTCATATTTGCAATCAACGCTCCTATCAGAAGCATGGAAAGCGGAATGGTCGTACTCCCAACACTTTTGAAAACATTCGATAGTACAACCGGCCAATGTACAGGGAGCATAAAGATCAAAAGCCCAATGAGCGTGGAAAAGATCCCAGGATTGAGAAAAATCTTTTTCCATTGAATCGATTGTTCTTTCCCTACAAAGAGATAAATTCCGTATGTCCAAATTAAGATCAGATATGGCAAATTAAAGAGGGTGACATACAATGCACCTTTGTCTGGAAAAAGATTGGATATTAACGCGAAACCGATAAAACCTTGATTACCGAATATAATAAGACCTTCAAACACACTTTGCTTATCTTTGGGCAAATCTAAGACTCTCCTTAAGACTGAAGCGAGCCCAGCGGAAAGGATTAATATAAAAGCAGAGATTGGAATTAACCAAAATAATTGCCTCGCCTCTCCCATCTGATAAGGCTGGTCCATAGAATAAAGAATCAAACAAGGCAACGTCAGGGATAAAATAAGCTGCGTTACGACATCAATTGAGTGTTCATTAATAATCCTTTTTCTCTTAATTAAAAATCCAATTAGTCCGATTATATATAAGATAATCATTTCTTGAAAGAACACTGTTAACGCCAACACTATCACCCCTGGAAGTAAAATATGAAAAAAGTCTTGAGTAGGTGCATGAAGGGGATATATCGTTGCAAGGTCAATAAAAAACGAAAATTATTATTAGGTTTAATGAATTTCATAATACGTATTTAGTGCTTCACCATCACCATGTGTAGTTGAGTTGGTTCGTTCCCAACTACATATGGTGATGGAAAAGCCGACTTTGGTAATTATGAAATTCATTCGGTTGATAAAGAAAATTTCAAGTAAACGTAACAAATTGATCAAGAGCTAATCAATTCAGTTCTAAAGTTAAAGGGGATACCAATTCATTTATCCTAAGTATTTGTTATGCTGTCCGTGTCATTTTATAAATAAACCAAGAACACTCGTGATTTCAGTCATGAGAGGTTCAAACAGAAAGTCGAAGTGTAGAAGCAGGAGTGATGTTAGCGCTCCTGCTATTAATATCTTTAAATCGGGTCAAATCATATAATCCTGCTATAATATAGATATATTCATCTCTATTTTCGAGTGCATCCTAGGAAAGAAAGGAACTTTTATATGATTAATAATCTGGAATCCTTAAAAAAGGTGAGAAATGAATTAACCCGCTTTATGATGACGTACCAGTTCGGTCTGTCCGAAATGAATACAAAACTGACTATTCTTCAAGAGGAGTTCCAACATATCCATGACTACAATCCGATTGAACATATTAAAACACGTATTAAATCTCCAGAGAGCATCATGAAGAAGATGTATCGGAAGAATATTCCTATATCAACGGAATCGATTAAGAATAATATTATGGATATTGCCGGCATCCGTGTTGTCTGCTCTTTTATTTCCGATATTTATCGGATCAGTGAAATGATCGAAAACCAAAAAGACGTTACAGTCATTGAGAAGAAGGATTATATTAAAAATGCGAAACCAAACGGTTATAAAAGTTTGCATTTAATCGTCTCTGTACCTGTATTCATGTCGGATCGAATTGAAGATGTTTATGTAGAAATTCAAATCCGAACCGTCGCCATGGATTTCTGGGCAAGCCTGGAGCATAAGATATACTATAAATATGATCGTGTCATACCCGAGCGATTAACGAAAGAATTGACGGAGGCAGCGGTGGTAGCTAATGATTTAGATGAAAAGATGGAGCAACTGCATAACGAAGTCAGTCATATTAAAGATCAGCACAGCGAAGAACAGGATCTTAATTTTTTAAATTTAAATGAAGATCGTTTGTATTTACCGATAAATTTTTTGAAGGATTTTATTAAGAATGATGAAGAGGAGAAATAAGTGATCTTGGATTGCGTGAGGCAGATAATTGCTTGAGTGCGAATGTTTTTAGTTCGTTCGGAGGATGAGAATCTCAACACAGCCCCATCTTTTTGAATTATTAGAGACATATTTATAGACAGTCTCACAAGTACGATTCCTAAATCATAGAGAAAAGAGGTGTACAGAATGAAACTAGTAGGAGTTTCCGGTGCACTCGCAGGTGGGAAGACAGCTGTTGCGGTTGAAGCTGTATTAGCTGCTGCCAAGGTGCATGATTCGACGATCAAAACGGAATTAATTGATTTACGGGAGTATGATATTGAATTCGCCGCTGGCCTTCCGTTATCTGCATACAATGAAGATACGTGGAATGTGGTGAAAAAGATTCAAGCTGCAGATTTTCTCGTATTCGGCACACCAATTTATCAAGCATCTCTTTCGGGTGCTTTAAAGAATTTGCTCGATCACTTGCCTGAATATGCATTCCGCAATAAAGTGACCGGCATGGTTGCGACCGGTTGGACGAATCGGCATTTTCTTGTTTTGGAATATCATTTAGGTTCGATTCTTTCTTATTTCAAAGGACTCGTCCCGACTGGGAATGTGTTTATTCATAATGAAGCTTATGATATCGAGAGTGATGAACTAACTGATGATCGGATTTACGAACGAATTGGGCAGCTTGCGGAAGGGATGATTTATTTGCAGCGGGGGATTATGAATAGATAAAAAGCACATGAAAAAAGCTGATATGAATGGTTCACCACCATCTTCATACCAGCTTTTAATTATTATTTTTTCTATGCTTTTACAGTTTCCGTCTTCTCCTCACTAAAAAACTGCGGCAAATGCTCCTTATGCGCTTCAAGCATCTCATCTAAAATCTCTTTACCAACGGAATCAGAAGGAACGAGTGGATTAATCGTCATCGCAAGTAAAGCAGTATCATAGTTTCCTGTTACTGCCGCCTCAGCTGCTACCCGTTCAAAGGATTTGATTTGTTGAACAAGTCCTTTCACTGCAACAGGTAATTCCCCGTTTACAATCGGCTTCGGTCCTTCTTTTGTAATAACACAGCTTGCTTCAATTGCAGAGTCATATGGAATGTCGGCAATTGCACCATGATTCACCGTGTTGACTGGCTGAATGTCATGTTTATCATTATAAATCGATGAAATAAGACGAACGGCGGCATCACTATAGTATGCCCCACCACGTTCTTCCAGCTGTGGCGGCTTAATGTCCAGCTCAGGATCTTTGTATAGTTCAAACAATTCTTCCTCAAGCTTCATGACGACTTCAGCTCTTGTTGTACCTTGTTTAAAGTTTTCAAGTTCCGCTTGCAGCATGTCATCTGTCTTATAATAATAGTTGTGGTACGGACATGGGATTGCACCCAGCGCACGTAAAAACTCCGGCTCCCAGCCATGATTTTGCACGTTTTTAACGAAGGCACTGTTTTCTGGATCTGCTAATAACTCCAATACTTTCTCCTTCACACTGACACCATCGAGATAAACTTCCATCCCATATACCATATGGTTTAATCCCGCAAAGTCGATGCGGATTCGGGACTTGTCAACATCCAGTAATTCGGCAACTCCCATTTCAATTCCGATTGGAACGTTACATAGTCCAACAACTTTTTTGTGATCAGTATAACGCAGAACCGCTTCTGTCACCATCCCAGCCGGGTTTGTAAAGTTGATCAACCAAGCGTCTGGGCAGAGTTCTTTCATCTCTTCCACAATTTCTAAAATAACAGGAATGGTGCGTAGTCCTTTGAAAAGCCCACCAGGACCATTCGTTTCTTGTCCAAGTACGCCGTGACTTAAAGGAATTCGTTCGTCCTTTGCACGTGCATCAAGCAATCCAACGCGAAATTGGGTTGTAACGAAGTCAGCATCTTTTAATGCTGCTTTTCTATCAAAGGTTAAATGAACTTTGATCGGAACACCGGCTTTTTCAATCATTCGCTTTGCAAAATTTCCTACAATCTCCAACTTTTCTTTACCTGCTTCAATATCTACTAACCATAATTCCTCAATAGGAAGTTCATCATATCGTTTAATAAAACCTTCAATCAATTCTGGAGTATAACTTGAACCTCCGCCAATTGTAGCGATTTTTAGTCCTTTACTCATTATTTATCCTCCTCGTAAAATACGTACAACTCTAGTTTAGGTGGGAAATAGCGAAAAAGATAGAGGGTTAAAGGCTTTAGACTTGTTTACCGCTGAAAGATAATTGTTTCATAAAAGTAACGCTGTGTTTCATAAGAAGGTATAATGAACGTGAGGACCAAATTGTGAAGGGAGAAAGCCGGTTGTTTACAAATGAAATCATTTCATCGTTCAATGAATTGGAAATGTCCATCTACAACTATGTCATGAAGAATAAAGAAAAGGTCGTTTATATGCGGATACGGGATCTTGCGGATGAGACGCATGTGTCCACTTCAACGATTATGCGATTCTGTAGAAAAGTAGGCTGCTCCGGTTTTGCGGAGTTTAAAGTAAGGTTGAAGCTGTTGGTCGACGAAGAGCCGAATCAGTCGATTAAAAGTAGCCAGTATGTGCTTACCGAGTTCTTCGAGCGTACGCAAAATAAGAAATTCCTTGCTAAACTGGAAGACGCAGCACGAATCATTGCGGAAAAAGAGATTGTCATTTTTATTGGAATGGGAAGCTCGGGAACGCTTGCAGAGTACGGCTCTAGGTATTTTTCCAGTTTAGGCACATTCACGATGTATTTAAAAGACTGGTTTATGCCGATAAATGCTGATTTGAATAAGAGTATTACGATTGCTCTTTCTGTTTCAGGAGAGAATGCAATCACCATTTCCCATATTCAAAAATTAAAGGAGAAAAAAAGTAAGATATTCAGTATAACGAACAATGAACAGTCTACCATTGCGAAATTATCCGATCGGAATATTTCTTACTATATAACAGAAGAAACCGTTGGCGATATGAATATCACGACACAAATCCCGGCGATTTATATTTTGGAGGAAATCGCGAGGAAGGTTTATGAGATGAGAAATAAAGATGAACATATATGATGATTTTATCAACTCATCAAAATAACAAAACGGTGCGTATTGAAATAGTTTAAAAAAAGGAATACAAAGATTCAAGAAAGTGAATATTCTTTTAAGACTTGTAGGTTGTATAAAAAAATGGCTTCTGTTGCTTAAAGGCTGAAATTGCTTTGGTTTGGCGTGATAAATACTATATAATTAAATAGAAGCAATAATCAAAATTGGAGGTGGCATTACTTGAAAAGACTGGAAGGTTATGCAGCAGAAGTCATAAAAGATATTATCCGAGAAGAAAGTTCTGCTTTTGAATTAGACGGTAAAAGATATCAGGTTATTTCTTTGGAGGAATCGACTACCACGGTTAAAGAAGATATTGAAATAGATTCTGGGTGAGAACTGAAACTGCGAAAAACAAGAAAAGATATATTATATAACGAAGTATACTCTGCAGACGAAGTTTTAGAAATGATTGAGCAAGGTGAATTATAGTGAAAGTAAAATGGACAAAACAGGCTTAAGGGGGATTTAGCAATATTCGTAGTGAACATTTTACATTTGAAGAGACGGTGCAATATAAGAAATCGTTAGCAATCAAAATTCAAAAAAAATCACCATTCTTGGAACAAGCCTAATACAAAACAAAACACCGAAGACTGTGATACATTAATGTTATCTAAATTCAAAATATAGACAATATTTTCTATTCATTTAACGGAATTGCTTAATAATATTGTTTTCAAAAAAACGTAGAAGGAAGGGGATAGAATGAGGAAACAAAACCATGTTATCTATCGTGAAATTCAAAAACCTCGTCAAATTTGGGCATGGGTATTGGTCATGCTTATTGCTTTGCTATTCTGGTATATCTTTATACAGCAAATTTTATTTGGAATTCCAATTGGGAGCAAACCAGCTCCCGATGTCATTCTAATTATTGCTTGGTTCTTATTCGGGGTGATTTTTCCGGCGGTAATGATAGGATTTATAAAGTTAATAACTGAAGTTCGCAAAGATGGAATTTATGTCCTATTTATGCCATTCCATTTTCATTATAGAAATTTTTTATACAAGGATATAGAAGATTACGAGTCGATTGATTATGATTTATCCAATTTTGGAGGCTGGGGAGTTCGTATAAACTTAAAGGGAGAAAAAGCATATACTATGTACGGAAAACAAGGGATAAAGTTATTTTTAAAGAATGAAACTGTAGTGATAGGCACACAGAAGCCTAATGAAATTATTAAAGCGATTGATTTGTTAACAAGGAAAGGTTAAAACAAGGGTCTACAACTATCCCTATAAGGGGCTCTGGCTTGAGTAAAATAAAAATAGAGTTCTGTTAAATTGGAAGTACCATATTTCTGACTAATAAAATATTGGGATTTGACAGAGCCTCGTTTTTTTTTTCAAGGCTATTAGAAAGAAAGGATGTCCGTTGAAAATTTCTCTTCTTTAATTATTGGTTGTTATAAAATCTAAGTATTTCAATATTTCTGCCGCTTGATAGTTGCTTATTTAGGTTACTATTCGCTATCATAAAAGAAATACCACGTAAGACTAAATTTTGCTGGGGGGGTGCTTATGAAGATTGGCTTTATAGGAGCGGGGAAGGTTGGAGTGTCCCTCGGAAAATATTTAACCGAGCACAAAGTAAATGTGACAGGATATTACAGCAGAACGCTCGAATCATCAATAGAAGCAGCCAACTTTACCAATACAAGAGCGTATGAAGAAATTGGATTTCTCGTTGAGGATAGTGATGCCATTTTTATAACTGTACCAGATGGAGCTATAACCAAGGTATGGGATAACTTGAAAGTGCTTCCAATCAAAGGTAAGATCATTAGTCATTTTAGTGGTTCTTTAAGTTCGGAGGTTTTTTCGGATAGTAGCCGGTATGAAGCGTTCGGCTATTCGATTCATCCGCTTTTTGCGATTCATGATAAGTATCATTCTTACAAAGAGCTGTCGAAAGCTGTTTTTACAATTGAAGGGCATGCGAAATACCTGAACGATCTGACCGGTTTATTTGAACGTTTCAGGAATGAGGTAACCGTGATTCAAGCTGCAGACAAAACGCGTTACCATGCAGCTGCAGCAATGGTCAGTAACCTTTATGTCGGACTCGTTGCTTTGGGTGAGAAAATGCTTGTTGACTGTGGTTTTACACCAGACAAAGCGCACCGGGCACTGGCGCCGCTCATTCAAGGAAATACGGAAAATATCCTTTCCTGCGGGACAACGGATGCACTGACCGGACCAATTGAGAGAAATGATCTTGGTACTATTTTAAATCACTTAGAAGTTTTACATCCAGAGGAAAAGGAAGTTTATAAAGCTCTATCAAGGCTGGTGCTAGAAGTAGCCGAGGAGAAGCATAAAGACAGGAACTATAAAAAAATCAAAGGGGTTATCAAAGAATGAAAAATACGGTGACATCACTCCAGCAACAAAAAAATGCAGGTGATAAAATTACGATGCTGACGTGCTACGACTACTCGATGGCAAAGTTAATGGATCAAGCTGAAATTAATATGTTACTCGTCGGAGATTCCCTTGGACAAGTCATGCTTGGATATGAAGATACACTGCCAGTTACGATGGATGATATGATCCACCATACAAAAGCTGTCGCTAGAGGAGCAAGCAAAGCTTTTGTTTTAGCGGATTTACCATTTATGTCGTATCAGATTTCCGTTCATGATGCCGTACAGAATGCTGGCAGATTAATAAAAGAGGGCAGAGCGCATGGGGTGAAATTAGAAGGCGGCACAAAGGTTTGCCCACAGATTAAAGCCATTGTAGAAGCATCTATTCCAGTGTGTGGCCATATCGGTTTAACTCCGCAATCTGTTAATGAATTCGGCGGATTTAAGGTACAAGGGAAAACCGAAGCTGCAGCTAGACAGTTGATGGAGGATGCGAAAGCGGTCGAGATGGCGGGAGCATTTATGATCGTGTTGGAAGGTGTGCCTGCAAAACTGGCGGAAATCGTCTCCAAGGAAATAAATATTCCGACAATCGGGATTGGCGCAGGCCCGGATTGTGATGGACAAGTGCTCGTATATCAAGATATGCTGGCAATATTTTCAGACTTCACCCCAAAGTTTGTCAAACAGTTTGCAAATGTAGGGGAAATCATGCAACAAGCATTCCAGGATTATATAACCGAAGTCAAAGAAGGAGCTTTTCCCGGTGAAGAGCATATTTATACTGTTTCCGATGAGGTCATTGATAAATTATATTAAGGAAGAAAATTAAAGGAGCTATGTATCATGCAAATTGCATCAACCATCAAGGATGTTAAAGATGTGGTGAAAAAGTGGAAAGAAGAAGGCTATACCATTGGCTTCGTACCGACAATGGGATTTTTGCACGAGGGACATGGAAGTCTGATTACTGCTGCAAGGGAAGCGAATGAAAAGGTGATTGTTAGTATTTTTGTCAATCCCATGCAGTTTGGGCCAAATGAGGATTTTGATAGTTATCCCCATGACTTAGACAGGGATAGTAAGATTTGCGAGAACCTAGGAGCGGATCTTATTTTCCATCCGACACCAGAAGAGATGTATCCGGAAGCTTTTTTTACGTATGTTGATATGTCTGTATTGACGGAAGAACTCTGCGGATTAAACCGCGAGGGTCACTTCCGTGGGGTCTGTACAGTCGTGAACAAATTGTTTAATATTACACAGCCGGACCGTGCGTATTTCGGTGAGAAAGATGCGCAGCAACTGGCGATTATCAAGCAAATGGTTAAAGACTTATGCATGAATGTGGAGGTCATCGGTTGTCCGACGGTCCGGGAGGAAGATGGCTTGGCAAAGAGTTCCCGTAATACATATCTTTCTCCTGAAGATAGGGAGGCGGCTTTGATTGTAAGTAATACTATTTCTTTTGGCGCAAACTTGGTAAAAGAGGGAGAAACAGATGCAGAGAAATTGATTGCTGCAATGAAAGCGCATCTCAAAACTGAACCGAAAGCAGAGATTGAATATGTGAAAGTAGTGGATGGTGAAACCTTGCAACCAACTTCAACGATTCAAACCCAAACTTTAGTTGCTGTAGCGGTACATATTGGAAAGACAAGACTAATTGATAATTTCAGTGTTCGGTAAGTAAAAGACCTAAATTGAAAAGAAGGGGCATAGCGTATTATAGATGATTAATCGTTATGTTCCCTTTCAACTAACCTAGTCGTTAATTAGTCGAGCAACTTTCTATTAATAACTAGATAGGTAATGGATAATAGAACCAGCATCGCAACTACAAGAACAGTTGCTTCGTGTGGATAATCAATAAAGCTATGAATCATTACTGAAAAACCTAAAAGCAGAAAGAATAGTCCGCCTGTGATTTTCCCTAATAAAAATTTATTCTTAATGTTTTTTTCATTAAATCCAGCTAATAGCCATGTTTGTTTTTTTACAGCCACCAGGTAAGAAATAAGTAAAAGGGCTATACGAATCATGAATAATCCGTAGTTCATCCTTCAGCCTGCTTGAACAGTGCACTAGTTAGAATACCAAATAGTATCCCTCTTCGCACGCCAACCGAAAATTGCGCACCGCCCCTGGACAGCCTCGCACGCTAACCGAAAATTGCGCACCGCCCCTGGACAGCTTCGCACGCTAACCGAAAATTGCGCACCGTCCCCGGACAGCCTCGCACGCTAACCGAAAATTGCGCACCGCCCCCGGACAGCCTTGCACGCTAACTAAAAATTGCGCACCATCCCTGAATGACGAACTTCTTCCGAGGAAACTCATCAGCTGCTCTAGAAAGCGAGGGGTGTCTGGACTGCGGATCCTAAAACAAAACACTCACGCTGAATGAAAGCAATTACTAATTCTCTTTTTTATTATCAGGTGTTGGGGGTTGAGTTAATAACAATCGAAACCTTTGGTTAAGCTATTATTAATACTAGCTTGATCAAATGACTCTGAGGTGATGATATGTTCCTGTCAGGAAAGATTATATCAGGAGAATTTGACGGCAATGCGAATGAGTTTTCTATACAAAAAATAAAACATCTAACGACACAAACAACGATAAATGAAAAACAGTTAGAAAGGCTTTATCATTATCTGAAAAACCACCAAAAAGATACAGAAGACCACGTCATTACGTTGTATGATCAACTGCCTATCCGATTGAGCCAGGAAGAAATGAACCTACTTGTCGATGACCTTGAGAAAGTGCAGGAAATGTACCTTGACACATTCTGAATGACCGATTATAATAAGAATGATTTTTACAAGAAGAAGGAGCATTACTGAAAAAATGAGACAACAATTCCTAACTTTGAACCAATAATTGAATATGGTCAAAGACTCTGTTTGTGCTGCGGAGTAATTGGGATACGTCTGTCCTTTATTCATAATTTTATATCAAGTTATGGAATAGTTATATACTTTATAATGAACCCTACGGATAATTCGATGCATTGGTGGAAAGGCGGCTTTGTTCTGTCTTTCCTTTTTAGTTTTAGTGGCCCCCATGTATTTAAGATGTATCCCTTACTTTCAACCACAGGCAGCTGCTTGTGATTTTTTATTTTGAACAAACGATTGAAGGAGGAATTTTTTTGCAGATTTTATTATTCTTTTGATGTGAAAAAGTAACTGAAAAACATAGATATACGATACATTAAAATAAAATTAGAGGTAAAAATAATGAGCAAATCAAAAGAAAAAAATTATGAATTTCTATCAGAAGATCCGAATGTCAAAACATTGCCGCTTATGGCAGCGTTGATCATCGGAGCATTTTTCGCGATATTGAATGAGACACTGTTGAATATTGCGCTCACGACGTTAATGGCAGAGTTCGGTATTACGCTACCGACTGTACAGTGGGTCGCAACAGGATTTATGTTAATGATGGGGATTGTTATACCAGTATCTCCATTATTTATGCAATGGTTTACGACAAGGCAGCTTTTCATTGGGACGATGACGGTCTTTACAATTGGTACAACGATAGCGGCAATCGCGCCGACATTTTCCGTCTTGCTTACTGGCCGGTTGATTCAGGCGGTCGGTACTGGAATGTTGATGCCGATTATATTCAACGTCTTTTTACTTGTGTATCCTCCACATAAAAGAGGGAAAATCATGGGAATTGTTGGGTTAGTTATTATGTTTGCACCTGCAATCGGACCAACACTTTCGGGAGTTATCGTTGATTACTTGGGTTGGAGATTTTTATTTATCTCTGTCCTCCCATTTGCTGTATTTTCGATTCTTTTTGCCTTGAAATATTTGGTGAATGTATCGGAAGTGACGAAACCGAAGATCGATTGGCTCTCCATTGTCTTTTCAACGGTAGGTTTTGGTGCAACAATATACGGATTCAGCTCGGTTGGAGAGAGTGAGGCAGGGTTTTTAACACGTGATGTTTTAACTGCAATTATCATTGGGGTGATTGGAATCATTCTCTTTGCCATCAGACAATTTAAGCTGGAAGAACCGTTGATGGACTTGCGCGTGTTCAAATTGCCGATGTTCACGCATGCAGTAATCATGTTCATTATTATTGTGATGACGATGTTTGCCTCAGAACTTATCTTACCGGTGTTCATGCAGGGACCAATGGCTCTTGCACCAGCAATGGCTGGAATGCTGCTGCTCCCGGGAAGTATTTTAAACGGGATTATGAGCCCATTTATGGGCGCTTTATTCGATAAAGTTGGTCCTCGGGTGATGATGATACCTGCGACAATTGTGCTTGCCGGGACGATGTTTATGTTCAGCCGAATGACAGCTGATACGCCGCCTTGGGTAATAATCGTTGGATTTATGCTCATTATGCTTAGCGTATCTGCAACGATGATGCCAGCTGAAACGAATGGATTAAACCAGCTGCCGAAGCGGTTATATCCACACGGTACGGCTGTTATGTCTACGCTGCAGCCATTAAGCGGTGCAATTGGAGTCTCCGTATTTATTAGTATTCTGAACTCCAGACAGGCAAGTTATCTGGCAGGAGTTGCGGACCCAACGTCAGCCCAATCGCTAAGTCAAGCGATGGTTGTTGCGGTAGAACATGTCTACTTTATTATCTTTATCATTACGCTTGTTGCTGTCGTCTTGTCCTTTATTGTTTACCGGGCACGTCCGATTGAGGAAACGAATATTAAATAAAGGTTGACAATTATCTAAAAGCTATGTAGAGTATAGCTAATAACTTAATAAGCAAATTTTCTTATCGAGAGAAGTGGAGGGACTGGCCCTGTGAAGCTTCAGCAACAGACATTTATATGTACTGTGCTAATTCCAGTAGCATTATAAGCTTGAAGATAAGAAGAGTAGACACGATACTAGAATCCTCTTCTTATTTTAAAGAAGGGGATTTTCTTATTTAGTTAAAAAATATAACGAAAAGGGGCAGTATGATGACAACACTTACGAAAGCGCCATTCAGAGCAGATCATGTTGGAAGTTTATTAAGACCAGAACGGATTAAACAAGCAAGGGCAGATTTTCAAAATAACAAGATTTCAGCAGAGGAATTATATGCGATTGAAACGGAGGAAATTACCGGAATTGTTGATAAGCAGATTGAAGTTGGTTTAGAGGTTGTAACGGATGGAGAATTCCGTCGCAGATTCTGGCACACTGATTTCCTTGAGCATTTAAATGGCGTGGAAGGTTATGTTCCTGAGCATGGTTATAAATTTAAAGGGGTAGAAACGGAAAAGTACACGATTCGGAATAATGGAAAAGTGTCATTCAACCCGAACCATCCGTTTATCGAGGACTTTAAAGTGTTTAATCAAATCGTCGATGGGCGTGCAGTCGCAAAACAAACAATTCCGAGCCCGAATCAGTTGTTCCACCCTGGTATGATCGATGAGACGGTTTACTCTGATATTGAAGATTATGCAAAAGATGTTATTCAAGCGTACCGGGATGCGATTCAAGCGTTTTACGATGCGGGAGTCCGCTACTTGCAATTGGATGACGTATATATTGCGGGGCTTTCTTCTCCGGAAAAGGAATTCCCAGAAGAAGGCTACTCGAGAGAACAATACATTGACTTAGCTCTCCGCGTAATTAATGGAGTGTTAGATGAAAAACCGGCGGATTTAACCGTTACAACGCACTTATGCCGTGGGAATTACCAGTCTACATACATGTTCGGTGGTAGTTATGATTTAATCGCACCAACCTTGCTTGCAAAAGAAAAAGTGGACGGATTCTTCCTGGAATATGATGACGAGCGTTCCGGGGATTTCAAAGCACTCGCTCATATCCCTAAAGGTGGGCCGCAAGTGGTGCTTGGCTTGGTTACTTCGAAATCAGGTGAACTTGAAGATAAGGAAGAGCTGAAAGCACGGATTAAGGAAGCAACACAATATATTCCAAAGGAGCAGATTTGTTTAAGTCCCCAATGCGGGTTCTCATCAACCCACCACGGGAATAAATTAACGGAAGAGCAGCAGTGGGAGAAATTACGTTTTATCGTTGAGTTATCCAAGGAAATCTGGGAAGATTAATAAAGGGAATTTGATTTTTCTAATAGAAATATGTATTATAGGAACTATAAATCTTAAATGTCAAGGAGAATGAATGAAAATGAGACTACGATTCCAAACTTTGAACCGGTAACTAAATACGTTCAAAGACTTTGCTTATTTAAGCAGAGTAAATGGGATTAGTCTGTCCTTTTCATTAATCTTCATTTTTATATGTTATTTGTTATCAAGAGGAAGGCGGCTTATTCTGCCTTCTTTTTTTGTGCGTTTTTTACTGAAAGATGGAGTACAGGAGGAAAATTATATGCAAATGTTATTATTCTTTTAATACGAGCTCGCACTAAACTTGAGCTCGTATCGATCCTAGCTATCGATACGAAATAGAACAATTTCGGGAGGTAGCAAAGATGGAAAAAATATGTTTTGAATTAGAAAATATAGCGTTAACTTATTTTGACCAAACGATAGTAGAAATTGAACGTTTAGCAATCCACCAGTTTGATCGGATTGGAATCGTCGGGAAAAATGGTGCAGGAAAGAGTACGTTATTGAAGTTGCTTGCTGGAATGATTCAGCCAGCACGTGGCAAGGTGCATCGTCATGCAGACTTTGCCTATTTTGACCAATTGTCGGAACCGGAGCAAAGTGAAGTTGATTATGAATTGATCGGGAAATTAGCGATTCCGGAGACTTCAATTGATCACTTCAGCGGCGGGGAGCAGACAAGATTGAAGCTGGCACAAATTTTTTCCGATTATCACGAAGGCTTACTGCTGGATGAGCCGACGACACATCTTGATGCAGACGGAACTCAGTTTTTTATTGATGAATTAACGTACTACTATGGTGCCCTTGTGCTTGTAAGTCATGACCGTTATGTGCTTGACAAGCTAGTGAACAAGATTTGGGAAGTGGAGGACGGTCGTGTAAAAGAGTATACAGGAAATTACTCGAACTATACCGCGCAAAAAGAACAGGAAAGAAGTCAGCAAGCGGAAGAACGTGAAAAGTATCTAAAAGAGAAATCACGCCTCTTGAAAGCGGCCGAGGAAAAGATGAAGAAGGCAGAGAAGATAACCGAAGCCAGCAGCCGAACGTCTAAAAAGGAAACAAAAGCAAAGGCGAATCGAATGTTTGAGACGAAATCAAAAGGCACAAGCCAAAAATCCGTCGAGCGAGCAGCAAAAGCACTGGAAAAAAGGGTCGAACAACTGGATGAAATCGAAGCGCCAAAAGAAGAACAAATCATCCGTTTCCACCAAACGAAAGCACTTGAGCTTCATAATAAATTCCCAATCATGGCAGATCGCTTGAAGCTGCAGGCAGGGGGAAAGACATTACTTGAAGAAGCGAGCTTTCAATTCCCGCTTGGTAAGACGATTGCAATCACGGGAAAGAACGGTTCTGGAAAAACAACCTTACTCCGCCATATAATGAACCAAGGCGAGGGGCTGACCATCTCTCCGAAAGCTGTATTCGGAGTTTATGAGCAGCTGGACTATAAATTTACGAAAGATGCAACCGTCATCGATTATATGAAAGATCATAGCGATCACGCAGATAGTAAAATCCGTTCCGTTCTGCATGCTATGAATTTTACAGGTAATGACTTGAAGAAAAACATCAGAGATTTGAGTGGGGGAGAAGCAACTCGTTTAGTGCTCTGTCAGTTGTTTTTAGGCAGGTATAATCTATTGATTTTGGATGAGCCGACGAACTTTCTGGATGTGTTTTGTATTGAAGCGTTGGAGCGGTTTTTAAAAGGTTACGAGGGAACCGTTCTTCTTGTGTCGCATGACCGGACCTTTGTTCAACATGTGGCGGATTGTGAGTATCGTTTGGAAGGTAAGAAGTTAAATTTAACAATATAAGAGCTTTAAAGTTATGTTACTCAAATCCCGCTTTTGTCCGATAGATCTCTTCTATGAGCCACTTTCCATGGTGTTATAACCGTTTGTGTCTCGTAGAGCTCATTTATGAGGCATTTTCATGGATTTATAGCCGCTTGTGTCTCATAGAACTCATCTGTGAGCCACTTTCATGGATTTATAGCCGGACGTGTCTCATAAAACTCATCTGTGAGCCACTTTCATGGTTTTATAGCCGGATGTGTCTCATAGTTTCGCCGCCCACCAAGTCCAAGTCATAATTACAAGGAAAACATTTAATAAAATTAAAGAATAATCGAACCTTTTCATCCTAATTATTGTATAAGAAAGTAAAGGATGAAAAAGGAGTTTGATAATCGATGGCGTTAGGCTGGTTAATAAGCAGTGTTGTGGCTGCAATTTTAGGGGCGATTTTCGTTATAATCATAGCTACAATGAATAAAAAGGTCGTCCGAAACAGATTGGGGAATATTGACTTTAAGAAATCCGATATTTATTTCCAGTGGACGAGATGGGATTATGTCATCATTATCGCTGCTAGTTATACATTTTTATGTATAACAGGCCTGTTCGTATTTTTGTTGCGGGGTGATAATATCGATAGCCCTTGGATACAATTTTTTATTCATCAAACCTTTGTGTTTTCTCTAATCACGTTTATTTGGTTCGTCACGAGAATTGCATATGTCTTTAAAGGAATCAAAGAGCGGTGGTCCGATGAATTCGAATAAGGAAATCAATTCCCATATGGAGAAGCAAGATCCGTACCCGGTAGAAACACTTTTTGTAACTTATAAAACTGCCATCTACCAATTCGTCTATAGATATTGTCAAGATGAGCAAATGAGCTTTGATCTTGTGCAAGATACATTTATCCGCTATTCTAAATACCAAGAACACTTTGATGAGAAAAAGTCGAGTATGAAAACTTATTTATTTCGGATGGCCTACCAGCTTATGATCAACCGGTTGAATAAACGGAATCGGATGAAGAAATTATTGCCCTTCTTATATATTCAAAATCAAAGGGATAACGTCTCGACAGAAGAGAAACTGACCGTTCAAGCAGCAATACAACAATTACCAGCTGAACAACGGGCTGTTATTTTATTAACCTACTATCATGATTTAACTCAAAAGGAAATATCCGAGATTCTTGGCATCCCTTTAGGTACAGTGAAATCGCGTCTGCATGCTTCGTTAAAGAAGTTAAGGAAAATGTTGGAGGTGGGCGAATGAGTAAGAGTAAAAGTGAATTTCCGGATGAGCTTAAAAATAAATTGGATGAGTTTCAGGTGAGAGCACCAGATATTCCATTAAAAAGGAGTAGGTGGGAACGTCTTGCCAATTGGATTCATGCGCCGGCAAAGAACCCGCTGGATGTGCTTCGTGTCAAAGGAGATTCCATCATAAAAGTCGTCTTGTATCCATCGGTTCTCATCTTTCTTATTTGTTTAGCACCGAGTCTATTGATTTGAAGGTAGGAAGCATTAAGGTGAATAATGGAATAGGGCACCTAGTTAGAGGGTGCCCATTTTATTTTACGTGTGTTTTTTATGCAAGATATGCTCTTGTTTCCCGACTAAAGCCCCGCTTCTTCTCACCAGCTCCAATTGATTACGCCATTTGAAACGTAAGAGAAATAAAATGAGCATTCCTTTCCTTGTCTGGGGTACGAAGCTCTGATAATTGGTTTCCTCTCTTCCGCCGAATCCTTTTTTGAACTTATTTATATTTTGCTCTTCTTCATTTTTTTCATTGATTGACAGGCCCAGGAAGTCATACACTTGATAACCGGCTTGTTTAAAAAATAATATATCATTCCAGTGTAAGTAACGGTTTGCGCGTCCGATATGCAGCGGCGGGATATCTTCTTCGACGAAACGCCCTGAACAAGAGTACAGCATGGTCGAACGATTGCCGTCGATGATATAAAGATGGCTGGCCAGTATCCGATTATCTTGATGGTGAACATAGCTGATGACAAGATTTCCATTCTTTTTAAGTGCTGCAACCTTATCATTGCGGCAGAGCTCAATTCCTTTGGCGGCCGCAAATGGGTTAAAGAAAGAAGCAAACTCTTCGACGTCTTTTTCTGAAGGAGCCGTAAGATAACGGACACGTAAATCGTCTCTTCCAGCCTTGTTGATTTGATATCGAGTTGTTCTGTTCATCTCCTTCCGCAATTGGTTCTCTGATTTATGCAGGTCGATGCAAAGGGTTTTTACTTTTTTTATGGAGCGTTAATGGCTTGTTTGCCTCAACAAGATAATCCGATTGCTGAAAATAGCAATGTACATCCGCTTGCGGCATATTTTCCTCATCTTTAAACGAACCATATATATCATTCATTGTGAAAAAATATTACTTCCATTGGATAATCATTTTCCGACCCCTTCCCATTCTTTTTTCATAGCTTGATAACCTAATGTCTCCAGCTTTTTTGATTATGCAATCTTTTTACAAGCATCCGCACATTTGAAACAAGCTTCAGCACATTTCTGGCAGTGTTCATGATCATGTTTCTTACACTCATTTCCGCATGCCTCACATACTTTCGCACAAAGAGCAGCAATTTCAGATATAAATGGTGTGTCCCTAGCTAAAGCTTGTTCAAAGTAGGCGCAGATTTCCGCGCATTCCCTGTCCAAGCGGATGCACTCCGCCATCATTTTCACGTCATCTTCCTTCAAGCATGCATCAAAACAATGGTTACATGCCATCACGCATTCATGCAGTGTCTCGATCAATTCTTGATGTTGTACATGTGACATTTCTTAACCCTCCTAAATAGTCTATAGTTATATTTTTCCCAAAAACGTTTTAAGTAAACGGAAATTACTCGCTGGCCCGAAACAAGCATTCATTTATATAGAAGTACAAGCATATAGTGTATTAGACAAAACTAGAGCCTAGCTCTTGCGCGGGAGTTGGAGCCCATGTTCAAATACATTTTAAAAAAATTGCTTATGATGCTGTTCACATTGTGGATCATCATCACGTTGACCTTTGTATTAATGTTGTCGGTTCCAGGTTCACCGTTCAACAGTGAAAGCAGCTCGAATGAAATTGTACAGCAGAATCTGAAGAAGCATTATAATCTCGATCAACCTATAGCCGTCCAGTATGTCCTTTATTTAAAATCAATCATCACCTTAGAATTCGGTCCGTCCATCAAACAGCCGAACCAGACGGTAAATGATTTATTAGGAAGAGGTTTTCCTATCTCTGCAGAACTCGGACTTGTAACAATCATCGTTGCGCTTATTTCTGGAATTGCGATTGGGATACTCGCCGCACTCCGGCATAACCGGATAATCGATTATATTGCGATGGGGATTGCTGTTCTCGGAATCTCGATTCCAAACTTCATACTTGCGACATTATTAATTCAACAACTAGCCGTTAACTGGAGCATTTTCCCGGTAGCGACATGGCAAGGCCCGCTCTATATGGTACTTCCGGTGTTGGCGCTTGCGACCGGTCCGATGGCAATTATCGCCAGACTTACGAGATCAACGATGCTTGAAGTATTGACGCAGGATTATATAAAGATGGCCAAAGCAAAAGGACTAGCCCCTTGGAAAATCATTGTGAAACATGCTCTCAGGAATGCGCTCATGCCAGTCGTCACCATTATGGGAACATTACTTGTCGGGATTATGACTGGCTCCTTCGTCATTGAGCAAATTTTTGCCATCCCGGGTATGGGGAAATACTTCGTGGAAAGCATCAATCATCGGGATTTCCCGGTCATTATGGGAACAACCGTATTTTACAGCTCATTCCTCATCATCATGCTCTTTCTCGTGGATATCGCTTACGGAATAATCGATCCAAGAATCAAAGTAAACAAGAAGGAAGGGGAGGAATAACATGCATGACCAGTATCCCCGGGAAGTTACAAGAAACAATGTGCCAGATGAGTGGTTTACCTGGCGCAAGCAGAATAAAAAAGAACAGGAACAATTAGCAAGACCATCCCTCTCCTACTGGAAAGATGCCTGGCGGAGGTTAAAGAAAAATTATTTAGCCATGTCTGGTATGGCATTCATTATTATACTAGTGTCCATGGCAATCTTTGGTCCGATCCTTTCCCCTTACGAAGCAAATATGGGAGTGTTATCCGAGCAATACCAGCCACCATCTGCTAAACATTGGTTTGGGACGGACAATGCAGGCAGAGATGTGTTCACACGGACGTGGCAGGGGGCAAGAATTTCTCTTTTCGTTGGGTTTATGGCGGCATTAATTGACGTCACCATTGGCATTATTTGGGGAGGTATCTCAGGGTACAAAGGTGGGCGTACTGATAACTTTATGATGCGGATTATTGAGATTCTTTACGGAATTCCTTATTTATTAGTCGTCATTTTATTACTCGTCGTCATGGGACCCAGCTTAATGACGATTATTATAGCTCTCACCGTCACTGGCTGGGTCGGGATGGCACGGATTGTGCGGGGACAGGTCATGCAGATTAAGAACTATGAGTACATTCTTGCTTCACGATCATTCGGTACAAAGCAATCTCGGATTATCCGGCGGGGACTTCTGCCGAATACAATGGGTCCAATCATCGTGCAAATGACGTTGACGGTTCCATCTGCCATCTTTGCAGAAGCATTTTTAAGTTTTATCGGCCTTGGGATATCCTCACCGAATGCAAGTTGGGGAGTGATGGCGAGTGATTCCCTTGGTGCTATCCTTTCAGGAAACTGGTGGACATTATTCTTTCCCGCCTTTTTCATCTCGGTTACGATGTTTGCTTTTAATGTTTTAGGTGATGGATTACAAGATGCACTCGATCCGAAATTAAGAAAGTAGGTGGAGGGATGCAAAAAATACTTGAAGTCAATAATCTGCACGTCACCTTCACAACTTATGGCGGTACCGTTCAAGCAGTAAGGGGCGTGGACTTTCATTTAAATAAAGGGGAAACACTTGCAATTGTTGGAGAGTCGGGCTGTGGTAAAAGTGTTACTGTAAATGCCGTAATGCGTCTTATCCCAAATCCTCCTGGAAAAATTACGAAGGGAAAAATTTTATTTAAAGATCAAGATTTAACGGAATTGAAAGAAAAAAGGATGCGTGCAATCAGAGGTGTAGATATATCGATGATTTTTCAGGATCCAATGACTGCACTCAATCCGACGTTAACGATTGGCACTCAACTGAAAGAGGGGGTGAAACAGCATCATAGCATTTCGGATAAGGAAGCAGAGAAGCGGGCGCTTGAAATGATGAAACTTGTGGGGATTCCGAATCCAGAAGAAAGGCTGAAACAATACCCGCATCAATTCAGTGGCGGCATGCGGCAGCGAATTGTCATCGCGATTGCCTTGATTTGTGAACCAGAGCTTCTCATTGCGGACGAGCCGACGACCGCTCTTGATGTTACAATTCAAGCGCAGATATTAGAACTATTTGAAAAAATCCAGAAAGTAACCGGCATTTCTATTATCCTTATTACTCATGATCTTGGTGTTGTTGCGAAAATTGCTGATCGAGTTGCCGTTATGTATGCCGGTAAAATCATTGAAACTGGGACGAAGCGGGAAATTTTTTATAATCCACAGCATCCCTACACAAAAGGTCTGCTTCATTCGGTTCCTCGCTTAGATAGAAAAGAGAAATTACAGCCAATCGAAGGGACCCCGCCAGATCTTTTCTCACCTCCATTAGGATGTCCATTTACAGCAAGGTGTCCGTTTGCTATGGAAGTGTGTGATAAAGTATACCCGAAAACCGTTAACCAGAGTGATTCCCATGAAGTGGATTGCTGGCTGCAGGATGATCGGGCGAAGAAATTGCTGACAACAGCGGACAAAGACAAGTAAAAATACGAGGGGGATACGAATGAAAAAGCTACTTATCTATCTATCGGCGGTATTTATGTTTTTATTCCTGGCTGCATGTACAGCGACAGATGACCCAGAAGGGGAAGCTGAGCCAGAGGAACAGGAAACAGAAAAAACGTTTGCCGAAGAGGAAGAGAATGAGACTACGGAAGAGGAAACTGCGTTGGGTGAGAATGTGTTGCGATTGAACAATGGAACAGAACCGGCTTCATTAGATCCGTCGATTGGTTTTGACGCAGTATCTTGGGATCCGCTCAATAATTTAATGGAAGGGCTGACTCGCTTAGATCAGGAACATTTGGCAGGACCTGGGGCAGCAGAGAGTTGGGATGTTTCGGATGATGGATTAACATACACATTTCATTTACGGGAAAATGCGAATTGGTCGAATGGTGATCCTGTTGTAGCTGCAGATTTTGAGTATGCGTGGAAATATATGCTGAATCCAGAGACTGCCTCACCGGCAGCGTTCTTAGGCTATTTTATTGAAGGAGCTGAAAGCTATAACAGTGGTGAGGGTTCAGAGGATGATGTGAATGTAACGGCAGTTGATGAGAAGACACTCGAGGTCGTGCTTGAACAACCGACAGGGTTTTTCCTCGACTTACTGACGAACCCGGCATTTTTCCCAATTAATCACAAGATAGCAGAGGCAGATCCGAATTGGCATGCTGAGGCCGAAACCTTTGTAGGAAATGGTCCATTTACATTGGAAGAGTGGAAGCATGATGAAGAAATGTTGTTTGCAAAAAATGAGCATTATTGGGACGCGGATGCCGTGAAATTGAATAATATCCACTTTGCGATGGTAAATGATACGAATACACAATATCAGATGTTTGAAGCGGGTGAGCTTGATACCGCAAGCATTCCACCAGAGTTATCTGATCAGCTGATTGATGGGGACAATGTATTTATAGGACCGTATGGTGGATTAGAGTTTTTCCGATTTAATGTAGAAATGGAACCATTCCAAAACAAGAAAATCCGCCAAGCATTCTCACATGCAATCAATCGGGCTGACATTGCTGAATTTGTCGTGAAAACAGGGGTAGAACCTGCCTATGGATTCATTAATCCGGGTTACACAAGTCCGACAGGCGAAGATTTCCGTGATGTAAATGGCGAACTTGTCACTTTTGATCCGGATCAAGCGAGGCAGTTGCTCGAAGAAGGTATGGCTGAGGAAGGGTATGAAGAATTGCCGGAGATCACATTAAGCTATAACACGAGTGATACGAATAAAGCGGTGGCAGAAGCACTGCACGGAATGTTTAACGAACACTTAGGTGTTGAAGTTACGTTGGAAAATCAGGAATGGAACGTATTTGCAGAAGCACAGCAGGCACTCGAACTGCAGCTTTCCCGTAGTTCTTTCATTAACGACTACAATGATCCGGTCAACTTCCTTGAGAGTTTCATAACTGATTCGTATATGAACCGTACCGGGTTTTCCAGCCCAGAGTATGATGAGCTGATTGCGAAAGGTAAATCTGAAGTAGATGAAGAGAAGCGCTGGGAGTATTTATATGAGGCAGAAAAAATGCTCGCTGATGAAATGATTGCTGCACCTTTACGCTACTATAATACTGTTGTGCTTGAAGCAGATGGAGTAGAGGGAATTCTTCGTCACCCGGTTGGGTACTTTGATTTGAAATACGCGGAGAAGAAATAAGATTTGTTTGATTGAGGGATGGCTCATCTATGGGGTGAGCCTCCCTTAATAAATTATTGGAATTCTAAAGTCGTAGGGGATCCGGCATTAGTGTACTTTGGTCGATGAAGGGTGCTCTAATTGCTTGAATCGCCGATGCTTTGCTTGCTTCGGTCGATGAGAGGTGCTTTAATTCCTTCAAACGTTAACATTCTGCTCGTTTCAGTCTATAAGAGATACCCTAATTACCTGAACCGGCATCATTTATAACTTTTCACAGTATGAGAGCAAGTTGGAACGATTGGAAGGAGCAGCATATGGGACATAGAAAATATTTTAAACTAATAAAATACGTCTATAACCTTTAGAAAGAAGGTGTTCTTATGCTACTGCCAAAGGCATTAAAAAAAGGTGATACGATTGGAATCATTGCCCCGGCAAGTCCGCCAAATATGAAGCGCTTAGGGAAAGCGATTCCTTTTTTCACGAATTTCGGTCTTCGGGTAAAAGTTGGGAAAAATATTGCAAAAGTATCTGGCTATTTAGCTGGAACAGACGAGGAACGATTAGCTGATTTTCATGAAATGATAGCGGATGAGGAAGTGAAAGCAATTATCATTGCCCGCGGTGGCTATGGCACACCTAGACTTGCTTCATCTCTTAATTATGATTTAATAGCCAGCCATCCTAAAGTCATTTGGGGCTATAGTGATATTACGTACTTACATGTAGCAATCCAACAAAAAGCAGGACTCGTCACATTTCATGGCCCAATGCCTGCTTCAGATTTAGCATCCCCTGATATCGAGGAGCGAACTCTTGCATCCTTCTCACAGCTATTGAGACCGACCAGCTTGCAGTATAGTGAAAATCTTTCATCACTAGAAGTGCTTAGAGTAGGAGAAGCAAGCGGGAAATTGGTCGGGGGAAATCTGACATTACTCACAAGCACTTTAGGAACACCTTTTGAAGTCGACACAGCTGGAAAAATTTTATTTATAGAAGATGTGAATGAATCGCCTTACCGGATTGACTCCATGCTGAATCAATTGAAACTTTCCGGTAAGCTCGCACAAGCAGCTGGGGTGGCTATTGGCTCCTTTACCCAAATTAAGGCAAATAGCACATCATCCTACACCTTAGATGAAATTTTTCACCATTATTTAAGCGATTTGCCCCTACCTGTAATGAGTGGATTTGAAATTGGACATTGTTCCCCTAATATTGGTATTCCACTCGGTGTTCCAGCGACGATGAATACTCAAACAAAAACATTATCGATGATGCCTGGAGTCAAAGAAAACTAAGACGGAGGAGTGACGATGGCAGAGGAGAAAATATTAAAGATAAACAACTTAAAGAAGTATTTCAGCCTCGGTAAAAACCGTATGTTAAAAGCAGTTGATGATGTAACGTTTCATATAAATAAAGGAGAAACATTTGGACTAGTAGGCGAATCGGGCTGTGGGAAATCAACAATCGGCCGGACAATCATGGGACTTTATCAGGAGACGGCGGGCAATGTATTATTTAGTAATAACAATGTACATGAATTAACGGATAAAGAATTATTTATACTCCAGAGACAGATGCAAATGATTTTTCAAGATCCATATGCATCACTGAATCCGCGTTCTACAGTCCGAGAGATAATTTCAGAGCCGATGGAAGTCCATCAATTGTATAAGAGAAAAAAGGAACAAAATGAAAAGGTGTATCAATTACTCGAGGAGGTTGGTTTAAACCGTGAGCATGCCAATCGCTACCCCCATGAATTTAGTGGTGGACAGCGCCAGCGGATTGGTATTGCCCGAGCTCTTGCGTTAGATCCGGATTTCATCATTGCTGATGAACCAATTTCAGCACTTGATGTTTCCGTACAAGCGCAAGTTGTAAATCTATTAAAAGAGCTGCAGGAAGAGAAAGGTCTTACATTCCTATTTATCGCCCACGATCTTTCCATGGTGAAACAAATTTCAGACCGGATTGGAGTCATGTACTTAGGACGTTTAGTAGAACTGACAAGTAGTGAAACACTTTATGAACAACCACTTCATCCTTATACGCAAGCTTTGCTATCCGCAATACCTATACCTGACCCAGATGTAGAAGCTTCCAGAGAACGAATTATTTTGCAAGGAGAACTTCCGAGTCCGGTTAACCCTCCAAGCGGCTGTGTTTTCCGTACGCGTTGTCCCTTTGCTATGGAAATTTGCGGAAAGGAAAAACCGGAGTGGAAGGAGGCGGGCGATAACCATTTTGTTGCTTGTCACTTGTTTCATGATGAGGTGAAAAATGAAAAGGCGAAGATGCCGACTGTGAATATAAAGTGAAACTTCACTCAGTGGGGGATGCCCCCCCAATGAGTGAAGTTTTGCTTTATTTAATCTCTTTCAAGTTTTTTCTAATAAGGAGTCTGGCTTTCTTTCTGGCTTGTTCTTATAATCGCTCGGTTTTTCCATAACAGTAACTGGGGAATCATGCGTCGGGGAGTAGACTTTTTTGCATCTTGTTAATAGCAATTTTAACACATCCTTTTATTGTTTTGGAGCTTTTCTGGATGTCTGTCTAGCTTTAGAATATCATATCCAGTAAATAAGAACAAGTGTTCCATATAAAAATTTATATTTCCAGTTTGACCCACTTTTTAAATTCATGTAGAGTTGTGGGAAAATAGAAATATATAATAGTTTTCGGAGGAGAGCTGGTAATTTCGTTGTTCACGTACTGGATATTTTCTGAGAAGATTTCATTCTCTGGCTGGCATATTTGGACATCATTGGCTTTGCTGAAGATGGATACTATGGGATGGTAAACGGAAGGATGAATGATCAACATGAATAAAAATATTTATATTGTGAGGCATGCAGAAGCAACCGGGCAGGAACCTGATGCAAGTTTAACGGAAAAAGGTTTCGGGCAAGCGGAAGAGCTGTGTGATTTGTTTACAGACATGAAAGTGGATAAGATAATATCAAGTCCTTATTTGCGTGCCGTTCAGACAATTGAGCCACTGGCGGAAAAACATCAATTAAAAATTGAGACAGATCCCCGGTTAAAGGAGCGTATATTAAGCTCGCAGTTCTTTCCTGACTGGCAGGTTAAACTTGAAGCCTCGTACGAAGACATGAATTTGAAATATGAAGGGGGAGAATCTGGAATTGAAGCGATGAACCGGATTGTAGAGATTGTAGAAGAGATGATTAGCAGTGATCTTGAAAATATCGTACTTGTTGCGCATGGTGGGATTATCTCTTTATTACTGCGTCATTATGATAAGACATTCGGTTTTGAACAGTGGAGAAAGCTCACGAACCCTGATGTGTTTTTATTAAATGTAATGAAAGATAATAGCCAATACAAACGGATATGGGATGATTGGAGATCGTGATGAAAATGGAGGGGGAAGTGCGGTAACAATGCTTGTTGAACTTAAAAACATCGGTAAAGCCTATGATAGAAAAAGTGTTTTAAAAAATATTTCACTAACTATCGGTAAACAACAAATCATTGCTATATTAGGTGGAAATGGGGTTGGGAAAAGTACATTATTGCGAATAGTAGCAGGAATGGAAAGACCTTCTTCAGGCAAGATGATTTTTCAAAACAAAAAAATAAAAATTGGATATGCTCCAGAAAGATTTCCAAAAAATATTCGTTTTACCCCTGAAGAATACTTAAATTATACGGGGAAGATCAGTGGAATGCCTAGGTCTATTATGCATAAATCTATCCCAGATTTGCTTAAACGTTTTAAACTGGAACAATTCAATGATCAATGGGTGATGAATTTATCGAAAGGGAACATCCAAAAAGTTGGAATTATCCAAGCCATTATAAAGCGTCCGGATTTGTTGATTCTGGATGAACCGTTGTCAGGTCTTGATTCCCTCGCTCAGCAAGAATTACTGCGAATTATGAAAGAGCTTAAAAAGGAAGGTACTACCATTCTACTTACTTATCATGAATCCAATCTATTTGAGAAGATGGTTGATGCTGCTTACTATGTAAAAAATGGGGTTCTTACAAAGACGATCGATATTGTAAAAGAGCCTATTAAGCTACTAGAAGTGGAACGCCTGGATGAATCGAATGTGGAAAAGTGGGATGAAATAATCAACATAGAGAAGAAGACAGATAAATTGTTACTGTATGTCCATGCGAAAGACAGTGACAAAGTATTGTATCGAATACTTCAATCAGAAGGAAGTATTAAACGTGTTGTAACAGTAGAAACACCAGGAGAAGATAATACATGATATCATGGCTTCCATCAATATAAGGAGCGGTTCAATTGAAAAATTTAATAAAATATACGTTACATGATTATATCCGTTCTCATAAATACTTCCCGCCTATTTCAACATTCATCATTATAATTTTTGTGTTTTATACATACACACCTAATCCGATTATTGACAGTTATGCCGTAACTGCAGTAGTTCTATATATTATATCTGCATGGGTTTGTTTGAGCATGCTACAACTTGATCCACCGGTTCAAAGACAATTAATGGCCATCCATGTAGGAAGCTGGAATCGTTACTATTTATCAAAGTTAGTCTCTGTTTTAGTCATCTCCATCATCCTTTCTGCTTTTGCTTTTTTATATCCAATTGTCTTTAAGATGTTTAGTGAGCCGGTTACCTTTACAACAGGACTCGTTACTTTCGCAAACCACATTATTTTGTCTATCTTAGGGATTAGTCTTGCAAGCTTATTTAGTAAAGTAATTATGAATAGCACAATTAATTCTTTTGGTGGCCTTACGCTAACTATCGTATTATCGCTGGCAGCCGTTGGAATTGAACGTGTCTTACCTCCATTTTTAAAAAATATTCTATGGATTCTTCCACCTGCAACGATTACACAAATACCATTATTAGATTGGAATGGTCGGTATATCGATAATCTTGCATTATTCCCTTTTATTTGGGTTATTATTTATTCATTTATAATCACTTTTTTATTTTTACAGCTAGCAAAACGGTTGCGCTAGACTTACTGTCGGGAAAACAAACATCCGTTATTTTCCTATAAGAAACATTCCACCCTTAATAAGGAAAATAAAACTAACCGATACAAAAAAGGAAGCTCCCCAAAACAAAAGGGATACTTCCTTCTTGAAAATGCTTTAAAAATGCACCTTCGTATTTGATTTCCAGTAGTCATTCGCAGCGGCAACCGTTTGATAATGAATTGCAATTACCTCGGAGGCAGCGATAAGATTATCTGGATTTCTTGAATACTTGGGACGTATCTTTTTCCGGATGGTTTCTGATGGCTGTGTATACTCAATCCCTTTTTGCGCCAGGAGGATGGCCAATTCGAAACCTTCCTGGGGCGTGTTTGTTTTTAAGCTTCTCAGCCACTTCTTCTTCATGAGCTCCCAACTCCTATTCTCGTGATAATGACCCAATATAGCTTATTAAGTTGAGAGACTCTTTGTTCCTGGCTTTTAAGAAACCAGCTTTAAACCAACCGCACCACTAATAATACATAGGAGAAAAAGAACCCGCTTTAAATTCATCGCTTCTTTAAAGAATGTAACTCCCATGATTACTGCACCTGTAGCCCCAAGCCCTGTCCAAATCGCATAGGCCGTTCCGAGTGGTATGTCACGCATGGCAAGTCCGAGGAAATAAAAGCCGAGGGAAAAACACACAACCAATACGAAAAGCCAACTCCATGATCTCCTTTTTAAATACATATTAATACTTGCAACCCCGAAGATTTCACCGAAGCTTGCAAGAAATAAATAAAACCAAGCCATTTTACACATCCCCCTCTTTTGTCGAAAGCGAATCATCGGACTGATCCTTTTCCCCTGTCGTTAATTGAATGCCGACCACACCAATGATGATGAGAAAAATAAAGAAACCTTTACCTATTGTAAAAGCCTCACCAAGAAAGGAGAAGTCTATGATGGCAATTGCGGCAGCCCCGGAACCTGTAAATGTGGCATAGACTGAACCTGAAGGAAGCACTTCACATGCTTTGATCACAAAGTAAAAGCTAAATATGATTGCGATCACTGTCCCAGTCCACATCCAGAAATTATCCGAGTACTTTAAACCGAGCACCCATACTACTTCAATAATTGCAGCGAATAAAACATATGTCCATCCCATGATAGGGAACCTCCTTGTAGCTAAACTAATTACTACTATCTTAACGACAGAATTGGGAAAAAGTCTATTAAATCAGTTTCAGGTCGGATATAATGATTCATAAAGAAGAATGAACGAAAAGGAGTATTAGCATGACAAACAATCATAATGAACAGCTTCTCCATGCGTTGGAAGAACGCTTTAAAGCGAATATGCACCGTCACGAGAATTTGAATTGGGAAGAAATAGCTGCCAAGTTGCAGAAGTTACCTGAAAAGCTAAAGTCCCTAGAACAAATGGAAGCTACAGAGGGAGAGCCAGATGTCGCCGGATATGATGAAGGTACAAAAGAGTATATTTTCTATGATTTCTCGAAAGAAAGTCCTAAAGGGCGTAGAAGTGTCTGCTACGACCGTGCGGCTTTGGAATCCCGGAAAAAGTACCCACCAAAAACGAGTGTCATGGACATGGTAGAAGAGATGGGCATTGAGTTATTATCTGAAGAGGAATATCGTAAATTACAGGAACTTGAGGTAGTTGATCAGAAAACATCAAGTTGGGTGAAGACCCCAGCGTCGATTCGTGAGCGCGGCGGGGCGATCTTTTGTGATTACCGGTATGGTCAAGTCTTTGTTTACCATAATGGGGCGGATTCTTATTATGGTTCTCGCGGGTTCAGAGGGTTGCTCCGCGTTTAATTGAAGAAATCAGTGTAAGATTGAAAAAGAGTGGCGGGCTGTTTGGGTCTTCCGTTTTTTCTTTAAAAGCTACCTTGCATTACACTATATTGTATTGTAAGATAGTGGTAACAAATCAATTGAGGTGACCACCTTGTCAACAACAACACAGATGCTGAAAGGACTACTGGAGGGGAGTCTGCTTGCTTTAATCGCAAAAGGGGAGACTTATGGCTACGAAATGACGGAAAAATTGCAGGAGCATAACTTTGCCGTAGTAAGTGAAGGCAGTATTTATCCGGTTCTTATGAGACTGCAGAAAAATAACTTTGTAACCTCTGTTTTAAGAAAATCGCCGAACGGCCCGAAGCGAAAGTATTATTCGATAACGGACGAAGGGTTGGAAGAACTGGAACGATTTAAAGAACATTGGGAGAGACTGTCCAGTGGGGTCTTTTCATTACTTGAAGAAAGGGATGAGGGGAATGACGAGGTTATCTAAAGAGGCCGAACGATTTATTATCGAACTGCGAATGTATTTACTCTCAAAAGGGAAAAACGAAAAGGAAATGGATGAAATCATTGTTGAACTGGAAGATCATCTTATACAAGCCGAGGCAGAAGGGAAAAGTGTCAAGGACGTTACCGGGGATTCACCAAGGGAATATATGAAAAGTATTGGTGAGGAATTAGGTTTCGATGCCAGGCAATTTATCATATTAGCACCAATGTCAGCTTTACTGATTCTCGCTTTTCTTTTGTTAACACCAGCCTTATGGGGAGACTTTACATTGTCTAAAGTCGGACTATGGGGAATGGGTATTGCTACAGTTCTTTCATTTACTCTTTATGGCTTTTTATTTGTAAAGGTTTTACCGAGATTTTTTCATTCGAAAGGATTTTACCTTATTGCCGGACTCGCTTATCTGCTTGTATTCGGTATTTTTATCATCGTAGAAATTCTTGATAAAAATCCATTTTTTATCGCAACACCAATGCAAAATAATTTAATCGTAATCAGCTGTATCACCATCTTCATCATTTGGGCAATTTATGCCAAATCATGGATCACCATTATTGTGCCATTCTTTATGTCGTGGGGGCCGATCGCAGACAGATTCATTCCGGCACATATTAACGAAGATCCCGTTTTTATTACGCTGACTATTTTCTTATTCGTCACTATCACCGTAGCTGTAATATACTTCATTTACCGCAGCAGCAAGAGAAAAGAGATATAAGCGGGTAGGGGGTCAGAGCAACTGTCCCAGATACGGCGTGGCTCAGTGATCAAAAATGGATCTCAAAATTATTGAAAGCCACGGCCACGGATAGCCCCTTCCAATGCTCTATCTTCCGCCTCGGAACTTATCTCAACTCACTAAATCATAGGAGGGTTACCATGAATATCGGTTTAATTGGCGCTGGAGCTATTGCGAACTTTTTATTAAAAGAAATTAACGATGCTGGACATGAGCAACTCAGGATTACGAGTGTTTACGTGCGTAACAGAGAAAAATATCAGGGATTGGAAGCTGAATTTGGCGTAAAGCTTTATACCGACTTTGATACATTCTTGGAATCGGACATTGATCTAGTTGTGGAAGCGGCGAATGTGGACGCTGTACGAAACTTGCTCCCAGCTACAATCAAAAAGAAGAGCGCTGTGTTAATTAGTATTGGTGCACTAGTTGATGAAACACTATTGACCGAGATTACCGAGCTTGCGAGTAGACATCATCATGTCATCCACCTACCATCCGGAGCAATCGGCGGTCTTGATTTATTGCAAAATGCTCATGCATTGAAAGTAGTGAAGAAGGTTTCGCTAACAACAAGAAAACCAGCTCATACTTTGATGGACGAGGCGGTAACAGAGGAAACGATTCTATTTGAAGGAAACGCAGCAGAGGCGATTAAACAATTTCCGAAAAATATCAATGTCTCGATTGTCCTCTCCCTTGCTGGCTTGGGAATAGAGCGGACAAAGGTGCGCATTATTGCTGACCCGCATATTGAGAAAAATATCCATCAGATTGAAATGGCCGGGGATTTTGGAGAGACAACTTTTACAATCAAAAATAACCCGCTTCCATCCAATCCGAAAACGAGTTATTTGGCAGCGATGAGCATATTAGGGACCTTGGACAGGCTCGGTAAGAATATAAGGATTGGCTAAGTGTAGCGGATTAATCAACCATTCATTGAGGGGATAAAAGCACCCTCAATGAATGAAGTTTCCTTTATCTTGGCGGACGGTTCTGCGGATATTTTTTATCATCTTTCATTGCGTTTAACTCTTCTTTACTCTTGTTCTTTTTCTTTTTGCCTTTACTCATTTGAATCACTCCTTTTATTCTTTATTTTGAGCCAATACAAATTTTCAATTCATATGAAAAAAAAGAATTAAAAAATACTACTATTAAAAGGTTGTTTTAGCAAACATTTAAACAAGAAAATGAAATAAATGAGGAAACAAAAAATATAGAATAAGCACGAGCGCGGATTGAAAATGAGGATTATAGCACCATAAATAAAATTCATTCAAAAGGTTACTGTTATTGGGAAACTACAAACCCTTCCTATCTCCACTTTTTTAGTTGTAAACATGAGGAAATAGAAAGGGGTTCATTTATATAGGGATTATGCAGCATGAGTGGTTACATTTGTTGTTGTTCGGAGATTTGGCGTAGTTTCTTTTCGTGTTGAGCATTTTTGCTTAATAGATAATCCACATTTTCATTTGTTTCATTCAATTCAGTACGGATTCCATCGACTTTTTTTCCAAGCTCGGTAATTTGATAGTCAACACGGGAGAAGCCCTTGTCCATCTTAGTTTCTAAGCTTTCTAAGCTTGTTTTCATGTCATTCATTTTAGATTCCAGCTCTGTTTTCAAACCATCCATTTTTTCATCAATATGTTGTGCATGAAGTTTAAATGCATGCAGTATTTCTTTTAAAACAGTTTCTTGTTCCATTCTTTTCACCTCCCTTGTACGATTATTATAGGCGATATCTCGTTATTTTGAAAGCGTTCAAATTCGAATGTTGCAAAACCGTCCCATACAACGCAGAATAATCTATTGTTTGTGAAATGCATATGCAGTTGGATATACTTAGGAGAAGTATTTAATTATAAAAAGGGGGAAAGTCCATTGTCATTCACCATCCGCAAAATGACGACAGCTGATATTCTAAGCGTTCAAGCAATCGCAAGAAAGACATGGAACGCAACCTATAAAGGAATTATTCCATCGGAAAATAAATCGATTTGAAGGAGTAAAAGAAATCTATCTAATCTATCTTAATGTAGAAAGAGATAATGGAATCGGAAAAACGTTTTACAAAGCAAATGGATTTAATGTAGTTGTTGAATTTGATGATAATTTCAATGGGCATATCTTAAAACACTCCGCATGGTTTTGGATACGGAATTATTTTTGGCAGATGGTGCATCTTAAGATGAAAGAATTGGAATAATAAACGGTAAAAAAGTCATTCTGTCATACACGTTGAACGACTTTTTGTGATTGATTATGACTGATTTTGGTGGTATTATAAGGTTAATGGAGGTGTTGTTATGTTAACGGAAGAGAGACATGCTTTCATACTGAATCAATTAAAAGAAAACAAAATTGTAAAGTCTCAGACGTTAATGAACAAACTCCAATGTTCAGAATCAACGATTAGAAGA
Organism: Oceanobacillus alkalisoli; assembly: GCF_022213125.1. Classification (NCBI taxonomy): domain Bacteria; kingdom Bacillati; phylum Bacillota; class Bacilli; order Caryophanales; family Bacillaceae; genus Oceanobacillus; species Oceanobacillus alkalisoli. The sequence goes on along the minus strand of NZ_JAKNRA010000005.1, from coordinate 69,096 downwards.
GACTTAAGCGAGTTGGAAAATAAAGGGCTTCTTAAACGGATTCATGGAGGAGCAAGAAGTACATATCAGTTGGAAGAAGAATTATCAGTTTCCGAAAAATCATCCAAAAACATTCAAGAAAAGCAAAACATCGCCAAATTGGCTGCTTCCCTCGTGAGGGAAAATGATGTAATTTATATCGATGCGGGTACCACTACACTAGCAATGATTGATTTTTTAACAGCGAAAAATATTACTGTTGTGACGAATGGGGTTGCTCATGCATCCCTGCTTGCGGATAAAGCAATACAGACATTCTTGCTTGGCGGCAGAGTAAAATATTCTACAAAGGCGATTATCGGAACGGACAGCTTACGGGACTTGAAAAGCTATCAATTCAACAAAGCCTTTCTAGGCACGAATGGAATACATTCAGAATATGGCTACACGACACCAGACCCGGATGAGGCTGCACTCAAAAAAAACGCTATCACTCAATCTGCAATGGCTTATGTGTTAGCGGATGATTCAAAATGGGAGAAGGTGACATTTTCCAAGGTCGGAGATATCGAAGAAGCAATGATTATTACAAACGAAACAGAACGTTCATTAAAAACTTATCAAGAAAAAACAACTATATTGGAGGCGGAACAATGATCTATACCGTGACGTTGAATCCATCCATCGATTATATCGTGCAATTGGAGCAAGTGAATATTGGCGAATTGAATTATATGGATGGGGACTTCAAGCTACCTGGCGGGAAAGGAATTAATGTGTCGCGTATTTTACATGAATTAAAGACGGACACAAAGGCGCTTGGATTTTTAGGTGGTTTTACAGGTGATTTTATTGCGGAATGGCTTAAGCGTGACGGGATTGCCACTGATTTTACAAAAATTGCCAGCGATACACGGATTAATATCAAATTAAAAACGAATCCGGAAACGGAGATTAATGGAAAAGGGCCTGTCATCCAGTCTGAAGAAGCTGAAAAATTAATGGCAAAGCTTAAAGCGATTTCTTCTGATGACATCGTTATTTTATCGGGAAGCAAGTCACCCTCTTTGCCGGCTGATTTTTATGAAAGGATCATTCAAGAAATCGAAGCCCAATTTGTAATCGATACAACTGGCGATGATTTAGAAAAATCTTTATCCTACAGGCCGCTGCTCGTTAAACCGAATTTGCAAGAGTTGGAGCAATTATATTCCGTTAAGTTGACGGAAGAACAGGACATAATTGAAACAGGGAAAAGATTAATCGAGGCAGGTGCTCGTCATGCCATTGTTTCGATGGGCGCGGATGGCGCACTTTTGTTTACGGAAAATGCGGTCTACAAAGGAATCAGTCCTAAGGGTGAATTGAAAAATTCTGTCGGAGCAGGGGATTCCATGGTTGCAGGCTTCATTGGAGAATGCGTAAAGACGAAAGATATAGTTCAAGCCTTTAAAATGGGACTTGCTGCAGGAAGTGCAACAGCATTTTCTTATGATTTGGCGAAAGCGGATGAAATAAATGCTTTAATCAATCAAACGACAGTAACAAAACTTTAAAAGGAGTGAGAGAGATGCAAGTTATCGATTTACTGCGAAAAGATATTATGATTATGGATTTGCAGGCACAGGAAAAAGAATCCGTCATTGACGAAATGATAAAAAGCCTAGAAGCGCATGGAGTCGTAAATGATTTTGTTTCGTTTAAAGAGGCTATTTTAGCAAGAGAAGCTCAAACATCTACTGGTCTCGGTGATGGGATTGCAATGCCTCATGCTCGGCACGGGGCAGTGAAAGAGCCGACCGTATTATTTGCGAAGAGCAAGTCAGGTGTTGAATTTGAAGCGTTGGATGGTCAGCCAACCTATCTATTTTTCATGATAGCAGTACCGGATGGTGAGGACGATACACATTTGCAAACATTAGCGGCCCTTTCCCGGAAGTTGATTGATCCGGAATTTGTAGAAAAGTTAAAGCAGGTTACTGCACCAGAGGAAGTTCACGCCCTTTTTGCCGAAGCCGATGCGGAGGAACCTAAAGCACCAGAAGAACCAACGGAATCTGAAAAAACAGAAGCAACTGAAGAAAAACCTTTCGTGGTAGCGGTCACGGCTTGTCCGACAGGAATCGCGCATACGTATATGGCAGAGGATGCTTTGAAACAAAAAGCGGCTGAAATGAATGTCAATATTCGTGTGGAGACGAACGGTTCGGACGGTGCAAAGCATAAATTGACGGATGAAGAAATCGAACGAGCGGATGCGGTTATCGTCGTTGCCAGTAAAAAAGTGGAAATGGATCGATTCCACGGAAAACCTCTTCTCGACCGACCTGTCAGTGACGGAATTAGTAAAGCAGAAGAACTGATTACAAAAGCAATTAAGAAGGACGCCCCGATTTATCACTCATCCAATGAAAGAGAAAAAAGTGAAAATGACACTACTAAAACGGCAACGGGATCTATCTGGAATAAAATCTACAAGGATTTAATGAATGGCATTTCCCACATGCTCCCATTTGTTGTTGGTGGTGGAATTTTATTGGCACTCTCGTTCTTAGTTGAACGTTTTGTTGGGGATGAGAGTCAGATATTCCTATTCTTAAATGGAGTTGGTGGAAGTGCCTTTGACTTCCTCATCCCTATTTTTGCTGGATTTATCGCAATGAGTATTGCAGACCGGCCTGGTTTAATGCCAGGGGTTGTCGGCGGATTAATGGCGGTTCAAAGTGATGCCGGATTTATTGGCGGACTCGTTGCCGGTTTCCTCGCAGGTTACGTAATTGTCTTTCTGAAAAGGGCATTCCGAGGATTGCCTAAGTCTCTCGACGGGTTAAAAACAATTCTGTTTTATCCTGTTGTCGGATTATTTATTACAGGACTTTTAATGTATTTCATCATTGGGCCAATCTTCTCTATTGTTAATAATGCAATGCTTGATTTTCTGCAAAACCTTGGTACTGGAAATGCAGTTCTGCTTGGTGCTTTACTCGGTGGAATGATGGCCATTGATATGGGTGGACCTTTCAATAAAGCGGCCTATGCTTTTTCAATTGGGATCTTCACCGATACGGGTGACGGAAGTTTGATGGCTGCTGTTATGGCAGGCGGAATGGTTCCACCATTCGCGATTGCACTCGCTTCAACGTTCTTTAAAAATAAATTTACCGATCAGGAACGGAAGTCAGGAATGACCAACTATGTAATGGGGATTTCCTTTATTACAGAAGGTGCAATTCCTTTCGCAGCTGCTGATCCATTGCGTGTAATTGGTTCATCCGTTTTAGGTGCGGCAATTGCAGGTGGACTGACTCAAGTTTGGAATAGTGCGATACCTGCTCCGCATGGAGGATTATTCGTTGCTCCACTTGCAGAAAATCCTTGGTTCTTTTTACTGTCCCTTATTATTGGGATGGTTGTTGCAGGAATCGTACTAGGTTTATGGAAAAAGCCTGTTGAAGAAAAATAAATAGACAAGAGCTCTGAAATGTTGATATGCTCCCCATATGGTAGACGGAGAAATAATGAAAATCTCTGCTACGATATGGGGAGTATTTTTTTAATGTCTAATACCTTAGTAAAGGAGCACAGCAGATAAATAGCATCATTCATCCGCCATATTTTAAATCCTGGGTTTTTACCTATAACCGATTTCACTTTCATTCATATAGTTATAGTATCAAGAAATGGGAGGTGTTAGGCATGAGTGAAGTGAAAGGTGGATATGGCGGAGGTTTCGCCCTGATTGTTGTGTTATTCATCCTTTTAATTATTGTAGGTACATCCTATGTTGGCTGGGGCTATTAGGATTCGCCTACATCCATTGATTCTCTCCCTATCGGAAAAGTGTATACTTTATTACTCATGTGCATTTGGATTAATCAGGTTATCTGGTTAATCCTTTTTGCATTATGGTATGATAAATATAGAAAAAATCGAGAAATCCAGAGACTGACTACGAAAAAGGAGAATCGCCGTGTTTGAAAACAAATGGCTTTTCAAATTAAGCTTAAAGAAGATGACGACGTTGCTCGTATTACTCTCTGTCTTAGCATCTCTTGTTGCTGCGGCTATATTCCTACACCAGGCGATTGAAAATCGGGAGCATGAATCGGTAAATACCAAACTGAAAAACATCGGCAGAATGGTGGCTAAGGATCCCCGGGTAATCGAAGGGGTAACCGATGAAGCTTTAAATGACGCCATTCAACTGTATGCAAAAGAAGTTGAGGAAGCAACAGATATTAGTTTTGTCGTTGTACTGGATGATGATCTTATTCGGAAATCCCATCCACAACCTGAGGTGATTGGTGAACCTTTTTCCAATTTGGAAGATGCGGCAAGATCCTTGAACGGGACGGAGCATTATTCCCAAGAAGAGGGTGTACTCGGAGAAGGGACAAGATTCTTCACGCCTATCTGGAACGCGGCAGGAGAGCAAATAGGTGTTGTCTGTGTTGGTTTCGTGCAGGAAAATGTGAATCAAGCTCTTTCGAATGCTTATAAAAGTCTTTATGCCGGGTTGCTGTTCGGGCTTGCTGTCGGTCTCATCGGTGCATTTTATCTCGCTCGGCAATTAAAGAAGCTGTTATGGGGAATGGAACCGAAAGAAATAGTTTTAAAAATGAAAGAAAGAGATCAGATCACTGATTCCGTAAGTGAAGGAATTATAGCAGTATCTCCCAATCGGGAAGTCCTTTTGCAAAATAATAACTTCATTGATTTAATGAATAAGGCTGGACTTCAAATAAGTAGTACGGAAAGTGGTTTTCTTGGCGAGGAGATATTTTCTATTCTTTTTGAAGAAGTATTTGAGAAAGAGAAACCGCTTGTGAACGAGCAGCTTGTTCTGAATCAGCTAGAACTTATTGCGAATGTCAAATTGGTCCACTTAGATGGCGAAACGTACGGAGCGGTGGCGACATTAAGGGACCAATCCGAGTTTAGACAATTGGCTCGCGAACTTAGTGGTACAACACAATATATCGATTCTTTAAGGGCGCAGAATCATAAATTCATGAATCAGCTCCACACGATTCTTGGACTAATTGAACTTGAAAAATATGATGATGTGGAGAAATTCATCCGTGTCTTGAATATGGATTACCATGAGGAAATCGGATTTGTGACAGATAAGATAAAAAGTCCGGCTATTGCAGGTTTCTTGCTTGGGAAGCGAAGTGAACTTAGGGAGCAAGGCGTTGAGCTTACGATTGATGAATATTCTCATTTTCCAAATATAAAAATGGACGAAATTCTTCATGATTTGTTGCTTTCTATTGGCATTTTACTCGATAATGCCAAGGAAGCGGTAAGTAAATCGGAACAGAAGCATGTAACTCTATTCTTGAAATTTGATACAGATGAGGCTGTCATCATGATTGAAGTCGAAGATACTGGAAGCGGGATAGAGAATGAATATCTGGAGAAAATCTTTGAACGGGGTTTCTCTACGAAGGGAGAAACACGCGGTTATGGACTTGATGCGGTGCAGACGATAGCAAATCACTATGACGGAATAGTGGATGTACAGTCAAGCACAGAATCCGGGAGTATTTTCCGGGTAGAATTGCCTTATAGAGCGGAGGAGACAGATGGTAAACGTGGTTATCGTTGAGGATGATCCAATGGTTGCAATGATCAATCAGCAGTATATCGAGCGGTTTCCTGAATTCGAAATCATTGCATCCGTTGACAGCATTGATAAATTATGGGAGGAGCTTAAAGAGGAAATCCCTGACCTAATCTTGCTGGATGTCTATTTGCCGGGGGAGACAGGGATTGATTTTCTGCTTGAGGTGCGCAAGGAGGAAGTCTCTATCCCGATTATTATGATTACGGCGGCAAATGATATGCCGACAATTAAAAAAGCGTTAGAATACGGTGTCATTGACTTTTTAATCAAACCATTTACCTTCGAACGGTTTGAACAGGCGATTGAAAAGTTTAAAGCTTATCATGGGTTTACAACAAGTTCGGAAACGACGGATCAGGAGACACTTGATAAACTCTTGATGAGTGAAAATTCCAATGAAGGAGCACAAAAAAAAGGTAAAGCAGTTGAACCGGATTTGCCTAAAGGCTTATCGAAGCTTACGCTAAGGAAAGTCCTCCGGGAGATCGCCAAGCACGATGACTTCTTCTCAACAGAAGATATCGCAAGTGAAGTTGGTTTATCAAGGATTTCCACTCGAAAGTATTTGCAGCATTTAAATGAAATCGGATATTTGAAAGATGAACTGAAGTATTTGACGATTGGCAGGCCGATTACGGTGTATAAGGTGCATGGAAATCAGGAGCATTTAATTGCGGATTTTCAATAAAAGGACTCAAAGTCTCTAGAATAATAGGATTTTTGAGTCCTTTTACCTTATTAAGAACTAAGCCTGTTTTTCTCTGGCAAAGGAATCGCATTTTCTGTTCTTCCGGTTGTAAGCATGTCGTTGAAGTTTTCAAAGCTTGTTTCAATCATGTTAGATAGTGCTTCATCTGTATTGGAACCGATATGTGGTGTAATGAGAACTCGCGGATATAAATTTATCAGTTCTTGAACCGTCGCATCAAGCGCTTCTTTTTCTCCGTTAAAGTTTTTGAAGAAAATCCTTTCCTCGCCTGGAAGGACGTCTGTGCCGAATCCTTCGAGCTTATTGCTTTGAATTGCACGGAGGATGGCCTCGTTATCCTGGAGTTCCCCGCGGGCTGTATTAATGAGAATTGCACCGTCTTTCATTTTTGAAATAAATGCGTCATTGATCATCTTATCATTTTTACCAGGAAAATAAGGGACATGGATACTTACGATATCACTTTCTTGGAGCAATTCATCCATTTCTTTGAATGTGACGACTTCCTTTGCTTCCTCGCTCTGATAGATGTCATAGCCGAGTACTTCTGCTCCGAGCCCTTTGAATAACTTTGCTTCTGTGAGACCGATTTTACCTGTACCGATGATTCCAACTTTACAATTTCTGATTTCTTTACTGAACATGACACTGTTTACCATGAAGTTACCGTCTGCTGTCCGGTTTGTCGTGTATGCTGTATGTCTTAACAGGGACATCGCAAGGGTCAGTGCAAGTTCGGCAATTGCATTTGGAGAATACGAAGGGACTCTTGCAACATCAAGTTCATAATCTGCTGCTGCTTGTAGATCGATATGGTTAAAGCCTACTGTTCGGGTGAACAAGTATTTCACACCATATTCATTCATCATGGCAATATTTTTTCTATCGGCGATACAATTTCCGCGCAGGAGAACTGCATCCATTCCTCGCGTCGTTTCAATATTGTCATGGGTAAGTAAATCTTCAATTAATGTTAGTTCAAAGTTATATTTATTTAATTTATGGAAATAAGCAACCTCGTTTTCTCTAACTCCGTAGCAAACCACTTTAATAACCATATTGCATTTCTCCTTTATCATGATTTTTTTAGATAAATCTGCTTTCCTTACATCAACCAAACAAATTGAATGAACTAATTAAGTTAAGAACGATGATCCATACGGGAATCATAACAACGGCGGTGATGGTCGACAGCAGGGAAGCATTGGATGCCAGCACTGCGTCTTTATCAAAGCTGATTGCATAAGCCGTTGCGACAGTTGCTGTTGGTGTTGCCATCATGATGACAACAACTCCGACACAGACTGCACTCATAGACAGAATGCCTGTCATCTGTAGAATCGCGAGTAACACGATATTGATTAATGGTACGAGAATAACTTTATTGATACTGTATATCCAAGATGTCCGGTCTGTTAGAGCTGTGTTGAATTTAACCGAACCTAGTGTTGCGCCAATCGATAGCCAGGCAAGCGGTGAAGCTAAGCCGGCCAGGAATGAAATTGGCTTATGGAGCCAGATTGCTGTCTGATCCAGTCGTAAAAATGCTGCTTGTGACGCTGCTCCTTCTGTTGCTGCATGAGCGACTTGAGGGAGGGAGCCTTGCGTAATCCAGATGAATAAACCAGCAAATGTTGCAATGACAATGGGATTAAGGAACATTTCGTTAATATTTTTCATTTCCATTTTCAATCCGCTCATCTTGATGTAGGCGTAAAAGTAAAGGAAGATCCGGTAACCGATATTGAAAATGGATGCGTACAATACACCCTCTGCTCCGTAGATTGCCCCAACAATCGGGATTCCGAAAAATGTTGTTGAGCCGAAAATGGTGAGAACACGTAAAGTTGTTTCTTTGTCTTCCTTAAACTTCATATACATTGGCTTCGTTGCAAAAATGAGAATGATGTAAATGACGAGTCCCCAGATGAGGATGTTCATTCCTTCTGCAAGGGATTCCCTGTTTATATCCTGCATGAATGAATTGAATGCAAGTGCAGGGAGCGCAACGGTTAATACTACTTTGGAAAGCAGCTTACCGACCTGATCATTGAATATACCTTTCTTCCGGCAGAAGAAGCCGAGTAATATAATGAAGATTGTAGATGTAATCGCACTGACGATGTTCATATCCGTTAATGTTGTTTTCATAATTTCTAGTACTTCCATAAAAAATTCCTCCTTATTTTATGCTCAATGATTCACAATATAGTGTAAAAAATAAAATTAATTGTGATTAATTTCACATATGATTACACGAATAAATTACTTGTTCTCCTTGCAATTAAAGTGTATTACAGAAGTCGATGAATGAAAATATTATATAACTAACGGAACTTATGTAACTTAAGTAAGTGAATTATTGAACAAATAGGTTGTTGTTAGTGAATGAGAAGTGAAACTTTTTACTAATTGCTCCGTAATACAAGTGAAAAAACATACATAATGGAGGTAACGTCCATGCGTATAAATTGGCTGATGTTGGGCTGCTTGGTTTTCCTAGTTTTATTAACAGGTTGTACAAAGGATAATCAGACCACCCTCACAGTTGAAGAAGCTGGGGAAGAAGTGATAGGTTTATTACAAGGAAGGGAGTATGACAAACTATATGAAGCATGGTTTTCTAGTGAATTACAAGAATCCCTGTCGGTCGCTGAACTTTCTAGTGATTGGGAAGAAAAGGTAACAGATGGAGATTTTGTTGAAGTGAGCGCTCTACAAGCTGAGCGGCGCACGGAAAATCTGGATGTTGTGGAAGCGAGTCTTGAGTATACAGCGGCCACATTTGATATCCGCCTGATTTTTAATGAAGGGATGCGTTTAGTAGGATTGAGTTTATCAGATGGATTTATAACGGAAAAATTACCGGGTTCGATTATGGAAGAAGAAATTATTATTGGTGAAGGTACGGAATATGAACTTGGCGGCTTGCTCACCTTACCTAAAGATGGAAAAGAGGAACTTCCGGCTGTCGTACTTGTTCATGGATCAGGACCGTCAGACAGGGATGAATCAGCTTTTGCCTATAAACCGTTCCGTGACATTGCTTGGGGACTTGCTGAGCAGGGAATCGCTGTTATTCGGTATGATAAGCGCACCTTTACTTATGGCAACGAGATGGCAGAGGGGTTAGACAATCTAACGGTGTATGAAGAGACGGTGGAGGATGCGATTCGAGCTGCTGAATTAATTAAAACCGATTCACGTATTGATGAACAGCATGTTTTCTTGGCTGGCCACAGTCTAGGTGGGATGCTTGCCCCTCGCATCGATGCAGAAGGTGGGGATTTTTCTGGCTTCATCATTCTTGCTGGGTCACCTCGGCCTTTATGGGAGATTATTTATGATCAGAATCGCAACTTGATAGAAGACATTATAGCAGATGAAAAGGAACAGGAAGAACAACGAATCTTCGTGGAAGAAGAGTATGAGAAGGCAAAAAGTCTGCAAACGATGACGGATGAGGAAGCGAAAGAGCTAACATTGTTTGGTATCGATGGCTATTATTTAAAAGAAATGGCTGAATATAATATTCCCGAACTTGTTGAAGATCAGGAGAAGCCGCTACTCATTTTACAAGGTGAAGACGATTTCCAAGTTTTCTATGATAAGGACTATAAACGTTGGCAAGAAATTTTGGAAAAACACGAGGGTGTGACGTTCATCAGTTATCCAGGGTTGAATCATTTTTTCATAGCATACGAAGGAGCTGGAAAGGGAACCCTTGCTGAATATGAGATCCCAAATCAAGTGGATGAAGAAGTGATCCAAGATATCGGCGAATGGATATTTAAGCAATCACATTAATTTAAGGAGTGGACTAGAATTGATGAAAAGATTTCGGACAGTAATGTTTTTATCTATCGTAGCAATTTTGTTCTTAGCAGGTTGCAGCAGAGGGGAAGAAGCAGAGGGACCGGTAGACGAAGACACGGTGCAACCAGAGGAACAGGTGACGGATGAGAGTGCAAATGCTACAACTGATGAGACAGTTGCCGTAGCAGAGGAATTCATTGTCCAGTTGAGTGAAGGGCAGTACGCAGAAGCAACGGAAAACTTTGATGACACAATGGCTGAACAAATAGGAGCGGAAGAGCTCCAAGAATTATGGGGGAGCCTGGAAGAGCAACTCGGAGAATTCATTGCTTCTGAGTATGACCAGACCGAATCTGGCGATGGCTACGAAGTAATATTAATTAAAGGAGTCTTTAATGATGCAGATGCGACATTCCAAGTGACCATAAATGAGAATATGGAAATTGCCGGTTTTTATATTGTGTAGAAAAAGAGGTAAGGTTGACAAGAGTCGGAAGCGGGCGCAGTAAAAACGCCTGCTTTCAACTTTTTACTTCATTTTCCTTCCGTCCTGCGATACAATTTAGATAAATGATGCTCGCGTAAAGGGGACGTTAGAATGTCTAAACATAAGAATCTGCAAATTGGTAATAGAGAAATGTTACATAACCAGGTTTGTAGTATTTTAAGGAGTGCTATATTAAGAGGTGACTTTGAACCAGGAGAGCGGCTTGTGCAAACAGAGCTCGCAGAAATGATTGGTGTAAGCAGGATGCCGATTAGAGAAGCGCTCCGCACATTGGAAATAGAAGGACTAGTCACGATGGAACCACATAAAGGAGCAGTCGTACGGGTATTGGAAAAAGAAGATGTAGAAGAAATCTATGAACTTCGCTCCGTGCTGGAATCTATGGCATTAAAAAAGAGCATGCAGTATTTTACAGAAGAAGATCGGAAACTCATTAAGCAGTATCATGATTCCATGATAGGAGCGACGACCGAAGAATATATCGAGCTGAATAAGGAATTCCATAATTTGTTAACGAGTAGCTGCGAGAGTCCACGATTGCTAGGCTTCATTAATACCATCTCACGAGGGCTTGCTCAAGATACACCATTAGTTATCCCTGGCCAAATGGAGAAATCCAATAAAGAGCATGAAAAAATTGTACAGGCTATTTTAGAAAATGATACTGAAGGTGCTGCGGAATATCTTGTAGAACATATCCACCGAACAGGAATGGAACTCGTTAAATATTTGGATGAGAAACAGGCGTAGACTATCAGTCCACTTGCAAGTGAACTGATAGTTATTTTTTTGCACTCTTTACATAATTATTTAGAAAACTCTTTACAAACATGTGAACTTCCTTTAAAATAAATTGTATCCAATATCCATTATCCAATAAATTTAATGTAAACGTATACTTTAGTGGGGAAAAGGAGTTGATTATATGTACCGGTCATGGCTATTTATTCCGGGAAATCGGGATAAGCACTTGAGAAAAGCGATTGATTTGGAAGCGGACGTCATTATATATGATTTAGAAGATGCCGTACCAGATGAAGATAAACAGCTAGCAAGATTAAAAGTAAAAGAAACAATGACAAAAGCAAATCATCAGGTAAATATCGTGCGCGTAAATGGACTAGACACAAATTACTTTGTAGACGATTTACATGGAATCGTCTCTGCGGAACTTACCGGGCTTATGTTGCCAAAAGTGAACAGCCGGGATGATGTCTTAATTGCAGATTATTTACTTGGGCAATTGGAAGTGAAGCATGGGATTAAAAAGGGAACTTTGGTACTTCTTCCTTTAATAGAGACAGCGAAGGGAATAGAAAATGTCTCAGAAATAGCAGGATCCAGTGAGCGGATTCTTTGCCTTTGTTTTGGAGCAGAAGATTACATGCTTGAATTGAATCTTGAAGCAGATTCGGCGCAAACCGCATTAAACTATGCGCGCTCTAAACTTGTAGTAGCTTCTGCGGCAGCTAAAAAAGCAGCACCAGTTGATGCGGTTTATCCAGATTTCCATGATGAAGCGGGACTCGAGGCAGCAACTATCGTAAGTAAGCAGGCTGGATTTCAAGGAAAATTGCTTATCCATCCGAAACAGATTGACATCGTAAACCATATCTTTTCTCCAACACAAAAGGAGATTGATGAGGCAAAGCGTATTGTTGAAATATACACTGCATCGATAGATAAAGGGGAAGGAGCTATTCAACTGGACGGGAAGATGATTGACGTACCCATTGCAGAACGAGCAAGAAGATTACTCGCTTATGCAAAGCGAACAGTATAAGACGAATGGGAGGAGAATTATAATGTTTCCTTTAGAAGGAATTACGGTAGTAGCCCTTGAACAAGCGATTGCAGCCCCTTTTGCGAGCAGGCAATTAGCTGATCTCGGGGCAAGGGTAATTAAAGTGGAGCGTCCGGAAGTAGGAGATTTTGCAAGGAACTATGACACGACGGTAAATGGGATGTCGAGTCATTTTGTCTGGACGAATCGCTCCAAAGAATCGATTGAACTTGATTTAAAGTCTGAGTACGGAAAAGAAGTGCTCGATCGTTTGCTTGATAAAGCAGATGTGCTCATTCAGAATCTAGCCCCGGGTGCATTAGAACGAATGGGATTCGTTCCGGAAGTATTAGTGAAGAAACATCCAAAACTAATCGTTTGCAGTATTTCCGGTTATGGAAAGGGCGGCACGTACGAGCAGAAAAAAGCTTACGACTTGCTCGTGCAATGTGAAGCGGGACTCGTTTCGATTACGGGCAGTGAGGATAACCCTTCAAAAGCCGGGATTTCCATTGCGGATATTGCTGCTGGAATGTACGCTTATACTGGGATTTTAACTGCCTTATTGAACCGGGAGAAAACAGGGGAAGGTGCAGTGATTGATGTATCCATGCTCGAAGCGTTAGGTGAATGGATGGGTTATCCCGCTTACTATGCAGCTTATGGGGGAGAAGAGCCAAAACGCTCTGGAGCAAGTCATGCGACAATTTATCCGTATGGTCCGTTTGTTTGTGGTGATGGGAAGACGGTATTCATCGGCTTACAAAATGAGCGGGAGTGGAAGCATTTCTGTGATTTAGTTGTGAAGGATCCCACACTTAATAAAGATTCTAGATTTAGCACGAACTCGGATCGTTCAGCGAATCGGGAAGAATTGAAAGAAATTATTGAAAGGGCTTTCGATGCGCTTGGCTCGAGCGAAGTGATCGATAGACTAGAGAAAGCAAAGGTTGCAAATGCTCGTTTGAATACGATGAAAGACTTCTTTGAACATCCTCAACTCAAAGCAAGAGACCGCTGGGAACAAGTAGAGACGCCGAATGGAACGATTGACGCGTTGAAACCTCCCGCTGTGATTGCTGGGATGGAAGCGGTGATGAAACCAATCCCGGCACTTGGTGAACATACGGAGAAAATACTAGAAGAAATAGGGATCAAACAAGAGGAATTACACAAATAAATATAGGTTGATGGAGGAGAAAGACATGACAGTAAAACAAGGTTGGAATGGCAGATTTTATGAAGACTTTGAAGTCGGAGATATTTATCCGCACCCACTCGGGAGAACCGTCACCCAAACGGATAACATTTATATGACGCTTCTCACGCAAAATACGAATCCAATTCATTTTGATGAATATTATTCCGCGCAAACAGAATTCGGTAAACCGTTGGTGGATTCGACTTTTACAATTGCACTAGTTACGGGACAGTCTGTAACAGATCTTTCACAAAATGCGATGGCTAATCTCGGCTGGGATGAAGTCCGCCTGTCGAATCCTGTATTTGAAGGAGATACAATCTATTCGTATTCTGAAGTACTAAGTAAACGTGAATCCCAATCCCGACCAAATGTTGGAATCGTTAACGTGAAAACAAGTGGTTATAATCAGCGGGGAGAAATTGTAATTACATTCAAGCGTACCTTTATGATTTATAAACGTGACGATGCACCAAAAAAGGAAAATACGTTATTGAACAAAGTGCTTGAGCAAGAAAAGGTTAAAAAAGGGGACGAATAGAATGGCAGAAATAAAAGAGCTGCATAAGCCAATTCAATTAAGCGGGGAAGAAAGGGAACAATTGCGTAAAGATGTACGGGAATTATGTGAGTCTTTCGGGAATGCGTATTGGAGAAAACTCGACGAACCACGGGAATATCCTTATGAGTTCGTTGATGCGCTGACGAAGGCTGGGTATCTCTCTGTCTTAATTCCGGAAGAATACGGTGGGAAAGGTTACGGTCTTCAAGAGGCAACAATTATTTTAGAAGAGATTCACCGTGCAGGTGGTCACGCAGCTGCTTGCCATGCCCAAATGTATACAATGGGATCAGTCCTGCGTCATGGGAGTAAAGAGCAAAAGGAAAAGTATCTTCCAGGTATTGCAAAAGGGGAGATTCGATTACAGGCGTTCTCGATTACTGAACCGGAAGCTGGATCGAATACAACAGCGATAAAAACTTTTGCTGAAAAAACGAGAGACGGTTACATCATGAACGGTCATAAGAACTGGACGAGTCGCATTCAACAATCGGATTTACTACTTGTTCTTGCCCGCACGACACCATTAGAGGAAGTGAAGAAGAAATCAGACGGGATCAGTCTCTTTCTTGTAGATTTACGTGATATTAGAAAAAATCAACCGGATGCTCTCATCATCGAACAGGTACGCACCATGTTCAACTATGCAACGAACAAGGTTTGGTATAAAGATATGAAAATCCCGCATGATACTCTAATTGGAGTAGAAGGAAAAGGGTTTAAATATGTGTTAGATGGGATGAATGCAGAAAGAATTCTACTGGCAGCAGAAACGATTGGAGATGGCTATTTCTTTATCGATAAAGCAGTGGAGTACGCGAGGGAGCGTGAAGTATTCAATCGTAAAATTGGTGAGAATCAGGGGGTTCAATTCCCAATTGCAAGAGCATATGCTGCGATTAAAGCTGCTGATCTTCTTCGGTATGAAGCGGCGAAGAAGTTTGATAATAACAAGCAGTGCGGAGAAGAGGCAAATATGGCGAAATTGTTATCGAGTGAAGCGAGCTGGGAAGCAGCGAATGTCTGCTTGAATACATTTGGTGGGAATGGTTTTGTCGATGAGTATGATGTCGAGCGGAAATTCAGGGAAACAAGAATGTATCAAATTGCTCCAGTCCATAACAATATGATTTTAGCATATCTCGGTCAACATGTGTTAGGACTGCCACGTTCGTATTAATGTGTTTGATGGAGCTTCTAATTGTTGCTATTCATGCATAAATCGGTTATATTTAAAATAGAATATGGAGGAGGCAAGGGGATTGATCCCCTTGCCCATAATAGCTGACTATCGCTTGCCCGAGCGATGGTCTTTCTTTTTTCTTGCGTTTAGTAGAGCGGATGTGAGATTAACCACTGCGGTTACTAGTGCAAGGAAAGCTACTATTATTGCCAATACCTCCATAGGTCCACCCCCTTTCCACTTGGGGGTAACGCAAGTATATCACAAACAGAACTAGTGTTCTATAGTAAAATCAATCTATTTTTTCAACAAAAAAGGACCGGTAATAATTATACCAGTCCCTTTTTCTATTACATAGGAAACTATAAAGCAAAAATGTTGTGGATAACTTGAGTTCCAAGCGATAGCCACGTCCGGCTCCAGCGCCCAGCAACTGACAAACCTCACACTCCTCCAATCAATAAGTCAACATCGGCTCCTTACGTCGCCCTGTTTCCTTTATCTCATTCCAGAGTGCTCCAGTTTGTACGTTGCTAAACGGGCGCTTGCGCCTTTGTTCTCTTACCTATTCAATATCTTCTGTCCATTCGTTTACTTTATCTTGGTTCTCTTCAACCCAAGCTGCAGCAGCCTCTACAGGGCTTGTACCTTCCGAGATTTCAAGCATGACTTCTTCCATATCATCTGTAGTCCAGTAGAAGTTATCAAGAACTTGATAGACTTCTGGAAGATCTTCTTCTAGACCTTCACGTACCATTGTGTTGATTGTTTCAGCATCACCGAAAACACCCTGTGGATCCTCTAGATATTTCAGATCGAATGCTTGGAATTTCCAGTGTGGAGACCAACCAGTTACAATAACATCTTCTTCATTTTCATAAGCGGTTCTTAACTCCGTAGTCATGGCACCACTTGAAGAAGTTTGAACTTCCCAGCCATCCAAGTTATCATATTCTTCTACAGCACGTTCAGAAGCAGCAACTACTCCAGCACCTGGCTCGATACCAGTGATGGTTTGGTTAGCTTCATCTGATAAGTCTTCGATAGAGTCAGCTTCCATATAGCTCGGAACAACTAAGCCAATTTTCGCACCTTCTAGGTTAGGACCAAGATCAATTACTTGATCACCATAGTTTTCAAATTGAGCTTCGTGAGTTCCAGGTAACCAAGCAGCAACCATTCCGTCTGCTTCACCATTCGCAACAGCTTCCCACATAACAGCATTGTCAAGTGGAGTTAATGTTACATCAAATCCTAAGTCTTCTAAGACTTTACCAACAACGTGTGTAGATGCGATTTCCGTATCCCATTCTACATAAGTTAGTTCAACTTCACCTTCTAAAGAACCTGCTGCATCGTCACCTGCATCCGTGCTTGATTCATCATCTCCAGCACCACAGCCTGCAGCAAATAATGCTGTAGATAATCCAAATACAAGGCCTAGACGTTTCCAATTGAACTTCATATTATACAACTCTCCTTTATAAAAATTAATACTATTTATGGAAACTTTCCCTTAGAAAAGGTACCATTAATTTTAATCTTTTTTCTCTCTACTTAAGTTCTGTGTCATACGGTCGATGACAATTGCCAGAATAACGATTCCTACACCGGATACGAATCCTGGACCTACTTGTGAACGCTGTAAGGCAGATAGTACTTCTCTACCAAGACCAGGTGCCCCTATCATTGATGCGATAACCACCATAGATAATGATAACATTACTGTCTGGTTAATGCCAGCCATGATGGTTGGACGTGCCATTGGGAGCTCTACTTTAAATAGTTTTTGTGAACCAGTACTTCCGAACGCATCCGCAGCTTCAACTAGTTCAGCAGACACTTGACGGATACCTAAGTTTGTAAAACGTACGGTAGGTGGTGTTGCAAAAATTAACGAAGCAATTACACCTGGCACCATTCCGATTCCAAAGAAGGCTACCGCAGGGATTAAATAAACAAAGGCAGGCATTGTCTGCATAAAGTCAAGAACTGGCGTGATGATTGTTTCAGCAATTTTACTTTTCGACATTAAAATTCCAACCGGAACTCCAATGATGATGGAAAGTAGACTCGCTACGATGACGAGCGTGATTGTATTCATCATCTGATCCCAGTAGCCTTGGTTATATACAAACCAAAGTCCAACAATAGAGAAAGCAGCAAGACCGAATTTTTTCCCAGTTATGAAAAAGGCAATAACTGCAACAATCAGGATAAGTACGAACGGCGGAATATTCATCAATACAGTTTCAGAAATGAATTCCATGAGATTACCGAAGTGTTCTTTAATTGGGTTGAACAAGAAAGAAAATTTATCTGTTATCCAGCGAACAGCATCGGTAACACTTTCTGACACAGGAATTCTTGGTACGATACTTGAAACATTAAGCACCATTTGTCACCTCTCCTTCTCCAGCAAGTGCGGCAATGACAGCACCGCGCACAATAATGCCTAATAGCTCCCCGTCCTCGACAACAGCTACAGGAGTCTGGGAGTCATAGATGATAGAGAAGATATCCTGTAAAGGTGTATCTTTATCTACTTTCGGTATATCCGTACGAATAATTTCATTTAAATCTCTAACATCTTCATTTCGCGCTTTTGAAGCGTCATCTGCTGTTACATAACCTTGTAAGTTACGATTTCTATCTGTCACGAGGATGCTTGAAATACCTTCTTCACGCATTCGTTCGAGGGCTACCCGCGGACCATGTCGTTCAATTTGAATGGTTTCAGGACGCTTCATGATATGGTGGGCCGTTAATACTTTCGATTTATCAACATCTTCAACGAATTTCTCTACATAATCATTTGCCGGGTTAACCAAAATTTCTTCCGGTGTACCGATTTGTACGATGTTCCCGTCCCGCATTAATGCGATTCGGTCACCTAGGCGCAGCGCCTCATCTAAATCGTGTGTAATAAATAGAATTGTCTTTTTCATTTTAGATTGTAATTGGATAAGTTCATCTTGCATCTCTTTACGGATAAGGGGATCAAGTGCTGAGAAAGCTTCGTCCATTAGAAGTACCTTTGGATCATTCGTGAGAGCCCGTGCAAGACCAACACGTTGCTGCATCCCGCCGGAAAGCTGGCCTGGCTTTTGTTCCACGTATCCGCCAAGTCCCACCATTTCAAGTGCGGTTGTAGCTCGTCTTTCCCTTTCTTCTTTATCGACTTTTTGAATTTCTAAGCCGAAAGCAGCGTTCTCCAATACAGTTCGATGCGGAAATAGTCCGAATTTCTGGAAGACCATACTTAATTTTTCGCGGCGAACTTCCCTTAGCTGGTTTTTATCCATTTTTGAAAGGTCTTCCCCTTCAATATAAATATTTCCTTGTGTTGGTTCAATCAGGCGGTTGATCAATCGGACAAGTGTTGATTTACCACTTCCTGAAAGTCCCATAATAACAAATATTTCTCCCTCATCTACAGAGAAACTTGCGCGATTCACTCCGACCGTTGCACCTGTTTCTTTTAAAATTTCTTCTTTTGTGCGGCCGTCGTCTAGAAGTTTTAATGCTTGTTTCGTGTTTCTTCCAAATACTTTCGTTAAGTCTTTAACTTCAATAATCGGCATTCTTTCACCTCTTTGTCTAATTTTTTGTTGATATACGAAGCATACGATGCCCATCTGTATCTTTTTATCCATAAAAATAATCTACCTAACAACTATACGCATATAAAATCATTAACTCAAACATTGTGTGTTCTTATTTACGTTGATTTAGAATGTAGAGTATATACTTTATAAAGTATATACCCGTTTTTTGGCTCATTTCTCCTATTTTCTCTTAAATCCTTTAAATCATTCTACTTTTACCTCTAATATTCGACGACATTCTTAGGGTAGGGCTTTTTGGGGAATGTTATGCATTGAAATAGGGGAGGGATTTCCATTATATGTCACAGCTTTCGTGTAAGTAGACGAATGATTTCTAAAATGCTTGGTCTATTTGTATAATAAGGGGGGTGAAGGAGGAAATACATAATGGTTATGACTGAAACGAAGAAGTACAGAATGTCCGAGTATACTATTGATGAGATGTTTCTTGAACGCTGGTCGCCCCGCTCATTTTCGGAAAAAGAGGTGCCAGAAGATATATTGTTAACTTTATTTGAGGCTGCCCATTGGGCACCTTCTGCATTCAATTTTCAGCCTTGGAGATTCATTCTTGCAAAGACAGCTGAAGAGCGGGAAGTGTACCATTCCTTCATTTATGAGGGTAATTTAGGTTGGTGTACAAAGGCACCGGTATTAGCAATGATTGTTTCTAAAAAAGAAAAGGACGGGAATGTGGTCCGATCGCATTCATTTGATACAGGAGCAGCTTGGGCTTTCTTAGCCCTTCAAGCGAATAAGAAAGGACTGATTACCCATCCGATGACAGGCTTTGACTTCGATAAAGCCCGGGACATACTTGAAATTCCGGATGAGTACAATATAGAAGCGCTCGTCGCGATTGGCTATCAGGATGAGAAAGGAAAACTGCCTGAAGTATTACAAGAACGTGAACAACCGAACCAACGCATGCCATTAGAGAATTTTATTTTTAATGGAAAGTTTAAGAAATAATGGGAGTGCCCAAATGAGAGTTTTTTCATTTGGGCTATTTTTCATTAATACTTTTGAGGAGGATTCTATGATCCAATTCCAAAACCAACATATCACTATTTTCCAAAGTGCTCTCTACATGACGACAACGGCCATTATTCAAACGAAAAAAGCAGTAATTATGACGGATCCGACATGGCTTCCGAAAGAAATTGAAACAATTAAACATCATGTTGATGAAATGATAGGTGATCGGCAATTATATATTATTTATACCCATAGCGATTTCGACCATATCATCGGCGCAGGAGCCTTCCCAGAGGCAAAGGTCATCGCTACACGGACACTTCATCATAACCTAAATAAAGAGGAAGTATTGCAGGAGATAGAAGCGTTTGATCAAAAGTATTATTTGAAGCGCAATTATAAACCAATCTATCCATCAGCGGATATTATTGTATCCCAAGACGCGCAAACATTACAGTTAGGAGAAGTTACTTTAACATTTTATCTTGCGCCGGGTCACACAAAGGATAGTTTGTTTACAGTGATCGAGCCATATGGAATATTTCTTGCGGGTGATTATTTATCTGATGTAGAATTTCCATTTGTTTTTAGCAGTTATAAAGATTATGTAGAGACGATCAGAACGGCTGAACGGATTTTAGAAGATCACTTGATCCGGGTACTTGTACCGGGTCATGGAACTGCTACACAAAATGAAGATGAAATTATAAGTAGGCTTTACTTTTCGAAGTATTATTTAAAGGAACTGTCTCGCAATAATGACAGTCTTATCGATGTTTTACGCAATAAATATACGTTCTTTGATGGAATGAAAAGTATTCATTTTGATAATATAAGTTTAGCTAGAAGATAACATAGAGAAAGAGCGTGTCAAATGAGTAAGAAAAAGATAAAAGCCAATGTTTATTGTCATGCTTCAGAATTATTAAAAGAAAAAGGTTTTGTTATTCCAATTGGATTATTGGTTAAAATGAATAGACTAACCTAAAAGAATGTGGAAGATTGACGCTTTAATAGAATAGCTTATTTAGAACGTGTTATGTCGGATACCACAGAAAAGTTAAATCATACATTAAAATGCTTGCAGAAGTTTGCTAGCAAACAAAATTTAAAAACTTCTTTAACTATTTACAAATCATGGGGGAAATCTAGAAAAACGTTATTGCCTTATTCTAAATCGGAGGATGCTTATTTATATTCAACGCACTATGTGAAGCGTAGATAGAAAAAGGATTAGTTGCCAGTCTATTAGGAAGGACAACCAAAATATTATTCTATTATACGTTAAACTTAGGTTTTTCACATCTGTATGGGAGCTAATCCATCTATTAGCAAGTTATGTTGCTCATTTTGCCCGTTAGAATCCTTCTATGAGACATTTTACAAGGATTCAGAGCTGAAGTGTCTAATAGAGCTCTTCTAATAGACATCTATCCCGAATTACGGCCGATTGTGTCTAATAAAGTCCCTACAAGGCATAATTTCAAGGAAAACTTTTCATGAAATATTTAGATCAACTTATAAAGAAGCAACTCGTGTTATTTACCGTTTAAACGTAAGTGAGCATGCTTATGAGAGCATGCGGAAGTCTATCCATACGCTAGACAATCGGAAGGAGGACTACCGTTATAATAGGTTAGGCTTGATTGTAATTCTATTTAATATTCCATTAAATAGAGAGAATGCCTTTTACTGTTCCCAGTTTGTTGCTGTTGTCCTGCAGCAGAGTGAAAGTGTGGAGTTAAATAAATCGTTAGCATTCATCAAGCCGCACGATTTGGAAGGGCTAACATAGTTAAAGCTAATCTATGAGGGGAGTTTGCATCGTTATGGGAAAAGACACCCTAATTGCTCCTTATTCTTGAATAGCAATTAATAGCAATCAGAGTGTCTTATACTAGCTTATACTAGATGACAAGCAACGAAATGATTTGCCTCGACTTCTTTAAACTCAGGAACGATTGTTTTACATTTCTCCCTTGCAAATGGGCAACGGGTATGGAATTTACAACCCGTTGGTGGGTTGGCTGGATTCGGCACATCACCTTGTAAAACAATCCGCTCACGTTTCACTGTTGGGTCAGGAATTGGAATAGCGGAAAGTAATGACTTCGTATAAGGATGTAAAGGATTTTCATATATTTCGTCTCGTGAACCTAACTCCATCAGTGTGCCGAGGTAAAGTACACCAACTTTTGTTGCGATATGTTCTACAACACTCAAATCATGAGAAATAAAGAGGTAGGTTAATTGTTTCTTTTCCTGGAGATCACTAAATAAATTAATGATCTGTGCCTGAATCGACACGTCTAATCCAGACACTGGTTCATCAGCTACAATGAATTCTGGATCCATAATAATTGCCCGGGCGATCCCAATCCGCTGGCGTTGTCCTCCACTGAATTCATGGGGAAAACGGTCGATATGATAAGGAGCAAGTCCGCAAAGGTTTAATACTTCTAATACTTTCTCACGGATTTCCTTTTTCGTGGCTAAGCCATGATCTAGTAAGGCTTCTCCAATTGCATCGCCTATCCGGATACGAGGATTTAGAGAACTAAAAGGGTCTTGAAAAACAAATTGGAAGCTTTTCCGATGTTCGCGCAATTCTTGTTTGGATAGCTGATGAACGCTCTTTCCTTTATAAAGTATTTCTCCATCCGTTATATCCGTTAATCGTAATATACTTCTTCCTATTGTGCTTTTTCCACTTCCAGACTCGCCAACAAGGCCGAATGTTTCCCCTTCTTCTATTGTAAAGCTGACATTATCGACTGCTTTAACAACGGATTGATTTCGTTTGAAAAGAGATCGGGATGAATCTTTATAGTGTTTCTTTAAGTTTTTTACTTCGACTAAAAGTTCTTTTTGATCCATCACGTTCTCACCTCTTCTTTCTCATATAGCCAGCAGGCAACTTGATGATTATCATCTACTTCCATTTTCTCCGGTATACTACCGCCACATATGCTCATTCGGTGTTCACATCGGTCGTAAAAGTAACAGGACGGCTTTAAATCAATTAAATTAGGTACTTGACCAGGAATGGAGTATAGACGCTTTTTCCGTTGGTTTAAAACAGGCTTTGATTGCAGTAGACCCTGTGTGTAAGGGTGTTTCGGGTCTTTGAAAATATCCAAAACAGAACCTTGCTCAATTACTTTACCTGCATACATGACGACGACGTAATCGGCAACTTCTGCAACAACTCCTAAATCGTGGGTGATAAGGAGCATCGACATATTGCGTTCTTCTTTAATTTCTTTTAGTAACTCTAAAATTTGCGCCTGAATTGTTACATCAAGTGCAGTTGTCGGCTCATCTGCAATGAGAAGCAGTGGATCACAACTTAGAGCGATTGCAATCATAATTCGCTGCAGCATTCCTCCGCTTAATTGATGCGGA
Organism: Oceanobacillus alkalisoli; assembly: GCF_022213125.1. Lineage (NCBI taxonomy): Bacteria > Bacillati > Bacillota > Bacilli > Caryophanales > Bacillaceae > Oceanobacillus > Oceanobacillus alkalisoli. Next base: position 45,735 of record NZ_JAKNRA010000005.1, on the reverse strand, counting down.
TAGGAATGGAAGATCTCATTACTGCGTCCGATGCCAACAAGCTCAATCAATTTAATTGCTTCTTGCTTTGCTTGCTTTTTTGTTAGTAATCGATGTTCAAACAATGGCTCTGTAATTTGTTCACCAATCGTTAAAACGGGATTTAAGGAAGACATTGGCTCCTGAAAAATCATCGAAATATCATTTCCTCTAAGTCTTCTCAGATCTTTCTTTGATGCGTGAATTAGATCTTTGTCCTGAAACAAGATCTCACCATCGACAATTTTACCTGGTGGGTCTTCGATTAACCCCATAATTGACATAGCAGTTACGCTTTTTCCACAGCCTGATTCTCCAACAATACAAACTGTTTGCCCTTCAGAAACACTAAAACTTACATCATTAACTGCTTTAACAACACCATTTTCTGTGAAAAAATGTGTGCTGAGTTTTTTTACATCAAGAATTGTGTTATCAGACATTGTTGTCACCTACTTTTCATTTTTGGATCAATTGCATCTCGTAATCCATCTCCAAGTAAATTAATGCTAATTACTGTTAGAAATATGGCAACTCCAGGTGGAATCCAGAGCCAAGGTCGGTTCTGGAAATCAATTAAGGAGTTGGCGGCATTAATCATATTTCCCCAGGATGCGGTAGGAGGGACGACTCCTAACCCAAAGTAACTCAATACCGATTCGCTCAAAATTGCACCACCAACACTTAATGTTCCAACTACGATAAGGAGAGGAACAATGTTTGGAAGTAAATGGACAAATAGCTTTCTTCTGTCCCGAAGTCCAAGGGATTCGGTAGCATGCATATATTCACGCTCTCTTAAACTCAGAATTTGACTTCTTACTAATCGTGCCAGTCCAGACCAACCGACAATACTTAACATAACCATCACGATATAGAGTCGGTTTTCTGCAGGGACTTTCCACTCTGACATAACAGCTGCCATAATGAAGAGGAGAGGGAGTCCTGGAATCGTCATTAAGACATCGGCAGTCCGCATAATAATCTGGTCAACGATACCTTGGTAAAATCCAGCAAGAACACCAAGTAGTGTCCCGATAAAAACAGACATCACCATTGCACCAAGACCAACTGTAAGAGAAATTCTCCCAGCTTCCATTAGTCTAGTTAACACATCTCTTCCTAAAGCATCTGTACCGAGCCAATGCTCTGCACTAGGTGGCTGATTAATATTTATCGCATCAACACCACCATTGGCATATGGTGAGAAAAAAGGGCCTATCATACAAAAAACAAAGATGAAAATGAGAAAACCTAATCCTGTCATAGCCATTTTATTTTTCACTAGACGGCGGAAAACTTGTTTCCATAAGTTGGATTTCCTGTATTTGGCCATATGTTCTGTTTGAACTGTAGTTTCTTCCATATGTATTTGTCACCCTCCTATTTCAAACGGACGCGCGGATCCGCAACGCCGTATAATAAATCGGCTATTAAATTACTGATGACGGTCAACACTGCAATAAACATCGTAAAGCCCATTAATAACGGATAATCACGTACAGTAAAGGCTTGCATATAAATGGCACCGATTCCTGGCCAATTAAATATCTGCTCTGTAATGATTGCTCCACTGAAAAGGGCAGGCAGTTCAAAAGCGAACAATGTAATCGCCGGTAGCATGGCATTTCGGAACGCATGCTTGAAAATTACGACCCGCTCTTTTAATCCTTTTGCCCGTGCTGTTCGTACAAAGTCCTGTCTGACAACCTCAAGCATATTTGTCCGGAAGTATCGTGTTAATCCTCCAACACTCAGCATGACTAATACAAGGACTGGCAGTATCATATGTTCTGCTAAGTCTTTAAAATACTCCAATCCAGTAAAGTTACTTCCTGTTGTAATCATTCCGCCGGCCGGGAACCAGCCTAAATCAACAGCAAAGAACTTAATCATAATTAACCCAAGGAAGAATGATGGGGTTGCCATCGCAGCAAATACAAGGAAAGTAACGGTAGAATCAAAGAGAGAATAATGCCGGGTTGCTGAAATAACTCCAATGATAATTGCTAAGAACCAGGTGATAATTAAGGAAGCTAAGGCAACGAAAAATGAACTCCATATGTAATTGCCAAGCACTTCGGTTACAGGTCGTTGAAATTGTAAGGAGTATCCTAAATCACCTTGAAATAGATTTCCTACCCATGTGAAATATCGGGTAATGACTGGTTGGTCTAGTCCATATAATTCCTTCAGTTCCGCTTTTCTTTCGGCTGTTAAATTAGGGTCCGTATCAACATAATCTCCCGGAATGAGTGAATAAAGGAAAAAGATTAAGATAGATGCACCTATTAAAGTAGGAATTAAGTAAAGAATTCGTTTTATAAAATAGCTGTTCACCGTGTTGACCCTCCTCTTTAATTTCTGTTTAAACATGAAAAAGGAACATCCGCAATAACTCAGATGCTTTTGTTCCCTTTTCATTCATTATCATTTATTCAATTATTGATTCACATCAACGACTTGTAAATTCGGCAAGCTTGGCGTAATTCCGCGGAAGCCATTTGGAGTAAATCCATCTACACGGGAATTACTTGCAGAGAGTACTTTATTGTACCCAAGTAAAATTAAAGGCGGATCATTTTCTAGTGCTTGATATAGTTCGTGGTAGGCTATTTTTCGTTCTTCAATATCGTTTGTTGCAACACTTGCTTCAATTAATCCATCGATTTCTTCACTCGCATATCCTTGGGTTGTTACAGATGTGTTTTCCGAATGGAAGATTTCGACTCCGTGATATGGATCAGTTTGCATCGTTGTCGAAAAGGAAGCCAAGTCGTGGTCACCCTGCTCCACTCTCGCTAGTAATGCGTTAAAGTCCATTAATTCTACTTGGAATTCCACACCAATTTCACGGTAATTCTCTTGGGCAATCGGTACTAAGGTGTCAGATAACCCTCCTGAGCTAGAGAAATAATAGAGTGATAGTTTCTCACCATCTTTTTCCCGGATGCCATCCGACCCTTCAACCCAGCCGGCTTCCTCAAGAAGTTCTTTAGCCTTTTCGGGATCATATGGGAAGCCTTCTACTTCATCGGTATAAGCCCAGGAAACTGGCGCAACCGGAACGTTCGCTACTTCAGAATATCCTTGAGCATAGACATTTAAAATTGTTTCACGGTCTAAACCGTAATTAAGCGCCTGTCTTACTTTAGGATCTGCTAGAATAGGACTGTCATGGTTGAATGTAATATAGCTATAAGCTGTTGATGTATAAAGGTTTATATCAGCAAACCCGAGAGTCTGTAATAATTCGAAGTTATCCGCATTTGCAGTGAATCCACTGTAATCAACTTCTCCTGTTTGGAAGAATTGTGTGGAATCTCCTTCTGTTGTTTTATAAATGAACGTATCGACATCTGGTTTACCATCGTAATAATGTTCATTTGCCTCAAAACGGATTTCCTGACCTGGTTTATATTCGACGAACCGGAATGGTCCAGCTCCGATTGGTTCTAAATGGAGATCACGGATATAATCGATGTTTCCTTTCTCATAACCTTCTCCATAGTAATCTTTCTTTAGCACTTGCCCGCCTAAGAGACGGAGGGATTGTGCATTTACTTCTTCAGTTTCTATTTCAATCGTTTGATCATCAATAATGTTTATTCCAGCTATTTCTTCCGCGTCACCTTCTTTATAATCAAGCCCGCCAACGACATTCGCTTTCGTTATATCTGTTCCTCCAGCATAACTTGGATCATGCAGAAGTGTTATCGTGAAAGCCACATCTTCCGACGTTAATGGCGTACCATCATCGAATTTCAAGTCATCGCGGAGATGGTATGTATAGGTTAGTTCGTCATCAGAAATATCCCAAGACTCAGCAAGTCCAGGAATTGGCTCACCGCTTTCATTTACTTCAATTAATGGTGTGAACATGACGGATTGTACGTTACCATCGTAACCGCTCGTATTGAAGTACGGAGTGAAGATTCCACCAGGCTCTTGAAGCCCTACAACAACTGTATTCCCGCGATTGATCGATAATTGTGGTGCCAGTTCCGGTTGTTCTGCTTCAAGAACTGTATCTTCTACAATTTGAACTTTTTCAGTATCTTCTGTTGTGCTTGCAGCATCGTCATTCGAATTGCAAGCAGTAAGGATAAGTAATCCAATTAATAATATGAATAATCCCCAATTGATTCTTTTCACTGAAATTTCCCCCATTATGTTTATTTAACTTGACATCAATAACTTAATATAATAAATCCAATTAGTCAAGTAGGAATAGTTGGGTAGAGAGTATTCATCCCGGTCTAACATTCCGTAAAATTCCCAGCTGAAAGCTTCAGGTCATTTCGAGATAGTTTAGGCGGGGGGATAACGGACGCTAATTCCCGGATCCGTTTAACTAACAATAAGTAGGGGATGACCCCACGGATTGAAGTCTCACTATATAGATCCTTTTTAAAACTGCTTTCCAAATATATTTAAGTACCCTAGAGAATAAGAGAAAGCGACGGTAATAAAAAATACACCGACGATAAGTGTAAAAAAGAGCCAGTCTCTAACTGAGACGTCCATTTCATGATAGTGCGTGCGGTCGGTATCCCCTGTAAAACCTTTTGATTCCATTGCAATAGCAACCCGTTCTGCTTTCCGAATTCCGTTTGCTAATAATGGAATAGAATATCTGCGGAATTGATTCCATCTTCCTTTTAGCCCTTTCGTTCTGCTAAATCCGCGGATACGATGAGCTTGTCTTAAGATTTGTAGTTCTTCACGGAACATCGGTAAAAAGCGATATCCGGCTAGAATACCATATGTTATTTTCGGTGGAACCTTGCATTGCTGCATCAAGCTCAGCATGAATTTAGTCGAGTTCGTCGTTAAAGCAAAGAGAATCGACAAGCACACGAAACAAAGAGAACGTAAGGCGAGACTGATTCCTGTTATCATACTACCCCTTGTAATCTCGATTCCGAAAAGGGTAAATAAAACTTCACCATAGGAAAAGGTTTGATTCGTATATAGAATGGTCATCCAGGCGAAACTAAGCGCAACAAGCAGAAATGGACTGAAAATCTTAAGCCATTTTAGGAAGGGGATGTCGCTCATTGTAAATGTCACAATAAGAATAAATAAAAAATAAACAAGCGGTGTAAACATATCGAATGTAAAACTGAGCAAAATGCCTGGAATGAAGATGGCAAATGCTTTGATTGTTGGATTAATGGACGAGATCAAGGCTTACACCTTCTTTATGAAGTACTCGAATCCGGTAAGGCAAACGTAATCGAGTTTTTTCCAGCAAATCAGCTTGCTTCCAAAGACTTTCCGGCTCGCCATTATAATGAATATGCTGCTGATACAAGACGATAGCGCGGTCAACTGTGTCCACAATGTCCATATCATGGGTGACGAAGACGATGGCCGTTCCATTTTTTCTCAGGGCTTCAATCATATACATCAATTCATCTGTAGTTTTAGCATCCTGGCCAAATGTCGGCTCATCAAAAAACAAAATATCAGGTGTTTCGTCCAGCATCGTTGCAACACTTAAGCGGCGTTTTTGTCCGCCGCTTAAGGAAAAGGGATTACTGTATTTATGTTTTTCTAAATGGAACTGCTTTAAAAGTGCCGTTGCAGCAGTATCTGATTCAGCTGTTGTCCATCCATTCAATTTCATTCCAAATGTTAATTCATCATATACAGTGTCCGTAATGAATTGGTGCTCTGGATTTTGAAAAACATATCCTATTCTCTTTCGCAACTCTTTTTCCTCCCACTGATCCATCAATTTATCGTGAAAAATTATTGTTCCTTTTTGAGGAGTTAACAACCTAGCCATTAATTGCAGTAAGGTAGATTTGCCAGCGCCGTTTTCTCCAACAATTGCGATGAATTCCCCGCGGTGTATTTCTAAATTTATATCTTGTAAAATAGTGTGTTTTTTGCGGTGAAAGCCCATCTGTTTAATCGTTATCAGAACATCTTGCTTGATTCGAGGAGGGGATTCAGCGTAAGTTGGATAGGAATCTTCAGCGTTAGAATACTGCCTTGGTAAAAATACGCCTTCCTTTTTTAATAAAGAATGATGATCTGAAAAGATGGATGTTACACTGCCATCCGCAATGATTTTACCCTGTTTTCCTAAAACAAGAAGACGGTCGACAACATCGAGCCAATCCTCGAGTTGGTGTTCAATGATAAACACAGCTAATTTTTGTTTTGCTTGGATGTGCTTAATTAATTGGATGAATTCTATTCGGGAAACCGGATCTAAATTTGCCGTAGGTTCATCTAAAATCAATAGCTCTGGTTCTAGTAAAAGAACAGCTGCTAAAGCAATTTTCTGCTTTTGTCCCCCCGATAACTCATGGATCTTTCGTTTTTGAAAACCGTCCATTCCAACGACAGATAACGCTTCCGAAATGCGCTCAGGCATTTCGGAAGGGGCAATTTTTCTGTTTTCTAATGTAAAAGCAAGCTCGTCCTCTACGGTAATCATGCAAAATTGACTTTCCGGGTCTTGAAAGACAATGCCAATCAACTGACTGAGCTCTCCTTTTTGGTAGTCTTGTATATTTGTCCCTCGGTAATAGATGTTGCCGGAAGAAACACCTTCAACCGCCTCCGGATACAATCCATTTAAACATAAAGATAGACTGCTTTTCCCGGAACCGCTTGAACCGATAAGGAGAGTCGTCTCCTTATCCATTAAGGAAAAGTTTAGCTGATTGAGTAATGGTTTATCTAAACTTTCATAGTCAAATGAAAAACCTTCTACCTGAAGTAATCGATTAAGCTGCTCCTTTTTCACGTTTCTTCTGTAACTCCTTTCCTAAGGCGTAACCCCGAAGTACTCCAGTTTTTGCGAGTTGGTCACTCAGCCATTTACCTAGAACACCCGCAAGAAGGGCGCCGCTGATGATGCGAACTGTTAACATTGCGATAAGTAATTCCGGAGCTAATGCAATGTTTCCGGAGGAGAATAAATTCCAAGTAAAACTAAAAATGGCTGCAAAGACACCGGAAAGAATTAAAATGCGTAAACGGTAATCCTTCCATTTTGTTATTGCAAAAGCAAACTCTGCTCCGAGGCCCTGAATTGCAGCTGCTAAAATAAGTCCGGGTCCTGCGGCAGTTCCTAATAATACTTCGGTAACACCCGCGATAAGCTCAGCTGTAAAGGCAACACCCGGTTTCCGGATGATGTAAGCTGCAAGGATGGAAACAATAAACCAAATGCCAAAAATAACCTCATATCCAAACGGTGCGAGACCAAATGGAGCAAGCATATTACGAATCCCTTGACCAACAAGAAAGAATGCCAAGTAAATGATCCCGAAGACGACACCTAATACGGACATGAGAACAATCTCTTTTAATTTCCAATGCTTTGTCATTTCACTTCTCCCTAGGTTTATTTTATAGTAGTAGGACTGTTGGCGGAAAGGCTGAAGGTCATGGTGACATGCGAAACTTTTTCTTGAACGAGTTCAAAGGATTCATGTAAAGCATGGAAGATATCATGAACATCTCCGTCTAACCTTGTTGCATAATGTGCAGAAGTAACGGTGACATTACGATGCTTTGATAAATTGATCTGCTCATAGATTTTATCCATGTAATCCTCATGCCCCAATGGATAAAGGGAAAATTTACAACCAGCGATTTGGATGATCGATTTTGCCTTTTCTTCGTTCAGCGGTGTGTCTGTTTCATCCATGTATGCGTCAGCTTCCGTATCACCAGGACAGCCTATAGAGAACGTTCCATTCATCGCAACATGCTCACCTGTTTTCGCAGCATGCAGGAAGATTGCTTTCGCTACATCGAAAACATGAACCATTTTCCCGCGGATACACGTGCTTACATCATCTGTTTCTTTCCAAACCTTAGAGGTATCTACCTCGTCTAATGTTGATAGAATAATATCCACAAAATTACTGCTCATGGGATGCAAACTAAATTGGCACCCTGCAATTCGACTTGTTCCACAACTGTTATCCATTCAAATCTCCTCCTTATGATAATAACAAAGGCGCAAGCGCCCTTGCATGTTAAAAACGCGATCGTCTTCGCAACACCTGCACTAGCACATCCTGTGCGTCGTAGCGACGTACAAACTGGAACACTCTGAAATGAGATAAAGGAAACATGCCCCTTTAGGGGGTAGACGTGAGTTGGGCCTTGGTCCGTCCTTAGTCGGCCTTCCTTTCCTCTTTGAGTTGATGTTGACTTTCACCACAAGGGTATAAGGGCGACTAAGCCTCACAAAGACCAAACGGCTAAGTCTTCTTTATCGATTGGAAGAGTGTGAAGTTTAGGACTGCGCATTGCTCGTCCCACCAAAAGATCTGCTAGTCGCTGGACGCAGAGCGGACGTGGATAGTGCTAGCAACTTTAGTTATCCACAGCATTTTTATTTTATAGTTTCCTATGCAATAAAAAAACTGCATTCCTAAGGGGAATGCAGTTTACACATTAATTTTATCAATGTAATATCTGTAAACTGCACTTCCCCACGCTAGTATTATCTAGATCGGGTAGTAAGGGTCGGATTGATCCTCTCAGCCACATGACGCAGCTCCCCTAGTGCTTATGTTTCATTATGCAGTTATTCTAATTCAAGATTGTATACATGTTTCGGTATTTTGTAAAGTATTTAATTAATTTTAATCTCTGGTTTCTTCCAAAAAATAGTGAAAAGGAGACAGACGACAATAACAGCCGAGCTGAAAATAAACGGATAATTGATATCTACATCATATAAAATCCCGCCAATCAACGGACCAAACACATTAGCTAAGGAGGTGAAGAAAGAGTTCATCCCGCCAACAAACCCTTGCTCATTCCCGGCGATTTTTGATAAATAGTTCGTAACGGCTGGCCGGATGAGGTCAAATCCGATAAAGACCGTAAAGGTGACGGCCATCACTTGCCAATAAGAGTTGGCAAGTGTCATGGCATAGACCAATACAGCAGAAATCACGAGCGACCAGCGGATGATATTGATTTCCCCCATCCATCTTGTTAACCAATCGAACAAGACAACCTGGAAAATCGCTCCGATAATCGCCCCGCCTGTAATGGCAATCGCAATGTCAGAAGGAGCGAAACCATGCTTATGATCCGTATAAAGACTGAAGAAAGAATCAAAAGCAGCAAGACCGAATGTTGAAATTAAAATAACGATAAAAGCGATAAAGAACATCGGCATAAACACTTTCTTTAAGCCACTTTTACCGAGTTCCTCAGTCATATCAGCCATATCATCTGTTTTTGATTTCGGCTCATGTAAGGATAAAATCGAAATGAAAGCAACAATTAAACCACAGGCCGCAGCAGAGAAGAACGGTACACGCGTACCAATTTCTGCTAAGAAGCCACCAATTCCCGGTCCGATAATAAATCCGGTACTGATCATCGCCGACATATAGCCGAGTGCTTTCGGCCGGGTTTTCGGCGTCGTAATATCCGCGATAAATGCGGTAACCGCAGGCATGATGAAAGCAGCACTTATTCCTCCGAGAATCCGCGAGGCGAACAATACCTCAATTGTTTTACCAAGGCCAAATAAAAACTCGGAAAAACTGAAAATAAAAAGACCGATAATAATCATACGCTTACGGCCATATTTATCAACTGCTTTTCCTGCAAAAGGCGAGAAAATCAATTGAGCTAAAGCGAAGGCAGCTGTTAGATAACCAACCACGGTGCCGCTGATGCTGAGTTCATTCATGATGGTTGGCAGAACCGGTATAACGAGCCCGATTCCTAAAAATACAAAGAATATATTTGAAAGCAGAAGCGTCAATGTCCAATCTTTCTTTTCCATAGCTTTGTCTCCTAGGTGGTATGATATTCTGTATTAAACATAGAAATTTTACTCCGATTTGCTGAGAGTTGCAAGCGTTTTTGAACAATTTATTATAGCTTAATTTTCACAGTCTGGAATAATTTATGAAAGCTAGTAATTTAATGAATTTCATAATACGTATTTAATGCTTCACCATCATCATATGTAGTTGAGTTAGTTCGTTCCCAACTACATATGGTGATGAGAAAGCCGACTTTGGTAATTATGAAATTCATTCAATTGATTGTGGTCAAATCTCGTTTTATTCTCTTATGTACAGGTAAAACTTGAGCATTAACTTATATAAAAAAGGATGTTGGACGAATGCATTATATTTATATTGGCCTTGCGGGAGCATTCGGTGCAATGCTCCGGTATAGCGCAGGAATTCTATTTATGACAGATCATGTTTTTCCCTATGCGACGTTATTGGTTAATTTGCTAGGCAGCTTTCTGCTTGCGTGGCTGACTTACGGGCTGTTTAAAAAAGTCCGCCTAGAAGAAAAAATGAAAATGGTAATAACAACCGGTTTTGTAGGCTCGTTCACTACATTCTCCGCTGTCAGTGTAGAAACGGTTGAGTTGTTTCAAAATCAGTCGGTGTTGCTCGGATGTGTCTATATTTTCGTGAGTCTGATTGGCGGGCTAGGTATGAGTGAAATTGGTTTTCGAGTCGGTAAAGGAGTGAGTAAGAAATGAACTGGATGTATCTATTCATCGTTGGTGTTGGCGGGTTTTTAGGCGCGATTGCGCGTTATACGATTTCGAGGAAGATGAACAATTCTGGTAAGGCCATACCGATGGGCACGCTTCTCGCCAATCTGGCAGGTGCATTCTTACTTGGATTGCTTATGGGGGCAGGGGTGGATGCATTATTACTTCTCTTATTGGGAACAGGATTTCTTGGTGCCTTTACGACATTCTCCACGTTGAAACTCGAGATGGGATCGTTATGGAGAAAGGGAAATAGAAGAGAGTTTTTATTTTACACGGTTCTAACGTATGTTTTTGGTATAGCATTGGCATTTCTAGGGACTATTTGCGGGGCGTTATTTTTATAAAAATTCAGGTTCCGTAACAAGGGCGGAACCTGAATAAATGGGTTAGTGACCTGCAACATCCCGCTTCGCAAAGAAAAACCAGGAGATCACTGCAAAAATCATATAATAGACAACTAAGACGCTAATGGAAAAGCCGAGTGTCATTCCTTCCATCATCGGTGTGTTCCCGTTAAAGTACTGGGATAAGTCTGTATTTGCAAATAGAATGTATTTCGCCCAGTCCCTTTCCACAAAGAAGAAGACAATCTGATTTCCGGCAAGCATAAGAAATATGGCAAGCCCAATTGCAAGGGCGCTATTTCTGAAAATGGAAGAGATCATAAAGGCGAATGTTGCCATCATGAGCAAGTTCACAAGACTGAAGCCGTAATCGGTCAAAATCTCCCCGATGACCGGAACATATTCCAAGCCATCGCCTTTTTCAAGAACGATATGAGGATTGATTCCATCAAAGCCGATGAAAATCCCTCCGATAAGCCATGAGAAGAGGAGCACGAACAAGAACGTTATAAAAGAAAAGACTAGTACGGCACTATATTTGGAAATTAGGATTTTTGTCCGTGAGATTGGCCGGATAAGCAGTAGCTTGATCGTTCCCCAGCGGAATTCATTAGCAAGAATACCGGCAGCAACGATAATGGTAAAGAGGCTGACGAGGGAAAGCAGCATTGCATTTTCCATTACAAATTGCCAAGCACCGTAGCTTTCTGGCATGATATCGTTTTCTAAATAATAATTATTCGTTTCGATGAACGTTGAATTAAAAGACTCCATGTCCGGAAATTCAGCCGTGTTCTCCATGTATTCGGCATTTTCTGCTTCTAGAGTCTCTCTCCACGTATCTTCTTCGTAGGTCATATAGTCTCCGTAGGTTTTCGCTAACAGGGCGACACCGATAATGATTAATGCCAGGATGACATACATGGCCCATGTCGATTTCAAACGGTATATTTTTATCACTTCATTTTGTACGAGTTTTAGAAAATTAGTCAATGACATTCTCTCCAATCAGATCAAAGAATTTATCTTCGAGGGTTGATTTCGTGACTTGTACTTCATAAATGAGGATATTTTCTTTCACCAAGTCTGAAATAAGCGGTGGAATATTCTCCTTCTCGATTTGGAAGGTGATTCTACCGTTCGATTGGGCAGCAGGTGCTTTGCGATTGACGATTTCAAGGGCTTTATCAAGTGGACTTGCTTCCATTTCCACTTGCAGCAGTTGTTGTTCGCCTGCTGGTGTATTTTCTTTCACGGCTTGAATCGCAACGAGTTCACCATTTTTAATAATGCCAATCCGGTCACACATCAATTCGATTTCGGATAATAAGTGACTGGAAATGATGACTGCTATATTATGTTCGGTTGCAAGCCTCCGGATATACTGCCTGATTTCTCGAATACCTGCGGGATCTAGTCCGTTGGTCGGTTCATCGAGAATGAGAACGGATGGTTTATGTAATAATGCTTGAGCGATTCCGATTCGCTGCCTCATTCCAAGCGAATAGCGGCCGACCTTTTCATTCATTACCTTTTCCAGGCCGACAAGTTTGACGGCTTCATCGATTCTTTCCTGGGTAATGCCCGGAATCATCCTTGCGTACTGCTTTAAATTTTGGGCTCCTGTTAAAAAGGGATAAAGCTCTGGGTTTTCAACAATTCCCCCAACTTCTCGGATCGCCTCTTTAAATTCAGTTTTAATACTCTTCCCGAGAATATGTACGTCGCCTTCTGTGAGCTTCATTAATCCTACCATCATACGGATCGTTGTTGTTTTCCCGGCACCATTCGGTCCAATGAAGCCGAATACTTCTCCGCTATTGATGGTAAAGGAAAGGCCTTTAATGATTTCTTTGTTGCCGATACGTTTTCGGACATTCGTCAATTGCATAGCAATTTCTGACATTCCATTCCCTCCTATCATGTTCTCTAGGTGGTACGGGGAAAGGGGAGGAAAAGTTTCACCATTTCTAGAATTTGATAAAGATTTACAAAAAAGATGACTGGCTGGAATTTCCTGTTTTCCGGCCAATCATCTTTTTTTAAGGGGGGTTATGCTTTCACAGTACCCCATATTTCTTTCGCTAAATCCACAATATAGCTTAATTTCTCCCATTGCTCTTCTTCAGTCAGTTTGTTGCCGTGATGAGTGGAGGCGAATCCGCATTGCGGGCTTAGTGCAATTTGTTCTAGCGGTACATACTTAGAAGCTTCCTGGATTTTATTTTTGATTACTTCTTTATCTTCCAGTTCACCGAATTTCGAAGTCACTGCTCCGATAACGACTTGTGCGCCGTCTTTTGGTACATGTTTAAGTGGCTCGAAGGAACCGGAACGCTCATCATCGTACTCTAAGAAAAAGCCGTCTACTTTTTCTTTAGCGAATAAGGTGCTTGCAATTTCAGCATAGCTTCCTTGGAATGCCCAAGTCGATTGATAATTCCCGCGGCAGAGATGTGTTGTGATGAACAAATCATCCGGTCGATCCGCAATACTTTCATTAACAATACGAACGGCAAGCTCAATTAAAGCTTTTTTCGTGTAGCCGCCGGAGTCAACCAATTGGAAATCAGTGGAGGAAAGTCCCGCGATATAGACGTCATCAAGCTGCAAGTAACGAACTCCAGCATCGTAAAAGGCTTTTACAGCGTCACGGTAGGTTTGGATGATATCGTTGGCATAATCCTCAAGATCTGGATAAATTTCCGGGTTGCGGATGCCGGCTTCGAATAACTGGTTTGGGCTTGGAATCGTCTGCTTTGGAATGGCGCGATCCCCAACAATTTCTTTAAATTCGATAAAGTCTTTGATGAATGGATGATCTGGATTAAAGGAAATTTTCCCAGTGTTACGTACGTGATAGCGCTCGGTTTCTGTATCGGCAAATTGGTAGCCTTTTTCTGTTTCGTAACCTTCAATTCCATTTAAGCCTTCCAGGAAATCGAGGTGCCACCAGGTACGGCGGAACTCTCCGTCGGTCACTGCTTCTAATCCTACTTCAATTTGCTTATCAACAATACGCTTGATTTCCTCTGTTTCAATTTCACGTAATTCTGCTGGGGTAATCTTGCCTTCTTTTGCATCTTTTCTTGCCTGGTGCAAATTGTCCGGTCGTAATAAACTTCCTACATGGTCTGCCTTGAATGGAGCTTTTACTAATGTTTTTGTCATGAAAATCATCCTCTTTCTGATTTTAGTTTTATTTTAAGGTAGTATTGCGAACGATCGTACAGGGAATCCACTTGCTTTTTCAGGCTTTGGAACGATATTGAAGATGACGGCGCCCTTTGTCGGAACTTGATCTAGATTTCTCAGCAGTTCGATCTGATAGGTGTCTTGTTCCAGTACGTAATATTCCCCGATGAGCCTGCCGTTTTTTGCAGCGTCGACAGCGGAATCCGTGTCAAAGGTTTCGTGGCCGACTGCTTTAATTTTTCTTTCTTCAAATAGGAATTCGAGAGCGTCAATTCCCCAGCCGGGAAGGTGTGGATTACCGTCTTCATCTTTATTTTCAAACCGATCTTTATCCGGCCAACGCTTGCTCCAATCGGTGCGTAAGGCGACAAATGTCCCTGCCTCAATTTCACCGTGGATGGCTTCGAACCCGATAATATCTTCTTTCGTCAAGGTGAAATCGTTGTTATTTGCTGCTTCCGTTGATTTATCAATGACAACGAGCGGTAAGACAAGCTCTTTTAATTCAAGTTCATCAAGGTAGCGCTGGTCTCTGACGAAATGAACGGGAGCATCAATATGTGTTCCATATTGTCCTGCAAAAGAGAACTGTTGAGCAAAGAAACCATCGTCATGATTGTAAAGTGTCTTGAATGCCGCATCATCAAAGGCTGCAAAATGCGGTGAATCCGGGCCGAAAGTGTGGGTCAGATCAACCCATTCTTTTTCTTTCAGCAGTGAGATTGCTTTTTGTAGTTCTGTAGTTGCTTGAATTGTCGTCAACTTCATCTCCTCCTAAAATTATAAAAACCCTCTTCTTGAAATAAGAAGAGGGTTTGGTATCGTATCTCCGACTCTTCTTATCTTCTGAGCAAATGCATGCTCCTGGAATTGGCACAGTACTAAAAAAGCCTGTTGCCGAGGTCTCATAGGGCCAGTCCCTCCACCTCTCTGGATAAGAAAAAACATTATGAAATTATTTAAATAATACAATATACCGAAATGAAAAGAAAGTCAAGCTTAATTTGGGACAGGGAGTCAGAGCATTTGTCCCAACTGGGACAAGCGCTCTGACCGAGGCTGCTGAAAAAGTACACTAATTTCAAGCGAATGGAAACCGATTCCCAAATTTCATGTAAAATAACCTATGAAAGTGGAGAATAGATACCTGTTTTCACTCGATTTTGGTTATCAAAGTAGGAAAAATAATTTCCAAAATATGTTTTCCAGCAGCCTCGCTCTGACCCCCTGTCCCAGCTCACCGGCAAAAAATGATTATTTCATAAGGGGTTGTTTGGGCTGGGATACTCTTTGTCGTCGCACCATAAACAACAATTAAATTTCTGCCAGCTGGACTTTGTTTGAAGTCTTGCCCGTTTGTTAATTGAATCTGTGTATCACGGCCGATATTTAGCTGTAAAGTGCCATCACTGCTAATTAATTGATCATTGAAATAACTCACCTTTACATGGCTATACGGATTTTCTTTCACGATAACTAATGCCCGGTATTGGGGTGGATAAATTAGAATTGCCGGAGCATCTCCGTCGTAATAACCAGTGATTTGATCTCCGACTTGGATTTTTTCTTGGTACAAGAAGAACGTATCTGGTCCTGCAACAAAGTTAACAACAGCACCGGCATCATTCTGAACAGATATAAACTTGTAACAACCGAAATTATCATTAGGCGGATACATTGGAAAGTCTTCTATACTCGTGACGTAGCCGGTAAATGATTGAAAGTTGATTCTACTCATTGAAGCCACTCCCTATTATAAAATTAGCCCGTAATAGTTTATGAAAACCTATGATTAAAGTGCTGAATCGGGACAAGTGCTCTGACCCCATGTTCCAGTGGGGCAGAGCACTTGTCCCGATTTCTATACAGGTGGGGCGGGTTATGATTTAATGGGGATAATGGAAAGTTATTGAGGTTGTTCGGTAAATAGATGTTTAGATGATGAGAAAGATGGAGGAGGGACTTAATGGAATTAAGACAGCTAGAATATTTCATGACGGTATGTGAAGAATTACATTTTACGAGAGCTGCTGAGAAGTTGAATATTGCTCAGCCGACATTAAGCCAGCAAATCAAAGTATTGGAAAGTGAGGTAGGCATACCGCTCTTTGATCGGATAGGGAAAAAGACAGCTCTAACGGAAGCGGGAAAGATTTTGTATAAACATAGTAAGCAGGTTTTCTATGAATTGGAACAAGCACAAGCAGCAATTGGAGAACTGAATGGGTTGGAAAGAGGAAGGCTTACCATCGGATCCTTGCTTACTTGTATGAATTACCTACTTCCTCCTGCACTAGTTCGCTTCAAAGGTCTTTATCCGAATATCGAACTGTCTGTCCAAGGACTGCGGACAGAAGAGATTGAAAGAAGCATACTGGAAAATGAACTGGATCTTGGTCTTACGTTCCTGCCGAACGGAAATGATGAGTTGGAGGAAATTTCATTATATACAGAGGAACTGGCACTTGCTGTTCCCAAGGGTCATCCACTTGCGATGAAGCCGGCAATAAACTTTGATCAAATTACCAATATCCCATTAATACTTATGCCGGAAAATTATCAACTTCGGCAATTAATGGAGGGCTACGCTCGAATGGTCGGGATCACGATTAATCCGGCACTTGAGCTGACAACGTTGGAATCAATTATCCAACTGACGGAAAAAGGAATGGGCGCACCCATTTTACCACTGCCGTACTTGGAAAATTTAAATAATCAAGATATAAAAACTGTGAAAATACTAAATCCAACCCCACAAAGGGAAATTGGCATTATCTATCGAAAAGATAAATTCATGTGTACAGCAACCAGAACTTTTATCGGAGAAGTGACGAAAGCATTAGCAGATGGGGCAGAGGATCAGGCTATTAACATCCATCCATGAAAAGAGCAGTTCGGATACTAAGGTGTTCGAGCTGTTTTATTAATTACATTTCTATACTAATTACGAAAATACAGTGGGACAAGTGCTCTGCCCGAGGCTGCTGAAAAAGTACACTAATTTCAAGCGAATGGAAACCGATTCCCAAATTTCATGTAAAATAACCTATAAAAGTGGGGAATAAATACCTGTTTTCACTCGATTTTGGTTATCAAAGTGGGAAAAATAATTTCCAAAATATGTTTTTCAGCAGCCTCGCTCTGCCCCCCTGTCCCGCTGTACAAAAACGCCCGAACCGTCGACCCAGGGAGGTTGGTTCGGGCGTGTTTTGGTTTCTTAGCCTTTTTTAACATCTTCCATGCTTGCACCGTAATTAATATGATAGGTCTGTCCATTCAGCACTAATGCTGGAACTGACTTTACTCCAGCTTCTTCCGCTTCATTGATTCTAGAAGGGTCTTCCGCGAAATGAACAATTTCTAAATCTACTTTTGAATCATCCAGATAATCTAATACCATTTTTTCTGCATCGACGCATACAGGACAACCCGCATGATAAAATATTGCTTTCTGCATCTGAATACCTCCTTTTTATCTTATATATACCATATGCCATTAAAAAGGCTAAAACAATTAGAAATCCTCTATCATAATGATAGGTTTTAACTATGTAAAAAAGTTGAGTATTTTTTAATGACGAGCAAATGTCAGATATTCAATAGATTTTAACTATGCTAAGATTAATGAATAGAACGGATGAAAATCGTGAAAAGCCCGAGAAACGGAAAATGGAGGAGCATATGATTCACATATTATATATTGAAGATGATAAAGAAATTGGTCATTGGGTCACAACAGATTTAACCGAAAGAGGTTATAAAATAACATGGTTGCCATCGGGAGAAAATATGGAGAGCTATTTGGCTTCGGTAGATTTAGCGATTTTAGATGTGATGCTGCCAGGATTAGATGGTTTTTCCCTTGGCAAGCGTTTGAAAAAAAGTGCACCAGATACACCAATCATTATGCTTTCCGCCCGAACTGCAGTAGAAGATAGATTGGAAGGACTTCGTTTTGCAGATGATTATGTAACAAAACCCTTCCATCCTGATGAGCTTGCTGCTCGAATTGAAGTATTGCTGCGAAGGTTCCAGTGGAAGGACGAAGTATTGGAAATTAAGCATCTACAGATTTATCCGAAAGACATGCGGATTATCAACAAAAATAAGGAGGAAGAAATATTATTAACAGGTAAACAATATCATCTATTCCAGTACTTTATCCGCCATTTAAATCAGATTTTAACAAAAGAGCAATTGTATGAAGGTGTTTGGGGAGAAAGCTATATCGAAGGTGATAAAACATTGATGGTACACATTCGCTATTTGCGTGAAAAAATTGAAGAAAATCCATCAGCGCCCACAGTCATTGAAACGATCCGCGGTATTGGATATCGGGTGAAGCAATGAGGAATTTCTTCAGGTCTCTCCTGGCAAAATACATGCTCCTTATCGTAATCGCGATTTTCTTAGTGCAAATTGCCACCATAACGATTGCACTATTTGTATACGGATTCGCCGAAAATGTTGAAAACCGTTATCTGAAAAAGGGAATAGACACGGAAACTATAGAAGAAAGCTGGCATGAGGAGGCGAGCCATCTAGAACAGGTTTCGGAAGAGGGGATACAGCAGCACTTTGCTGAATGGAAAGAAGATTTTCCTGAGGCTACCATGTTTTGGGTAGATGGAGCCGGGATATTACGAGAGCAAATTGGTGATAATCATGATATTCCAACAGAGTGGACTGCAAGAGAAGCTGCTTCTTTTATTAAAAGCAGGTATGATGGTGACCCTTTTACGGTCATTGCATTAATGGATGAGGCGGATGGATTTATTGTTTTTGAAATACCTCGTGATGCCCTGCAACTGCCAATGCAGTCTGTTTATGATCATTATGGGGAAATTTTGATAATTGGGCTTTTATTGATTGTTTTATTGTTTATTATCGTATCTTTTCTATTTTTCCATCGGATTAGAAAGCGTCTGTTACATCTTCAAGAAGCAATGGAAATTAGAGATGTTGACGGTCTTCCCCTTGCAATCCCAGTTAAGAAAAAAGATGAAATTGGGCAACTTGAACAAACGTTTAATCAAATGGTTGCTGAACTAAGAAAAAGCAAACAACGGGAACAGGAAGAAGAGCGACTGCGAAAAGAATTAATTGCGAACCTGTCCCATGATTTAAGAACGCCACTAACTAAGTTGCGAGCACAATCCTATTCCATCTCAAAAATGGACGGCAACGAAGAGTTGAATAAAGCTAGTCAACAATTAGATGTCTCGATTAATGATATGGATCGGTTAATTGAGAATTTGATGTCGTATACCCTGCTTACAGCGAGTAAGTATCAATTGAAGCGCGAAAAGATTGACATGGTACGCTATGTTCGTGAACATTTAGCTACCTGGTATTCCGTCTTTGAAAGGGAAGGTTTCGAAATTAACATTGATATGCAGTCGCTAAACAGCAGTTATTGGATGGTTGACCCCGTTTGGATAAGCCGGATTATGGATAACTTGCTGCAAAATATTTTGAGGCATGCAAATGAAGGAAAGTATGTAGAGGTGAAAACAAAAGCGACCGAGACCTATGATGCATTTCTGTTTATCGATAAAGGGAGTGGGATTGATAAACAGTCGGAGTATAGTGGTGCAGGAATCGGACTATCTATTGTGGATATGATGGTGAAGGGATTAAATTTAGATTGGGAGATTCGTTCTAGTAATAAAGGAACAACCGTTAAAATAATCAACTATCATAAGAAATAAACCTTTAAAAAGTGTATGTGCTGACAGACTTCTGTCCACATACACTTTTTTAAACAAAATTTAAACAAGTTCCAACCTTGATTTTAAACCTCGTTCTTTAAGATAGGAATGGAGGTGAGAGAATGGAATACATTGTAAAAACATCAAACTTATCAAAGCATTTTGGGAAAGAAGTAGCAGTAGAAGGATTAAATATGAATATCAAGAAGGGCGATATTTATGGGTTTTTAGGACCGAACGGAGCGGGAAAGACAACAACGATCCGGATGCTCTTAGGCTTAATGAAGCCTGCCTCAGGAAGCATTCATATATTCGGACAGGATATAAAACAACATCGAAAAAATATATTGGCGAGAGTTGGTTCCTTAGTTGAGAATCCATCCTATTATCCACATTTAACTGCCTATGAAAATTTGGAAGCTCTGCGAAAAATAATAGGAGTTCCGAAGAAAAGAATTTATGAAGTGGTAGAGACTGTTCGGTTAACAGAAGTAGCTGACAAAAAGGTGAAAGGATTCTCTCTTGGGATGAAACAACGTCTTGGGATTGCGATGTCCTTATTAAATCAACCACAATTGCTTATTTTAGATGAGCCAATGAATGGATTGGATCCATCAGGCATTATTGAAATACGCGAATTAATTAAACGGCTTCCGGAAGAATTTGGAATAACTGTGCTCGTTTCCAGTCACTTATTGTCTGAAATCGATCAAATGGCAACAACGGTAGGGATTGTAACGAAAGGAAAAATGATTTTCCAAGATTCTATTGAAGCAATGCGAACATTAGCAGGTCATACCATATCAATACAAGTTAATCATGCCGAACAAGCATGGCGTCTGTTGCTGGCAAAAGGGATGAAGGTGGAGCATGAAAATGATTTCATCACGTTGCAGGAAAGTTCAAATGAAATGGTTGCAGAGACGGTTCGACTGCTCGTGCAAGCGAATCTATCCATCTACCGCGTAGAAGAAGAAAAAAGATCGCTGGAGGATATTTTCCTTTCAATGACGAGGGAGGATTCAGCAGTATGATCAGCATGATGCAAACTGACTTTTTGAAAATAAAGCGGAAGGGATTTTGGTTTTTAACGTTTCTCGGGCCTATCGGGGTCGTTGCGCTGCAAATGGTGAATTATGGTGTAAGAAAGGAATATTTGCTGCAGCAAAGTGAGAATGATTGGTTGTATTACTTACAAAATATTACTGCATTTACACCGCTTGCCCTTGTGTTAGGTATTGCGATATTTACCTCTTTTATGGCAAGTATAGAAAATGAGACCAACGCATGGAAACAGCTTATTGCTCTACCGGTTTCCAAGATGACAGTTTATTTATCAAAGTTTACGATGCTAGCCTGTCTGTTGTTCATCTCATCCATTTTATTAATGCTCTTTACACTTGGATTTGGTGTCTTTCTTTCCTTTGATGAGGCAATTCCGTGGTTGGAACTCGTGAAGTATAGCTTCTATCCGTATTTTGCTGCGTTGCCTGTTCTTGCATTACAATTATGGATTGCAACGGTCAGTAAGAATCAGGGCATACCGATTACAACTGGGATATTTGGTGTGATTTTTGCTTATTCCGCTCATATAATTCCGGATTGGATGATTTGGAAATGGCCATCTCTCATGAATCAATGGGATGAACCGTTGATAAATGTACTGTTAGGGCTTGGTGTTGGATGTTTATTGTATGTCGTGGGCATGCTCGATTTTACAAGAAGGGATGTGTTGTAGATGGGGGCTGTTCTACGGTCTGAATGGTACAAATTACGAAAGTCAAAAATGTTGCCGATTATAGTTGCAGGTCCACTCATTGCGGTTATCATCGGTGCCATGTTTAATTATGATTCTATGGAAGGTGGATTTAATCAATGGTCCTTAGCTGTTTTATCGATGAATTTAACCTATGCTCTATTGTTCTTACCATTGATTACAGGTGTTTTAGCAAGCAGCATTTGCAGATATGAACACCAGGCAGGTGGATGGAAACAATTATTAGCATTACCGGTAAGACGGGGAAATGTGTTTATTTCTAAATATGTGCTCTTGTTACTGCTTGTTTTTCTAATCCAATTACTTTATCTTGGCGCTATTTATATCGTTGGAATAATAAACGGATTTACAGACCCGTTTCCATTGGAGATTATTTGGAAGAGTATTCTTGGCGGCTGGCTTGCTACGTTCCCGCTTGTTGCCCTGCAATTATGGATGTCCATTATATTTAAAAGCTTTGCTGCACCATTTGCTGTAAATGTCATTTTCACTTTACCAACGATATTAGCAGTGAACTCGGAACGGTTCGGCCCTTTCTACCCTTGGGCACAACCCTTTTCCATGATGTACATCGGAGGAAACGCAGAAGATGTATTCTTCGTTCCCTGGGACCAAGTGCTAACCGTAGTCGGAGGAAGCTTTATCCTATTTTTCCTAGGCGGCTATATTTACTTTCAAAGAAAACCGATTTAGTGAATCGGGACAAGGGGTCAGAGCGAGGCTGCTGAAAAACATATTTTGGAAATTATTTTTCCCACTTTGATAACCAAAATCGAGTGAAAACAGGTATTTATTCCCCACTTTCATAGGTTATTTTACATGAAATTTGGGAATCGGTTTCCATTCGCTTGAAATTAGTGTACTTTTTCAGCAGCCTCGGTCAGAGCACTTGTCCCAATTTCCCTTCTATTTTTTGCAAGAAACGCTGCGAACCAATTTTACTAGATGCTCTTTTCCGTTATAATACTAGTAATTAAAAGAGTGCCCTGATGCAGGAGCAGACCTCTGTCTAAAGTCAAAACCCATCAAGTTTTTCATATAATAATAGAAGGTTCAAGAAGGAGCGTGTACAATGTCTATTAAAGGGATTAATCATTTACTTTTCTCCGTATCCAACTTGGAGAAATCAATCACCTTCTACGAGAATGTATTCGGCGCGAAATTACTCGTGAAAGGCCGTTCAACTGCCTATTTTGATTTAAACGGAATATGGCTGGCGCTGAATGAGGAAAAAGATATCCTGCGTAATGAAATCCACCAATCACATGTGGCATTTTCAATAGCTGAAGCAGATTTCGGGAAAATGTATGGTAAGCTGGTGCATTTGAATGTGAATATTTTAAAAGGTCGTTCTCGAGATAAGAAAGACAAGCAGTCCATCTATTTTACAGATCCGGATGGACATAAATTTGAATTTCATACGGGGACGCTTGCGGATCGGTTAGCGTATTACCGGGAAGACAAACCGCATATGGAATTTTTTGATTGAATCGCCCGAGAAAGTAGGTTCTTATGTTATTTTATCTGATTACTATTATCGTCATTTTAATTGATCAGGCAACGAAAATTTTTGTCCGCCTGAACTTGGCGATGAATGAAAGAGTGACCTGGTCGGGAATTGAGTTCACTTACATCGAGAATAGCGGAATGGCAGGTGGATTTTTCCCGGGGTTTGCAAGAGTCTTTGGGATTATATCGGTATTATTTGTTATTTTTATTTTTTACTTGAGGAGAAGTCCAGAGTGGAGAGGGCCGCTAATTGATATTAGTCTAGGTTTCCTTGTAGGAGGAGCAATCGGCAACGGGGTGGACCGGTTATTGCATGGACAGGTGACAGATTTCATTGTTCGTTCTGGCGGGATTCTTAATATAGCGGACCATGCGCTGGAAATCGGTATCGTTCTATTTATTATTCATGAAATCGTTCAATGGCTTAAGCGGAGGAAACGTGTTAAAGATGAGTGAGATGAGCTGTTGACACAGTGATTAAAAGGAATATGTACGGTTAAAATACAATCATTAGAGCCTGGTGAAGTCCATTCACTTTAATTTTGACAATGGGAATGAGGAACCGATTGAGCTGCTCGAGCTAGAAACGAATAAAAATGGGCAGGGGACGAACCCCCGCTCCGCACTAACCTCCAATGAAGTGGAGGACGATTGATGATCCAGAAACAAGTATTCCCGCAATTAACGTGAATACTAGGGTTTGTTTGTAAACTTCTGCTTCTTTTCCTTGGGCGTTTGTCGTGCTCGTTCCAAGGATGATATTTGCTGGTGCAATTACGTTCCCTATTGCACCACCCGTCGATTGGCCGGCAATGACAAGTGGTAAGGACAATTCTTCCATCGAGTCAACAACCGACCCGTGCAGCGGTGAGAATAGAACATTCGATGACGTGTTGGAAGAAGTCATAAATGCCCCAATAATCCCGATGACATTGGCAAGCCCCGCATAAACGGCAGGCGGTGAAACTTCCGCGATGCCAAGAGCAAGCACATTTGTCTGCCCACTGTTTTCCATAATCATTGTCATCGTTAAAAAACCGGTAATCGCAATCGAAGCACCTAATGCATTATCCTTCACACCAGAGAGAATATTTTTTGTTGTGTCTTTTCGGTGCAATCCCAAGTATTTATACCAGAAATAAGACACCACTGATTGAAGTTTTGCTTTATATATCACGATGCCAAAATCGGACAAATGCTCTGACCCCGTGTCCCGCATATGTTACAACTTTTCATACAAAAAAAAGTGAATTATTTGTGAAATGAGTCACAATAGAGCTTTCTGGATAGTGAACTCATGTATACTGAAGGTGTGAAAACAAATAAATCTTCCAGGAAGGTGCAAATGAATGAAAGGTACAGCATTACTAATTAATGACAACCGAATCGTAACGGTGTTGGAGAACATTGGTCATGAGGTATATGAGGAGATGAAGCGTCAGAAGCCTAAGGAGCATATCCACTGTGAAATCGATAAGAAAAAAGTGGAATTCGGGCCGATTACAAAGATTGTCTGGTTAAAAGATAATGTTGACTGGCAGTATGGATATTAGAATATAGATAATGATAAACGGAAGCTTGCACAAAAAGTTACCTTTGTGCAAGCTTTTTTCCTTTGAGTCAGAAGTCATGAGTTCTTTGGTATGGCGGAAGCGGAAGTGCTGGAAACTTCTAGTTCTTCGTGACGATTTTGATAAAAATGAATAGACAATTCTTTCCGTTGTAGTAAGATAGCTTTTGTATCAATACAATGGAGGGGTTTTATGAAAAAACGATTGCTATTACTTGTTGTTATGTTTCTAACAGCGATAATTATTGCTGCCTGCGGAAATGAAGATGAGGGAGAGCCGGAAGAAACTGTAGATGCTGCTGAAGAAGAGGAGGCAACTACAGAAGAGGAGAAAGTAGAAGAGCCTGAAGAGGAAGCAGAGGAAGCAGAGGAAGCAGAGGAAGAAGTAGACGCGGAAGAAACGTCTGCAAGTGGAAATGATGGTGATTTCGCTGATCTCATTACATATATGGAAGATGAAACAGAAGGAACAGCAGCTGTATTATATGAAAATAATGAAGCGCAAACTCATGAAATGGAAGGTGTTACGGTATCTCTAGATGGTTATTCACTAGTAGAATTACTCGATTTCCATCGTGATTACAGTATTCCTTTTGACGACCAGAATAATGGAGCAGTGCTAATTGCTCAATATACAATTGAAAATACGACAGATGAAGATTTACATTATATGACCACGTACGATTTGTCTTATGTCAATTCGGAGAAGTTTCTAACGAATCACCGTTACCTCTTGCCAGAAGAGAATCAATTGCCGAACATTTTATCCCCATCGAATGATTATTTACTAGAGGCAGGGGAAGAAATTGTTGGATATTATTCATATGCGATTGGTGAGGACCGCTTAGCGGAAATTCTTGACTTAGGTAGTGTCGATATAGCCATTTCAACACCGCAAACCGATCCAGATGATTTTGCATCAACGATTGGTTCGGAAGGTCGCTTCACTCTTCCACTAGATGCAGAAAATGCGGAGAAGGAAGCGGATAAAGCTAGTCAAGGATTTTACGAAGATAAAGTAACTGCTGACAATATGGGTGACAAGGAAATGCTGGAAGAAGAACAAGATATCGGGGAAAGTCAGGAGCTTGGTGATGTGGGGATTACGCTTGTAGGATACCAATTCACGAATTTCGTGCCGAATGCTGAAGAAGCTCCGCGTTTCCAGGAAGATGAGGTTGTTCTTTTAACAGTTAAATTTGATATCGAAAATGGATATGATGAAGACCTTGCGAAGAACTCGATTTCTTCCACGTTACACGTAAATGATGGGAAACAATGGACGTTAAACGAAGGAATGTTATTGCCATATACGAACAGTGATACTATCCCATCTGGAGACAGTGGTGAATTACTGCAAGTATTCCTGCTTGATCAGGAACAATATGAAGCAATTTGGAAAGATAAATCTTTTGAAATGGAACTTGGCCCGATGCGTAATGAAGACGGAGAAGACATTTCCAAAGGGGAAAAAGCAGAATTTAAGTTGAAATAAGTTGATTCGTAAAACCTTGCCAAAGAGCATTTCGCTTTTTGGCAAGGTTTTTTTTGAGCGCATTACTGTATTTCGCTGCTAAACATAATCTATACTATAACTAGAACATTAACACTCATGCTTGAACGATTATTAAATGACTGCTGTTAAATAAAGGGAGGAGAACGCATTGGATAAAATAGTAACGGAAGCGCCAAAAATAAAGCCAATCGAACTAAAGCCGCTCGAAGAATTGGAAGGATTCAATTTCGATTCATCGGATGCATTTGTCTGTGATATGGAAACCGGGATATGTGGTCCGGTGAAGAAAGAGGAGAAGAAAAAATGAAGATCACGATTTGGTCTGATTTTATGTGTCCATTCTGCTATATCGGTGAGGCACATTTAGAAAAAGCATTGGAAGAATTTGAGCACAGAGATGAAGTTGAGATCGAGTATAAGAGTTTCCTTCTCTCGCCAGATGCAGCTCACAATCCTGATAAGAATTATCATGAGACCTTTGCAGAATTGAAGGGGACATCTGTTGAGCAGGCCAAAGGAATGTTTGAGAACGTTGTAAATATGGCAAATAATGCTGGTATCGTTATTGATTATGATACTGCGAAGTTCTCAAGCACGATTCCGGCTCACCATGCTTTCCAATATGCTAAGGAACAGGGAAAAGGAAATGGATTTTTCAAACGTTTCTATAAAGCGCATTTTGCCGAAGCGGAATTGCTTAGTGATGAAGAAACGATTGGCCGCTTAGCTGCAGAAGTGGGTCTTGACGCAAAAGCAGCACGCGAGAGCATCCACAATCAGGATTATACGGAAAAAGTGAATCAAGATATCCAAGAAGCTGGTCAAGTTGGTGTTCAAGGTGTTCCATTTTATGTGTTCAATAATAAATATGGCGTGTCCGGAGCCCAACCTGTTGCTCAGTTCAAGCAAGTGCTGGAACAGGTTTGGCAGGAGGAAAATGAAAAATAAATCCTAAGAGATGGGGGCGTAAATGCTTCTGTCTCTTTTTTTCATCATATAATGAATCCTTCACATAATTTTACCCCTGCCACAAATAATAAACAGACTCGGCTACTGACGAATGAAGCCGGAATACGAAAGAGAGTGGTGGTTTGATGAGTGAATATCGTGGACAAGGTATGCATGATGCGATGGAAAATAAATTCCTTCCGCTTTATACCATTGCAAGCGGAGTAGGTGTCGAGGTTCTGCCTGATTTATATAGTTATACGAATCAGATTGTGAATATTTGCTTAGTTGGTGACAGTGCAGATAATTTTGTATTAGTTGACACCGGAATGCCGGAATCATCAGAGCGTCTGGTTAGGGTTATTGAGGAGCGTTTTGGGGAAAATAGTAAGCCGAAAGCGATTATTTTGACCCATGGACATTTCGATCATACAGGGGCTGTTGTCGATTTAGTAAAGAAATGGGGAGTGAACGTGTATGCTCATGAAAAAGAGCTGCCATTTTTAACAGGGAAAGAAAGCTATCCAGACCCGGATGGAACAGTGGAGGGTGGGCTTGTAGCGAAGATGTCTCCGATGTTTCCGACTGACCCAGTTGATTTAGGGAGGTTTGTTGAAGCGTTGCCTCCTGACGGAACGGTGCCAGATATGCCGGAGTGGAAATGGGTTCATACGCCAGGTCATGCACCAGGGCAGGTGGCACTATTTCGGGAAAAGGACCGAGCTCTAATTGCAGGAGATACATTCGTTACGGTAAAGCAA
This sequence comes from Oceanobacillus alkalisoli, assembly GCF_022213125.1. Lineage (NCBI taxonomy): Bacteria > Bacillati > Bacillota > Bacilli > Caryophanales > Bacillaceae > Oceanobacillus > Oceanobacillus alkalisoli. The sequence goes on along the minus strand of NZ_JAKNRA010000005.1, from coordinate 17,861 downwards.
GAATCCCTTTATAAGGTATTGACGCAGGAACTGGAGATTAATGGTCCGCCAAGGTATTTAACGACGGACTGGATGGCGGCATGGGAATCAGTGAAAAAAGTTGCGGCATTACATCCATCTGTCGCTGTTACGGGGCACGGAGTCCCTGTTGGCGGAGCGGAATTGAAGGAAGGCTTGGAGCAGTTAGTAAGAGATTTTGAAAAAGTTGCGATACCTGAATTCGGAAAGTATGTGGACCGGAACCATTAAAAATGCTGCTTGGCTAATTGACAGCAGAAAGTCAATATCCTTATAATTGGCATGACACTCCCGCAGTAAACCTGCGGGGTGGATTGCTTCTCTTAGGAGGTTTATGATTGTCCCGTAAAGAAAATGCTGCGTCATTAGTACAGGATTATGCTGAGGTATTTATCTGTCCAGTCTGTGGCGACACAGTTGAGGTTGTAGAACTTAAAAGCGTTGTTTGTCCTAAACGGCATACGTTTGATTTTGCCAAACAAGGGTATATTAATATCTCGACCCGTTCCATGAAAGTTAATTATGATAAAGAATTATTTGCTGCAAGAGAGAATATCATCATGAAGCATAAATTATACGATGCCCTACATACACGGTTGCTAGAAGTAATCAAGGTGGAAGAAGCAAATAATCCACGCTCCCTTCTTTTAGATGCAGGAGCTGGAGAGGGATCTCATTTAGCGAAAATTTTAGATCAAATGAAGACTGTAACCGGAATTGGAATCGATATTTCCAAGGAAGGAATTCGGCTCGCTGCAAGTAAATCTGAGAAGGCGATGTGGCTGGTCGGTGATTTGGCAAACATACCGGTTAAAGATCAATCGCTTCATACCATTATAAATATTTTGTCTCCAGCGAATTACCAGGAGTTTAAACGGGTATTAATAGAGAATGGACTAATGATCAAAGTGGTGCCTGGTGCGAACTATTTAATCGAGCTGCGCGATACGATTTTAGAAGAACAAAAGCGTTTCTTTACGAATGAAGAGACGATTTCCCTTTTTAAACAGCACTATTCGGATGTGCAGATTGAGGAACTGACATATACGAAGGAGTTACACCAAGAAGAACTTCGTGATTTAATCAAGATGTCACCCCTTTCCTGGAATGCTGAGCAGGAATCGATTAATGAAGTGCGAAACCGGGAACACTTTGGAATAACGATTGATTTGGCAATCTTAATTGGCAAGAACAGATAGAGAAGGAGTGAATGTTTTATGATAGGCGGCGTAGAAATTGATATGGTCGTGACAGATAGTTTAAAAGCATTGGAGTTATATGAAAGGATATTTGAAGTGGAACCGATTGAAGTATCTGATTTTCCAAAAGGGGAGAATGAGGTTGTCTTCAGTCTCTATGATGTCCACTTCCATATGCTGGATGAGAATCCGACATTTGATTTGAAAGCTCCAACACCGGATTACCCGAGAACAATCTGGTTTAATGTATTAGTTGAAGATATAAAAGGAACGTATAAGAAAGCACTGGAAGCAGGTTGTATAGAAATACAGCCAGTGACTGAACTTCCGGATTATGGGATAGCTAATGCAATTTTCGTTGATCCGTATGGGTACCAGTGGATGATTCAGCAAATGGATCAAGAAGTTACTCCTGAAGAAGAAATGGATCTCTGGGATGAAGACAGGTATTAAGAATACACATAGGAAAAAACAGGTATTTCTCTAGTTTGAGATGCCTGTTTTTTTGTTTCTTTGTTATTATTCTTAACTGTAGTTGAAAATGATTCGTATGGAAAGAGAAAACCATTTGAATTGGGAAAATAATAACGTAAAGAAATAGGTCAAAAGACCGTAATGTTTGACAGGTAAGTAGTGGAACGAGTAATATTCAGTTAATCAAATTACTATTAATTAAAAATGATGTGTTATGGAAATTGCACTGGAAAGAGGGAAAGAAATGGATGAAGCACAAAAGGCACTAGCTGAACTGGATTATTATCATGTGATCCAGCCAATTTAGGTTCTAGTTGAGAACCTTTGTGACTTCAGTCAGGAGATAAATCGACTTCGGCCAAGGGTTAGCCTCTGCTAACTCAATTGTCCGACATACTCATTCTTGGATAAAGGCACACATGATATTTTTAAAAACAACGTTGATGATTTAACACCAGTCTTTATACTTGTGATATATTTCGTAGTATAGTAGAGATGGGGTGATAACTATAGCAAATGTTATTCACGGGCACTCAGCTAGGATTTATTCAAACCCCATCCTGGTATCAAACGCTCTCTTTAGGGGAGGTCATTTGTGGAATCCCAGCTATTTTATCGCAACAGTTAGTGAAAATACTACAAGAGCAGGTTCATAGCTATATCCTAAATCAAAAACAAAAATGACGGGTGGTGGAATCCATGCTGGAATTCGTGAACCGTGGCTATGTGTATCGTGCGACCCCCATTTCTCAAGAAGCAGAAACGTATTTCCGACAGTTTTTCGGTGCAAAGAGAAAGATGTACAACCTCCATGTTTCCCACCTCTATGATTGTTTGGATAAAAGTGACTATCAACCAGGTGATGCCTTACCTTCTTTAAAGAGGATGGGGATGCTGACTGTTTCCCAATTTAAAAAACAATGTTTAAATGAAGATCATGTGGCTTACTTCTATCTTGTAGACGCATACGCCTCCAGCGAAGCAAAACAGCACTTCAACAAGGCGATAATTGCTTTCAACAAGATTGCACATAAGAAACAATACAAAAAGTCCACTTTAAAACGTCAGAAAACACTCGGGATAGAACCGACATTCCGTAAAACGTACGGTTAGCATTGCAGAAGCGATTAAAAATGGAAATCAATAAGCATAAATGATAGATGAAGCATGTCGTCCGGGAAATAATCGGGCGGCATGCTTTTTTCGTGCGTTTAACCGAATAGTTTTTTTGCGGTTTGGGGTATAGTTGAAGAGAAGCGAATACGACATATATACAAGGAGGGGGAACATGGAAAAATATACGATTCATGCTGCTCAGCAGTTTAGTGAGGAACGGTTTACGAAAATCAATATTATCGTAATAAACGGAGTGTCGTCTTTTTATTGAATTTTTTGCCTGGACAGCATATGAAGCTGCATAATCATCCGGTCCGTGAATTGTATCTGCATGTGTTAGATGGGAGTGGTGTTTTCATTTTGGAAGATAAAGAATTTCCTGTGGAGCAAGGGGATGTCATCTATTGCCAGGCGAAGGACAAACTCGGCTTCACAAACACAGGAGAGGAGAAAGTTTCCATCTACGCCACCATGACGAAACTGATTTATTGAGGGGGGTGGGACAATGGGGTCAGAGCACTTGTCCCACTTCAAGTGGAACGGTTGCTCTGACCCCATTGTCGCACAAGACTTAAAGGAAACTAATGGCCCATCCACCAATTGCTCCGGTGAGGACGACAATCCAGGGTGGGAGTTTGAAATACGCCAGCATGCTGAATAATACGGCTACAAGAGCAAAGTCGACTGGCTCATGAACAGAGCTTGTCCAAATCGGATTGTAAAGTGCGGAAAGGAGAATACCTACCACAGAAGCATTCACACCAATTAAAGCCGCTTTTATTTTTGGATTTTTTCGGAGTGAATTCCAAAATGGCAACGCACCGAGAATGAGCAGAAAGGCTGGCAAAAAAATCGCAAATGTTGCAAACAGTCCACCCTGCCATCCACTAATAACGGTGCCAATATAAGCGGCGAATGTGAACAATGGCCCAGGAACCGCTTGTGTCGCACCGTACCCTGCAAGGAAATCCTGTTCACTAAGCCAGCCTGTTGGAACGAACTCTTGCTCGAGAAGTGGTAATACCACATGCCCGCCGCCAAACACAAGAGAACCGGAGCGATAGAAGCCATCAAATAGCTCGACCCATTGATTTGAAGTAAATCCACGAACAACTGGAAGCAGGAAAAGAATACCGAAAAATAAACTTAAACATATAGCTCCCATTCTTTTGGATATCGGGAAATTGATATTTGTCTCTTTCTCTCCTGTATTTTCTTTTCGGAAAATGATAAAGCCAACGAGACCAGCAATAATAATCGCAGCAATTTGCGTATATGCGGAATGGAAAAGTAATGTCAGAATTAAAGCGAACAAGGCGATTACTTTTGTCTGTATATCTGGAGTAAAGTTTTTTGCCATTCCTAAAATGGCGTGCGTTACGACAACAACGGCTACAATTTTTAATCCATTAATCCAGCCAGCATCTTCTATCCCAAAAGTATGCAAGAATGAGGCGAACACAATGAGTGCGACAACAGAAGGCAGTGTAAACCCTAGAAAAGATATGATTCCACCGATAAAACCTCCACGCAAGACGCCGACTCCGATTCCAACCTGACTACTCGCTGGGCCTGGAAGGAACTGACAAAGAGCAACCAGATCCGCGTAACTTTTTTCATCCATCCATTTCCGTCTGCGGATGTATTCCTCATGGAAGTAACCTAGATGCGCAACCGGGCCGCCAAAGGATGTGAGTCCAAGTCGGCTCGATACAAGAAAGATTTCTAACCAGATTTTAAATATTGATTCTCTATTATTCATTCAAATAACACCACCTGCAAATACTAAAATGAAATATTACTGTACCATGCCAATCCATTCCTAACAACGGAACCAGCTGAAAATTAATTCAAACTTAACATTGGCGGGGACAAGGGGTCAGGGCATTTATCGCGTTTCAGGTGGGACAGTTACACTGACCCCCTTGTCCCCATCCTCAAAGTTATGGCAATATATGAAGTAGAAGGAAAAATGGGACAAATAATCTGACCCTCTGTCCCAAAGGGAGGCGAGATGGTGGAGGTTTTGATTTCTGGGGTGATGCTCGGGGTTATTCATTATGTTGTTGATGTGAAGAAGAGTGATGGTGGGTTGCTCGATTATTTTGATGAGACGGTGGAGGAGACTGGCTTGCGCTATGAGTTGAGTGAAATCGCGCAAGTTCCGCATATTCAGGAGACGAGGGAAGCTTATAAAACGTTGGGGAAATCTCCTTCTCAGTATCGTAATGCATCAGAAGCGATGCTGCGACGAATTGTGAAGGGGAATGGCTTATATAAGATCAATAATGTAGTGGAAATCAATAATTTAATTTCCATCCGCTCTGGTTATTCTATTGGTTCTTATGATAATCAAGCACTAAGCGGGAAAATTGAATTACGTCCGGCACCAGCTGGAGAACGTTATGATGGGATTGGTAAATTTGACATTAATATTGAAAACCTGCCCGTATTATTTGATGAAGAAGGAGCATTTGGCAATCCAACGAGCGACAGTAATCGGGCGATGATTCAGGAGGGGAAACGTGAAGTCCTAAGTGTTATCTATGCTTTCCACCTGGAACAAGAAGAGTTGGAAAAGTGGTTGGCGGAATATCGCAAATTACTTGAGCGGTATACAGACGCAACAGCCATCCGGACAGAGATTATTACGCCAAGTACCAACTAAGTAAAAGCATTAAAAAGAGAGGTCCTACAGATTGACCTCTCTTTCTTTATCCAATTATCGGATATCATTTTCCACACACCTTATGATTTTGATTTTAGTTGTTCGAGAACTTGCGGATTTTTTAATAATTGTTCGAAACACTTCGGGCATGCTGTCGTATAGAGAACCTGTTCATCTTCCCGGATGATATGAATATGTTTACCGATATCTTTGCACATCTTTTAAACTTCCTTTCTAGCCACCCATCTTTTTACCTTCTTAAAAAACAGAAAGAATCCTGCCTAATAAATAGGTCCAAGATTCAAAAAAAGTAATGGATGATTTTAAATATTTTTAAAATACTATCACATTGTTGGTTAGCAGTCAATAGCTAAAAAATCAAAAAAATGATTAAGCATTAAAGGAATTTATGATATTCTATATCATAAAGGAAAATTCTCTGATAACAAACTCAGGGTGAAAAGTTGAATCAATAATTGGTTGTCAATGAGTCACAGTTCGGATTTTGTTAGATAAATTCGTATCCTACTTGGTCTCTTGGCGTAAAGGAGGAAACATAATGGGAGAAAGAATTGTCATTGCATTAGGTGGAAATGCAATCTTACAACCAGGGCAGGAAGCAACTTATGAAACACAATTTGAAAATGTCCAGAAAAGTGCCGAAGTTATTGCGAGGATTATTAATCAAGGCCATACGGTTGTTGTTACGCACGGAAACGGTCCCCAAGTAGGTAACATTCTAAGGCAAAATGAAGAAGCGAAGCATGTTGTTCCGGCAATGCCATTAGTTATTTGCAGCGCGGAATCTCAAGGATTCATCGGCTATATGCTTGAACAGGCATTAAGAAATGAATTACTGAAATTAAATAATGAAACTCCGGTCACTGTCATGCTTACTCAGACAGAAGTTTCAAGTGCTGATCCAGACTTTGAGGACCCTTCCAAACCGATTGGTGTCTTTTATTCGGAAGAGGAGGCGAAACAGTTGGCTTCTGACAAAGGCTGGACGGTAAAAGAGGATGCAGGAAGAGGTTGGAGACGAGTCGTAGCTTCACCAGAACCGAAGTCGATTATCGGATCTAGCACCATTCAACAATTATCAGAGATGGGGACAATCGTCGTTGCAAGCGGTGGTGGCGGTGTTCCGGTTGTGAAACAGGACGATGGAACGTATGAAGGAATCGATGCTGTAATTGACAAAGACCGCAGCGCCTTTAAGTTAGCAGAAGAAATTAATGCAGATCTGTTTATGATTTTAACCGATGTAGATAATGTATATATCAATTACGGGAAACCTGAACAAGAGATACTTACTGAAGTTACGTTGGAAGAAGCGAATAAATATGTAAGTGAAGGCCATTTCTCAGCAGGCAGCATGGGTCCAAAAATGGAAGCAGCAATCAAATTTGCCCAAACCGGCCAACGAGCCATCATCTGTTCCCTCGACCAAGCCGACCAAGCCATGCAAGGCAAAACAGGAACACAAATCAAACCAAAAGTGAAAGCACGTGTTTAGGAGCATCTGAACTGGATCGCGGTGCAGGAAGATAAAGGAAACACGCCGAACGCAGTGAGGCGATGTTGACTTATCAACCGGAAGCGCGGGAAGTTCAGAGAGCTCCTGCGTGCTTAAGCTAGAGGAAACCAAAAGCTCAAGCACGCGTTTGGGAGTATCATTCGCTTTTCCAAGAAACAAAAGGAGGAGCACTGACAATGGCGCTAGATATCGTAATTAAAAATGGAAATGTCGTATTGACGGACGGTGTTTATCAAGTGGACATCGGAATCAAAGACGGTTCCATTGCTGTAATAGCAGAAGATATAACAGAGGAAACAGAAGAAATCATTGATGCTAGCAATCAATTTGTTTTACCGGGAATAGTCGATACTCATGTCTTGCAGCCGGTGGAACAACAAGTTATGTAGAAATGATTCGTGAAGGAAGGACGAGTCTGGTGATTATGTTGATTCCCGGCCGATATTTACCGAAGTGGTAGCAGTTCAAAGGGCTTTGCTTTTTGCAAAAGAGACAGGCTGTAAGCTTCACTTTGTCCATATCAGTTCTTCTGAAGCAATCCAACGAATTGTAAAAGCGCGTGAGAGTGGTATGGACGTGACGGTAGAATCCTGCCCGCATTATTTTGCGCTTACCGCAGAAGATGTAGAGCAAATCGTTCCAAGGGCAAGTGTCAACCACCGCTTAGACGAACTCGAGATCAAGAAAAGCTGTGGGATGAACTGTTGGCTGGTAATATCGACTGGCTTGCTTCTGACCACTCGCCTTGTACGGAAGAACTGAAAGAAGGGAATATCTTTGAAGCCTGGGGCGGAATCAGCGGAGCACAGAACAGTGTTGATTTAATGTTTGATTTGGCAGTTAAACACCGTGGCATGCCTGTTCATGAATTTGCTAAACAAATCGCTGCAAATCCGGCCAAACGATTTCAATTACCTAATAAGGGTGCATTAGCTGTTACGAAGGATGCCGATATTATTTTAATCGATCCGAACCGCGAATATGTAGTCGAACGTGAAAATCTTTATTATAAAAACAAACATAGTGCCTATGAAGGGCGGAAAATTGGCTGCCGTGTTACAAAAACAATCGTCCGCGGAAATGTTGTGTATGACATAGAGCTGGGCATAGTCGAAAGACCTGTATGGGAATTGATTACTGGAAAGCAAAAATAGAACTTTGTCAAAGCCTGTCATAGCACAAACTCATCTTACTTTGCTAGTCGACAAAAAGAGATATGTTTAGCGTGTGAAGAAAAGTTTTTCGAATAAATTTACGGTTCAACCTTTATTTTTTTGGTAAAGTAAGTTAAACTATTAATAATCGAAAAGTAGATAAGTGCACCACCATGGAGGAGTCTGTCAACAAAGGGCGAATTATGCCTTTTTTCAGGCTCTTTTTTTATTTGGTATAGGTGAAAGGGTGAGTAGGGATAATAGTATGAGTAAGCGGATTAAAGGGAACGTTCTCAAATGAATAGTGCGATATCTTAGAATTACTAGAATACGGTGTCTAGATAAAAACTTATTAAAGCTTTCTAGAGAAAAGGAGGAATTTATTTGACACTCTTACATTGGGCTACTATTTCTCCCTTTTTGTTAGCAATATTTATTCCATTATTATATAAGTATTTCCGAAAAATACATACAGGTTGGTTCGTTCTTATTCTGCCGCTCGTACTTTTTATTTATTATTTTAACTATTTGCCGGTAACAAGGGACGGGGGTACCGTTACGGAGCATGTTCCTTGGGTCCCCTCACTCGGGATAAACTTTGACTTATATGTGGATGGTTTAAGCCTCTTGTTTGCCTTATTGATAACCGGTATAGGTGTGCTTGTCGTTTTATATTCGATTTACTATTTAGCAGATAAAAAGGAGAAATTGAATAACTTTTATGTCTATCTTCTCTTATTTATGGGTGCGATGCTTGGAGTCGTCTTATCCGATAACCTGATTGTTCTTTATGTATTCTGGGAAGCTACGAGCATCTCTTCCGCACTCCTGATCAGTTATTGGTTCCATCGTGAGAAATCGGTATATGGAGCACAAAAGTCGATGTTTATTACCGTTTTCGGCGGCTTAAGCATGCTTGGTGGATTCTCGCTCATTTATGTGATGACTGGGACGTTCAGTATTAGGGAAATTATCGCGAATGTGGATCTTGTCACGGCAAGCTCCTTGTTTATTCCAGCAATGCTCTTCGTGTTGCTTGGTGCATTTACAAAATCAGCACAGTTTCCATTCCACATCTGGTTGCCCGATGCTATGGAGGCGCCAACTCCAGTCAGTGCATACTTGCACTCAGCTACAATGGTTAAGGCGGGAATCTATCTCGTTGCTCGTGTAACTCCAATTTTCGGTGGCGGGGCAACATGGTTCTGGATCATTACACTGGCAGGGCTTACTACATTGATTTGGGGCTCTGTTCAAGCAGTACGGCAAAAAGACTTGAAATCAATTTTGGCATTTTCCACAGTCAGTCAGCTTGGAATGATTATGAGTCTACTTGGCGCTGGTTCGGCTGCTTATTACTTTAATGATGGTGATAACCTGCTCTATACGACAGCGATTCTTGCTGCGGTATTTCATTTAATAAACCATGCAACCTTTAAAGGAAGTTTATTTATGGCAGCTGGAATTGTAGATCATCAAACGGGAACGCGTGATATTCGTAAACTCGGTGGGTTGATGACGTTCATGCCGATTACGGCAACGATTTCCTTGTTCGGCCTTGCTGCGATGGCAGGAATTCCTCCGCTAAACGGTTTCTTGTCGAAAGAATTGTTTTTTACAGGGATGGTTCAAGCTTCCCAATACGGAATTTTCAATTTGGATACGTGGGGGATGTTCCTTCCGATCATTGCTTGGATTGCGAGTATATTCACGTTTCTATATTGTGCCATTCTATTTTTTAAAACATTTCGTGGCAAGTTCCAATTGGAAAAGCTCAATGTCAATAAAGTACGTGAAGCACCATTTGGCATGCTGATCAGTCCAATTGTTTTAATTACACTCGTTATTGTATTCGGATTGTTCCCGCATATCTTGGCATATTCCATTATTGAACCGGCAATGCAATCCATCCTGCCAGGAATATTATCTGCAGGAGAACGATTTGAAGTATATATCACGCATTGGCACGGGTTTAATTTGGAACTCTGGATGACGATTGGTGTATTTCTTATCGGGATTCTTCTGTACCGTACGATGAGCAAGTGGTCTAAGTTCGGTTTTTACCAGACGGAGCAGGATATCTTCAACTATGTCTATGACCAAGGTTATGATGGTCTGATTAAAGGTTCGCAAGTGATTACAAGAGCGCAAATAACCGGTAGATTACGGGATTACTTTGTTTATATGTGTGTGTTTATGGTGCTGCTCATTTTTTATACGATGTTCAAGTACGATGGATTTATGCTGAGTACGGATAATTTATCACCGGTCGAACCATATATGTGGCTTGTCCTCATTGCTTTCGTTGCATCGATTGTCGCTGTCCCGTTCATCAATAATCGGATGACAGCAATCATTGTAACAGGTGCGGCAGGTTATCTTGTCGCCATTATGTTCACGATATTCCGTGCACCTGATTTGGCACTCACCCAATTGCTCATTGAAACGGTGTCCGTTATTTTATTCATGCTCGTCTTTGTTCATTTACCTAAACTGAAGAAAGAAAAAATAAAATCCTCTACGAAAATCGTTAATCTGATTGTATCGATATCTGTTGGTGCAATGATTACCTTAGTGTCCATTAGTGCCTTTGCATTTGGTAGTGAAACTGGATTTTCGTCGATTCGAGAATACTTTATTGAAAACTCGAAAGTACTTGCAGGTGGTTACAACATTGTTAACGTTATTCTTGTTGACTTTCGTGGATTGGATACAATGCTTGAGATTCTCGTGCTGGCTATTGCCGCACTCGGGGTCATCTCATTTATTAAACTCAGATTAAAGGAAGGTGAAGACGTATGAGGAAAAGCCCGGCAAACAATATGATGCTCCAAACAGCCATGCGATATATTACTATTATCGTCTTTGCTTTTTCTTTTTATCTTTTTTTTGCGGGGCATAACTCCCCGGGTGGAGGATTTATTGGTGGTTTAATGACGGCAAGTGCATTTTTAATTTTGTATCTTGCCTTTGATAAAAAAATTATGAAAAAAGTAATTCCATTTGATTTCACGATTCTTATCGGGATCGGTTTGTTATTTGGGGTAGGAACTGGTATTGCAAGTATGTTATTCGATTATCCATTTCTCACCCAGTTCTTTGATTATTTTCATATTCCATTCTTCGGTGAAGTGGAATTGACAAGCGCATTATCCTTTGACTTAGGAGTATACCTCGTTGTAGTCGGAGCAGCGATGTCAATTATTTTAGTGATTGCGGGGGATGATGAATAATGGAAATCGTAATGTCAATTGTGATTGGAATTGTTTTTGCAGTAAGTGTGTATCTACTGTTGTCAAGAAACTTAATCCGGGTCATCCTTGGTACATTGACTATTTCACATGGGGTGCATCTGCTTTTAATTACGATGTCTGAATTGCAGCGAGGTGCACCGCCGCTTTTAAATATAGGAGAGGAGAATTTCACAGATCCTTTACCACAAGCACTTGTATTAACAGCGATTGTTATCGCATTTGGGGTGACCTCGATGTTGCTTGTGATGGGATACCGGACATATAAAGAACATAAAACAGAAGATCTAGATCAATTAAGGGGGTCTGCTGATGAGTAACATAATCATACTCCCGATCATTATTCCGTTTATTATCGGGGCTATACTAATCATATTTGCTAAGCATCACAAGCTCCAACGTGTAATTAGTGGGTTGACATCAATCGTCCTGCTCCTTTTCGCTATTTATTTAGCAGTTCTCGTTTATGTGGATGGTATCATTGTACTTGAAGCAGGGGATTGGCCAGCACCGTTTGGAATCGTGCTTGTCGCAGATATGTTTGCGACCTTGATGTTGCTACTTACGGCGATTCTTGCTATAGCTTGTTTATTTTTTGCTTTTAAAACAATTACACCGAAAAGGGAAAGATTTTATTTTTACCCATTTTACTTTTTCCTGCTAGTTGGAGTGAACGGTGCATTTCTAACTGGTGATATTTTTAACCTGTTTGTCTTTTTCGAAGTATTGTTACTTGCATCTTACGGTCTGATCGTCCATGGCGGTACGAAATACCAGCTCCGTGAATCTTTCAAATACGTTATTATCAACGTATTTACTTCAGCGTTATTTGTTGTTGCGGTTGCTTGGCTGTATTCGGTGACGGGAACGCTCAATATGGCACATCTCTCGGAACGGGTTGCTGAGCTGGAACAAACAGGGGTCATCAATACGATTGCGATGATGTTCTTTATCGTATTTGCAACAAAAGGGGCTTTGTTCCCGCTTTATTTCTGGTTGCCGAAATCATACTTCGGTCCACCTGCCGCAATTGCCGCTTTATTCGGTGGGCTCTTAACGAAAGTCGGAATCTATGCCATTATTCGTGTGTTTACGTTGATTTTTTACCATGATGCAGGATTTACACATAAGTTCATTATTACGATTGCGGCCGGGTTTACGATGCTGCTCGGGGTACTAGGGGCTGTATCACAGTTCGATTTTAAGCGAATCTTATCCTATCACATCATCAGCCAGGTCGGTTACATGGTGATGGGGCTTGGGATTTTTACTCCGCTTGCTGTTGCGGGAGCGATATATTACATAGCGCACCATATGATTGTTAAAACAGCGCTCTTCCTGTTTGAAGGAGCGGCTAAGCGTGTAACTGGCGTAAGTGATTTAAAGCAAATGGGTGGATTGCTTAAAACCCATCCATGGCTCGCTTGGCTCTTCTTTATCAGTGCTATTTCCCTTGCCGGGATCCCGCCGTTTAGTGGGTTCTTCAGTAAGTTTCCGATTATACTTGCTGGTTTCCAGGAAGGACAGTATGTAATTGCCGGAGTAGCTTTATTAGTTGGTTTACTAACCCTCTTCTCGATGATGAAAATCTTTGGTTACGCGTTTTGGGGTAAACAGAAACATACCGAAGAGCAAGCGAAAATCAAGATTGGTAAATTACTTGCACCAATCGCACCGCTTGTCGCATTAACAATCATCCTTGGACTAGCTGCTGAGCCGATGTTCCAATATTCATTAGAGGTAGCGGAGCAAATTATGGATCCACAAATCTATATTGACTCTGTGCTGAAGGAGTAGGTAATATGGCATTTCAAATTTTACTCAATATATTAATCGCAGTGCTATGGATGTTCTTACAAAGCAGTTTTACACCAGCGAGCTTCGTATTCGGCTATCTGATTGGTATCCTGATTCTTTACTTGATGAGGAAGTTTCTCATGGTGAAAGTTGACCTGCGCAAAATAAGGCTTTGGGCTGTGGTGAAGTTATTCTTCTTGTTTGTCATAGAACTAACAAAAGCGAATATCGATATGGTGAAAGTTGTGTTAAAGCCGCAGATGGACCATCAGCCTGGAATTGTCGCCGTACGCACGAAGCTCAATACGGAGATCGAAATTACACTGCTCGCGGCTTTAATCTCGCTTACACCGGGAACGGTTTCGATGGACTTTTCGCCCGATAATAAGACCATTTATATTCATGCCATCGATGTTCCAGATGAGGATGAGATGATAGAAGATATTCATAATAGCTTTGAACGGGCGATTATGGAGGTGACGAAGTAATGTTTACGATTATTGTATATACAGTGCTTATCGTCATTATGATTTCATTACTTATCTTTTTAATCCGAATCCTCATTGGTCCGACGGTAAGTGATCGGATAGTCGGACTTGATGCGTTTGGTGTGACGTTAGTCGGTTTCATCGGCATTATTATGATCTTGCAGGATACAATTGCTTATTCTGAAGTCGCTCTCGTGTTAAGTATCCTTTCGTTTGTCGGAACGGTCGCCATGTCCAAGTTTATTGAAAGGGGTGCTGTATTTGACGACGACTGAAATCATTACTAGTTTCTTCCTCATCGTAGGTTCTTTCTTCACTTTTCTAAGTGCGATTGGGGTAATACGGCTGCATGATGTGTATAGCCGGGTTCATGCTGCTGGGAAGAGTTCCACATTTGGAATGATCTCTCTCATGATTGCAGCTTTCATTTATTTTATTCCAGAAGGGATCTTTAATGTTAAGATTCTATTGGCGATATTATTTGTCTTTATGACAGCTCCTCTTGGTGCTTTACTTATTAATCGATCGGCTTACCGAAATGGTGTTTCGATGGAGAAAAATACAGTGCAAGACGATTTAAAAGAGGAATATAAAGATGAGAAGCTGGAGTCTAGTGAATAAATACGTTATTCAAATAAACCCTGTATTGGAAAAATCCGATACAGGGTTTATTTATGGTTTAATGGGACAAAAGCTCTGACCCTCTGTCCCAGTTGCGGCGAGACATGGGGGGTCAGAGCTTTTGTCCTTGCATAGGTAACTATAAAATAAAAAAATTGTGGATAACTAAAGTTACTAGCGCTAGCCATGTCCGCTCTGCGCCCAGCAACTAGCAGATCTTTTAGTGGGACGAGCAATGCGCAGTCCCAAACTTCACACTTCTTCAATCGATAAAGAAGACTTAGCCGTTTGATCTTTGTGAGGCTTAGTCGCCCTTATACCCTTGTGGTGAAAGTCAACATCAACTCAAAGAGGAAAGGAAGGCCGACTAAGTACGGGCCAAGGCCCAACTCACGTCTACCCCCTAAAGGGGCATGTTTCCTTTATCTCCCCCTCGAAGTGCTCCAGTTTGTACGTTGCTAAACGGGCGCTTCCGCCTTTGTCCCATTTGTGTTACTTTTTATCTCTAAGTTTTGCGAGCTGTTCGGCGAGGGCGTTGTTTTTAAAGCCGTCGTCCTGGTTTTTAAGGTATTTGTTGACATCGCGTTTCGATACTTTATGTTTTTTCTCATGTTGCTTTCTTTTATTGAAGGTAGAAAGTTTTTCACGGTGTCCGCAAGAACAGGTGAAGATTTGGCCCTCACCTTCCCCGCGCAGTTCCAACCGTTTATGGCAATTCGGACAGCGGGCATTGGTGCGTTTGGCGATATTTTTCTTATGTCCGCAGGAGCGATCTTGACAGACGAGCATGCGCCCGTGTCTGTTTCTCACTTCAAGCATTAATTTACCGCAGTCCGGACATTTTGTGCCAGTAATATTATCATGTTTGAATGTCGCGTCATTTGCTTTGATTTCTTGAATAATTTCTTTCGTGTAATCTTTGATCTCAGCGATAAATTTATTTTTGTTCAGTTTTCCGTCGGCTATTAGGCTCAACTTCTGTTCCCATTCAGCCGTTAAAGCAGGAGAGCGCAAGTCTTCTGGAGCGAGATCAAGCAATTGTTTACCCTTTGGTGTGATGAAAATGTGTTTGCCCTTTAACTCCATATATTCACTGTTGAAGAGCTTGTCGATAATATCAGCTCGGGTTGCGACCGTGCCGATTCCACCTGATTTTTGTAAGGTGCCTGCCAAATGTTTTTCATCTGCATCCATATAGCGGACTGGATTTTCCATCGCTTGCAGCAAAGCACCTTCCGTAAATCGTTCTGGCGGCTTTGTTTCACCATTCGTTAAATTGAGGGTGAAGTTTGTGAATGTATCTCCTTGTTTTACACTTGGAAGAGACTGATTATCAAAATCATCTTCGTCAAAACTTCGGTCGTAAAGCGTTCTCCAGCCTTGGTTTTTAATAATTCTTCCGTTTGCTGTAAAAGCTTCCTCGGAAATTCTCGCATGAATCGTTGTTTGTTCATATTCATAAGGGTCCATTAGGACAGCTAAGAACCGTTTGACGACTAAATCATAAATGCGGCGTTCCTTTGCATCGAGATTTGACAAATAGACCGGCTCTTCTGTAGGAATAATCGCGTGGTGATCACTTACTTTCGCGTTATCGACAACTGATTTTGGCAGTCTTTTAATTCCTTTTCTAAGAATCGTCTGGGCAACGCTTGCGTATTGATCGATTCCACATGCTTCAAGCCGCTCGTTCAGGGTTGGGACAATATCCGTTGAGATCACCCTTGAATCGGTTCGCGGATAGGTCAAAACTTTATGGCGTTCGTAAAGACTTTGCATAATCGATAAGGTTTGTTTACCGGAGAATCCGAATAAGCGGTTCGCATCACGCTGCAGTTCGGTTAAATCATAGAGTTGCGGCGCGTATTTTTTCTTGGCTGCCTTATCGATTCGGTCAATTGTTAATGTTTCTCCCTTTAAAGACTGGAAAAGTTTGTCTGCCTTTTCTTTCTGGAAGATGCGAGTATTATTCTTGTCATCCCGCCATGTATACGTGACGCCACCCGTAACTTTCGCCTGTAGACCATAGTATGTTTTCGGTTTAAATTCATTGATTTCTTTTTCTCTCGTCGCCACCATGCCAAGTGTCGGTGTCTGCACCCGTCCAGTGGATAACTGAGCATTGAATTTCGTTGTGAGTGCCCGGGTTGCGTTCAAGCCAACATACCAATCTGCTTCAGAGCGAGCAACCGCGGAGTCGTATAAATTAATATATTTATCACCTGGCTGCAGTTTCTTGAATCCGTCACGGATTGCTTTATCTGTGACAGAGGAAATCCATAACCTTTTAACCGGTTTATTGACTCGTGCTTTATCGATGATCCAGCGGGCAACAAGCTCACCTTCACGTCCAGCATCTGTTGCAACGACAATGTCTTTCACATCTTTCCGGTTCAACTGGCTTTTAACGGATTGAAATTGTTTACTAGTTTTCTTAATGACGACTAATTTCAAATGGGGTGGAAGCATTGGAAGATCGTCGAGTTTCCATGTTTTATATTTATCATCATACACTTCCGGATCAGCGAGCGTAATCAAATGACCGAGAGCCCAAGTTACAATATATTTGGAACCTTCCAGGTAACCGTTCCCTTTTTTATTACATTGGAGAACACGGGCGATGTCACGGCCGACAGAAGGTTTTTCAGCTAGTACTACTGTTTTACTCATTTGTAAAATCCTTTCTTCTTGTAAAAGATATCTCTTCTTACTTTAACATAAATGTTTGTTGTTGGTTACTATATAACGCAGCGGGAAATGAAACTTAATTCGCTTTGTAAACGTCTTATTATGTAGCGTGTTTTATTTTTACAGAGGAGGGCTTGCTGGATGAAAGTGAGAGTTGTGCTATTCTGCTTCCTTTTTATACTCGCAGGCTGTGGGGCGGTAAATGAAGTGACGAATGAAGATGTAAAGGACTATAAAGTTAAACAAACGTTTGATGAAACAGTGGAGGATACTTTTGTATTCCAGCTTGTAAGCGCTAAGGAGGAATATGAAGCAGGCGAAAAGATCGAACTGTATGGAGAGATTACTTATACCGGAAAAGGAGAGATTAAGATTACGCACGCTTCGTCAGCGATATTATTTGAGATTAAGGAACAGGTGCGGGATTATGTGGTTCCGTTTGCTGTGCAGGAGATTGGAATTGAGACAGAGCTTGCGGGAGGAGAGGCGTATCGGGAGAAGTATTTAAAGCAAGGAGTCTTTTCTTTTGAACTTGAGGATGAGCAACATGTGGAGTTTATCGAGGATTTTAAAGATAGATGCGATTTTCCTCCGGGATACTATACGGTTAAAGCGACTACTTCATTCCATGATGGTAAGATTCTTCGGGAATTGGAGACGGCGGTAGATTTTAAAGTATGGGCAGAAAATGAAGAAAGATGAACGGAAGTGGGACAAATGCACTGTGATATGCTCCCTTTATAGTAGACAGAGAAATAATAAAAGATCTCTACTACTATAAAGGGAGTTTTTATTATGTCTGAGAAAGTAATGAAACACACATTGGATGAAAGGGTTCAAGCTGTATTGT
>NZ_JAKNRA010000056.1:0-309 GCF_022213125.1 Oceanobacillus alkalisoli | reverse complement strand
ATTTCTTGGGGATGGCTCCAGAAGCTTCCGTTATTGATTCGAGTTCCTTAACTCATTTTCGCAAGTTACGCTTGAAAGACATTAATCTACTGGATTTACTGATCGAAAAAACAACTGAAATCGCAATCGAACAAGGGTTGATTGAAATCAAAGCAGCTTTAATTGTCGATTCTACACACTCTCATTCCCGTTATCGTTCCAGATCTGCGGCTCAATATTTAAATGAACAAGCAAAAGCTGTTCGGAAAGCAACCTATGAATTTGATGAAACCATCAAAGAAAAATACCCAAAAAAGCCAGCCGAGCATG
>NZ_JAKNRA010000055.1:0-333 GCF_022213125.1 Oceanobacillus alkalisoli | reverse complement strand
CATGCTCGGCTGGCTTTTTTGGGTATTTTTCTTTGATGGTTTCATCAAATTCATAGGTTGCTTTCCGAACAGCTTTTGCTTGTTCATTTAAATATTGAGCCGCAGATCTGGAACGATAACGGGAATGGGAGTGTGTAGAATCGACAATTAAAGCTGCTTTGGTTTCAATCAACCCTTGTTCAATTGCGATTTCAGTTGTTTTTTCAATCAGTAAATCCAGTAGATTAATGTCTTTCAAGCGTAACTTGCGAAAATGAGTTAAGGAACTCGAATCAATAACGGAAGCTTCTGGAGCCATCCCCAAGAAATACTTAAAAGACATATCATATTTAG
>NZ_JAKNRA010000054.1:0-334 GCF_022213125.1 Oceanobacillus alkalisoli | reverse complement strand
CACAAATTGCTTCCGAACTTGTTTTGGAAATTTACGTTCCGAACGGATTTTCTTACGCTCACTTCCAACTTCACACGCTTCAATCTTATCGTCATATTCCTCGATTCTTTCGTCTAACTTTTCAACGATTTCTTCAAGTTCTTGTACCGACAACTCTTCTTCGCTTTCTTGTTCAATGGCTGGAATAATTTCTTTTTCTAACAACTCATCGTACAGTTGATTTGATTTTTCAATCAGCTTTTCACTATATCGTTCCGTGGATTTCCGCCAAACAAAAGTAAATTTATTTGCATTAGCTTCGATCTTCGTTCCATCAATAAAAATAGCTTCTTCT
>NZ_JAKNRA010000053.1:0-350 GCF_022213125.1 Oceanobacillus alkalisoli | reverse complement strand
TTTCTCGTCTGAAAGCTTCGTGCGTACATATTCTTTTTGTGATTCCCACTTCTCGTTGAGGAATACTTTTCTGTTATTTCCTGGTTTGGCTTTCGTGCACAAATCACGAAGAGGACAACCGGAACAGGCTTCACATTCATACACTTTAAATTCACGTGTAAATCCATATCTGTCCGTTCGTTTCGAATGATAACTAAATTTCACTTTTCTTCCATTTGGACACACATATGCATCTTCTTCTTCGCTGTATTCCCAGTTGTCTACATGAAAAGCATTCTCTTTGTGTTTCTTTTTCTTCTCCTTTCGATATTGATTGTATGTAATGAGTGGCGTTCGATTTCGATTTTTTA
>NZ_JAKNRA010000052.1:0-366 GCF_022213125.1 Oceanobacillus alkalisoli | reverse complement strand
CATCAGCTCCTAGTGCCAAGGCATCCACCGTGCGCCCTTATTCACTTAACTAAGTTACAGTAAATATAGCTTGTTTTGCCTTGTTGGTCTGTTAAAGACCACTTTCTTGCATTTATGAATCTAGCTTCAGCTCCCAGAAACGGTCGCTTCAGCTTTTTGTTTCAATCTAGCTTCAACTCCCAGAAACTCCCGTCATAAGCAACTGCCTTCCAAACGCTAAAAACCAAGCGTTTTCCAGACCCTTGCTAGCGTTGCGTTTCTAAACGGTCGTTTCAGCCTTTTAATATGATGTCGTTGTTACTCTTATTTAGTTTTCAAGGTACAAATAGAGAGATTTGCTCTCTCAAAACTGAACCAAACAACCCA
>NZ_JAKNRA010000051.1:0-386 GCF_022213125.1 Oceanobacillus alkalisoli | reverse complement strand
AGCTCCCAAAAACGGTCGCTTCAGCCTTTTAATATGATGTCGTTGTTACTCTTATTTAGTTTTCAAGGTACAAATAGAGAGATTTACTCTCTCAAAACTGAACCAAACAACCCAGTATGTTCCGAAATAGTCTAGCTCCAGTGGCCAGCAACTAGCAAACTTCACACTTTTCCAATCGATAAGTCAACATCAGCTCCCGTTGGTCGCTGTGTTTCCTTTATCTCATTCCAAAGTGCTCCAGTTTGTACGTTGCTAAACGGCCACTTGCGCTTTCTTATTTATATCCTTAGAAAGGAGGTGATCCAGCCGCACCTTCCGATACGGCTACCTTGTTACGACTTCACCCCAATCATTGGTCCCACCTTCGGCGGCTGGCTCCAAATGGT
>NZ_JAKNRA010000050.1:0-444 GCF_022213125.1 Oceanobacillus alkalisoli | reverse complement strand
TCTATTCTCTTGTCACCCCAACCAAAAACATTATTATAATAATAATTATATACAACCAAATATACACTATTATAAAAATATTTCAAGATCTATAGGGTCTTCTCGTCCCCTATTATTATTTAAGCCTTTTAACTTAAAAGTAAAATTCAATATATTAATTCGAGACAGTAGTTGCTTCGTCAAACCTTTCATTCCAGCCTCCAATTAAAAGACTAATGATTATGCTACCTTTGCACGGTCAAAATACCGCGGCCATTCAACTCCTCAGTGGGCAGGTACGACTTTATATTAATTCAAAAAGACATGTTTTTGATAAACAGGCGAACAACAATATTTGCCGAGTTCCTTAAATTAAATAATCCCCTTAATTAATTAAAACAATCTATATACTAATTCCATCATTATTAAACAAAAACAATATTTTTTCCATCATCCTAATATAAT
>NZ_JAKNRA010000004.1:0-248626 GCF_022213125.1 Oceanobacillus alkalisoli | reverse complement strand
ATTTTTGAAGGCTAATTTAGGTTTCACTCGTTTTTCCGTTCGAGGAAAACAAAAGGCGACAAATGAATTAGCCTTTGCATTAATGGCGGTGAACTTGAGGAAGTTCACCGCCAAAAACTCCAAAAAAATAAATAACGATGATAAATTTCTATCAAAAAAGAATCCAAGCCGCATTTTAATGACTTGGATTCTTTTTTTATTATTTTTGGCTAGTTATGTCCCAGCCTCATTCTTCTATACCCAACAATCACTTAAAAAATTAAGTGAAATACTTTCATTCAGCGTAAGTGTCCGAAACTTTCTACTGGAGGTCCGCAGTCCAGACACCTCTCGCGCCTGCTGAGCGACCGTCAAGCCTCCTCGCGCTGAGCACTAAGGGGTCTCGCCAGGCTTACTTCCGAACAGGAAGTTCTAATGCCGGCGTTGGTCACAGGACGTGACCGTTCTTAGCCGGCCTTCAGCAGGAGTCTCGAGGTGTCTGGACTGCTACCAGGAAAGGTCGAATTTAGATCACTGTTTATTATTCCAAAGATATAATTTTTATCGTGATATAGCACTGGAATATATGCGATTAATAATAATCATCTTTACCAGTTCAGTTGCCCGGGGGACGGTGACTCCTGCGGGAATAGCACGAGTCTGGAAACCCCGCAGGGCGGCGGCCCGAGGAGATCTAGCAGTGCCTAAGGATGCGCATCCGTCCCCCGGGCAACTGAACGGCGATTAGAGAGCAAACTATGAGAACGTGCAAAACCCTTGCGCTGAATGAAAGTAATAGTATTTTTGTAAAAGTTTTGTGTGGTTTGGTCAGCTGGTTTGGGCTATGAAAATTGGATGTTATGCTATCAAGTTAGAATGAAAGGTTGTGAAGAAGATGCGGATGTTTTTAATTGGCTTACTCATATTCAGCTTGCTCGAAATCGGATTACTCGTTTGGGCAGGCAGTCATATAGGGGTCTGGTGGGTATTATTTCTAATCGTATTCACCGCTTTTCTTGGTTTGATTTTTGGCAGAATTCAAGGATTTGGAACATGGAATCGAGTGCTTCGATCCATGGAGAGACAGGAAGTGCCGACTGCTGAAGTGATAGATGGTCTCTGCATTCTTATTGGAGCCATTTTGCTCATTACGCCGGGTTTTATTTCCGATTGTATAGGATTGATTTTACTTCTGCCATTCACTAGGAATTTACTGAAGCGTTATATTGCAAGACTCCTTCATAGGTTTGTGCAAAAAGGTACAATCATTTACCGCCGTTTTTAAATATCTCCATTGACATAGTTGATCAACCAGCGGAAAAAACCGGAATCGTACATTCCCTTAAATAATACAATAAATATTGGTGCGAGAATTAATCCAGTGATTCCAAATACTTTGAGTCCGATAAAGGCAGCCATCAGCCAGGCGAGCGGATGAATGGCTAGATTCATGGAGTATATTTTCGGTTCGATTAATTGTCTTACTATGATTACAATGCCGTACATTACAGCAAGTCCAATCGTCAGGCTATAATTTTCCGATAAAAAGGAATAGCCAATCCATGGGATGAATAATAGGCCTGTTCCGACAAAAGGGATTAACTCGACAATTATCATAAGTAATGCAATCGTTAAAGCATGTTCGATCCCAATTAATAATAATCCGAAGAATATAATATGAAAGGAAATCGTAACTAGAATAATTTGTGCTTTCACATATCCGAATGTTGATCGCTTTACGTAATAGGTAAGATGTTGCAAGCCTTTATTCCATCTAGTTGGAAAGCGTTCTGCAACAAATGTTTTCACACGAGGAAAATCAGCCGATAATAGAAAACTTGCAAACAAAATGAAGAAGGTAACGGTAAGTGCTTCCGGGATCACAGCAAGATTACGCGGCAGTGCCAATAATAGCTGTTGAAAAAAAGCGCCAACCAGACTGCCGATATCCTGAAATAAATTGCTGAAATACTCTTGAATGAAAAGTTGATCACTTGGTGATAGCTCATTGAAGAATCGAAAAATCTGTTCATAAAGCGGCACAATATTTGATTGGAAGTAATATTCCACGATTGCACCAAAATGTTGGAACTGTCCCGGCAAAATGTCTGCAAGGTAGGTAACACCTTCATAAATCTCTGTCACGACAAGAAATAGTATGCCAACCATCAAGAACAATAAAATTAAAAGAATAACAATACTAGCAAAAGGGCGAGGGAATTTAGCTTTTTCTTGCAGGAATTTTACCCCAGGTTCCATGAACGATGTTAATAAAAAAACACATATGGCCGGGATCATAATGGAAAATGTATAACGGATAACGAAATAGCTGCCGATACAAACTAGTAAAATGATGCAGCTTTTTAATATTTTTGATAAAATTGACTTGTCCATAGAAATCCCCCAAATAATTCTATCTTTAAGAGGTTGTTTCACCACATGTTATTAAGATACATATGCGAGCAGGTGAAAAATAAGACTGCAATACAAGGAATTTAGCGGTCTTTTATAGTATTTAAGCACTTTCAATTCACTTTAACCGGCAATTACTATATAATTAAATTTGGGGAAGACAATATTATATCAAAACAGCACTAGATAGATTTTGAAAATTGACTAACTATGCAAAAGAAAGCCGTTACATATAATATTGTCATTGAGTGAATGAACATATAGAAAAGGAGAGGTTTAAGTATGACAACTACAAAGGGGTTAGAAGGTATAGTAGCAGCCGAATCATCGATTAGCTCAATTATTGATGACCAACTTACTTATGTTGGGATTCCAATTGATGACTTAGCAGAAAATGCAAGCTTTGAAGAAGTAGTCTATCTGCTTTGGCATTTAAAACTGCCGAATAAGACAGAATTAGAAGAATTACGTAAAGAGCTAGTCGAACATATGAAAGTTCCAGAAGGCTTGATTAATCATTTTAAATCTTATGACTTGAAAGCTGTTCATCCAATGGCAGCACTTCGTACGGCAATATCTTACATGGGGCTCAGCGATCCGGATGCAGACCAAGTCGACGCAAAAACAAATATGAAGAAAGCAATTCGTATTCAAGGGAACATGGGCGCAATTGTGACAGCGTTCGCAAGACTTCGTAATGGAAAAGAACCTGTACAGCCAATACCAGAATATACATTTGCTGAGAACTTTATTTACATGTTAAATGACAGAGATCCGAAAGATATTGAAGTAGAGGCAATTGATAAAGCGCTTGTCCTTCATGCTGATCACGAGCTTAATGCTTCAACATTTACAGCTCGCGTTTGTGTCGCTACATTATCCGACATGTATTCCGGTATCACTGCAGCGATTGGGGCACTGAAAGGACCACTTCACGGTGGTGCGAACGAGGCAGTAATGAAAATGCTGAGTGAGATCGGTGAAGTAGACAATGCACTCCCATATATCAAAGAAAAACTAGCGAATAAAGAAAAAATTATGGGTATGGGCCACCGTGTATATCGTAACGGGGATCCGCGTGCAAAGCATTTGAAAGAAATGTCCAAACAACTGACTAATTTAATCGGTGAAGAGAAATGGTATGAAATGAGTATTAAAATTGAAGATTACATCAAAGAGGAAAAAGAGTTGCCTGCGAACGTTGACTTCTACAGTGCATCCGTTTACCATAGTTTAGGAATTGACCATGATCTATTCACTCCGATATTCGCAGTCAGCCGTACATCTGGATGGCTTGCACATATTCTGGAACAATATGAAAATAATCGCCTGATTCGTCCGCGTGCAGATTACGTTGGACCGAAGCATGCAAGGTTTATTCCACTTGAAAATCGTGAGTAATTAAGTTATAGATAGTTAATAGGAATAGCTGGATATCTTTCCGGCTATTCTTGATGAATACATATAGGAGGTTGTTGTAATGACACAGGGAGAAAAGATTGTAGTAGAAAATGGAGAACTAAAAGTACCAAATAATCCAATTGTACCTTTTATCGAAGGGGATGGAACTGGTCCGGATATTTGGGCAGCAGCAAGCAGAGTAATTGATGCTTCTGTTGAGAAAGCATATGACGGAGAAAAGAAAATCGATTGGCTCGAAGTATATGCTGGGGAAAAAGCATATAATAAATTTGGCGAGTGGCTTCCACAGGAGACGCTTGATAAAATTGATGATTACAAAATTGCAATCAAAGGTCCATTAACAACGCCAATTGGTGGTGGATTCCGTTCCTTGAACGTAGCATTGCGCCAAGAGCTGGACTTATACACATGCTTGCGCCCGGTTCGTCACTTCAATGGTGTTCCTTCACCAGTAAAACGACCTGAAGACGTAGATATGGCTGTTTTCCGTGAGAACACAGAAGATATTTATGCGGGTATCGAGTGGGAAAAAGGCTCTGACGAAGTGAAAAAAGTAGTTGATTTCTTACAAAATGAAATGAGTGTAAAAAATATCCGTTTCCCAGAAACCTCTGGTATCGGTATCAAGCCAGTTTCTGAAGAAGGAACGAAGCGTCTCGTTCGCTCGGCAATTGAATATGCAATAACAGAAGGACGCAAGAGTGTTACACTTGTGCACAAAGGAAACATTATGAAGTTTACAGAAGGTGCATTTAAACAGTGGGGCTATGAAGTAGCTGAAGAGGAATATGGCGACAAAGTATTCACTTGGGATGAATATGACCGTATTGTAGAAAAAGAAGGAAAAGATGCTGCAAACAAAGCGCAAGACGAAGCAATTGCTGCCGGCAAGATTCTAGTTAAAGATGCCATTGCCGATATCTTCTTGCAGCAGATCTTAACTCGTCCAAGAGAGTTTGATGTCGTAGCTACCATGAACTTGAACGGTGACTATATTTCTGACGCACTTGCTGCACAAGTAGGTGGAATCGGAATTGCTCCAGGAGCAAACATCAACTATAGCACGGGTCATGCAATCTTTGAAGCAACACACGGTACAGCACCTAAGTATGCTGGCTTAGATAAGGTTAATCCTTCATCTGTCATTCTATCAGCAGTTCTCATGTTAGAACATTTAGGCTGGAGAGAAGCAGCAGACTTGATTACAGCTTCCATGGACAAAACTATTGCGTCCAAGGTTGTAACTTATGATTTCGCTCGTCTCATGGACGGAGCAACTGAAGTGAAATGTTCCGAGTTCGCAGATGAACTAATCAAAAATCTATAAGAACAATTAATCAAACCACCATTTTATGTCGTTTTCATAGAATGGTGGTTTTCCATTAGAAGAAAAGGTCTTTCCGGGATCCGCAGCCCCGATACCTCTCGCTTTCCCTGGGCAATGAAGAATTGCAGTTCATTCTTCACTGCTGGTGAAGCACTAAGGGGTCTCACCTAGGCCTGTCCTCCCACAGAATGCTCGAGGTATCGGGACTGCTCCCAGGAGATATTCTAGTTAGAACTTCTGTTCATGTTATTTTGTATTGGATTACAAATCTTTATAAAAATAGGTAGCTTTATCTTAGCGGAAGAAATATACGGAGACTCCTGCTGGAAAGCGGAGACGATGAGACCCCGCGGAAAGCGTAGTGTATTTCTGGAGCGATAGACATCTTTCATACTAATTTACTGTAAACTTAATGAATTTCATAATACGTATTTAATGCTTCACCATCACCATATGTAGTTGAGTTGGTTTCGTTCCCAACTACATATGGTGATGGAAAAGCCGACTTTGGTAATTATGAAATTCATTCAACTATGTTAAGATTTCTTAATAATATGTTATTTGATATACGCCAGAGCGGTTTAAATGATATGATAGAAACGTATAGATAGATTACTAGTTGTTAGAGGGGACGAGAAATCAATATGAGTCAAAAAATTCTTATCGTGGATGATGAAAAGCCTATTGTTACATTATTAAAATATAACTTGGAAAAATCCGGCTTTGTGACTGACGAAGCCTATGATGGTCTAGAGGCTGTCCGCAAAGCAGAAACGCAAAGATTTGATTTAATTGTACTTGATTTAATGCTCCCAGGAATGGACGGTATCGAAGTCTGTAAACAATTACGAAATAATAAAATTGATACACCAATTCTTATGCTGACGGCAAAGGATGAAGAATTTGATAAAGTTCTTGGACTAGAACTTGGAGCGGACGATTATTTAACAAAACCGTTTAGCCCGAAAGAAGTCATTGCAAGAATCAAAGCTATTTTACGGCGAGCAACGAAAACGAACCAAAATCATTTCAGTTCCATCGCCATCGGCAATTTGGTTATTTATCCGGAAAGATATGAAGCAGAACTAAATGATAAAACAATAACGTTTACGAGAAAAGAGTTTGAATTACTTTATTACCTTGCTAAAAACAAAGACAAAGTGATTTCACGTGATCAGCTGCTCAGTGGGGTGTGGGACTATGATTTTGTAGGGGATACACGGATTGTTGATGTGCATATTAGTCATTTACGAGATAAAATTGAACCTGATACGAAGAAACCAATTTATATCAAAACGATTCGGGGATTAGGTTATAAAATGGAGGAGCCCGCTAAATGAGTGGGCCTTTTTCTAAAGTATTACTCTCCTACATGGTTGGTTTATTTATTATCGTACTTATTGCTGGGTTGATTATTTCTACTCTTGTCGAAAATATAATTTTTTTGATTGCTGTACTTGTCATTGTCTTTGTTTCTATCAGTGTTCTTTTTATTCGAATTTATAATGATTATATTTTACCGATTGAACAGGCATCAGACACAATTAATGAAATTGGCAAAGGGAATTACCGAGCAAGATTTCACAATACGAGGAATCCACTGCACAGTAAATTAAGTACAAATATTAATAAGCTAGCTAGAGAACTGACAGAGTTCTCTCTTCAAGAGCAAATTCAATCTGAACAGCTTTCAACGCTTATTGATAATATGGCGAGCGGACTTGTTTTGCTTGATGAGAGAGGATATATTCATCTTGTGAATCGAAAATTTATCGATTTGTTCGGTAAAACGGAAAAAGATTATGTCGGTTACTTATATTATAATGTGTTAGAAAATGAGACACTGCAAGAGACGATTCAAAAAGTGTTTCTTTATGAGGGAAGAGTAAAAGATACCTTCAAACACTATATCGGGATTGAGAATATGTATATTGAGATCTCAGGAGCCCCGATCATCAATGAACGGAATATTCTTAAGGGAGCCGTACTTGTACTTCATGATATAACGGAATTGAAGAAATTGGAAGGTATGCGAAAGGACTTTGTCGCTAATGTGTCCCATGAATTACGGACACCGATAACTTCAATTAAAGGATTTTCAGAGACATTATTAGATGGAAACCTTGATGACTTGGAAGCGGTAAGTCAATTCCTGCAAATTATTTATCATGAGAGTAATCGGATTCAAATTTTGATTGAAGATCTGCTTTCTTTGTCAAAATTGGAAAGTGAGAGTTTCAGACTCGTCCTGCATAAAATAAATGCTCCAGAGTTGGTGGAATCACTCATGCCGGCGCTAGTCTTTAAGGCGGAACAAAAGGATATCTTCTTCACAACGGAAGTGGAGGATATCCAGTTTAAAGCGGACAAGGATCGGATTAGCCAGGTTATCATCAACCTTGTGAATAATGCCTTGAATTACACGCCAGAAAAAGGGGAAGTTTCCTTAAGTATCTTTAAGGCGGGGAGCCAAGTGAAAATTGAAGTTCGTGACACAGGAATTGGTATCCCGGAGGATGAATTACCACGTGTGTTTGAACGATTTTATCGCGTCGATAAAGCTAGGGCAAGAGATTCGGGAGGTACTGGTTTAGGACTGGCCATTGTGAAGCATATTGTTGAAGTGCATGACGGAGAAATACGAATCGATAGTGAACCAGATCAAGGTACAATCATTAGGGTCTGCCTTCCAGCATAAGCAATCAGCTTATGCTTTTTTTTCGTTTTTATAATTACGACGACCGGCATCAAGCTGGGAATTTCGTTATTTTGTCTTTTATTGGCCTAGAGTGATAAAATAAGAGTAACGAGAATGTAAATTGGAGGAATCCGGATGGGAAATAAATTAGTGCTTATCGATGGAAACAGTATTATTTACCGGGCGTTTTTTGCCCTGCCTTTATTAAATAATGATAAAGGTGTGTATACAAACGCTGTATACGGTTTTACGACGATGCTACTGCGAATATTGGAAGAAGAGAAGCCGACTCATATGCTTGTCGCTTTTGATGCAGGAAAGACAACCTTCCGTCACGACACGTATAAAGAATATAAAGGTGGCAGACAGAAGACACCACCTGAATTGTCGGAACAATTTCCGGTTCTGAAGGAATTGCTTGATGCTTTTCAAATTCCTCATTATGAGTTGGAACGGTATGAAGCGGATGATATTATCGGAACTTTCTCCAAGGTAGGGGATAACGAGGACTGGGAAGTTACAGTCATTTCGGGGGATAAAGACCTCTTACAGCTTGTGTCTGATCACGTGACCGTCCATGTGACGAAAAAAGGAATCAGTGAGGTTGATAAATATACTCCCGCCTTCCTTGAGGAAAAAATCGGCATCTCATCTGAGCAAGTAATTGATTTCAAAGCGCTGATGGGTGATAGTTCCGATAATATCCCAGGTGTACCGGGAGTTGGTGAAAAGACTGCTTTAAAACTGTTAAAGCAATATCCGACACTGGAAGAAGTATATGAAAACATTGAGAAAATAGGCGGGAAGAAATTAAAAGAAAATCTTACGAATCATAAAGAGGAAGCCTTTATGAGTAGAAAACTTGTTACAATCGACCGTGAGTCTCCGATTAGTATCTCAACAGATGATATTGTTTTTACCGGGTTTGAGAAGAATCAAGTGATTGCTGTTTTCAAGGAACTCGGGTTCAATTCGCTTCTGAACAGATTTGCAGCAGATGCAGGTGAAGAGGAAGAAGAAACAGTTCCAATGAGAAAGCTTGACTATGAAATTGTTTCAAAAGTGGATGAAACAATCTTTAGTGGTGATAGTGCGTTAGTCGTTGAAATCATTGAAGAGAATTATCATCAGGCTCCGATTGTCGGATTTGGTGTAGTCAATGAATCAGGTAATTATTTTATCCCGACGGATCTCGCTCTCGAATCCGTTGCATTTAAAACGTGGGCAGAAGATCCAGCGATGAAAAAAGCTGTGTTTGATGCAAAAGAAACAGTTGTTGCTCTCCTTCGAAATAATATTGGAATCAAGGGGATTACGTTTGACATGCTTCTAGCATCGTATCTCTTGAATCCATCTGAGAACAATCATGATATCCCGGCAATTGGAAACAGACACGGTTATACGGATATCCTCTTTGATGAGGAAGTGTACGGGAAAGGCGCTAAGATGAAGGTGCCTGAAAAAGAAATAACAGCTGAGCATATTGCAAGAAAAGCGCTCGCATTATTTGAATTACAGGCAGGTATGACCGAGCAATTGAAGGAAAATGAGCAATATGAATTACTGGCAGAGCTGGAAATGCCGCTTGCTTTAATTTTAGGTGAGATGGAGCATCAAGGTGTGTTAGTCGATACAGACCGTCTGAAAGAAATGGAAGTCGATTTAAAAGCAAGATTAGATACGTTAATTCATGAAATTCATGAGCTTGCCGGTGAAGAATTTAATATTAATTCCCCGAAACAGCTCGGACCGATTTTATTTGAAAAATTAGGGCTACCTGTCATTAAAAAGACAAAGACCGGTTACTCGACAGCTGCTGATGTACTTGAACAATTGGAACAAGAACATGAAATTATTCCGAAGATCTTGCTCTATCGCCAGCTTGGAAAATTACAATCCACTTATATTGAAGGGCTATTGAAAGTTGTGGATAAGGATACAAGCAAGATCCATACCCGCTTCAACCAGGCACTTACTCAAACGGGAAGATTAAGTTCGGTCGATCCTAACTTGCAAAATATCCCGATCCGTTTGGAAGAAGGGAGGAAAATCAGGCGCGCATTCGTACCATCTGAGAAGGATTGGATTATTTTTGCTGCAGATTATTCGCAAATCGAATTACGGGTGCTCGCTCATTTTGCAAAAGATGAAAAACTGGTAGATGCTTTCCAACATGATATGGATATTCATACGAGGACTGCGATGGATGTATTCCATGTTGAGAAAGATGCAGTGACATCAGATATGCGTAGGCAAGCAAAAGCGGTGAACTTCGGTATCGTTTATGGAATTAGTGACTACGGTCTTTCACAAAACCTTGGAATCACTCGGAAAGAAGCGAAGCAATTCATTGAACGTTATTTCGAAAGTTATCCAGGGGTAAAGGATTATATGGATGACATTGTTCAAACTGCAAAACAGCAGGGATATGTAACGACAATCATGAACCGGAGAAGATATTTACCAGAGATTACAAGCCGGAATTTCAATAGAAGAAGTTTTGCAGAGCGAACAGCAATGAATACGCCGATTCAAGGAAGTGCCGCTGACATTATTAAGCAGGCAATGATCGACCTTCATCATAAATTAAAAGAAGAGAAGCTCGAAGCCCGTATGCTTCTGCAAGTTCATGATGAACTGATCTTAGAAGCACCGAAATCGGAATTGGATCGATTAATTGAAATAGTACCAGCAACAATGGAACAGACGATTGAAATACTCGTACCGCTCAAAGTTGATTATGAGTACGGGAAAAGCTGGTTTGACGCTAAATAAGGAGACTAGGAAATGCCGGAGTTACCAGAGGTAGAAACGATAAAACGAACACTTGAACATTTAACTCAAGGGAAAACAATTGCAGCAGTTGAGGTTCATTGGGGAAAGATTATTAAGCATCCGGAAGATGTGGAACAGTTTAAGCATCTATTGATTGGCCAGACGATAAGGCGGCTAAGCCGGAGAGGGAAATTCCTGTTATTTTATTTGGATGACTACTGTTTGGTTTCCCACTTACGGATGGAAGGGAAGTATCGGGTTGTTCCAACAGAAACAGAGAAAGATAAACATACCCATGTTATTTTCACCTTTACAGACGGGGATGCACTGTATTATCATGATGTCCGCAAATTTGGCACGATGCATCTTTATCCAATTGGGGAAGAGATGGCACACGACCCACTTCGTAAATTAGGCCCAGAACCATTTGATTCGTCCTTCAGTTTTTCTTATTTCAAAGAGAAACTGAATAAGACGGAGCGATTGATTAAAGCAGTATTGCTTGATCAATCGGTTGTAACTGGTCTAGGCAATATATACGTGGACGAGACGTTGTTTAAAGCAGGGGTACACCCGATGAGACGGGCAAACACGTTAAAAAATAGTGAGATTGAAAAAATTAAAGATGCGGCAATCATCACCTTGACTGAAGCTGTTGAGGCGGGAGGTACAACAATCCGTTCTTATGTGGATTCAACTGGCGAGATGGGCATGTTCCAACAGGAGCTGTTCGTCTATGGGCAAGAAAATGAACAATGCAAACAGTGCGGACAAGAAATAATAAAAATGAAAGTGGCTGGCAGAGGTACCCACGTATGTACCAAATGCCAGCCACTCTAAAGGGGGGAGAAAATCTTGAGTTTAATCATTGGTTTGACTGGCAGTATTGCAACAGGGAAAAGTACCGTTGCTAACATGTTTAGAGAACTTGATATTCCGGTCATTGATGCAGATATATTAGCAAGAGAAGTAGTGGAACCTGGAGAAACAGCTTATAAAAAAGTTGTTCAGTCTTTTGGTGAGGATATCTTGCTTGAAGATCAGACGCTTAACCGGAAACGGCTCGGTGAAATTGTTTTTAGCGATGAGGTGAAACGGAAGCAATTAAATAATATCGTCCATCCTGCGATACGGAAAAGATTGATTGAAAAAAGAGACCACTTCATTACGTCGGGAAATCGTTGTATTGTTCTTGATATTCCGTTGCTGTTTGAGAGTAAGCTCGAACATTTTGCAGATAAAACCCTCGTCGTTTATGTCAATCAGGAGATTCAATTACAGCGATTAATGAAACGAAACGAATTTACAGAGGAAGAGGCGATGCAGCGAATTCTATCGCAAATGCCAGTGGAGGAAAAAGCGGCTAGGGCTGATAGAACGATTAATAATAATGGATCAAAGGAAGAAACATATACGCAATTGAAGCAACTGCTGAAAGAATGGAATGTGCTCGAAGCAGATAACTAGTAGCAGTGCCGAAATCAAACAGCCTGCATAAGATATGAATAAGAACATCCAACTTTGATAATATTAAAATATTGTAATTATGATGGAAATAGCACACATCCCAGACTTAATGTGTTATACTAATTGTAATAATACATAATAAAGTATAACTTATTGGGAGGAATGGGTTAAAGATGGATAAAATTCGTATCGCAATTAATGGGTTTGGACGTATCGGGAGAATGGTTTTCCGTCAAGCTGTTGTAAATGAACAATTTGAAGTCGTAGCAGTGAATGCGAGCTATCCACCCGAAACGCTGGCACATTTAATAAAATATGATAGTGTTCATGGTATTTTTGAAGGGGAAGTGAAAGCGCTTGATGATGCGCTGGAAATTAACGGAAAAAAAGTCGAGCTTGTCAGTTCCAGGGAACCAGATAAGCTTCCATGGAAAGAATTTAATATAGATGTTGTGATTGAAGCGACAGGAAAGTTTAAGACAAACGAAACAGCAGGATTGCATCTTCAAGCTGGTGCGAAAAAGGTCGTAATTACGGCACCGGGTAAAGAAATCGATAAAACAATCGTTGTTGGTGTAAATGATGAGGAATATAACGGAAATATCCACCATATTGTATCGAATGCATCCTGTACGACGAACTGTTTAGCACCGGTTGTGAAAGTACTGGATGATCGTTTCCGTATCGTGAACGGATTAATGACGACGGTTCATGCATTCACAAACGACCAGCAGAACTTGGATAACCCACATAAAGACTTGCGCCGTGCGCGTGGCTGCACACAGTCCATTATCCCAACTTCCACAGGAGCTGCGAAAGCACTTGGAGAAGTATTACCACATCTGAATGGCAAATTGCACGGTATGGCATTACGAGTTCCTACCCCTGATGTATCACTTGTTGACCTAGTTGTTGACGTAGAAGAAAGTGTTACGGTGGAAGAAGTGAATTGTGCCTTTAAAGATGCAGCGGCAAGAGATTATAATGGTATCATTAGTTATATGGAGGACCCGCTTGTGTCCATCGATTTTACAACAACCGATTCATCAGCAATCATTGACGGGTTATCAACAATTGTCATGGAGGATAAGAAGATTAAAGTCCTTGCTTGGTATGATAATGAATGGGGCTATTCTGCACGCGTTCTTGATCTGACGAAATTAGTCGGCGAATCGCTATTGTACAAACAAACTGCTAAAATATCATAACGTGAAACTTCTAAAAGATGCATTTTTCGTTCTGTGGGCAGCCGGACGAAGATGCATCTTTTTAGAATTTAAAAATGCCGTTTTTTGAATCGGATAGAAGATTTCACGGAAACATGTTAAAATAAAGGATATATTATTTTTACATTTAGAAGTGGGAGCTTCTATCCTAAAAAATGAACTTGTTTGAAGGTAGAGAGGTGAGCGAAGTTGCATTGTACAAACTGTAATTATAAAAATACAAAAGTAACCGATTCCCGTCCAATTGAAGACGGAAGAGCGATTCGTCGTCGTAGAGAATGTGAACGATGTGGTCAGCGTTTCACAACATTTGAACGGATGGAGGAAGTTCCATTAATCGTCGTTAAAAAAGATGGGATGCGTCAAGAATTTTCCCGGGACAAACTGACTCGCGGGTTAATCCGGGCCTGTGAGAAACGGCCGGTTCCTGTTGAAACGATGGAAGAGATTGCGCTTGAGGTTGAAAAAGAATTAAGAAGTCTCGGTTCGTCAGAAGTGGACTCGGAATTAATCGGAGAGATGGTGATGGAGAGACTTTCTAAGGTTGATGAAGTGGCCTATGTTCGCTTTGCCTCAGTCTATCGTCAATTCAAAGATGTAACTGTTTTTCTAGATGAATTGAAAGAATTGATTAATACAGAAGAACAAGATGAAGCGGAAAAGGAAGAATAAAAAGGGTGAATATCCAGTGAAAAGCATAGGACAGCTATTGCCTGTCGATGGATTTTTTGTTCGAATGGACAAAGCATTGCCTGTCGATTATTTGCAATCATTGACACATCTATATCAACCGCTTATCGGTTCTGAGGCACTCATGCTTTATTTGACACTTACGAATGAAGTATCCCTGCAGGCTGAAAGAATACCGCAAACACATCATACATTAATGAATTATATGATGCTGCCACTAGATAAAATTTATGATGCCCGTTTGAAATTAGAAGCTATCGGCTTACTACGAACATTTAAACAAGAAAAGGACGAACTTACGGTTTACACATATGACCTGCAGTGTCCGTTCGATTCAAAAAGTTTCTTTGAAGAAGCGATGTGTTCCTCCCTCCTCTATCATCATCTTGGAGAGCAGAGGTTTAACCAGCTAAAAAAACTGTTCGCGGGAAATGAAAATTTGGAAACTGGTGAGAATATTACCGTGGATTTTCAAGAAGTGTTCCAAACTACCCCTACAGAAGGCATGGTTCAGGTGACTGTTTCCGAACATGTGGCAATTGAAGAAGATGGAACCGTCGATTTTCAGTGGCTGGAACAAATGTTAAAACAGCGGATGATACCTGTTTACCGAGTCCTGACAAAAGAAAATCGGAAATTGATTTCTCATATGCTCATCCTTTATGACTTGGAAAGCTTTGAAATTGATAAAGCGGTCAATTGGTCACTGAATGAGGAGAATTATCTCGATAGGGAAGAGTTTAAACAAGCTTGTCATGATATTTACGTGGCGAAAAGTAATAGCCGGCCAATTCGACTTGTTGAGAAGAAAGAAGCGAACGAGCAAACGGCCGAAGCGGAAGATCTGAAAAAGCCGCTTACGAGAGAAGAATTATTAATTCGTGAATTAGAAACCATTACGCCGAAACAATTACTCGAAGACTTATCAAGCGGAAGTTCAGCATCCGCCCAAGATATGAAATTAATCAGTGATGTAATGACGACACAAGGACTCCCGCCAGCCGTCATGAATGTTCTTATTCATTATGTGCTACTCCAGACAAACATGAAACTGTCCAGAGCATATTTAGAGAAAATCGCAAGTCATTGGTCCCGGGCGAAATTACAAACAGCAAGAGAAGCAATGGAATTTGCGAAAAAAGAAAAGGCGAATTATGAACAAGCGAAAGCAAAACGAGCAGATAATAAACAAAGAAATTACGGGCGGACCGCTAGTAATGATATTGTACCGGATTGGTACAAGTCAGGGAAACATAAAGAGAAAAAAGAAGAAAAAGAAACTCCTGCGATGAACAATGAGCAATGGAAGGTCGCGCAATTGCTGCAACAATATTCAGAAGGAAATTAAACGAGTCGTTAAAAGGGTGATTTTTAGTGAAACCAATCCAGTCAAGCTTAAAAGCGTGGATGAATCGAAGTGAAAGTTTTAAAGAAAATTATCAAAAAATGAAACAAGAACTCCTTCAAGATGCAGAAATTAAAGAGTTCCTCGCTATTCACCCGGAATTAGCTCAAGAAGAGATTGATAAAAGTCTAATTAAATTATATGAATATAAGTCTCAATCAAAGCAATGCGATCAATGTGCATCCTTTGGGCAATGTATAAATATGGTTCAGGGGTACTCACCGATATTGCAAGTGACAGGGGATGAGATTCATATCCGTTATGAAAAATGTCATAGCAGATTACTTGCCGAAAAGGAACAAGAGCAGAATAAATTAATTCAGAGTCTATACATGCCAAAAGAAATATTAGAGGCGAGACTATCTGATATTGATAATGATTCTTCGAGAACGCAAGTATTATTAAAAATATTTGCCTTTCTGGAACAAGCGAAACAGGAGATACCGAAAAAAGGCTTATACTTACACGGGATTTTTGGTGTAGGAAAAACTTTCCTATTAGGAGCTCTTGCCAATGAATTAAAAAAGTACAATATATCATCAACGATCATTTATATGCCTGAATTTGTAAGAGAAATGAAGGCCTCGTTAAAAGATGACTCCGTAAACAAGAAGATGGATCTCTTTAAAACGACTGATATTCTCATGTTAGATGACATCGGTGCTGAGATGCATTCCGCATGGTTCCGAGATGAAATTTTAAGTTCCATTCTGCAATACCGCATGATGGAGGGGCTGCCTGTCTTCTTCACATCTAATTATAATTTGGAACAACTCGAAACCCATCTTGCAACAACAAGAACAGGTGTTGAAACACTAAAGGCAGCAAGAATCATTGAGCGAATCCAACAAGTGAGCGACATCATGCAAGTTCAAGGCTATAACCGCAGGAAATAATGAACTCTCTAGAGGTTGTTCAAAAAGTCCGGTAAAAATGACACTTCGAACTTCTTCGTTGGCTCGCTTTTCCGCTCCTCATGTACCTACTAACGTACATTCCGGTGCGAAAAGCTTCGCCGCCTCGAATTTTTCGGTCCTTTTTATCCTCCTTTTTGAACACAACTTCTAGTAAAAAATGGAATTAATACTAGAAGGGAGTATTTTTACTTAAAACTAGTTTTAGCAGTTTTATCATTTTTTTCACAACTCGTCCATATAATATAGCAGTTTGGTTGTAAATGAGGGTGATGTGAAAAAAATGGATATTTTCTTTGAGTCGGACAAGGAGGTCATAAGTTTTTGTGAGCGATTATTTCAGCAAAACAAACAGATCGCTGTGTATTGGCAAGTCCATGAAAAACGTGGGAATCAACTTACGATTAACGAGGAACCATTAAATGAAATCATTTTCCAGTCGATCGCTGTATCTTTGGTCAATGTTTATGTCACACATCGGTTAAGGAGTATTATCAATGAAATCATTCAAGATACTTATTATTTTACAGATGGGCATGAAATCGAGCAGATTTATGAGCATGCAGAATGGATTGTAACTGGAGAGGATGAGGATTGTAAAATACTGCGTAAAAATAAGCATCCAGTTCAATTATTACGTGCAATTTTCCTTATGCACATCCGCAATGCACAAAATGTACATTTCGATTGGATTGTTCAGACTGGCATGAAGGCTTTCAAACAAGACCTTATCCATTATGTTGGACTGGCCATTGATGAGTTCAAGCGAGAAGAAGAACATCAATCATTCATTAATACACTAAGAGAATACATCGTTAAGAAAGAACCTGTCGTACCGCTGATTCATGTGGTTGGAGGAAATATATTCAGTTATTATAAGCTTAGCGGCAGACCGTATTCTAAAGTGGAATTGCGTTCCATCATGGAAAAAGTCCCCCTATATCTGTTTGGTTTACCTGAAGAAGAATGGAACCTGACACCGTTGATTGCACTCGCTCCAGAGAAAATCAAATTGTATGTGGACGATCCATCAAGCCCCAGGACCCAAACAATCCTGAATATATTCCAGGAGAGGGTCGACATTCAAGCATACAAGGATTTTCCATACACGTATTCCACCATTAGAAATAAATAGCGTACAGCAAAATAATTTCAACACTTGATTTTCTAATAAACGGGCGCTATAATACAAGTAATCATACAAATCAAGCGATGAAGAGGACATGATTATTTGTATATTTGTATAGATAAGAGAAGGAAGCCCCGGCTGAAAGCTTTCTGTATACAATCAGATAATTACCACCTCTGAGCCCTGCTGTGGAATTGAAGTAAACGGCAGCGTCTAATCTGCGTTAAAGACTAGAAGCGATTTTTTAAAAATCGGAATTTGGGTGGAACCACGTTATAGAAATATACCGTCCCTTTGCATGAATGCAGAGAGACGGTTTTTTTATTGTTTTACTTATAAATTTGTTATAGGAGATGACTTGTGATGGCAGAAGAAATTACGTTAGTCTTCCCGGATGGGAATAAAAAGGAATTCTCAAAAGGCACAACAGGGGAAGAAGTTGCAGCTTCCATTTCACCAGGATTACGAAAACAAGCATTAGCAATTAAGCTTAATGGTGAACCGTGGGATTTACGACGCCCGATTGAAGACGGCGGAGAGATCCAAATCTTAACATACCGAGATGATGAAGGAATTGATATCCTGCGTCATTCAACAGCACACTTGCTTGCTCAGGCAATCAAACGGCTATACGGTGACGTGAAATTTGGAGTAGGCCCAGTCATTGAAGAAGGATTTTACTATGACATGGATATGGAGCATGCGCTTACTCCGGAAGACCTGCCGAAAATCGAAAAAGAAATGCAACGTATCGTGGACGAAAACTTAGAAATTAAACGGGTTGAGGTTTCAAGAGCCGAGGCGAAGAAACGCTTTGCAGAAATCGGTGACAACCTGAAGCTTGAATTAATTG
Source organism: Oceanobacillus alkalisoli (assembly GCF_022213125.1). Lineage (NCBI taxonomy): Bacteria > Bacillati > Bacillota > Bacilli > Caryophanales > Bacillaceae > Oceanobacillus > Oceanobacillus alkalisoli. Next base: position 230,329 of record NZ_JAKNRA010000004.1, on the reverse strand, counting down.
ATGCTATTCCAGAAGGTGAAACGGTAACGATTTATGAGCAGGGCGAATTTTTTGATCTATGTCGCGGTGTGCATGTGCCGAGTACAAGCAAAATAAAAGTCTTTAAATTACTTAGTATATCTGGTGCTTACTGGAGAGGCGATAGCGATAATCAACAGCTGCAGCGAATTTACGGAACAGCATTTGAAAAGAAATCTCAGCTTGAAGAATATCTAAAAATATTGGAAGAGAGAAAAGAAAGGGACCACCGCAAGCTCGGTAAAGAACTCGATTTATTCACTGTCTCTCAAAAAGTCGGTCAAGGATTACCACTGTGGTTACCAAAAGGTGCGACAATCCGGAGAATCGTTGAACGCTACATCGTTGACCTGGAAGAAAAGCTAGGTTATGACCATGTTTATACTCCTGTTCTTGGTAGTAAAGAACTTTATCAGACAAGTGGTCACTGGGATCATTATCAAGAAGATATGTTCCCGTCCATGGAGATGGACAACGAAACATTAGTACTCCGTCCAATGAACTGTCCACACCATATGATGGTCTTTAAAAATCAATTATGGAGTTATCGTCAATTACCGGTCCGGATTGCTGAACTTGGAACAATGCATCGTTATGAGATGAGCGGGGCACTTGCAGGTTTACAGCGCGTACGCGGAATGACGTTGAATGATGCACATATTTTTGCCCGTCCAGACCAGCTGAAAGATGAATTTAAGCGGGTTGTTGAGTTAATCCAGCATGTTTATAAAGATTTCGGAATTGAAGATTATAGTTTTAGACTTTCTTACCGTGATCCGGAAGATAAGGAAAAATATATTGATGACGATGCAATGTGGGAAATGACACAACGTCAATTGAAAGAAACGATGGAAGAATTGGAACTTGATTACGTGGAAGCAGAGGGAGAAGCAGCTTTCTACGGACCGAAGCTCGACATTCAAGTGAAGACAGCCCTCGGTAAAGAAGAAACACTCTCCACCGTACAACTTGATGTGTTGCTTCCGGAACGCTTTGATTTAACGTACATCGGAGAAGACGGAAAAGAACACCGTCCCGTTGTGATTCACCGAGGCGTCGTGTCAACGATGGAACGCTTCGTTGCATTCTTAATCGAAGAATACAAAGGTGCATTTCCAACATGGTTAGCTCCAGTACAAGTGAAAGTAATTCCAGTATCTCCGCAGGTGCATTTCGATTATGCAAAACAAGTCGCTGAATCATTAACAAGAGAAGGAATCCGTGTCGAAGTGGATGAGCGTGATGAGAAAATTGGTTATAAAATTCGCCAAGCTCAAACTGAAAAAGTTCCATTTGCACTCGTACTCGGTGACAAAGAAATTGAAGAAAATGCAGTAACGTACCGTCGCTACGGTGAAAAAGCAACAACGACTGTCTCAAGCGATGTATTTAAAGAGTTGCTAAGAGAAGAGATTGCTAATAAATCGAATAAATAAAGGTTATTCAACAGCTCCGAGAGAAAGCTTTCGGAGCTGATTTGCTGCCTGTCCCTAGATTGTAATAATTTATTCTTCCTTTTGTCTAGCATGAATTTAAAAGATTTAGTATGATGGAATGAGCGAATGTTATTGGGGGATTAATTGGTATGACAGGATCGTTTAGCTTTGTATTAGATTATATCGTAGACAACTTTGGCATAGACAATATTTTCTGGACGCTGTATTTCATCAACCTTATACTTTCAGTAATCGCTTATAAGCTTGGATTTGCAAGAAAGTTATCCGTCGGGAAAAACATTTTTGTCTACTTCATGCTCGTTCTCGGTAATTATATTACGACTATATTCAGCATCATGAGGTTACCGATGACAGAAAGTCTTGTTATCATCTGTATTGTCCTTGTAATTTACCGTACAAGACTTCATATGCAAAGAAAAGCAAAAAACGCCTCGTAGGGCGTTTTTTAATGCTAAAATTAAATATATTCATCTTCTTCCTTATGCTCTTCATAAAGCCTGAATTTGCCTGTTGCGTGTCTTGCTTTTGTTTTTATTCCAATCCGCTCGTAACATTCATCGCATAAATACATATAAGTTCGGCGGTTCCTTAGTCGTTTCGCTTTAAATGAGTCGTCAGGAAGTTCATCGATTTTTTCGCATATTGTACATTTAACTTGCATCCTTTCACCTCATCCATCCTGATGATGAAATAAGTATATCATACTAGGTAAAAGCTAGGAAAATCTTTTTCGTCAATTAAAGGTTTTATTCTTTTTTATAGGGGAATATAAATATAACTTCGTGTTGGAAAGGAAGGGAAAATCGATGAAAAAGCGTAATATAATTACAGCAGTTGGCGCAGGTGTTATCGGAGCAGGTGCAGCAAGCTATTTTTTCCTGAATGAATCACAAAAATCGAAAATAAAAGAATCCGTAAATAATCTTCTCCATAAACAAATGGATACAGGAGAATCGACTTTTGAAAAAGCCGGTCACCCAGATCAGATGGATGCGAAAGACGCCGCGGATTTGGAAAACGCTAAAATGGTATCAGAAGGCTCACAGTTTGGTGTTCAGTACTATAATGAAAAGCAAGAAGAAACGCCTCTCCAATAAAGTGAAACTTCATTTAGCCGGGGTGTTACAGACGGTTCATGTGTGATAATTAATAAAGCGGAGGCCTCCTTATAATATAGGAATGCCTCCGTTTCTCGTTATTCTTTTCGGTGACGTGACTGTTCATCTTCTATTTTCTCTAATTCATTCTTGTCATTTTCATCAAGCATTTCTTTATTATCATCTTGTTCTATTGGCACATCGTCCATAATTGGAAATTCAGGTATCGCTCTCCCGACAATCGCCGCAAGTTCTTCGACAATACCTTGGACAGGATAGCCAGCCTGGATTTGGTCACCCATTCCCCGTACTCGAGCCATAAGGTCCGCGTCAGCTACAACAACAGCGGTTTTACCCCATGGGTCATGATATAACGCTTCAGAAACGGTATATTTAATTGTTCCGACCCGGGAGCGGTCAATATCTTCGTTCACATCAATAGCGACAATCGTATATGGCCCAGCAACAACCGCTGACGCTTCGTTTACTTCTGGTACATTGCTAGCGACGTCTGCAAGATGCTCCGCTATTTCTGTGTTCGTTAACTGTGTATTTTCAGTTTCATTTCTATTTTCCACTTGCATGAAACGATTAGTTGATTGGTCATCATCTCGTGCTGCATTGTCATTACTTTGACATCCGAAAAGCGTGACAAGACTAAAAGCAAGAAAGACCCATTTACGAATATCCATTATTCATACCTCCTAAGTAAAGCTTTACTTATTTTTAGCAGAATAAATTAAAATATTCGCAGGAATTCTTGTCAAATGAAAATAATTAGTCCGAAAGCTGTCTCGAGGTGTCTGGACTGCTACCAGGAAAAACTTCATTTGGAACACTATTTATTATTCTATAAATGTAATCTTCACACTGATGTTATGATGGAATAATTTCTATTTAACATAATCATCTTCACCAGTTCAGTTGCCCGGTGGACGGTGACTCCTGCGGGAACAGCACGAGCCTGGAGACCCCTTAGTGCTCAGCCCGAGGAGCTCTAGCAGTGCCTTAGGATGCGCATCCGTCCGTCGGGCAACTGAACGGTGATTAGAGAGCAACCCATGAGAACGTGCAAAACACTTACGCTGAATGAAAGTAATTCGCTGTTTTTGATTGTGGAACTTGAGCTAGTTAATGATAATCTCGTTAACTCCTTTAATCGGGTCATCTTTATTTGTGCCGTCATTAAAATAAATATGTACAGGACCATCGTCTTTTAATGGCTTACCTTCAAAGGAAAATAACAGGTAGCTATTCGCGAGTTCTTCCAACCCAAGGCTTACTTCATTGCCGTCTGCTTGGACAATTGTGGCATTGGTTGCTCCGTCGTTCACTTCTGCATTTTGATAAAATGGTTTGAAGGGTATCACATAAGTCGATTTTAAAATCTCATCCGCATCTTTACGGGAAATCGGTTTATTGTCATTAGTTGCTTGAACTACTTCCCGGTTAAAACGTTCTTCAGAGCTGAATGGATGCTCTTGTTCTTCTCTAGCATGATGTTCACCGGAAAAAGCTTCTGCAAATTTAATTCTTCTGTCATCAAAAATCCAGACAGTTGGATCAAGTGTAATTGGAAACTTTACATTCCCTTTTAGTGGTATAATCATTTCTTTTGCCCCCATCTTTTTTAATTACCTTATGAATCTCGGAAACACTTTGTAATCGATTCCTTATAATTCTATCAAACTGCTTCAATATTTTCACTTAATCGAGACATAATCTAAGAAAAGCAATTCTTTTATAGGATATCCTTCGATTTTGTTTGCATTTTTTTTTGGCAACCGCTAATATATAAGAAGGAGTCTTTATTACTGGAGGGGATTATTATGGTTCCTGAGGTGACAGTTAATCATCGTGAAAAAGCCCAAGCCCTTCTGAAGGCTGACGCTGACAGAATTTTACGACTAATTGAAGTTCAAATAGAGAATTTAACAATGCCACAGTGCCCAGTCTACGAAGAGGTGTTAGATACACAAATGTTTGGTCTCTCTAAAGAGATTGACTTTGCTGTGCGTTTGAACTTAATCAGCGAGAATGAAGGTAAAGCACTTCTGGAAAATTTAGAGAAGAAGCTTAATATTTTGCATGAAGCTTCACAAAATGCGTTGTGAACGTTTTGTGTATTGATTTTGCAGCAAAACTTTGCCTGAAAGAAATTGGCAAGGTTTTTTTGTTTTAGATATAGGAAATTATAAAATAAAGATTCTGTGGGTAGCTAGAGTTGCTAGCACTAGCCACGTCCGGCTCCAGCGTCCAGCAACTATCAAACTTCACACTCCTTCAATCGATAAGTCAACATCAACTCACTGCGTTCGTTGTGTTTCTTTTATCTCATTCCGGAGTGCTCCAGTTTGTACGTTGCTAAACGGGCGCTTTCGCCTTTGTTTTAGATAAATTCAATAGTAAATGTGGGTGAAAGAAAAACTTTTTATAAATAGTATGTACTATTTATTTAAATGTGTTATACTTTATAAAAAGTTTTTCGATATCCTTCCGTTAAAATCTACAACTCGAGGAGAAGAAGGATGTTACAAAAATTAAAATACTTTGATTACACCTTAATCATTACACCATTGTTATTAACTGCATTCGGCCTAGTGATGGTTTATAGCGCCAGTATGGTCACTGCGGTAGTGGAGGGGCAGGAGAGTACATATTATTTAAAGCGGCAAGCGATTTGGTTTGGTGTTGGCTTCATTGGATTTCTGTTTACGTGTCTGTTTCCTTATCAGTATTATCAGAAATTGATGAAGTTTATTGTTATAGGTGTTCTACTGATGCTTGTTGGTGTTATTTTATTTGGGACAGATGTAAACAATGCCAAGTCTTGGCTCCGAATCGGACCAATGAGTTTGCAACCAGCTGAATTTGCCAAAATTGCGCTGATTATGTATCTCGCTTCTGTATATTCTAAGAAGCAGACGTATATTGATAAATTTACGACCGGTGTACTCCCTCCGTTAATTTTAACCGGTGTTTTTATCGGGTTGATCATTATTCAACCGGATATCGGTACATCTTCCATCATCTTTATCATTGCCTGTTCTGTAATTGTTAGTTCAGGTATCCGTTGGAAGCATTTAACTATTTTAATAGCTTTTGGCATCGGGCTTTTATTCCTCGTTGCACCGTCCATGGTGACGGATGAGCGGATTTCACGTTTTACTGGGGCATATCAACCTTTTGAAACACCGGACTCAGATGGTTACCAATTAATCCAATCCTATGTAGCGATAGGGGTTGGTGGCTTAACTGGAGAAGGATTAGGGCAAAGCGTTCAGAAACTAGGCTATTTAACACAGGCTCATACTGATTTTATCATGGCCATCATTGCCGAAGAATTAGGATTTATTGGTGTAATTATCGTAATTGGTTTACTTGCTGCCATTGTACTAAGGGGTATCTTTATTTCAAGGAAATGTACAGACAGCTTCGGCGCACTGCTTGCCATCGGTATTTCTTCGATGGTTGGAATCCAAGCATTCATTAACCTGGGTTCTATAAGTGGTCTGCTACCGATTACTGGAGTTACGCTGCCATTTATTAGTTATGGCGGAACTTCATTGTTAGTATTACTTATCTCCATGGGAATTCTCAATAACATCGCAATGAATGTGAGAAGAAGGGAACATGAGACAGGGAATCAACAAGATAATACAAATAGAAAAATAAAACAAATAAACAGAGGTGGGAAATATGGTAAATCTAAAGCATATTAAGAAAGTTTTAGTAGCAAACAGAGGAGAAATTGCAATTAGGGTATTCCGGGCATGTAATGAGCTCGGAATCCGAACGGTTGCTGTCTATTCAAAAGAGGATCTAAGTTCACTTCACCGTTTTAAAGCAGATGAAGCTTACTTAATCGGGGAAGACAAGAAACCGATTGATGCATATCTTGATATCGAAGGCATTATCGAACTTGCAAAAGAAAAAGATATCGATGCGATTCACCCTGGTTACGGATTTTTGTCTGAGAACATCGAATTTGCTAAACGCTGTGAAGAAGAAGGCATTATCTTTATTGGACCGAAAAGCAAGCATTTAGACATGTTTGGAGATAAGGTAAAAGCTCGCGAACAAGCAGTAAACGCAGATATTCCTGTTATACCAGGAAGCGGTGCTGTACATAGCATAGAAGAAGTTTTTACTTTTGGTGAAAAGTATGGTTATCCAATCATCATTAAAGCAACCCTTGGTGGTGGCGGTCGGGGAATGCGGGTCGTGAATAGCCCGGAAGAAGTTTCCGAAGCCTATGACCGCACGAAATCTGAAGCGAAGACAGCATTTGGTGATGATGAGATTTATGTAGAAAAGTTGTTAACGAATCCAAAACATATTGAAGTTCAGATTCTTGGGGATAGCCACGGCGATATCGTCCATCTTTATGAACGGGATTGTTCGATCCAGCGCAGACATCAGAAACTGATTGAAGTTGCTCCAAGTCTTACTTTATCGGAAGAACTTCGCGAGGAGATTTGCGAGGCGGCAGTGAGTCTAATGCGTAATGTAGATTATCTTAACGCTGGAACCGTTGAGTTCCTTGTTTCAGAAGGGGAGTTCTATTTCATAGAAGTAAACCCGCGTGTTCAAGTGGAGCATACGATTACGGAGATGATTACTGGTATTGATATTGTCCAGACGCAAATCTTAATCGCGGATGGTTACGGTTTACATGGAGAAGAAATTCAAGTTCCCAAACAAGAAGATATCATTACGGATGGATATGCAATTCAGTCAAGAGTCACGACAGAAGACCCATTAAATAACTTTATGCCAGATACTGGGAAAATCCTTGCTTACCGGACAGGTGGCGGATTTGGTGTAAGACTCGATGCAGGAAATGGTTTTTCGGGGGCAATCATCAGCCCGCATTATGATTCTTTATTAGTTAAAGTGTCGACATGGGCGAAGTCTTATAAACAAGCTATTATGAAGATGGTACGTAACCTTAGAGAATTCCGAATTCGCGGAATAAAAACGAATGTGCAATTCTTAGAAAAAGTAATGCACCATGAACAGTTCATAACAGGTGACTATGATACGACTTTTGTCGATAAAACGCCGGAGTTGTTTGAATTCCCTAAATCAAGAGACCGTGCTACAAGAATGCTCAGTTATATCGGGGATATAACCATTAATGGAGTAGAGGGAGCAGCAAAAGTAGAAAAACCGGAATTTTCTAAGCTTCTTATTCCGAGAATTGATCAACATACGGTCATCCCAAATGGAACAAAACAAATATTAGATGAGAGTGGTCCGGAAGCATTAGCAGACTGGGTAAAGAACCAGAAAGAGGTTCTTCTGACAGACACGACTTTCCGTGATGCTCACCAGTCCTTACTAGCGACTCGTATTCGAACGAAGGATCTCGTGCAGATTGCCGAACCGACCGCAAGAATCCAATCGAATCTATTTTCAGTGGAAATGTGGGGAGGGGCGACCTTTGATGTCGCTTATCGATTCTTAAAGGAAGATCCATGGACACGTCTTGAACAATTACGGGAAAAAATGCCGAACGTTCTATTCCAAATGTTGCTGCGTGCAAGCAATGCGGTCGGTTATAAAAATTATCCGGATAATCTTATCCATGCTTTCGTCGAAAAAAGTGCGGAGAAAGGGATCGATGTCTTCCGGATCTTTGATAGCTTGAATTGGTTTGAAGGAATGAAGCTTGCAATTGAAGCAGTTAGAGACAACAATAAAATTGCAGAAGCTGCAATGTGCTATACCGGTAATATGCTGGATAAAGGTCGTTCAAAATATGACTTGGATTACTACGTGAATCTAGCAAAACAGTTGGAAGATGCGGGTGCACATATTCTTGCGATTAAAGATATGGCAGGCCTACTTAAGCCTGAGGCAGCCTATCAGTTGATTTCCACATTGAAAGAAGAGACAGAGTTACCAATCCACCTGCATACGCATGATACAAGTGGCAATGGTATTTATATGTACGCAAGAGCAGTGGATGCTGGTGTAGATATTGTAGATATTGCAAATGGTCCCCTTGCAGGAATGACATCACAGCCAAGCGGACAGACGCTCTATCATGCACTCGAAGGACATGAGCGTCAGCCTGAAATGAATATTGACGAGGTGGAAAAACTTTCTCATTACTGGGAAGGGATTAGAGAATACTACAGTGATTTTGAAAGTGGTATGAAGTCACCTCATACGGAAATTTATAATCATGAAATGCCAGGAGGACAATATAGTAATCTCCAGCAGCAGGCTAAAGCAGTTGGCCTAGGGGATCGCTGGAATGAAGTTAAGAAAACGTTCCGTCTCGTCAATGACATGTTTGGGGATATTGTGAAAGTAACACCATCTTCTAAAGTGGTTGGCGATATGGCATTATTTATGGTACAGAACGATTTATCAGAACAAGATGTATATGATAAAGGGCATCAGATTGATTTCCCGGAATCGGTAATTGAATTTGCAGCAGGGTATATCGGCCAGCCTTATCAAGGGTTCCCGGAAAAACTTCAGAAAGTGATTTTGAAGGATAAAGAACCGATCGCCGTCCGCCCTGGTGAATTACTAGAACCCGTTGATTTTGATGCATTGAAAGAGGAGTTAGAGAAGAAAGTCGAGCAAAAGGTAGAGGACCACGATGTTATTGCGTATGCGCTCTATCCAAAAGTATATTTGGATTATCAGAATTTCACTGATACTTACGGTGACATGTCTGTTTTGGATACACCAACTTTCTTCTATGGAATGAAACTCGGAGAAGAAATCGATGTGACAATTGAAGAAGGGAAGACTTTAATTATTAATCTAGTCTCAATCTCTGAGCCCAAGCCAGACGGCACCCGTGTTATTTACTTTGAATTAAACGGACAAACACGCGAAATTCAAATTAAAGATAAGAGTATTCGCTCATCCGTCGCTTTCAGACCGAAAGTAGAGAAGGGCAATGAGAAGCATATTGGTGCAACCATGCCTGGTACAGTATTAGGTGTAAACTGTAAGAAGGGTGACGAAGTGAAGAAAGGTGACCCTCTGCTTACAACTGAAGCAATGAAGATGGAAACAAGCATCCAAGCACCATTCGGTGGTGTGATTAAAGATGTATATGTAAAGAATGGCTCCGTTATAGAAGTTGATGATATTTTAGTAGAATTTGAATGAAAGAGTAAAGGCGAAAGCGCCCGTTTAGCAACGTACAAACTGTGCCTCCCAGGAAGGGAGGTAGTTCGATGTTGTCCCAGGACGGGGTGAACTTAATCGAACTTCCATTCTTCTCTTTGAGATAAAGGAAACTCAGGTGAAGATAGTGAGTTGATGTTGACTTGCGCCGCAAGAATATAAGGGCGGCTAAGCCTCACGAAGACCAAACGGCTAAGTCTTCTTTATCGATTAAAGGAGTGTGAAGTTTGATAGTTGCTGGGCGTTCTAGCCGGACGTGGCTATTGCTAGCAACTTTAGTATTCCACAGTACCTATATTTTACAGTTTTCTATAAAAAAACATCGCTCAAATTCGTTTGAGCGATGTTTTTTATTTAAGAAATAACTTTATCCGACTTATTTAGCAGGCCATGCTTTTCTTTGTACGTACTTCGGTTAGATAGCAACAGATAGTAGCTCAGCATTCCGAAATAACAGGAGATGAATAGAGCGTGTGCAAGCGCAACATACAAGTTAAGCATTGTTATGACACTTAATGCTCCGGACAGAGCCTGCAGTACAATAAACGTAAGTGCAATCGACCAGCCACCAATCATTACTTTGGAGTGTTTATAGTTTTTAACTATTTTAACAAACAGTACAATCGTCCAGATGAATAAGATGATTGCGCTAAAGCGGTGTCCCATTTGCACCCATTGCTGGAAGTTATAGCTCGCTAATCCAGCTGGTTCTGTATTGATACAAAATGGAAAGTCAGGACAAACGAGACTAGATTCGGTATGTCGGACGAGTGCTCCCGTATAGACAACTGCGAGTGTGTAAATGGACAGGGCGATAAATTCTATACGATGTTTTTTCTTAATAATAAGAGATTCCGAATCCCACATTTTATCGGCCTCAAAAATGAGTAACATCAATAAAAAGATTGTAGCAAATGAGATTAGTGAAATTCCGAAATGTAATGCAAGTACAAAGTCGGATTGTCCCCATACAACAGCTGCTGCCCCGATTAAGGCTTGTAGAACAAGAAAGACAACAGAACTGATGGAAAGAAACTTAACTTCACGGATATGACCAATTCTTCTCCATGCTAAGATTGCTAATAATAGAACGATAAATCCCATTGCACCTGATACTAAACGGTGACTAAGTTCGATTACCATCTCGAAGGTGAACTCAGAAGGTATAACTTGTCCTTCACAAAGCGGCCAGGAATCTCCACAACCATCTTCGGATCCGGTCTTCGTAACGAGCGCGCCACCAAGAAGCACAAAGATCATCCCGATTGTCGCGACAACGGATAACCATTTTAATTGTTTCATGATTTTTTAAGCCTCACTTATTTTGGTAGTAATATGTATTACTCTTAACAGTTAAATTTATAATAATATTAAATAGGAACAATATCAAAGAAATCTGCTCTTATTCGTAAACTTTTCACAAATTTGTACTAAGATTTTATAATAATATTTAACGTAATTGTCATAAACACTGTACAAATAGTGAAAAATACTTGCAATGTGCTCTGTAGTTTGCTAGAAATAGTATGAGGGCCGAGTGGGTTAAGCTTCAGGAAGAAAGAAATTCTAAAATAATGATTTGTTTTTATTATACAAATTCATTCAATTAATAATTACTTTATTTAAATAGTAATTATTGGTTAGTTAGAATTTTAAATGATTCCATGATACAATTAAAAGTAATTATCGGCTATATTTGTCATGTGTAAAACTAGCTATGGTAATGAAAAAACTTGGCTTTTTTCGGTAAAGGGGGGAAATAAGAATGAACAAGGTGGAAACGCCGTATACAGATGTAGTAAGTGACACAGCAATTCCTGCCAAAAGAGACGTAAAAAGCTTGATGCAAGGTGTTAAAGCGCTTATCAAAATCGGGATAGTCAATTCGAACTTAATACCAGTTATTGCCGGTTTTTGGTTAGCTATCTACATATATGGTCTCACGTTCAGTGAACATGTCGGCACATTAATCATGACCTTGATTGGAAGTGGTTTAGTAATAGCCGGCGGGGCAATTTTAAATAACTGGTATGATGTCGATATTGATCCGAAGATGAGCCGAACGAAGTCACGACCGACCGTAACAGGATTATTTTCGCTCCGGGCAGTACTGATAGCTGGAATCGTAACAACTGTTATTGGTCTTGGAGTGCTGCTTCTGTTTACAACAGTTTATGCTGCATTGTTTGCCTTCATTGGTTGGTTTGTTTATGTTGTGCTCTATACGATGTGGACAAAACGGAAGTATACATTAAATACAATAGTCGGCTGTTTCTCTGGGGCCATGCCTCCATTAATTGGCTGGTATGCGATTTATCCAGAGCTGCATGTCGTTCCGGTCGGATTATTTTTAATCATGTTTATCTGGCAGACACCGCACTTCCTTGCTCTTGCTATGAAGAAAGCGGACGAATATAAAGAAGCTGGTGTTCCAATGCTTCCTGTCGTTTACGGATTCAATATGACGAAGCGGCAAATCATTGTTTATGTTGCGTGTCTGTTACCGTTGCCATTTTTGCTCTCATCACTAGGTACGACATTTGTAGTTATTGCTACCGCATTAAATATTGGATGGTTTATTCTTGCAGTTACGGGATTATTTATTAAAGACGATTTGAAATGGGCAAACAGAATATTTATTTATTCATTGAATTATCTCGTCATCCTGTTTCCAATGATGATTATTGTAACGCTACCAATATTTAATTAACTATTGTCCTTAAATATAAACTTAATATATAAGGAAACAACAACAAGAAAGAGAGGTATGGACACATGAAAAGATGGATGGGGAAATTTAAGGCACTCATGCTTTTTACTTTCTTAACAATCCTATTAGCGGGGTGTGGAAAAGAAAATTTAACCGCTCTTGATCCTAAGGGCTATGGGGCAGAAATTTCATTCAATCTGATTCTTTATATTACATTCATCATGATTGGTGTTTTCGTAGTTGTAATGGTAATTTACACAATTGTGTTGCTCCGTTACCGTGAAAAGAAAGGTCAGGAGAATGAGATTCCAGTACAAGTAGAAGGAAACACGAAATTGGAGATTGTATGGACAGTCATTCCAATCATTCTCGTTATCATTATCTTGATTCCTACAATTTTCTACACCTTCGATCTAGCAGATACATCAGAAGCAAGTACATCAATTAATGTTGATGTAACAGGTAACCAGTACTGGTGGCATTTTGAGTATCAAGATGAAGAAGTCTCAACAAGTCAGGACTTGTATATCCCGACAGGAGAAAAAGTTTACTTGAATATGATTTCTTCAGACGTCATTCACTCATTCTGGGTACCAACAATTTCCGGTAAAATGGACGTTAACCCGGAAAACGTGAATACGATGTACATTGAAGCTTATGAAGAAGGAGTTTATTGGGGTAAATGTGCCGAACTTTGTGGATCATCCCACTCACTAATGGACTTCAAAGTAATTGCAGTAAGTCCAGAGGAATATGAACAGTGGATCACAGATATGCAAAACGTTGATCCGGAAGAAGTACCTGCTGATGCAGTTGCACAGGAAGGTCAAGACTTATTCCAAAACAACTGTATGGGATGTCACGCGCTTGGATCTGCGCCATCTGGTGTTGGACCAAACTTGACTAACTTCGGTGACCGTACTCATTTTGTAGGATATCTTGAACCAACAAAAGAGAATCTTGTTGATTGGATCATGGATCCAGAAACACTTAAGCCTGGCAACAAGATGACAGGTACGTATGATGTAACAGAAGAAGAAGCTGATAAGATAGCAGAGTATTTAATGCAGCTCAAACCTTCTGAAGTTACCCCTGAAAGTGCTGGGGGCATTATCGACTAATTAATATTTATAAAGGGATGGAAGACACAAGAGGGAGGTTAAAGCTTTGAGTGCTACTACTACTCAAAAAAGAGGCTTGGGTACCGTAATATGGGATTACATGACCACCGTCGACCATAAAAAGGTCGGTATATTGTACTTGCTTTTTGGTGGGATTTTCTTCCTGATGGCGGGTGTTCAAGCATTATTGATTCGAACTCAGTTAATAACGCCTGAAAATGATTTTGTATCTGCGGGCTTATATAATGAATTGATTACAATGCATGGAACCAATATGTTATTCCTTGCAGCAATGCCATTGTTCTTTGGGCTAATGAACTATGTTATGCCCCTTCAAATTGGAGCTCGTGATTTGGCGTTTCCTTTCTTGAACGGGGTAGGAGTCTGGTTATTCATTTTCGGTGGACTTCTAATGAACTCTAGTTGGTTCTTTGGAGGAGCTCCGGATGCAGGATGGACGAACTACGCTCCACTTTCTACACAATCACCTGGACATGGTGTAAACTTCTATGTATTGGGTCTGCAGCTAGCTGGGGCAGGTACAATTATTAGTGGAATTAACTTTATCGCAACCATTGTATTGATGCGTGGTCCAGGAATGACGTATATGAGAATGCCATTATTCTCGTGGACAACACTTGTAACAAGTATTCTTATTTTATTCGCATTCCCAGCATTCACAATTGCATTATTCTTAATGCAGTTTGACCGTATGTTTGATACAGCGTTCTTTGATATTGCTTTAGGTGGTAACTCGATTATCTGGCAACACTTATTCTGGATAATGGGACACCCCGAAGTTTATATTTTAGTTCTTCCTGCGTTCGGGATATTTAGTGAAGTCATCCCGACATTCTCGAAGAAACGACTATTTGGTTATACCGCGATGGTGTTTGCTACATTCTTAATCGCATTTCTAGGATTTATGGTTTGGGCGCACCACATGTTCACGGTTGGTCTAGGACCGGTAGCTAACGCGCTTTTCGCAATTGGTACGATGGCGATCGCCGTGCCGACGGGAATCAAGATATTCAACTGGCTCCTTACAATGTGGGGCGGCAGTATTAAAATAACTACTCCGATGCTCTATGCACTTGGATTTATTCCGTCTTTCACAATTGGTGGAATGACAGGTGTTATGCTTGGTTCTACAGTTGCGGACTATCAGTTCCATGATACGTATTTCGTAGTTGCCCACTTCCACTACGTTATAATCGGTGGATCGGTATTTGGTATACTTGCGGCAGTACATTATTGGTGGCCGCTAATGTTTAACCGAATGCTAAGTGAAAAATTAGGGAAACTTGAGTTTTGGCTGTTCTTTACTGGTTTCCATTTGACATTCTTTATCCAGCATTTCTTAGGACTAATGGGTATGCCTCGTCGTTACTGGGTATTCTTAGAAAACCAGGAGCTGGATTTAGGAAACTTAATTAGTACGATAGGTGCTTACTTAATGGGTATTGCAGTGATTGTATTATTAATTAACGTAGTGCTTTCGTATTTCAAAGAGCCAGCACCAAGAGATCCATGGGATGGTAGAACGTTAGAGTGGGCCGTGCCGAACCCAACGCCTTACTATAACTTTAAACACACACCATTAACTCGTGGATTAGATCCACTTTGGATTGAGAAAATGGAAGGCGATGGTAAGATTAAGCCGGCTGAGCCATTACATGATCTTCATATGCCGTATGGTTCCATCCTTCCATTCCTGATGAGTCTTGGATTTACGATTGCATCATTTGGTTTTATCTACCAGTTAGATGGACCCCATGGAAGAATTTTAATTTACATTGGTATGGCCTTTGCCATCGGTTGTATGATTGTTCGATCACTGAAAGATGACTATGGTTATAACATCCCCAAAGAAGTACTTGAAAAGGAGGATGATTAAGATGAGTCACCAAGAAACAATTGGGAGAAGCGCACATAAGATAAATCCGAATAAAGCTCCTATAGATCCTTCAAGAGCTACTCCTGAAGGAAAATATAAGCACCTAGGTATCTGGATCTTTCTAGGTAGTGAAACGGTACTTTTTGCTAGTCTGTTCGGAACATATATTGCGCTTAAAAACTCTACTGCAGGCGGGCCAACGACACAGGATTTATATGGTCTTGAACTTGTATTCTTAATGACACTTCTTTTACTTACAAGTTCTTTAACAAGTGTTTATGCAATTTACCATATGAAGAATAACAACTTTAAGAAAATGCAACTATGGATGGGGATCACTGGTTTACTAGGACTCGCATTCTTAGCTTGTGAAATCTATGAGTTCGCTCATTATATTACAGATTACGGCTTTACTTTCCGCTCTTCAGCGTTTGGTTCAGCATTCTATACGTTAGTCGGTTTCCACGGAGGTCACGTTATTTTTGGGTTGAGCTGGTTGATCGTATTGATGATGCGTAACGCAAAACGCGGACTAGACACATATAACGCACCGAAGTATAACACGTTTGCGTTGTACTGGCACTTTATTGACGTTGTATGGGTGTTCATCTTTACAGTCGTATATCTAATGGGGATGGTGGGTTAAAATGACAGAAAATACTACGTCTAACAGACTCGATACTTTCCGTAAGCAAGAAAATAAAGATGAAATGAAAATTCAAGTAATCAGTTTTGTTTCAATGATTGCATTTACGATTATTGCATTTGCTCTTGTTGGAACGCAATTAATGACCGGTGCTTATTTAAGTATATTATTGTTTGTCTTAGCAGTCGTGCAGGCTATGTTCCAATTCTTATATTTCATGCATTTGAAAGATAAAGGGCACGGGCCAGCTTCAGCATTGATATACGGCGGGATGATTATTGCAACTACTGTTATCCTTTCGTTAGGAGTTATTACTTGGTGGTAAAATAAAAAAGATCGGGATTTTCCCGGTCTTTTTTTGCGAATTTGTCACATTTTTACCAGATTCACTCGAAAATATGTTATATAATAAATTGATAAACTTATTCTATGGAGTGACTATATATGTGGTTAGAGTTACAAATATTTGGCTTTAGAGCTTTATGGAGTCCATACTTTTTCACATTCTGTCTAGCGTTAGGAGTTATTTATTACTTAGTAGCAGGACCTTATCGCCATAAATTTGGCGGAAAAGAGAAACCTACGATTAAGCAGCATATATTGATGTATACAGCTTTATTTCTATTATACGTAGTCAAAGGTTCGCCAATTGATTTATTATCTCATATGATGTTTACTGCACATATGATCCAGATGGTAGTATTCCTGCTTATCTTTCCAATCCTCGTCATTAAAGGGCTTCCATTATGGATTTGGGAAAAAGCTCTAAGAAATAAAACCTTAGGTCCAATTATTCGGTTACTGACGAAGCCGATTATTTCCTTGCTTCTATTTAATGGATTGTTTTCTGTCTACCATATACCAGTTGTTTTTGATTTTTCAAAGTCTGCTCCAGCATGGCATTTCGTTATTCATAGTATTTTATTAATTGCTGCCTTCATCGTATTTATTCCATTGCTACTGCCATTTAAGGAAATAAATACAATGACACCTTTATTGAAGGTCGGCTATATCTTTGCCAATGGGGTATTGATAACTCCTGCTTGTGTATTAATCATCTTCACGAAAACACCTGCTTATGAAGCTTATTTGGCGGGAGGGGCATGGTTGCAAGCATTGGCAATCTGTGTGCCTGGAGATGTGCTTGATGGAATTGAAATAACGTTGTCCGGTCCAGAAATGTTTTCACCATTAAGTACGATAAACGATCAGCAATTCGGTGGAGTAATTATGAAAACACTCCAGGAAGTGGTTTATTTAACATTAATGGTGCGAGTATTCTTCGGTTGGTTCCGGGAAAAATCAAGAGATGTCGACCCAGTTAGTGTAGAAGTTAATTAAATCATGTGAATGAATTTCATCATTATCAAAGTCGGCTTTTTCATCACCATATGTAGTTGGGGACGAACCAACTCAACTACATATGGTGATGGTGAAGCATTAAATACGTATTATGAAATTCATTAATGCGATTTTAAAAAAACAGGTCAACTATTTTTGATAGCTGACCTGTTTTTTTAATTATCATTTTCTTGAGCAAGTGGTTTTAATTCATTTGCTAGGCTTGTGAGTAATGTCTGCGCACGTTCTACGAGTGACTCTGGGAAGTTCTCTTCTTCACCATACTCGATTCCATGCGGATAATAATGCTTACCTAGTAATGGAGTTAACAGTTTGATTACTGCATCTCTGCGATCTACATCTCCACTTGTTGCATAGCCCTGAACACGGATATAATATGTAATATTTTTTTCATTGGAACCAATCTTGTAATCATATGTTACGCGTTCATAGTCCCACTGTCCAGCACGAATAAATGCATGTTGACCAGTAATCTTATCAAGCGGTTTCAAATCAATTACTAAATCATCAATTCCAGTGTTTTCAATTCTCATTTTATTCACCCCTAATCATTATCCTCGTTCTTTAATCATAGTATGAATAGAAATAATTTGCAACGAAAAACCTACTCGGCTAAAAAGGATTAATATTAAAAATAATAGGGAAAACACTGAATGTATCATACTAATTCTTCATAGAATGTAATATATCATAATAGAGGGGCTGTATCGATGCGTATATTACGAAGTTTAGTACTACTTACAATTATTATTATCACTGCATTTTATTGGGTAGAACAAAGTGAATGGAAGGAACAAGAGAAGGTAGATTCGGTAGTAGTTGAAAAGAACCTTATGCTGCAAACAAAATCAACGCCTGTCCATACAGCTAGCAAGCAGGTGCTACGGAGCGATTTATATCAATGGATAGGAAAGACGGCAGAAGAACTTGCAAGTGAGATGGGTGAGCCTGTACGTAAGGATTTGAGCGCTTACGACTATATATGGTGGGTTTACACGAATGAAAAAGATTATTATATCCAATTTGGAATCGAAGATGGCGCCGTGCAAACTATTTATGCTGTTGGAGAGGGCTTATCATTAGAACCAATTCAAATCGGTACAACCTACGAATCAATCAGGGAAGAATTTCCTTTTGAAAAAGAAGTGAGCTATACCGATGGATATGCAACTTATACATTTCGAATGACAGAAGAAGATATGATTCAACGCCCGTTAGTGAAAGTTTCGGATGATTTATTCCTGCAATTTTATTTTGATACATTTACGAATGAACTGTCATCCGTTCGTCTCATGGATGCAGATATCTTATTACGACATCAACCATATGAAGTAGTCTATCGTGGACCACTTCCAGACAAACCAGAGCTTACAGAGAATGAATGGAGTCAAGTGGAGAGAGGGATGGAGCAGCAGATTTTTAATATTAGTAATGTACTTAGGAATCGCTTTGACAAATCAGCCTTAGAGTGGGAAGAAGATGTGAGTGATGTTGCATATCAGCATAGTAAAGATATGAATGATAATAATTACTTTTCCCATTATAGTCTGAATGGAGATGGCTTAAAGGAGCGACTAGCTATCACGGGATTATTTTATATATCTGCTGGGGAAAACATTGCAGCACAGTATCCAGATGCCCCGGCAGCTGTTGAAGGTTGGCTTAATAGTGACGGACACCGAGAAGCACTGCTTCAGGAAGAATATACTCATTTAGGAGTAGGAGTCTACCGCTTCTACTATACACAGAACTTTCTAGCAAATCCCATATAACACAGCTAATCACCCTCATTCAGCGTAAGTGTTTTGCAGTTCACTATTTTTGGAGTTCTAATCGCCGTTCAGTTGCCTGGCGGACAGATGCTTTCCGTGGGCACGGCCTCAGCCTCCTCGGAAGAAGTACGCTTCCTGCGGGGTCTTCGGACACGTGCTATTCCCACAGGAGTCACTGTCCGCCAGGCAACTGAACTGGTATTAATGATTTATCTGAATGAATTTCATAATTACCAAAAGCGGCTTCTTCGCCACAGCATGTAGTTAAGAAAGCTTCTACGCAACTACATGTTGAGGCGTAGAAGCGGTAAATCCTTATTATGAAATTCATTAATCTAAATAGAAATTATTCCGTCACGATAAAGATTATACTCCTGGAATATTAAACAGTGATTCAAATTTGACCTTTCCTCGTAGCAGTCCAGACACCTCGATACTCCTGCGGGAGGATAGGCTTGGTGAGACCCCACAGGGCGGTAGCCCGAGGAGGCTCACCAGCCGCCCGCGGAAAGCGAGAGGTGTCTGGACTGCGGACCTCCAGAAGTGAGTTTCGGACACTTAGGCTGAAGGAGAGTGATTTGTTGCTATAAATTATAGCGGTTCGTGAGCTTTATAATCGTTTGAACAGTTCATACCCATTTGCATATTTTAGTAATAAGCTGACATCTAATTGCAAATGAGGTGAGTAATATGGAAGAGCATTCCAATCCAGAACTGAATCGGTTCAAAACGTTTATAAATCGTCATCCGAAATTGATCCGTAAGATTCGGAAAGATGGGAAGAGCTGGCAGGAGATCTATGAACAGTGGATCCTGCTCGGTGAAGATGATATCCACTGGGAACAGTATAAAGAAGAAAAAAGGGAAACAGCTGAAAGTGATGAAAAGAAAAACGAAACATTTTCTAAACTGGACTTAAAACCTGACTTTGTAAAACAAATTTTAAAATATACAGAAACAGTGGATGTGAATAAACTTCAAGAACAAGTGCAGCAATTAAGTAAAACGATTGCGACAGTACAAGAGATTGTAAATTTGTATCAAAAGCCGGAAACTAAAGGAAACAGAACTGGGCAGCCTTTCGATTGGTTTAGGGATTAGGAGGAAGTGAATGGAACAGGCAGTTTACCATTATTTACGTGAGCAGCCAAAATTGCTTGAATTTATGAGGCGGGAGCCAAGGTGGTACCGGTATTTACTTAGGGACGGAGCGAAAAGACTTCCAGAGCTTGAGAAGGAAGCAAAAGTATTCTATGGTCAAACGTTCTCCGGCCGTTTGAATCGTGTAAATGATCAAATGCAAATGGCTTCCATGCTGATTAATGTTGCAAACATTTTAAAAGATTAGTGTCGTTTTATTTTCATAAATGCAATTAAGTGTTAGAATCAGGGTGGAGGTGTAAAAATGATTGCAACAATGGAATATGTAACGATTTTAGATGATGCTGAAGAGCTTGGAAAAGTAGTTTTTGACTCTGATGTTATGAAAGATTACCTGGAGAAAAAAGCATCATTAGAGCAAGATGAAGAAGCGCAAAAGCTAATAAAAGCTTTTAACGATATAAAAGAACATTATGATGATATTCAGCGATTTGGGCGTTATCACCCTGATTATCAAGAGATCATGAAAAAAGTTCGCTCAACAAAACGGGCGATGGATATGCATGAAAGTGTTGCTGTTTTTAAGGTTGCGGAACGAAATCTGCAAAGTTTATTAGATGAGATTAGTGAAGTGATCGCATTTAGCGTCAGCAATCAAATAAAAGTACCGAAAGATGGGGCACTTCTAACTGATAGTGGCTGTAGTTCCTGCGGTAGTGGTGGCAGCGCTTGTGGCTGTGCATCTTAATCATAAAGCGAAACTTCACTAAATGGAAGTTTCTTTCTATTCCCACTGAGTGTTAGTTGAACAGAATCAGGGATTTACGGACTGTATATCCCCCATCTTCACATTGTAGGCTTCCCTCATGAGTAGTGGGGGTATTAGAGAACGTTTATGCATGATAAATGTGGTCTTTCTTTTTATTATGAGGTAGGTGAAAATCTTGATCACAAAGCGACAAGGGTTGATCGTATGGTTCCAGCATATGAAAAACCTGAAACATATTAAACGATATGGTAATCTCATCCATGCCTCCAAGAAGCATAAATATGCAGTAGTTTATGTTAATCAAGAGGATATCGAAATGGTCGAGAAAAAGCTGCTCCGTCATTCCTTCGTATCTAAAGTGGAGAGGTCGTACAAACCTTTTGTCCGCACAGACTACGAGAATACGAAGTTTGATGAAGCGAAAAATTATGATTATAAAATGGGGATATAACCCAGAGCAAGAAAAAAACCTGCAGAACAAGTATCTGCAGGCTCTTTTTGTTTCCATGACGAAAACAAAAAGACAAAGGGAGAGGAGAAACCAGAGTAAAACCTACGGGGAAGAATAAGTATACTCTGTTTGAATCAACCAACCAAATGTTTAGTTGAATCATTATGCTAGTATGCACAAACAAATAAAAATTATACAATATGAAAAAAACAATCTTTCTATCCAGCTCGGCTATCAGGAACAATCAGCTGCCAATCACTTTCATTCAGCGTAAGTATTTTGCGCGTTCTCATGGTTCGCTCTCTGATTGCCGTTCAGTTTCCCAGTGGACGGGTGCTTTCCGCGGGCACTGCTGGAGCCTCCTCGGGCTTCTGCCCTGCGGGGTCTCCAGGCTCGTGCTGTTCCCGGAGGAGTCACCGTCCACCGGGCAACTGAACTGGTAGGAAAGATTATTATTAATCGCATATATTCCAGTGCTATATCACGATCAAAATTATATCTTTGGAATAATAAACAGTGATCTAAATTTGACCTTTCCTGGTAGCAGTCAGACACCTCGAGACTCCTGCAAGGGGGATAGGCTTGGTGAGACCCCGCAGCAGGCTTGCCTGCGAAGAGGCTCACCAACCGCCCGTGGAAAGCGAGAGGTGTCTGGACTGCGGACCCCCCGGTAGAAAGTTTCCGAGTTTGGCACACTTAACGCTAATGAAAGTAATCGTGTCGGTTTCTTTTGAATTTTTTTGAACGGATACAGACTCAAAGAACGGCAAACCCTGGATAGAAGTTATGTTATACCTGGAGGAAACAAATATGCTAATTGTAAACTATTAGTAAAGATAAGTTTAATTATTTTTGGTTTTGTGGTAGGATAATGTCGAATCGTCGAATTGGGGTGACCGCTATGAGAGTGATAGCTGGAAAGCGAAAGGGGCAGGGATTAAAAGCTGTTCCAGGTAGTGAAACTAGACCAACAACGGATAAAATCAAAGAAGCAATCTTCCAATCCATCGGCCCGTTTTTTGACGGGGGGCTTGTATTGGACTTATTTGCTGGCAGCGGCTCCCTCGGAATCGAAGCACTTAGCCGCGGGATGGATCGAGCTATATTTGTAGATAAGCAAGGGAAAGCAATACATACGATCAAAGAAAATTTAAAATCCGTAAAAATGACAGATCAAGCAGAAGTCTTCCGGGCTGATGCTTTCCGCGCTTTAAAGGCAGCAGCAAAAAGGGGGCTTGTCTTTGACTTAATTTTGCTTGACCCGCCGTACGGAAAAGTGAATTTATCATCCCTTATTCAGGAAATTACGGAACATGAACTTATCAAACAAAGCGGTTTGATCTACTGTGAGCACGATCCACAAGATGAACTGCCAGAAGACACAGTAAATTTGACGATACAAAAACAGGAAGTCTACAGCAGTACAATTGCAGTAACCATTTACCGTTTAAATTAGGAAGGAGTTAGATCATGTCAAAGCTAGCTATTGTTCCTGGCAGTTTTGATCCATTTACGAATGGACATTTAGATATTGTTGAGCGAGGGGCAAAAATATTTGATGAAATTCTTGTGACGGTTTTTAATAATCAAGCAAAATCCCCGTTATTCTCGGTGGAGGAGCGAGTGAATTTAATTAAAGAATCGACAAAGCATTTGCCGAATGTAAGCGTGGATTCTTCCGGTTTTTTGCTGATGCACTATGCAACTGAAAAAAAAGCAGATGCGGTCATTCGTGGACTGCGTGCGATAAGTGATTTTGAATATGAAATGCAAATCACCTCAATGAACCGAAAATTAAATAAAGATATTGAAACGTTCTTTATAATGACGAATAATCAATTTTCCTTTCTAAGTTCGAGCATGATAAAAGAAGTTGCTCAGTATAATGGTGATATTACAGGACTCGTACCGGAAATTGTCGAAGAGTCATTAAAAAAGAAGTTTAACTTTGCATAATAGTAAAGTGACTGGGAGCTGGCGTTCTTTATAAATAAGGATGCTAACTCCCCGTTTTTTTGGCTTTATAAAACAATAGAAACCCCAACCAGAGGAAAATGATCGTAACGAATGGCCCAATACTCGTAAGTTGTTGGAATGCATTCGCAAAGAAGGAATCTGCGGGCTGTGTTGCTACAGGTAGTTCACTGCCGGTTATTCCGTGATTCAAATAAAGTGGCTTGTAAAGTATAACAGTCAAGATGCTTGCAATGATTCCGTGTAAAACTCGGGCAAAAAAATAGGGGAAGAAGCGGATATCCGTTTTAGCAAGTATACTTGCCACCTGAGCTTGTATAGAAAAACCGTTAAAACCGAGAATGAAGCTGACAAGAATTACTTTCGGAAGTAAAGAATCCGTTGAAATATCTGATATCAATGTTGCTCCAAGTGTAATTTCAAAAAGCCCGGAGAAGAAGGGAACACCAAGCGAAATAGGAATCCCAAGCAGGAAGAATATTCCTTCGAACAGTTTGCTGAAAAGCACGGTAAAATGTACAAGGTGAAGCAGTTGAACGATAACGGAAAATAAAATAATAAACCCACCGACCATGACAAGGGTTTTAATGGATTGTAAGACTGCGTCTCCGAGTATTTCACCTAATGGCCTTGGATCTTTACTGCGTGTCGCATGCATTTGTTTCAATGCTTGAATTAAGATAGATCCATTTTTTGTTTTTGCTTGATATTCCACTGATTTTTCTTCTCGAATCTTATAAAAACGCATGAATACCCCGACAATCATATTACTGCCATAGTGAACTGCCGCAAGCAATAAACCAAGTGCTGCATTATGAAATAGACCGACAGAGATCGCACCGAAAATAAATAATGGGCTTGAATTGTTTGTAAAGGATACGAGTCTTTCCGCTTCAATTTGTGTTAATTGTTTTTCTTCACGCAGTCTCGCTGCTATTTTTGCACCAGTTGGATATCCACTCGCCATTCCCATCATCCAACCGAAACTTCCAGCACCTGGTACATTAAAGAGAGGGCGCATAATTGGTTCAAATAAAACGCCGAGAAATTTAACGACTCCAAAAGCCAGTAATAATTCTGCCGTAATAAAAAATGGCAGAAGAGAAGGGAAAACTACTTCCCCCCACATTTTCAATCCACGTAAGCTAGCAGCCAGCGCTTCATCAGGGAAATAAATAAGTAATATTGTTAAACAAATCGTTACTGCAGCTAATCCGATTGTTTTCAGAAATGGATTCAAATTGAAAGCCCCCTATTTTCTGTACAACTAATTTTAGAAGGTGTAAAATATAAACACTAGAATAATTGCTCGTATTACGTACAAGCTATACATTCTCTATCAATATACGCAGCTTAGGACTTTGAATATGACTGCAACTTTAAGAATATAGTTAGTCGAAAGGAAGGTGTCGGCTGGAAGATGAGGTTCTCAAAGAAAAAAATACTTATTTATTTAATTTTCTTCATTGGTTTATATTTTTTTGCTACATATCAGTTACCATTCTATATTCAAAAACCAGGGAATACAGAAGCTTTAAACCCAATTGTAGAAGTAGCTGACGGATATACGAGTGACGGGGAGATGTACTTAGTGACAGTTAGCGGGCTGCAGGCTACACCACTTCATTACCTCCTAGCTAAAGTTCTTCCACATAACGAGATTAAACCTCTCCATGAAGTAATACCTGAAGGGATAACGACGGATGATTATATGCATGCCCAGCTTCAAGTAATGGAAAGTTCCCAAGAAGCTTCTCTTGTAGTGGCTTATGAGGCCGCGGAGCAGGACATTACGATTGATTATGCCGGTGTATATGTCGTTAGCGTTGTTGAAGATATGCCATCCATTGGAAAGCTGGAGATGGGAGACTTGATTACTCAGATTGATGGGGTCGAGATTACCGAATCAACAGACCTGATCAATTATGTCGAAGAAAAAGCTGCGGGAGACAGGATTACAGTTAATTTCCAGAGAGAAGGAGAGCAGTTAACGGAAGAAATAACATTGGATCATTTTCCCGATGATGATACACGGGTAGGCATGGGAATTAGTTTAGTAACCGATCGGGAAGTAACCGTTGACCCGGAAGTTAACTTCTCCAGCGGCCAAATTGGTGGTCCGAGTGCTGGTTTAATGTTTGCTTTAGAAATATATGATCAATTAACCGAGGAAGACGTTACGAAAGGGTATGAGGTTGCCGGTACAGGAGAAATTGATTATGAAGGAAATGTATATCGGATTGGCGGAATAGACAAAAAGGTTGTTTCTGCTGATAGAGAAGGGATTGATATTTTCTTCGCTCCAAATGAGGATGGGAGAGAAGATTCTAACTATGTTGTTGCTAAAGAAAAGGCAGAAGAAATCGGGACAGAGATGGAAATTGTACCAGTGGACACCTTTCAAGACGCATTAGAGTATTTAGAATCAATTCCAGAAAAATAATAAAGCTTGCGAACAGGTTGGTTGTCGTAACATTACCTGTCGCAAGCTTTTTTAGCCATCAATTCGAATTGGCCCATCTAGCTCTTGTTTAAATAATTTTTTTCTTGTGGCGGGTTTAAGGATGCTGTAGTAGGAAAGGCTTGCTTTTTCTTCCAATTGCATGAGAGGATCCATGTTTTTACGATAGCCCGATAAAATAGGAATTTCGATTGCCTTTTTCACATGGTTTAAATATTTTTGTCCCTGCTCGGTCATTCCAAGCATCCGGATATATGGCAGTTCTCGTTCTTCACTCAAAAATGGTTCCAGCTCATATTTTTTCGTATTTGTCAGTAGATGTGTGAAAAGACGCTGGATTCTCGTCCATGTATAGCGTTTGGTCTTGATCAGGTTTAGCCACTCCTCCATATTTTCTGCTTGTTTAGCAGTGCTTTTCAAGCGATATTCAAGCCCTTCTGTTA
This sequence comes from Oceanobacillus alkalisoli, assembly GCF_022213125.1. NCBI lineage: Bacteria > Bacillati > Bacillota > Bacilli > Caryophanales > Bacillaceae > Oceanobacillus > Oceanobacillus alkalisoli. The sequence goes on along the minus strand of NZ_JAKNRA010000004.1, from coordinate 203,892 downwards.
CCCCGTGTATTTGGCGGAGCTCTTGCAGTGTCATCGTTTGGACCCGGTAATTTACAAATTGAAAATAAAGTTCCCAGTCATGCCAAAGGGAAGCGGTTTGTCTATATTGTTTAAGCTCTTTAGCTGTAATAAGTGGAAGTGCTGCACGTGCTTCCGCTGTCAGCTTCTGTTGCTCGATAATTTCTTTCCGAATACTCGTTGCACTGGCAATCGAATCCGTAATTTCCGGATCATGGTAATGATTATTCACTCGTTTGATTGTATGTATATTCATAGGCAAATTCTGTTCGAGAATTGTTTTTACATACCCCATACCGAGAATATTATTCGGCTGGGAAAGATCGAGTTCGTTATTTACAAGTCCAATTGCAGCAGATGCATGCATACTTGCTTCCGGGTAAGACAGGCCTTGTTGTAATCGTTCTTTTAATTCCTTTTCGTATTCATCTTTCCGTTCCTTCTGTACGAGATTAGCCGCTATAAACGGTCTCGCATTACCGGCTTCACTCCCGAAACAAATACTGGAAGCACCGATTGCATGCAGCACATGCACAGCCCCTCTCGCAAAATAATCACTATTTTGCACGGCATATGCATATGGTAATTCTAATACGATGTCGACACCAGAAAATAGGGCAGCTCTTGCTCGATGGAATTTATCGATAATTGCCGGCTCTCCTCGCTGCAGGAAATCACCGCTCATTACCGCAATTACAGTTTCGGCATGTGATACTTCTTTTGCTTTTTGGACATGATAGGCATGACCATTGTGAAAGGGATTATATTCAACAACAACACCACAAGCTTTCATTTATTTCAACTCCCAGCTTTAATGTGCTATCATTGTAACAAATAAAGGGAGAAAATTTCAGCTAATAAATCATTGGAAAACTTTTATTTATTTGCTGTAAAGAAAAGATGTTGACAAAACATCATTTTTCTTTTAAAATAACTCTTGTTGCCTAGAGGTGATGAACATGAAAATTTCTGTCTCACAGATTCAAAGGGAGAACTTTAAGGGACCTTTTGAAGTGGAAGAAACAGTTGATGTTTCAGAATTGGAAACGATGAACAATGATATCCGCCGAATCGGACCAGCGCAGGTAAAAGTTTTGTTTACAATGGATCAGAGTGAAGAAATATTTGCCTCTATGACCATTAAAGGTGAGATGATTTTACCATGTGCAAGGACACTTGTTGATGTACATTATCCGTATGAAATTACAGCTGATGAAGTATTTTCCACTTCCCCATATGTAACCGAAGAGGATTTAGAGAATGAAATCCATCCGGTTGAAGGAGAAGTGCTTGACTTAAAGCCGTATATCATGGAAAATATACTGTTGGGTATACCGTTTCGGGTGTTCTCGGAAGAATCCAATCCAGAGGGCGCAGCACCTAAAGAAGGTGACGGCTGGAGTTTTGTTCAAGAAGAAGAACCAAAGGAAGAAACCATTGATCCACGTTTAAAAAAATTGGCGTCTTTACTTGAAAATAAAGATAAGAAAATGAATAGTGAATAACGTTCTTTTCATTTGAAGGAGGTGTAGGTCATGGCAGTACCTAAGCGTAAAACATCTAAAAAAGTAAAAAACCAACGTCGTACTCATAAAAAACTACATGTACCTGGCATGGTAGAGTGTTCAAATTGTGGAGAATTAACGAAGCCACACCACGTATGTAAAGCATGTGGACATTATGATGGAAGAGAAGTTGTCAGCAACTAATCGGGGAGACAACAGCGAGGAGCAGATCACAATTTAGTGGTCTGTTTTTTTTATTGTCATCTTGTATAATAAAGAGAAAGTTCAATCGGTGGGGGGGCTTCATCCCTGACTGATTGTTAGTGGAACGCATCTTGGGTGTTAGCTCACGTTTCCTACCTACACTTTCTCGGAGATCCTAAAGTTTTGAGGTGGGAGTTTTACGGACGGTTACACCGGGATAAATGGGAGATTAAAAGAAATGGTGTAAAGGGGAGATAGATTTTGGGAGAAGTAGTTAACTATGAAAAGAAAATCGAGGGGTATGGAATTATTCGCTTGAACAGACCAGAGAAACAAAATGCAATTTCTTTACATATGGGTGATCAGTTACAAGCTAAACTGGCTGCAGCAGAAGCGGATGACTTGAATTTTTTATTGCTTACTGGTGTAGAAAATCGAATGTTCTCTGCTGGTGGGGATTTAAATGAATTGCACGGTGAATTATCAACTAATGAAGCATTTGCTAAACTAAAAACGATGATGGAAGTACTTCAAAAAATAGTTAATTTTCCAGTGCCGGTAATTGCATTGTTGAATGGAGACGCTTTAGGGGGTGGATGTGAACTTGCGACTGCCTGTGATATCCGAATTGCTAAGGCGAATACGAAATTCGGCTTTATTCAAACGACGATTGGAATCCTGCCTGGTTGGGGCGGGGGAGCATTACTTTATAAAAAAGTGCAACCTGATTTTGCGCTGGACTGGATTGCAACAGGAGCTGTATTAACTGCACATGAACTGAAGGAAAAAGGCTGGCTCCATGATATAATCGATTCGGCCGATTGGAAAGCTAGAAGGTATTTAGAGAAGTATATAGCTCGATCAGTAGAACAGATGCGTCTATTAAAGGAACAATTTAAAGTTAATATGCATGTTGCTGAACTACCTAGCCTTATGAAAGTAGAAGTGAAAAACGCAGCTAGTCTATGGGAATCCGAAACTCACAAACAGGCAATTGAAAACTTTTCTAAAAAGAAATAGCTAAACATGATTCTATCAATCCTCGTTTCCGCATACATTGATAGCAAAGTAGTGGAGGAGGATAGCCATGAAAGAAACTAGACAGGATGCATGGACGAAAGAAGAAGATGTATTATTAGCGGAAACTGTCCTGCAATATATTAAGAATGGTAATACCCAGCTGGAAGCGTTTAAAGAAGTAGCCGCTAAGCTTGTAAGAACACCAGCGGCCTGTGGCTTTCGCTGGAATGCGACAATTCGGAAACAGTATGAATCTGCTATTCGTCAAGCAAAAGAAGAGAGGAAGAAGGTGAGCAGCCAAGCATTACGTGCGCTCCAGGCTGGTGAAGAGGTTCTTGAAAGGAATGCAATTGAGTCTGCCATTCAACTCCTGGAACAATTGAAAAGTAAAAATCCTGAATCCGAAAATAATGAACAAGTACAATTGATTGAAAGACTTAAACAAGAAAATGAACAATTGAATCAACAACTTGAACGATATAAAAATGCCTGGAATGAAATGGAGAAGTTATGGAATTGGGTGGATGGAAATATGGAAAGCAATCCGGATGTCTAAAAAAACCACGTGAAGTTCATTTGCTAACTTCACGTGGTAATTTTTATTCTGTCTCTTGACTATGTTGTGCCTCTTTCTCCTGGACACCTTGAGGCAGCCAAATTAGTGGATTTTCCCCGAGGTCCCGTTCCAAATCATATTGTGCTTTTTGAAAGCTCATTTTCTCCCAGAATCCTTGTGAATTGATCCGCGGACTCGTTTTAATTGGCAAATTAAAGCTTTTTGCATAGTCCACCATTAATTTGCCGTATCCGTGGCCTTGATAGTCTGGCAATACTTCCAGTTTCCAAAGCGCTAAATAATCCTGTGGCGGGTCAAAATAGTTATCATATTTTTCCTTGATTCTGTATAAACTCATTCTGGCTATTAAGTTCTCTCCGATATAAATTCCATAAAAAGGTGATTCACTATTGTTTTCAATAAAGTTGTTCTGTAAATCCTCGAGCATAGAGAGCTCCTGGTTGCCATATTCCTTGAATCGCTTAAATTTCTCAAGAGTTTTGTAGTTGATTAATAAATTTTCGACCTTCACTTTGTTCATGCTTACATCCCCCTTTGTTTATCTTAACCATTCATTCATTCATGAAACGTTAGATTGCAATAGTATATTGAATGTATTCACTGTCTTTATAATTATACATCAATTAATAGTTTTTTTAAATCTTGAGGTTGTGTAACATTCTTAATTCGAATATAGTAGAATCAAAATAGTGCAATCAAAAATACACAATCCTACACACATTCATACAGCGCGAGTGATTTGGCCCTTTCACTCATTCAGAGCTTCAATCGCCGTTCAGTTGCCCGGGGGACTGATGCTTTCCACGGCCTCAGCCTCGACGCAAAGGACGTGCTAATGCAGACGTTGCCGCAGGACGTGGCGTTCTTAGTCTGCCTCGGAAGAAAACCGCTTCCTGCTCAGGTCTGGACACGTACTTTTCCCGTAGGAGTCACCATCCCCCGGGCAACTGAACTGGTTAGATGGTTATTTTAAATAGAAATTATTCGGCCACGATAAGGAGTATACTTTTTTAGAACATTAAACAGTGATTCCAATTTGGCTTTTCCTGGTAGCAGTCCAGACACCTCGAGACTCCTGCGGAAGGCCGGCAAAGAACGGTCACGTCCTGTGACCAACGCCGGCATTAGAACTTCCTGTTCGGAGGTAAGCCTGGCGAGACCCCTTAGTGCTCAGCGCGAGGAGGCTTGCCGGCCGCTCAGCAGATGTGAGAGGTGTCTGGACTGCGGACCTCCAGTAGAAAGTTTCGGAGTTTGGCACACTTACGCTGTATGAAAGTAATTCACTGTTTTGAGTGGTGGAACTGGATTATATATTGAAAAATTACATAAGGAGTAACTTCGGAATGCTAGATATTATCGTTTATGTCCTATCTTTTTTTATTACAATCCCGCTGCTTGCAAGCTTTCTTGTTTATATTATTAGTATGATCCGGGAGCGGAACAAGTTAAAGGCGTTTCATTCTGCAGTGAATTGGACGACTATTTTATATATTATCGCAGTAACAATTATGCTCGGAATTATATTTGATCGGAGCTTTGTTGGGGTTGTCTTGATTTTCCTGCTCATTTCTTTATCATTAATCATATTTATCCAGTGGAGAACGGGACGGGATGTCCAATTCAAAAAAGCCGCTAAATTATTATGGAGAATTTCATTTTTGTTATTCTTTATTCTTTACGGCTGCTTAATGATTGCAGGAATCATTAAATATTTGGCAACGTAAACAAGAAACATGAAATTACTGTCAGAATTAGATACAATACAACTTGGACTTATTCATAGAGTGAAACTTCATTGGGGGCTATCTCCGCTGAATATAAATTGAACAGAATCAGGGATATACGGACTGTTTAGCCTTCATCTTTATACTTTGGGCTTTTCTCCTGTCTAAGGGTGGAGGTATTGCAGACCGTTAATGCGTGATAAAGGAGTAGAATCAGATGCGAATCGACGCGGTAAATATACGAAATCAAGGTCAGTTGATCACTGATTATAGAAACAATAGATCGGTTATGCAATTTTTTGATTATCATCCTTTTGAAGCAATGGATGAAAGGATGAATGAGTTAAGAAATCGAACATTCAAACGCGAAGAATTGGCGACGATTCTTGCAGAGCGGAACACGGCCTGGGGCGCAGGAGAAACAACGTTAAAAGCCATCGAACAGCTGCGGAACCCGGAAAGTGTTGTCGTTGTGGGAGGGCAGCAAGCTGGTCTGCTTACAGGTCCGCTCTATACAATTAATAAAATAATCTCTATCCTGCATTTTGCAAGAGAACAGGAAAAGAGTTTAAACGTACCTGTATTACCGGTTTTCTGGATAGCTGGAGAAGATCATGATTACGAGGAAGTCAATCATGTGTTTTTCCCTGAAGGAACAGAACTGAACAAGTATCCACTCAAGCAATCCCATTATAAAAAACTTCCTGTCACAGAAATTACACTCGATCAGGAACTTGCTGGAAAATGGGTCGATGAACTTTTTTCTAAACTTCCGGAAACAATACATACGAAAGATATTTATAAAATGGTGACGGACACGCTGCGGGAATCTGTAAGTTTCACTGATTTCTTTGCCAGGATCATTCATAAGCTTTTTCAAGAAGAAGGTATTATCTTGATAGATGCAGCAGACAAACGCATCCGAAATATTGAGCAGGATTATTTTGTCCGCATGATTGAGAATCAGCCAAAAATCAGTCAAGGTGTTTGTGAGGTTGCAAAGGAACTGGAAGAGCAAGGCTACACAGCTGCACTTGAACTAGAACCAGCAGATGGTCATCTATTCTATCATTTAGATGGAGAACGAATTTTACTAAGCCGGACAGAACAAGGCACATGGAAAGGTAAGCAAGATGAAATCGAGCTGACGACAGAGGAGTTACTGAGTCTTGCAGAAACAAATCCAGAGAAGCTTAGTAATAATGTTGTTACGCGGCCGGTGATGCAAGAACTCCTCTTGCCCACACTTGCATTTATTGGTGGACCAGGAGAAATTAGTTACTGGGCCCTGCTTAAGCCAGCATTCCGTGCATTGGATTTGAAAATGCCTCCTGTATTGCCTAGACTTTCATTTACCTATCTTCCTGAAACAATCAATAAAGCCTTATATGCCACAGATTTAACTGTCGAGGAAGCAGTTAACGAGGGAAGCACGGCGAAAAGGGAACAATGGCTGTTAACGAAACAAGAGCCGCCAATTGATGATTTAGCCAAGAATTTGCAGAATACAATTGCAGAAGCCCATAAACCGCTTCGAAAGACGGCAGAATCAATCCGAGATGATGTTGGGGCACTTGCAGAGAAAAATCTTCATTACGTACAAAGAGAAATTGAGTTTCTAAAGCGCCGTATGAAACTTGCTTTGGAAGAGAAGTATGCGAAAGACCTTGCACAATTTGATGAGATTCAATTATTGACACATCCGGAAGAAGGGTTGCAAGAACGGATGTGGAATGTTTTCCCGTTTTTAAATGAATATGGTGTATCGTTTATCTCGGAAGTAACCCGTTCTTCCTTTTCTTTCCAAAACTCACACTATGTTGTTTATTTATAATACCCATTGGGATCATTTACCACCACTTTCCACCACTTTTGAAAAAGAGAAGAGAAAAGCTGTTAAACATTGATATAACAGCTTTTCTCTTTTTTTATTTCCCTAATTATTTTTAGCTTAAGCGAAAAAGTTAAAAATTAACGAAAAAGAAGTGGAGGATAGTGGAGGGTTGTGGTAATATAATATTACGAAAGTGGGGAGAAGAATATGTTCATGGGGGAATACAAGCATAACGTTGATACGAAGGGCAGAATGATTGTACCCGCCAAGTTTCGTGAAGAACTCGGGGATACTTTTGTTGTGACCCGCGGTCTTGATAAATGCTTGTTCGCTTACCCGATGAACGAATGGAAGATTATTGAAGAGAAATTAAAACAACTCCCCCTAACAAAAAAAGATGCCAGAGCCTTTACCCGCTTCTTCTTTTCTGGTGCAGTTGAATGCGAAGTGGATAAACAGGGAAGAATAAATATTCCATCCACATTGAGAACATATGCCGCATTGGAAAAAGAATGTGTTGTCATTGGGGTCTCTGAACGAGTGGAGATTTGGTCTGGTGATAAATGGGAAGAATACGTGGAAGAATCGGAGGAATCCTTCTCTGAGATTGCTGAAAATCTACTGGATTTTGATATTTAAAACAAAAGCGCAAGCGACCGTTTAGCGACGTACGGACTGGACAGTGGGAGATATAGGAAGCATGCCTCTTTAGGGGTAGACGTGAGTTGGGTCTTGGCCTGTACTTAGTCGGCCCTCCTTTAGATTTGAGCTGATGTTGACTTTCACCGCAAGGGTATAAGTGCGACTAAGCCTCATGTCTTAGCCAATTGGCAACTCTTCTTTATCCCACGGATGTTCAGGAAGTCCGCTAGTCGCTGGGCGCTGGAGCTAGACGCTGATAGAAGTAATTGAAGCAGGTGATCGCTTGTTTGAACATTATAGTGTATTGAAACAGGAAACAATTAAAGGCTTGAATATTAAGGCAAATGGTACATACGTAGACTGTACAGTTGGTGGCGGAGGCCACTCAGAAGAAATAGCATCAAGATTGAACAAAGATGGGCTCCTTATCGCTTTTGATCAGGACCTTGATGCACTAGAAGCAGCAAAAAAAAGATTAGCACCATACGAGGATCGGATTCGCTTTATTCATGCAAATTTCCGCGAAATCAGTAAGGAATTAGAAAAGCTTGATAGAGAACGAATCGATGGTATTTTATTTGATCTCGGTGTTTCATCCCCACAGTTAGACCGTGGGGAAAGAGGGTTCAGTTATCATCAGGATGCGGAACTCGATATGAGGATGAATCAAGAGAGTGAACTGACAGCCAAGGAAATCGTAAACGAGTGGCCTTATGAAAAGTTAGTCGGCATCTTTTTCCAATATGGTGAAGAGAAGTTTTCTAAACAAATCGCAAGAAAAATTGAAGACTACCGCAAGACCTTTGTGATTGAGACAACCTCTGAACTTGTAGAAATCATTAAAGAAGCAATTCCTGCCCCCGCAAGAAGAAAAGGGGGACACCCTGCAAAGCGGATATTCCAAGCATTACGAATTGCAGTAAATGATGAGTTGGTTGCTTTTAATGATGCACTCCATCAGGCAGCAGAACTCGTAAGCATCGACGGAAGAGTTGTTGTCATTACCTTCCATTCTCTGGAGGACCGTTTATGCAAACAGGCATTCAAAAAATGGAGCACAGCGAAAGAAACACCACGGAATTTACCAATTATACCGAAAGAACATGAAGCGCCGTTTCGGTTGATTACAAGAAAACCAATTGTAGCGAGGGAAAGTGAACTTGAAGAAAATCGCAGATCACGTTCCGCTAAATTAAGAATCGTAGAGAAAATAAAAAAATGGGATAAAGCATTTGTATACGAGGAAGGGTGGAGAAAATAATGAGTGCAAATCAAGCGAGGAGCTGGAACACGAATCCGTCTCCTAATCCAAATCGTGAACCGAAAAAAGTAGCCGTTAAAGTTAAAAAGCAAGGTTGGATTACGAAGGGAGAAAAAGTCATTTATTCGATGATTGCAGCTGGCTTAATCATCGCCGGTGTATTTATGGTTTCTTTATCTTCTCAGACTGACGCTTTAAATCGGGAAATGCAAGAGCTTGAAAAATCCGTCCAGCAACAACAAATCGCAAATGAAGGTCTTGCTTTCGAAGTGAAAGAACTATCCCGTCCAGAACGTATTATCTCGATTGCTGAGTCACATGGGTTAACCATTCAAAATGCTGAGGTAAAACAAGCGCAAGCAGTAGAACAGGAGTAAGAGGTTATCGTATGAGGAAAAACAAGACGACACATATGATGGCGGGAATACTGATTATATTTTTTGTGGCGATTTTTATCGTTCTAACGGGCAGGTTTATTTATATCCAGGCGACTGGAGAAGTAAATAATATCTCACTAGAAGAATGGGCGGATCAAAAACGGACTGCTTCTTATACACTTCCAGCAGAACGAGGGAAAATCCTCGATAAAAACGGTATGATTCTCGCCTATGACCGGCCGACATACCGTGTATTCGCTGTTCTTGATGAAGCATACTCGGAAAACCCAGAAAAACCACGGCATGTCGTGGATGTGGACAAGACTTCTGAAGCTCTTGCTCCAATCTTGGAGGTGGATGCTAGTATGATCCGCGATTCCTTACAAGCAGGACTTGATGCAGACCCGCCACGATTTCAAGTGGAATTTGGTAATGCTGGAAGACAACTTAGCCAAAACAAAAAAGAAGAAATCGAGGAACTTAAATTACCAGGAATATACTTTGACGAGGAAGCGATGCGCTTTTATCCTAACGGTATGTTCGCATCCCACATCATTGGATTTGCTAGAGAATCAGAATTCGAGGATGAGGACGGGGAGATAAGGTCTGAAATTGCAGGCGTTACCGGTATGGAAAAGCAAATGGATGAGCTGCTCCGAGGTGAGAGTGGCTATATCTCCTATCAACGAGACTTGTATAATTCGAAACTACTAAACCCAAATGAAGTTATTAAAGAGCCGGAAGACGGAAACGATGTATACTTAACGCTTGATCAAAAAATCCAAACATTGGTTGATGAGGCAATGTCTACTGTAGAGAGTTCTTATAGCCCGGAGCGGATGACTGCCGTCGTCATGCATGCGAAAACCGGCGAAGTCCTTGCGATGAGCAGCCGACCAAGTTATAACCCGAATAATCCGGCAGATGTACAGAATTGGTATAATGACGTTATTTCGACACCAATTGAACCAGGCTCAACCGTGAAGATGTTCACGTGGGCTGCTGCCATTGAAGAGGGCGTCTATAACGGGGATGAAAAATACCTATCCGGAACATATAATGTAAACGAGAAAATCATCCCCATTCGAGATGTGAACGAAGGAAAGGGTTGGGGAACCATTTCGTTTGATGAAGGATTTGAACGTTCTTCAAACGTTGCGGCTTCGAAGCTCGTTTGGGAGAAGCTTGGCACGGAAAAGTTTTTAGAATATCTGCATGCATTTGATATTGATAAACCGACAGATATCGACTTACCAGGAGAAATAACAGGCGAGATTTTATATAATTGGCCGCGTGAAAAACTGACAACCTCCTTCGGGCAAGGTAGTACAGTGACGCCAATCCAAATGATGAAAGCAGCAACAGCGATTGCAAATGACGGCAAAATGTTAAAACCGTATGTCATCAATAAAATTGTGGATCCCGCAACATCCGAAGTAATTGACGGGAATGAACCGGAAGTTACATCAGAACCAATATCGCCTGAAACTGCCGAACAGGTGCGTGGATTATTACAGCGTGCTGTTGAAGGGGAGAATGGTACAGGGAAACAATTCCGTCTGGAAGACTACACTATAGGCGGGAAAACCGGGACAGCTCAAATCCCTAATCCGGATGGGGGCGGTTATTTAAGTGGCAGGGAAAATATGATTTTTTCGTTTTTAGGAATGGCTCCGATTGAAGACCCGGAATTAGTCATGTTTGTCTCTGTTCAGCAGCCAGATCTTGAGGCTGGTGAATATGGATCCCAACCCGTTTCCTTTATCGTAAAAAATGTTATGGAAAATGGTTTACATTACCTGAATATTGATCCGGACGGTGAAGATATAGAGGAAATTGAACGGGTTGAAATACCTGAACTGAATGGGAAAGATCCAGAACAATTAACCACTCAACTTGAAGAAAAAGGGTTTAACGTAACGACGGTTGGTAGTGGAACAAAGGTCACGAAAGCGAATGTGACAGCAGGAGAAAAAACCTTGCCAACAAAACATATTATCTTAATTACAGATGAACCGGCTATGCCAGACATCATGGGCTGGTCGAAACGTCAAGTTGTCGAGTTGGCAGACATGATGGATTTACAACTTGAAAGCTTTGGAAATGGGTATGTTGTGATGCAAAGCGTTGAACCAGGAACGGCGTTAAGCAAAGGAGCTTATCTTGGCATCGAGTTGTTACCACCTGGGGAAGAAAGGGAAGAAATTCCAGGTGACGAAGAGCAAGAGGAAACATCAGACGGAGAACAGGAAGAGCAAGTGGAACAAGAAGAAATAAACGAATAAAGACAAAGGAAAACAGTGTTCTATTCGTTTTTTGAAACTCATATAGTGGATACAAGCCTATCTATAAAGAGGAGTGCAAGTATGAAACGCGTATCCACGATTACAGTCAAAAAACGAATCGTTACTGTTTTTCTTTTTGCCTTAATTATCTTAATTACCATCATACTCAGGTTGGCCTATGTCCAATTTGTAATGGGTGACGAATTGTTTGAAGAAGCGAATGAACTTTGGACAAGGGATATCCAATTTGCTCCAGAACGAGGGAAAATATTAGATATGAATGAAACCCCTCTTGCTGAAAATGTGACGGCTCCAACCGTTACAATTGTTCCGCGGCAAGTAACAGATCCTGAATCGACAGCAGAAGCGTTAGCAGGAGTGCTGCGCACTTCAGTTGATAAAGTGTATGAAACGATTACACGACAGGCTTCAAGTGTGACAATCCGGCCGGAGGGGATTAAGATTTCGGCTGAAGAGGAGAAAGCAATTCGTACGTTAAATCTCTCAGGTGTCTATTTGGCGAAAGATTCGAAAAGACATTACCCTTATGAAACTTCCCTTTCCCATGTGCTCGGTTTTACTGGTATCGATAACCAGGGATTAATGGGTCTAGAGCAATATTATGATGAAAAATTAAACGGGACGGCGGGCAGTTTATCATTCTTTTCCGATGCACGTGGTAACCGGTTAGATACACTTGCGGACGTGTATACCCCACCAAAGGATGGGTTGCATTTAAAAACGACGATTCATTCCCAAGTACAAGCAATCTTAGAACGGGAAATGGACTTAGCTGCTCTAAAGTATAATCCAGACGGCGCTATGGCCATCGCAGTCGACCCGAAAACTGGTGGTATTCTCGGAATGACGACAAGACCTAACTTTCATCCAGAATATTATCAGGAAGCAGATGCGGAAGTGTTTGACCGAAATCTTCCAATCTGGAGCACATATGAACCGGGATCTACTTTTAAAATCATTACCCTTGCTGCTGCATTGGAAGAAAAGATAGTTGATCTTCATGAAGATCATTTTGATGATGATGGAGATATTAATGTTGCTGGAACTCATATCCATTGTTGGAAAAGAGGAGGACACGGTCACCAAAGTTATCTTGAAGTCGTACAGAATTCCTGTAACCCTGGATTTGTGAATTTAGGGCAACTGCTTGGTACGGAGAGATTGTTTTCTTATATTGATGCATTTGGATTTGGTAAGAAAACAGGGATTGATTTGGAAGGAGAGGGAAATGGAATCCTCTTTAATCCTGAGAATGTAGGCCCACTTGAACTTGCTACGACAGCTTTCGGTCAAGGTGTGTCTGTAACTCCGATTCAACAGGTCATGGCTGTAGCAGCTGCTGTTAACGGCGGATTTTTATATGAGCCGTATATAGCTTCTGAATGGCTTGATCCGGTGACAGAAGAAGTTGTCGAAAGAATTGAACCGACCATTAAGCATCAGGTGATTGCGGAGGAAACGTCCGAAGAACTGCGATATGCACTTGAATCTGTAGTTGCACAGGGGACGGGCCGACCTGCATATGTTGAAGGGTACCGAGTGGGAGGAAAGACAGGAACCGCACAAAAAGTAGGTCCGGACGGTCGCTATATGCAAAATAACTATATTGTTTCTTTTATTGGGTTTGCTCCAGCCGATGATCCGGAGATTGTCGTCTATGTAGCTGTTGATAACCCGAAAAATACAGTTCAATTTGGAGGGGTTGTTGCAGCACCAATTGTCGGCAAGATTATCGGTGATAGTTTGCCGGTTATGGATGTTGAGAAGCGTTCAGATGGTCTGGAGAAAGAATATCAGTGGCCAGAGGAACCGCTTGTTGAAGTACCGGATTTAATTGGTCTAACACCACAAGAACTGTCAGAGTTTATGCTGAATTTATCTGTGGATGTTAGCGGAAGTGGCGGAAAGATTATTGATCAAGCTCCAAAACCAGGTGAAAAAGTGATGGAAGGAGCGAAAGTGCGGATATTTTTAAGTGACTAATCAAGCCTGCAGATTTGTCATCCTTTTCCCATCGGTATAGTTCTTAGGAGAAGGGTGAACCGATGAAATTAGGAGAATTGATTCAGGCGCTGCCATTTATAAGCTTAACGACAGAATCTGAGGAGATAGAGATTACTGCTATTCATACAGATTCGCGTCGTGTAACGCCAGGGAGTCTATTCACTTGTATAGAAGGTTTCCAGACAGATGGACATCTCTATGTCCAAGATGCGATTGAAAAGGGAGCAAAGGTCATAATTGCAGAGAAAAGAGTGAAAAGCACGGTTCCAGTCATTTATGTAAATAATTCGGTACGGGCTCTTGCAATTATAGTAAATACATTTTATGATTATCCTTCGACAAAGCTCCCCTTGATTGGGATAACCGGAACAAATGGAAAAACAACCGTCAGTTACCTTCTCGATGCATTGTATAACCATTTTGGAAAAAAGACCGGTGTGATTGGCACCATTCACAATAAAGTAGGTGACCGATACAGTGCAACAAGTAATACAACTCCAGATGCGCTCATCCTCCAACAACTCTTTCATGATATGCAGAATTCAAGAGTAGAACAAGTAATAATGGAAGTGTCTTCCCATGGTCTTGATTTGGGAAGGGTGTACGGCTGTGATTTTGACACGGTAATATTTACCAATTTAACGCAGGATCATTTGGATTATCATAAGAGTGAAGAGAATTACTTCTTTGCTAAAAGTCAATTATTCTCACGTCTCGGGAATACCTATGACGGCAGAAGGAAGTTTTCCGTTATCAATGCAGACGATCATTATGCGGAAACGCTGAAAAAAACAAGTGCTTTTCCAATCGTAACTTACGGTATCGAGCGTGAAGCAGATGTAATGGCTTATGATATTGAGCTTTTACCGGGCCGGACAATATTTCAATTGAAAACACCGGTCGGAACGGTTAAAATTACGAGTAGGCTTACTGGGAAGTTTAACATTTATAATATGCTTGCAGCGGGATCTGCTGCATTGGTTAACGGGATTCCTTTGCATATTATTAAAGATACGTTCGAGGTTGTCCCACCTATTCCAGGCAGGTTCGAGACGGTTGATTTCGGGCAGCCATTTGGTATTATTGTGGACTATGCGCATACTCCTCATGCGGTGAAAAACATTCTTGAAACATGTAAAGAAATAAAAACAGGTAAGCTCTATTGTGTACTTGGTTGCGGGGGTGACCGTGATCCGGAAAAACGGCCACTCATGGCGCAAGAAGCAATCAAGCACGCAGATTATGCAATTTTTACTTCTGATAATCCACGTACGGAAGACCCGCGAGCTATTCTTGACGACATGGTCCAGATTTTCGATGGGCATGTCCATAATTATGAAGTCATCATCGATCGATTGACGGCAATAGAAAAAGCAATGTCCGCTGCAGAAGCTGGAGACCTTGTAGTCATCGCAGGCAAAGGTCACGAAACGTACCAGGAGATTAATGGCAGGAAGTATCCATTCGATGACCGTGTTGTAGCTAAAAATGCGTTTTTAAATAAGGAGTTTTAACGATGTTATTTACAGTAAAAGAATTAAAGCAACTATTTACGAACAATCGAAAATCACTTGATGATTCAATTGCAATCGACCGAATTACAACAGACAGCCGGTCGAAAGTGGATCATTCTTTGTTTATCCCGATTGTCGGTGATCAGTTTAATGGTCACGATTATGTCGAACAAGCGATAGAAAATGGTGCGGTCGCAATCTTGTGGGATGAGCTGGAGAAGTTACCCCCTTCCATCCCGCTTGATTTTCCTGTCTTTTATACAAAAGACACAACAGAAGGTCTGCAAAAAATTGCTGCCTATTACAGAGACAAGATTAATCCAGTTGTGATTGGGATTACCGGATCTAATGGGAAGACAACTACGAAGGACCTGATAGCCGCGATTATGAAGACAACTTACCATACACATGCTACATTAGGAAACTTGAACAATCATATCGGCTTACCATTGACAATTCTTAGTATGCCCCGCGATACGGAAGTGCTTGTACTCGAGCTTGGAATGAGCGGGTACGGTGAAATTGATGTATTGACGAAAATTGCAAAGCCGGATTATGCAATTATTACGAATATCGGGGAATCACATATCGAATACCTCGGTTCAAGGGAAGGGATTGCCAAAGCCAAGCTTGAAATAATCAATGGGCTGAAAGAAGGCGGCAAGTTGATTGTTGATGGTGATGAACCTCTCTTACAAGCTATACATACGGACGATTCAGTGGATGTTATCAACTGTGGCTTTAATGCGGATAATGAGGTCCGCTTGGATGACGTAGATATTACAGTGGATGGGACATCTTTCACAAATGCTCACGGCCGCCGCTTCCAAGTGCCTCTCTTTGGTAAGCATCACGCAAAAAATGCTGGGTTCGCGCTTCAGATTGCCGAGTTACTGCATATATCTGAAGAGAAACAGGAAGCAGGCCTAAAAGAGCTGGCACATTCCGCCATGCGTTTTGAATTATTAAAGTCAAAACAAAATCAGGCAACCATTGTGAATGATTCGTACAACGCCTCTCCAACATCGATGAAAGCAGCGATAGAAGTAATTAAACAGATGGAAGGCTTCGATACGAAAATACTTGTACTAGGAGATATACTCGAGCTGGGAAATTATGCAGATGCACTGCACCGTTCGGTAGCCGAAGTGATTACTTCTCCAATCACTCATTTGTATACATATGGAGAAAAAGCAAAATTAATTACGGATAGTGTTCAGGAAAGTGAAATTCAGTGTAAACATTTCGAAACAAAAGAAGCATTAATAAACGAATTAAACCAGCACCTTACAAAGATGAGTCTTGTTTTATTTAAAGCGTCACGTGGCCTTCAGTTTGAAACAATGGTTGAAACTATCGTGATGAAGCAAGAAGATAAGGAGCAGTAATTGAGGAGGAACTTGATATGAGTATAACTACTTTAATAATGACGATAGGGATATCATTTTTAATTACTGTTCTTTTTTCGCCGCTTTTCATTCCATTTTTAAGAAGATTAAAGTTTGGACAAAGTATTCGCGAAGAAGGACCAGAATCACATCAAAAAAAGACTGGTACACCAACGATGGGTGGGATCATGATTGTATTAAGCATTATTATTACTTCACTGATCATGATCTGGAAAGTGAGCGGAGCAATCGGATACGAAATGTGGCTATTGTTGTTCGTTCTATTCGGTTACGGTCTCGTAGGTTTTCTGGATGATTTCATCAAAGTCGCACTGAAACGGAATCTCGGCTTAACCTCACTACAGAAATTAATCGGCCAAATTGTGATTGCTCTTTTATTCTTTTTCGTTTTACAGGCAAATGATTTTTCAACCTATATTCAAATCCCAGGGACGAACATCCAATGGGAACTTGGCTGGTTTTATGCCATTTTAGTTATTTTTATGCTTGTTGGTTCTTCTAACGCTGTCAATTTGACGGACGGATTGGATGGACTGCTTGCAGGAACAGCAGCTATAGCATTTGGTGCTTTTGCTATCTTAGCATTATACGGGATGCCGCAGAACGATATCGCGGTCTTTTCATTGGCAGCAGCAGGAGCACTGCTAGGCTTTCTTGTGTTCAATGCTCATCCTGCTAAAGTGTTTATGGGTGACACAGGATCCCTTGCACTTGGCGGAGCAATTGCCGCTGTAGCAATTCTTACAAAAATGGAAATACTGCTTGTTATTATCGGTGGTGTCTTTGTTATTGAGACGTTATCTGTTATTATCCAAGTGATTTCCTTTAAAACGACTGGTAAACGCGTCTTTAAAATGAGCCCATTACACCATCATTATGAGTTGATGGGATGGTCGGAATGGCGGGTTGTAACAACGTTCTGGCTAGTTGGCCTCGTGTTTGCCGCATTAGGGATTTTTATTGAGGTGGGCTTAAATTGAGAAAACTAAAAGCTTTTCCATATCATCATGTGCTTGTTCTTGGCTTGGCGAGAAGTGGAACAGCAGCTGCAAAAACATTACTCAAAAACGGTAAACAAGTAAGGGTAAACGACCAGCAATTGACGACTAAATCAACAGTGGTGCAAGATCTTATAGCACTCGGTGCAGAAATGGTTCTTGGTTCCCATCCATTGTCTGTCTTGGAAGGAATTGAGGTCGTTGTTAAAAACCCGGGTATTTCCTATGATAATCCTGTCTTAGTTGAAGCGGTTAAGCGAAATATTCCAATCGTAACGGAAATAGAAATAGCTTATCAGCTTGTTCCAGGTACATTAATCGGAATTACTGGTTCAAATGGAAAGACAACAACCACGACCCTAGCATCTAAAATGTTAAAGGAAAGCAAGCAACAGGTTAAAGTAGCTGGTAATATCGGTATCGTAGCTACTGAGGTTGCGGAAAGTTTATCAGATGATGAAACATTAGTTTTAGAGCTGTCTTCTTTCCAGCTTCAAGGTACAATAGATTTCCGACCGAATATTGCAGTCATCTTAAACATCTATCAAGCACATCTTGATTATCACAAATCACTCGAAAATTATAAGCAAGCGAAATACAATATATTCCGTAACCAGACAGAAGATGACTATTTAATCTATAATGCTGACGATCTGGATATCTCGTCAGCAGTAGTTGGAACAAAGGCAAGACGAATTCCGTTTTCTACTGCAAAGGAAGTTCAAAATGGTGCCTGGTCTGATGGCGAAGCGATTTATTTCCTAAACGAGAAGATTATCGACGTGGAAAAAATTGTTCTCGTTGGTGAGCACCATTTAGAGAATATCCTGGCAGCGATTTGTGCAGCGAAATTGGCAGGTGCAACGAATGAGGGGATTGAAAGAGTTTTAACAACCTTTGTAGGTGTAGAGCACCGTCTTCAATATGTAACAAATTTGAAGGGCCGATACTTTTATAATGATTCAAAAGCGACAAATATGCTCGCTACGGAAAAAGCATTAGCTTCCTTTAAACAGCCAACGATTTTACTTGCAGGCGGCCTGGATCGTGGGGATGATCTAAAAGGGCTGATTCCTCATTTGAAAAATGTAAAAGGCCTTGTAAGCTTTGGAGAGACGAAAGAAAAGTTTAAAGAAGTGGCAAGAGAAGCTGGGATTTCTACTGTTTTAACAGCGGAAAATGTGGAAGATGCTGTTCAAAAAGGTTACGGAATTTCAGAAGAAAATGATGTAATTTTACTGTCCCCAGCCTGTGCGAGTTGGGATCAATATCGTACATTTGAAGAAAGAGGTGACATGTTTATTCAAGCCGTGCATAAACTATTGTAGGGGCTTGGACAACATGAAGCTTGTGATAATAGATTTGAATTGCCCCCATTCTTTTGAGAAAGGGGTTTTTTCATGCTTAGGAATCTCACGAAGGCTGAAAATCGACCAGATGCCTTGCTGCTTACTGTTATTGCTGTGCTTTTAATTGTAGGGGTCGTGATGGTGTACAGTGCCTCACATGTTTGGTCGCTTTATAAATTCGGTGATGAGTTCTATTATTTAAAAAGACAGCTCTTGTTTGCAGGAGTTGGTTTTGTGGCGATGCTTTTTTTTATGCTTATCCCATATACAACATGGAAAAAGTACTCTAATTTTATTCTGCTTGGCTGTTTTATTTTACTTATCCTTGTGCTCATACCAGGAATTGGAATGGTTCGAGGAGGGGCGCGCAGCTGGATAGGTGTTGGTGCGTTTAGTATTCAGCCTTCTGAATTTATGAAACTGGGCTTGATTATTTTTCTTGCTGCACTTTTATCAGAGAAACAAAAATATATCACTTCTTTTACGAAAGGTTTTCTGCCTTCTTTACTCCTTATCTTTACAGCATTTGGTTTAATCATGCTGCAACCGGATTTAGGCACTGGTCTTGTATTAGTACTCACTTGCGTCATCATGCTTTTTATTGCTGGTGCAAGAATCTCCCATTTTGTAGGTTTAGGCTTAATCGGTTTGATTGGATTTGCTTTTTTAATTATATCGGCACCATACCGGATCAGCCGGATTGTTGCCTTTCTTAACCCTTGGGAAGATCCTCTTGGTGATGGTTTTCAAATTATCCAATCCTTGTATGCGATCGGGCCTGGAGGGCTGATGGGGCTTGGAATGGGCAATAGCTTACAAAAATACTTTTACTTACCGGAACCGCAAACTGATTTCATTTTTGCGATTCTTGCAGAAGAACTAGGTTTCATCGGCGGAGTAGGATTGATTCTGTTATTTTTCGTCTTGCTTTGGCGTGGAATTAAAATAGCTTTAGAGTCCATTGATCCATTTGCGAGGTACTTAGCTTTAGGAATTGTGGCGATGTTAATTATACAGGTGATGATAAATATTAGCGTCGTTATCGGCCTCATACCCGTCACAGGAATCACTCTGCCATTCTTAAGCTACGGGGGCTCATCCTTAACACTCACCCTCTGCTCCGTAGGCATCCTTCTGAACATCAGCATCCATTCCAAAATATAGCACTTGAGACAACCGGCGCAAAACTGTTTTTTACTGTTTACTCTCATTCAGCGTTAGTATTTTGCACGTTCTCATGGTTCACTCTCTAATCGCCGTTCAGTTGCCCGGTGGACGGATGCTTTCCGCGGGCACTTCTGAAGCCGCCTGCGGAAAGCGAGAGGTGTCTGGACTGCGGACTTCCAGTAGAAAGTTTCGGAGTTACGCACACTTACGCTGAATGAGAGCGTTCAACAGTCATTTTGAAAAAAAGACTTTAATAGTTATGCCCGGGTACATGCTCCAGAGATTGCGGATTTTCAGTTGAAGCATCTGAATCTCCTCTAAATCTGCTTCAGATTAATTCCGATTAACATGAAAATGAGTATGCAAGGCAGTAGCAACTTTAGTGAAAGTGTAGGTTTATTTGTTTTACCAGTAAAAACTTTCAAATCTATGACAAGTAAACTATCGATTACATCCTAATCTATGATATAATTCTAATAACCTGATAACAAAGTCGAATTTATAAACAGGTTTGTTATCAGCAATAAAAATTGAAAATAATATGATTTAGTATGCTGACAAAGGAAGAAATGGAGATGAATAAAAACAATAAGAATATTGTTTCCATTGAGGACCGTATTCCAAAATTAAAAGAAGCCCGGAAGAAGAAAGCGAATCGGCGTTTAGTTTTTTACATGACGATCTTTTTCTTCCTTATCTCGATAATCATTTACCTTCAATCACCATTAAGTGAGGTAAAACAAGTAACGGTTCAGAATAACGCTTTTGTCCCAGATGAGGAGATTGTGGAAATCAGTGGTCTATCTGAGAAGCAAAACATTTGGGCAATTGATTTTGCAGCTGTCGAAGAAACGTTGGAGAATAATCCGATAATAGATACGGTGACGGTAGACAGGAAATTGCCAAGTACGGTTGTAATCACAGTACAAGAGAAAGAAATTATCGGAATCCTTGAAACGGAAGAAGGAACCTATCTTCCGGTGCTCGAAAGCGGCGAACTGCTGGAAATGGTTGAATATCAGTCATTCACGGGTGAAGCTCCGTTATTAATTGGATTTACAGATCAAGAATACCTCGCTAAGGCTGCAAATGAATTGAATAAATTGCCAAAAGATATTTTAGACTTAATATCTGAGATGTACTGGCAACCAACAGAAGATAATAAAAATAATGTATTATTTTATATGAACGATGGTTTTATTGTACAAAGCTCGATTCGAGATTTTGCAGATGGTATGACGATCTATCCTTCTGTCGTTTCCCAGCTCGATCCTGAAGTAAAGGGTGTTATACATATGGGAGTTGGGGTTTATTTTGAAGCTTTCGATGCAGAGGATGAAGAAGTGAATGCGGATGATGAAGAATTGATGGGTGAATCTGAAACAGGAGAATCAGAAGAATAAAACGGATGACTGTTTAATTATCCAGCAAAAACGTCAACAAATGAATGAATTACACGAAAAGTATAGGAGTTGACAAGTTTATTTTCTTATTTTAAAGGAAATCATCTTTGTCATGTTGAATTAATAATTAATGAGACTAAGAAAAATACAAACTTTAATAGAGAATAATCTGTTCATGATTTTGAACGGTTATGTTGAATGAGGGGGTGCCTTTTCTTTGAATAATAGCGAAATTCTAGTAAGTTTAGATATTGGAACAACCAAAATTAAAGTTATTATCGGAGAAGTATTGAATGATTCATTGAATATAATCGGGGTTGGCACTGCCAAGTCCCTAGGTATGAAAAAAGGTGCGATTGTTGATATTGACCAAACGGTACAATCCATTCGGAATGCAGTTGAGCAAGCAGAAAGAATGGTTGGTATGGAAATTAACCGGGTCGTGGTCGGTGTAAATGGAAATCATATTTGGCTGCAGGCTTGTCATGGTGTAGTAGCTGTCCAAAGTGAAGACAGGGAAATCACAGATGAGGACGTTACAAGAGTATTGGACGGAGCGCAAGTTGTTTCAATTCCCCCAGAAAGGGAAATTATCGATGTGGTTCCGGAACAATTTATTGTAGATGGCTTGGATGGAATCACTGACCCGCGAGGAATGATTGGTGTTCGTCTCGAAATGGAAGGGACATTGATTACCTGTTCGAAAACTGTGTTACATAATACACTGAAATGTGTAGAACGGGCAGGACTTGAGGTATCAGATATTTGTCTGTCACCATTAGCTGCGGGTTCTGTAGCGCTGTCTGATGATGAAAAAAACATGGGTGTAGCCCTTATTGATGTAGGTGGCGGCTGTACGACTGTATCCATTTTTGAAAATGATTATCTCGTTGCGACAAGTACAATTGCCCTTGGCGGGGACAATATTACGAAAGATTTGTCCATTGGCCTTCGTACATCAACAGAGGAAGCAGAAGATATTAAGCTTAATCACGGTTACGCCTATTACGATGAAGCGAACGAAGAAGAAACATTTGACGTTTCCATAATTGGCAGTGATAAGAGACAAACGTATAATCAGTTACAGATTTCTGATATGATTGAGGCTAGAATAGAAGAAATATTTGAGTTTGCTGATCGAGAAATTAGACGTATGGGCTTCCATGAATTACCGGGCGGATTTGTTTTAACCGGCGGGACCATGGCGATGCCCGGAGTTTTAGAACTTGCTCAAAACTTATTCTACTCAAATGTCCGTATTGCAATTCCGGATTACATAGGTGTAAGGGAACCGCTTTATACAACAGGTGTCGGTATATTGCAATTTGCATATCGAAATGCGAAAATCCAAGGGAAACAGTTATATCCATCTGTTACCGAAGTGGAGCACGAACCAAAAGCAAAACGGAATCCAAAACAAGTCAAATTGAAAGAACCAAAAGAGAAGAAGAAAAAGAAAGAATCTGGGATTGCTAATCTATTTAAATATTTCTTTGATTGATTCAAAGATTAAGATGAATCAGCTTCTTAAACATCTGTAATTTTGCATATTAGGAGGAACGAAGTATGTTGGAATTTGATACAAATATGGAGGAACTAGCGAAAATAAAAGTTGTCGGCGCCGGGGGTGGCGGGAACAACGCAGTTAACCGTATGATTGAGCACGGAGTGGAAGGCGTGGAATTTATCGCTGTTAACACAGACGCTCAAGCTTTAAATTTATCTAAAGCGGAAGTTAAAGTTCAGATCGGAGCGAAATTAACTCGTGGTCTTGGAGCAGGCGCGAACCCGGAAGTTGGAAAGAAGGCAGCAGAGGAAAGTAAAGAACAATTAGAAGAAGTACTTTCCGGAGCTGATATGATTTTTGTAACTGCTGGAATGGGTGGGGGGACAGGTACAGGTGCTGCACCGGTAATCGCACAAATCGCGAAAGAACTTGGAGCATTAACCGTTGGTGTTGTGACTCGTCCATTCTCCTTTGAAGGCAGGCGCAGAGCAAACCAGGCTATTTCCGGGATTGAGACATTAAAGAGTAATGTAGATACATTGATCGTTATTCCAAATGATCGGCTGCTTGAAATTGTCGATAAAAACACCCCAATGCTGGAAGCGTTCCGTGAAGCGGATAACATTCTAAGACAAGGGGTACAAGGTATCTCCGACTTAATTGCGAAGCCAGGTCTGATCAACGTAGACTTTGCCGACGTTAAAACAATTATGTTTGATAAAGGTTCTGCTTTAATGGGAATCGGAATCGCAACCGGAGAAACAAGAGCGACAGAAGCGGCGAAGAAAGCTATTTCCAGCCCGCTTCTTGAAACATCGGTTGATGGTGCTCACGGTATTTTGATGAATATTACCGGTGGAACGAGCTTGAGTCTGTATGAAGTACAAGAGGCAGCAGACCTTGTAACGAATGCAGCGGATGAAGAAGTGAACGTTATCTTCGGTTCTGTTATTAATGAAAGTCTGAACGATGAAATCGTCGTTACGGTAATTGCAACAGGTTTCGATGAAAACGCGCAAAAGTCGAATAAACCGAAAAGGGATGCGCGACCTTCTATTGCAGAAAGACAGCAAGCAGCAAGCCGTGCGCCGGAAGAACAACCACAACGAGAAACAAAGCCGAATAATCCGCGCCCTAAAATAGAAGAAGACGAACTCGATATTCCAACGTTCTTAAGAAATCGTAACCGTAATCGTTAATCTAACAATTGAATTTAAAAAAGCCGGAACGAAACTTATTTTCAAGTTTTGTTCCGGCTTTTTTTGCTGGCCAATTTCCCGGTATCCTCCTTCCGACAAACCCCGAATAATTTAGTGAAAAGAAGTTGTTTATCGCAGACAAGAACTGACAGACTTTTCTAAGTAGCTAGGCTATACTTCAATTTACACCACGCATGAGCCCATCACGAATCAAACCAGGAGAAAGGGAGAGTGTATTGGCTATCTATCTTGATGCGGTATGGTTACTCAACTTTTTGCTGGATTACATGTTGCTGTTACTGACAGATAAGTTAGCAAAATTACATACAAGCCGTTACCGTTTAGCTTTCGGCGCATTGGTCGCCTCACTTATTGTACCGCTATCGATTTACTATCCAGATTCCTTTTTCACGAGTGTAATCGGCAAAGTCATCTTTTCCATTTTTATTATGACGAGCAGTTTCGGTTATAAAACAATTTATCGATTAGTGAAATTGCTTACTTTATTTTACATGATGAGTTTCGCTATAGGTGGGGGGTTGATTGCCCTTCACTTTCTCATTCATCAGCCAATCACGGTTTCTGGAAATGGATTCATCACCTATAACAGAGGATTTGGTGATCCGTTAAGCTGGTTGTTCATCGTGGTTTGTTTCCCGCTTGTTTGGATTTTTACGAAACAGCGCATGGACAAGCACGTACAAGAAAAGATTCGTTATGATGCGACGATCCCAGTGACATTAAAAATGAATGGGGTGAGTCATTCCACAAAAAGTTTTATTGATAGCGGTAATCAGCTTGTCGACCCATTTACTAAAAAACCTGTCATCATTTGTGATGAAACATTTTTAGCTCATTGGTTTGACAAAGAGGACTGGGGAAAGTTAAAAATCGCTCATGAGGCGCTCGATATGGATAAGATTCCCGATGAGTGGGTTGATCGTTTACGAATTATTCCATATCAAGGTGTTGAAGGGGGGAATGGTTTTTTATTCACAATTATACCTGACGAAATTACGATTTATTATGATAAAAAAGAAATTTATGCGACGAATTTTCTCGTTGGAATTCAATTTGGAAATTTAACCGGAGACGGGAGCTATCATTGCTTGTTGCAGCCAGAACTAATTAAAACGGCTATTCATTATTCAGCATAATAGAAAGGGTAGATGGACATGTGGAAGTTGCGTTTACGGATGTTGTGGTATCGCTTATTATTTAAATTAAAAATAAAATCAAGTGAGATTTACTATATCGGCGGGAAAGAAGCGCTGCCTCCTCCACTCAATAAAGAAGAAGAAGCAGAACTTCTAAAACGATTAACAAAGGGAGATCAATCAGCGAGAGCAGTGTTGATTGAACGAAACTTGCGCCTTGTCGTGTATATTGCCCGAAAATTTGAAAACACAGGTATCAACATTGAAGATTTAATTAGTATTGGAACGATTGGTTTGATTAAAGCAGTAAATACATTCAAACCAGAAAAGAAGATAAAACTAGCAACATATGCTTCCCGCTGCATTGAAAATGAAATTTTAATGTACTTGCGACGCACAAACAAATTGAAATCCGAAATCTCGTTCGATGAACCATTAAACATTGATTGGGACGGCAATGAATTATTGCTATCCGACGTACTTGGAACAGAGGAAGACATTATTACGAAGAATCTTGAGTCTACGGTCGATAAAAACTTATTACGGGACGCCTTATCGCAGCTTAATAAACGGGAACAACAAATTATGATGTTACGCTTCGGACTCCAAGGCCAAGAAGAGAAAACACAGAAAGATGTAGCGGATATGTTAGGTATTTCGCAATCTTATATTTCAAGGTTAGAAAAGAAAATTATCCGCAGGCTCCAAAAAGAATTTAATAAAATGATGTAACCACTTATTGGACCTGACCTCGTTAGGTTTTTCCAGTTTCTTACTTTTATCAACCTGCATAAAAATCCTTTTAGAGGGAGATACTGTCCTTGACAGCATCGACATCTGGGAGGGTTGAGCAGATATGGCTAGACATAAAGTAGAGATTTGTGGTGTAGATACATCGAAACTGCCTGTACTTAAGAATGAAGAAATGAAAAAATTATTTATAAGACTTCAGCAAGAAGATGATCTCTCGGCGCGGGAAGAGTTGGTAAATGGAAATTTACGACTTGTGTTAAGCGTCATTCAACGCTTCAACAACCGCGGAGAATATGTTGATGATTTATTTCAAGTCGGTTGTATTGGTTTAATGAAATCGATTGATAACTTTGACTTAGGACATAATGTGCGCTTCTCCACTTATGCGGTTCCGATGATTATCGGTGAAATCCGTCGTTATCTCAGAGATAATAATCCAATACGTGTATCCCGTTCACTTCGGGATATTGCTTATAAATCCCTGCAAGCAAGGGAACTCTTGATGAGTAAAACCTCAAGAGAACCGACACATAAAGAAATAGCGGAAGAAACAGGAATTCCTGAAGAAGATATCGTCTTCGCTCTTGACGCGATTCAAGAACCAGTGTCCTTATTCGAACCGATATATAATGATGGAGGCGACCCTATTTATGTCGTCGATCAAATAAGTGATGAGAAAGACAAGGCGACGAACTGGGATGATAAAATATCCCTGAAAGAAGGAATTGTTCAATTAAATGAACGAGAAAAAATGATTGTTAATAAACGATTTTTCCAGGGCAAAACACAAATGGAAGTCGCTGAAGAAATCGGGATATCACAAGCCCAAGTATCGCGGCTTGAGAAAGCAGCAATTAAACAAATGAATAAACGAATGTTTGAATAATTAATCAAAAGCAGGCATCCACCTGCTTTTTTTCTTTTGTCTTAAAATAGGTTGTACCGAGCATATAGTATAATAAGAGGGGTGAGATCATGATACGGCTATCTGAATTGCAGATGAAAGAAGTTATTTCTGTGGTGGACGGAAGAAGATTAGGCTTCATCATTGACTTGGAAATTGATGTGCGAACGGGTAGAATTATTTCGCTCATTCTCGCAGACCGGGATACGAAGGGCGGCTTTTTTGGAAAGGCGGAGGAGATTCAAGTGTTATGGAAGCAAATTTTACGAATTGGGACAGACGTTATATTAGTGAAAGAATCGGCTGATCAGCGTACATTAATGCTTCCTTAAAAAGAAGTGTAGATTTAGGGGTTATCTACTAGACAAAATATGATAAAATGAAACAAAGTAGAGGGGGCGTGCTTGGGAATGGAACCTTTTATTATCAAAGAAAAGCAGTTAATGCGGCTTATTAATTGGAAAGAATTATCGCAAGACTTAGTTGCTGGAATTTCCACAAAAAATGGCGGTGTCAGTCAAGGAGATTTTTCAAGCTTTAATTGCGGCCTCCATGTCCATGATTCAATAGAGAATGTGTTAGACAACCGAAGAACCCTTAGTGACCTAACGGGCTTCCCCTTAGAAAACTGGGTTGCCGGCGAACAAGTTCATGGGAAAAAAGTGCAACTTGTAACCGCTTCGGATAAAGGGAAAGGCGCTATATCGACAGCTACAGCTTTAAAGAACGTTGATGGCATATTGACAAAGGAAAAAGGCATTATGCTTACGGCATTTTTCGCAGACTGTATTCCATTGTTCTTTTACGACCCGGAAGAAAAAATAATTGGGATTGCACATGCCGGCTGGAAGGGTACGGTAAAGGAAATAGCAAAAGAAATGGTTGCTCAGTTTGCAGCAAATGGCTCGGTGCGGGAGAATATTCTCGTTACAATTGGACCAGGCATCTCTTGGAATCATTATGAAGTAGATGAGTATGTTGCATCCCAAATTACGAAAGATGTTCGAGACAAGGTTCTGACTGTAAAGAGTGACAATCACTATTTATTGGATCTGAAAGAGTTAAACAGGGAAATCCTTTTACATTGTGGAATATTAAGGCATAATATAGATATGACAAATTATTGTACGTATCGGGAGCATGATTTATTTTTCTCCCATCGGCGTGACCAAGGACGAACAGGTCGAATGCTCGGGTTCATTGGTATGCTGGAATAATGTTATGAAGGAGTTTGTATAGAAAATGGTAGTAGCAACGAATCTTGAGGAGATTACAAATAATATTACGGCAGCATGTGAACGCAGTAATCGGAATAAGGAAGATATTTCATTAATTGCTGTAACGAAATATGTTACAATTGAACGAAATAAAGAATTAGTTGCAGCAGGGATTAAAAATTTTGGAGAAAATCGTACAGAAGGATTTTTGAAAAAATACGAAGCAGTTGGAGAAGAGGCAGCTTGGCATTTTATCGGTACACTTCAGTCTCGAAAGGTAAAAGATATTATCGATAAAGTTGATATGATTCATTCCCTTGACCGGGTATCACTTGCTAAAGAAATAAATAAGCGTGCATCTAACCCTATCGATTGTTTCGTACAAGTTAATGTGAGTGAAGAAGAGACAAAGCACGGTCTGAAAGTTGAAGAAGTAGAAACCTTCATTCAGGAAATCGAAAAGTATGAAAAGGTAAGAATTGTTGGCTTGATGACAATGGCGCCATATGTGGAAGATAAGGAATTAATTCGTCGCGTCTTCCGTGAACTTGCGACATTAAGGGATACAATAAGGGATAAAAAGTTACTCCACGCACCATGCGATTATTTATCCATGGGAATGAGTAATGATTATGAGATTGCAATTGAAGAAGGTGCAACCCATATTCGCATCGGTTCGAAATTAGTCGGTGAATAAGCCTACCCTTTAAGAAGAGGTGAAAAATATGAGTTTTAAAAATAAGATTAAAAACTACTTTACAATGGACGATGAGTATGAATACGAGTATATTGAAGAAGACAGCGTACCGGAGAAAATAACGCCGAAGCAAAAGTCTCAGAACGTAGTGAACCTCCAAAGTGTTCAGCAACCAGCTCAGAGAGTTGTCCTCTGTGAGCCAAGGTCCTATAATGAAGCACAGGAAATCGCTGATAATATAGTCAATAAGCGTTCCGTTGTGATTAATTTGCAAAGGGTGGAAGGTCACCAGGCAAAACGGATTGTCGATTTTTTAAGCGGAACAGTTTATGCACTAAATGGTGACATTCAGAAACTCGGTGCAGAAACATTTCTGTGTACACCTGAAAGTGTTGATGTTACAGGGTCGATTTCTGAGTCCTATTTGTATGATGACGAAATTTAAAAAGAAAGGTAGTTTTTGATGGAGCAACTCTTAGGTCTCTTTAGTTTTGCAATCTATATTTATTCTTGGGTTTTGATTATCTATATTTTAATGTCTTGGTTTCCGGGAGCCAGGGAATCTTCATTTGGAGAATTAATTGGAAGAATCGCAGAACCGTACTTGGAAATATTCAGGCGTTTCATTCCGCCGCTAGGAATGATCGATATCTCCCCAATCGTAGCGATTATCGTTCTGCGTTTTGCCGGAATGGGATTAGATACCTTCTTCCGGATGTTTTTCTAAAGTAATTGCAATTAAAGGAAGTATGAAATGGATATTTATCAGCACTTTCGTAAAGATGAAGCCCCGTTCATTGACCAGGTCCTCTCTTGGAAAGATCAAGTGGAACGGAGCTATATTTCGAAGCTTACCGATTTTCTCGATCCACGTGAGCAGCAAATTGTTGAAACAATAATTGGTGCGGGAAACGACGAACTGCAAATCGCCGCATTCGGTGGTTCCCCGCATACAGAAAGAAAAAGAATGATCATCGCACCATTCTATGAAGAAATAACCGAGGAGAGTTACCAGCTAATCCTTCTGGAGGCAACCTATCAGGAGAAATTTGTTTCACTGACACACCGGGATGCGATGGGTGCTTTTTTATCATCAGGTGTGAAGCGTGAAAAACTTGGAGACATTTTTGTTGCAAATGGACTCCTTCAAATTATTGTTGCAGCTGAAATAAGTCCCTATATCGTAATGAATCTGACATCGGTAAAAAACGCAAAAATAAAACTGACAGAAAAAGAACTGGCAAATGTCAGTATACCCCGTCCAAATTGGGTGGAATCTAGTCAGACAGTATCCTCTCTCCGGCTGGACGCCGTGTTGAAGGAAGTTTACCGCATATCGCGTAGTGCTAGTCAGCAAGCAATCGAGCGACAACAAGTGAAAGTGAACCATAAAGTGGTTCAGGACACGAAGTTTCTTTTGGAAGCGGGCGACTTATTGTCGTTTCGAGGCAAGGGGCGAAGTAAAATAGTACGGATAGAAGGGCAGACAAAGAAAGAAAAATGGCGGATCACTACTGCGACTTTGGAATAAAATAATCTTTTTAAGCAGGATTTTTTTATTTTCTGTCGAATTATAAAGTGAATCATATTAAAATAAATGGATAGAATTTCTTATACTTAAGGAGGTGGCCTTAGTGCCGTTAACACCGTTAGATATTCATAATAAAGAGTTTTCTAGAAAAATTCGTGGATTTGATGAAGATGAGGTCAATGAATTTCTTGACCAAGTTGTGAAAGACTACGAAATGGTCATCAGAGAGAAGAAGAATTTAGAAGAGAAAGTGGACAAGCTTGAAGAAAAGTTAGGTCATTTCACGAATATCGAGGAGACTTTAAATAGATCGATCCTTGTTGCCCAGGAAACTGCCGAGGAAGTGAAAGGCAATGCTACAAAAGAATCGAAATTAATCATAAAAGAAGCTGAAAAGAATGCTGATCGTATCATTAATGAAGCGCTAAGCAAATCAAGACGAATTGCAATGGATGTAGAAGAACTAAAGAAACAAGCGAAAGTATTCCGCACTCGCTTGAAAATGATCGTGGAAGCACAGCTGGATATGATTGAAACAGAGGATTGGGACGATCTGTTCGAAGCTGAAATTAGCGATGAAGATGAATTGTTGAAAAATAACGCATAGCAGGCTTGACGTCAACGGAATTTTTACATATAATTCATACAAGTAAACATTATGTGAAACATACAATGACGGAGACAGTATAAAAGCAAATGTCTGATAAGCGAGTCAGGGATCGGTGCAAGCCTGATACAGATAACTTTTAGAAAATCACTCCTGATGTATCCACTATGAAATGACAGTAATAGTGGCCGGCTCATCACCGTTAAGAGATTCTTGAGTGAATTTAAATATGTTATTTAAATTTATAAGGGTGGTACCGCGAGTCTTCTCGTCCCTTTTGGGATAGAGAGGACTTTTTTATTACCACGCAACTTTCATACAAAAGACAATTGCTTTCAGTCAGCGTAAGTGTGCCAAACTCCGAAACTTTCTACTGGAGGTCCGCAGTCCAGACACCTCTCGCACCTGCTGAGCGGCTGGTGAGCCTCCACGCAGGCAAGCCCGCTGCGGGGTCTCACCAAGCTTACCTCCGAACAGGAAGTTCTAATGCCGGCGTTGGTCACAGGACGTGAGTTCTTAGCCGGCCTCCCGCAGGAGTCTCGAGGTGTCTGGACTGCTCCCAGGAAAGGTCAAATTTAGATCACTGTTTATTATTCCAAAGATATAATTTTTATCGTGGTATAGCCCTGGAGTATATGCGATTAATAATAATCACCCCTACCAGTTCAGTTGCCCGGTGGACGGTGACTCCTGCGGGAATAGCACGAGCCTGGAGACCCCGCAGGGCGGCAGCCCGAGGAGCTCTAGCAGTGCCTAAGGATGCGCATCCGTCCCCCGGGCAATTGAACGGCGGATTGGCGCTCTGAATAAGTGAACGAGCCAAATCACTCACGCTGAATGAAGGGAATATCTTGTTGTTCCAAACTGTGAAAGTTGGGTTATGATGATCTGTTTTATAAATTATGCTGAAGCGAATTTGAAGGAGGAAATACATAATGGATTATAAAGAAACATTATTGATGCCAAAAACAAAGTTTCCGATGCGCGGAAACTTACCAAATAAAGAACCTGTTCGTCGCGAACAATGGGAAGAAAATCATATCTATGAGAAAGTACAAGAACGTACGAAAGGCCGACCTTTATTTATTCTGCACGATGGACCACCATATGCGAATGGTGACTTGCATATCGGGCATGCCTTGAATAAAATCTTAAAAGACTTCATCGTTCGTTACAAGTCGATGACCGGCTACCATACACCATATATTCCTGGTTGGGATACGCATGGCTTGCCGATTGAAACTGCACTTACAAAAAAGAAAAAGATTAACCGGAAGGAAATCCCTATTCCAGAATTCCGTAAGCTTTGTGAAGAGTATGCTTTAGAGCAAATTGACAACCAACGCACACAATTTAAATCATTAGGAGTTCGTGGTGATTGGGATAATCCTTATATTACACTCACAAAAGACTTTGAAGCTGCTCAAATTAAAGTGTTCGGTGAAATGGCAAAAAAAGGTTACATTTATAAAGGGTTAAAGCCAGTCAACTGGTCTCCATCTTCTGAGTCAGCACTTGCAGAAGCGGAAATCGAATATTATGATAAGCGGTCCCCATCCATTTATGTCACATTCGAAGTGAAAGATGGAAAAGGGGTGTTAAATGAAGATGAAAAAATCGTTATTTGGACCACGACACCATGGACACTACCAGCCAACCTTGGAATCAGTGTTCACCCAGACCTGGAATATGTTGTAGCAGAAGTGGGTAACGAAAAATATGTTGTAGCAGAATCATTGCTTGAGGCGGTTGCTGAAGAATTGGAGTGGAATAATCCACAAGTCGTTAAACAGTTTAAGGGGCAGGAAATTGATAAAGTCGTCGCAAAACATCCATTCTATGACCGTGATTCACTTGTCATGCTTGGCGATCATGTAACGACAGAAGCTGGTACTGGTTGTGTTCATACTGCACCAGGCCACGGGGAAGATGACTTTTATGTAGCTCAGCGTTATGAACTTGATGCATTATCTCCAATCGATGATCGCGGAGTATTCACAGACGAAGCACCAGGCTTTGAAGGAATGTTCTATGATAAAGCGAATAAAGCAATTACTGAAAAATTAGAGGAAGTCGGTGCATTATTAAAGCTTACTTTTATTACGCACTCCTATCCTCATGATTGGCGGACGAAGAAACCGACAATTTTCCGTGCAACACCACAATGGTTTGCATCGATCAAAGATTTCCGTCAAGATATTCTGGAAGAAATTAAAAATGTCGAATGGTTCCCGAAATGGGGAGAAACTCGTCTGTATAATATGGTAAGAGATCGTGAAGATTGGGTTATTTCAAGACAGCGGACTTGGGGTGTGCCAATTCCAGTGTTTTATGGGGAGGATCATACACCAATCATTACGGAAGAAACGATTAATCATGTATCTGAGCTGTTTAGAGAGCATGGTTCCAATATTTGGTTTGAAAAAGAAGCAAAAGATCTGCTGCCAGAAGGATTTACTTCCCCGCATAGTCCGAATGGGGAATTTACGAAAGAAACGGATATTATGGACGTTTGGTTTGACTCCGGTTCAACACATGAAGGAGTTTTGATGAATCGTGAAGATCACCGCCGACCAGCAGACATTTATTTAGAGGGTAGTGACCAATATCGTGGTTGGTTCAACTCATCCATCTCAACAGCTGTTGCTGTAACTGGCAAAGCACCTTATAAATCAATTGTCAGCCATGGATTTGTACTTGATGGTGATGGCAGGAAGATGAGTAAATCATTAGGAAACGTCATCGTTCCAGGAAAAGTGTTGAAGCAATTAGGTGCAGACATTTTACGTCTCTGGGTTGCATCTGTCGATTATCAGGCAGACGTTAGAATCTCAGATGATATTCTCAAACAAACATCAGAAGCATACCGGAAGATCAGAAATACATTCCGTTTCATGCTGGCAAACTTAGCTGATTTTGACCCTGCAACAGATAAGGTACCTGAATCTGAAATGGAAGAGATTGATCTATTCATGCTGACTCGCCTGCAGGAAGTACTAGCGGATGCACGCAAATCTTATGAGGTGTATGAGTACTCACCGATCTTCCATGAAATCCATAACTTCTGTTCGGTAGATTTAAGTTCTTTCTATCTGGACTTTGCAAAAGATATTCTTTATATCGAAAAACCAGATGATAAGCGTAGACGCAGTATTCAAACAGCCTACTATGAAATCTTAACGACACTTGTTAAGGTGCTTACACCGATTATTCCGCACACAGCTGAAGAAGTTTGGGAATATGTGCCGGGAGTCAAAGAGGAATATGTCCAGTTGACTGATATTCCAGAACCAAGAGAAATTAAAGGCTTAGACAAAGCAAAATGGGATCAATTCATGAATGTGCGTGATGATGTCTTGAAAGCACTGGAAGAAGCAAGAAATGACAAACTAATTGGCAAACCATTAGAAGCGAAAGTGACATTGATTCCACGGGATGAAGAAACGAAAAAAGTATTGGAATCGATGGAATACCTCCATCAATATTTGATCGTTTCCGAAGCAACAATCAAAGATGAAGAGCCAAAAGCGAAAGAATATCGCTATGTAAATGTACTTGTAGAAGTACATCCTGGTGAAAAATGTGAACGTTGCTGGGTATCATCCGAAACAGTTGGAGAGGACCAAGATCACCCAACACTTTGCACACGCTGTGCATCTGTTGTTAAAGAACATTATGAAGGTTAAAACAAAGACAGAAGCGCCCTTACAGGCTAAGTACGCGATCGTCTTCGCAATGCCTGTACTAGCACATTCTGTGCGTCGTAGCAACGTACAAACTGTGCCTTCCAGGATGGGGTGAACTTAATCGAACTTCCATTCTTCTCTTTGAGATAAAGGAAACTCAGGCGAAGATAGTGAGTTGATGTTGACTTTCACCACAAGGGTATAAGTGCGACTAAGCCTCACAAAGACCGAACGGCCGAGTCTTCCTTATCGATTGGAGGAGTGGGAAGTTTGGGACTGCACACTGCTCGCCCCACCAAAAGATCTGCTAGTTGCTGGGCGCAGAGCCGACGTGGATAATGCTAGCAACTTTAGTTGTCAACTGCATATTTATTATATAGTTCCCCACGTTAGTTAATATCAAGACTGCTCTTTCTACTTGAAGGAGCAGTCTTTTTAATCTGTAAGCTATGCTTAATCTTGTGTTTCGTGTCTGGAGAGTATAAGATAAATAAAGGAAAAATTTTAATCGAAGCATTTATTCGGAGGATTGCTGCATGCTGACATATTATCTCATCGCACTTGCGATTATTGTGCTGGATCAAATTACAAAGTGGCTTGTTATCATCAATATGGAACTTGGAGAAAGTATTCCTATCATTGATGGATTCTTTCATTTAACTTCACACCGTAATAGTGGAGCAGCTTGGGGGATTTTACAAGGACAAATGATTTTCTTCTATATTATTACCCTCATCTTTATCGGGGCTGCTGTTTACTATCTGCATAAATACGCCAGGGACAATAAATTGCTCGGAATCTCTTTAGGAATTATTATTGGAGGAGCGATTGGTAATTTCATTGATCGGTTGTTCAGACAAGAAGTTGTGGACTTTGCAGACTTTACTATCTTTAATTATAATTTCCCTATTTTTAATGTAGCAGATTCTGCACTGACAATTGGTGTTGTCCTCATTATTATTGTAACAATTATAGAAGAAAGAAATGAAAAAAGGAAGGAAAAGAAAAAGGCATGAGTTTTTATAACCATACGGTAGCTCCTGAACAAAACAAAATAAGAATTGATAAGCTGTTATCTGATGTAAATCCGGAACGTTCCAGATCGCAAATCCAGACGTGGATTGCAGAAGGTTACGTAAAGGTGAATGACAGACAAGTTAAAGCAAATTATAAATGCGAAGAAGGGGATATAATCGAGTGGCAAATCCCTGAAGTAAAAGCACTTGAAATTGAAGCGGAAAACATACCGCTTGATGTAATATATGAGGACAGTGATTTGCTCGTAGTCAATAAACCGCGTGGTATGGTTGTTCACCCGTCAGTAGGGCACGGTTCGGGAACTTTAGTGAATGCTTTACTCTATCACTGTAACGACCTATCTGGCATTAATGGAGTGGAACGGCCGGGGATTGTCCACCGGATAGATAAAGATACAAGTGGGCTCTTAATCGTTGCAAAGCATGATCAGGCGCATATCGGCTTATCTGAGCAGCTTGCTAATCGGGAAGTGGAAAGAAAGTACATTGCACTTGTCCACGGGGAAATCCCTCATGAAACAGGAATCATTGACGCTCCAATTGGTAGAGATCCAAAGAATAGACAGCGGATGGCAGTCGTTGATAACGGCAAGTCGGCTGTAACCAATTTTCAAGTACTGAAACACTTCCCGGATTATTCTTTTATTGAATGCGAGCTAGAGACCGGGAGAACCCATCAAATTCGTGTGCATATGAGATATATTGGTTATCCGCTTGTTGGAGATCCACTATACGGTCCAAGAAAGACGATTGATTTAGGCGGGCAGGCACTGCATGCAAAGAAGGTTGGCTTTACCCATCCGATATCAGGCAAATGGATGCAATTTGAATCAGAGATACCGACTTATTTTCAAGATGCGTTAAAAATAATTGAAAAAATGTATTGACATGTTAATCAAAGTTTGAAATAATGTATAGAAATAAGAAGACCTTTAATCATAGTCCTGTGAGGCTAAAAAGGATCGGCAAAAATGCTGTCATTGTATCAATCCCTTTTTCCTCATGTGAAAAAGGGATTATTTATATGGAGAACATAGGAGGAAACCAAGCGAATGATGAAGAAGGCAACTGTTCTCGATGCACCTGCAATGAACCGGGCGCTAACGCGGATGGCTCATGAAATACTCGAAAGAAATAAAGGAGCAGATGATTTAATTCTTGTCGGGATTAAAACACGCGGGGTGCCACTAGCAGAACGTCTCCAGCAAAAAATTAAACAGATTGAAAATATTACTGTACCCACTGGTGAATTAGACATTACATTATATCGTGATGACTTGGAAAAAGTAACAAGCAATGATGAACCAGAACTGAAATCTTCAAGTATTAACGTTGATGTTACCGGAAAGCTCGTTGTACTAGTTGATGATGTGTTATACACAGGTCGAACAGTCCGAGCAGCAATGGATGCTGTAATTGACCTCGGAAGACCATCGCAAATCCAACTTGGTGTACTAATTGACCGGGGACATCGTGAATTACCGATACGCGCAGATTATGTAGGAAAAAATATCCCTACATCAGAGAAAGAAATTATTGTCGTTCATTTAGATGAAGTAGATCAAGACAACCATGTTTCTATTTATGAAAAGTGAATAACGAAACAACTTTTAACTAAATCCAGAGAGATTTAAAAGGTTGCGATTTTACATGTCACATATGCGGACATGTGTATCTTCTTGCAGCCTTTTTGCGAGAAGATTTTTTTATGCCAAAATTATCTATTCGAAAAAATGGAGGGAGAAAGATGAGACATTTTATTTCAGTAGACCAATTGACAACAGAGGAAATTCATTCCATTTTAGAGGGTGCGGAAAAGCTTCGAAGCAATGAATACAAACTTGAACAGCAATTATTTGCGGCAAACTTATTTTTTGAACCGAGTACAAGAACGAAAATGAGCTTCGTTGTAGCAGAGAGAAAATTAGGGATAGAAAACTTGGATTTTCACGCGCAAAATTCAGCTGTATTAAAGGGAGAATCACTTTACGATACAGCGAAGACTTTTGAAGCAATCGGAGCTGACTTCTTAGTCGTCCGTCACGAAGATGATGATTGGTATGAAGAATTAGAAGGAAAAATGTCCATTCCATTAATAAACGGCGGAGCGGGAGCGAAAGAGCATCCGACTCAAACCATGCTTGACTTACTAACGATTTATCAAGAATTTAAAACATTTAAGGGCTTAAAAATTGCGATAGCCGGAGATATCAAACATAGCAGAGTAGCAAGATCCAATGCTGCTTGCTTACAGAAACTTGGGGCCGAAGTATATTTAAGTGCAGCACAAGGAATGGAAAGAGACGCATTAGAATTTCCTTATCTTCCAATTGATGAAGCAGTAGAAGTATGTGATGTCGTCATGCTCTTACGGATTCAGCATGAGCGTCATGAACATTCAATGAACACGTATGGTTATCTAAAGCAATATGGATTAACAAAGGAGAGGGAGAGCAGGATGAAAGATAATGCAATCATCATGCACCCGGCACCGATTAATCGCGGAGTAGAAATTGACTCATGCTTAGTCGAATGTGAACGGTCACGAATCTTTAAACAGATGAATAATGGTGTTTACGTGCGAATGGCAATCATCATCAACCTATTGAAGGAGTGGGGCATTTTAAATGAAAAAGTTATTGAAAAATATCAAACTGCTATCTGAAACAGGTGAAATAATTCAAAAAGAAATACGGATTGATGGTAATAAAATATCGGAAATTGCTGACTGTTTAAGTATCGGTACAGATGAAGTAATTGACGGAAAAGGAAAGCTGGCCTTGCCAGGGTTCATTGATCTCCATATCCATTTAAGAGAGCCCGGCGGAGAACATAAAGAAACGATTAAAACGGGAACAAAGGCGGCAGCAAGAGGTGGTTTTACGACAGTTGCTGCTATGCCAAACACAAATCCAGTCCCAGATGACCAGGGAAGATTAGATAATGTTCTAACAAAGGTTGAAGATGACGCGGCTGTCCGCGTTCTACCCTATGCATCCATAACAAAAGGTCTCGAAGGAAAAGAGCTTACAGATTTAGAAAGCTTGACGAAAGCTTTTGCCTACACGGATGATGGTGTAGGCGTGCAGACGGCAGACCTTATGCTCCAAGCAATGAAGCGTGCCGCGAAACTTGGTAAAGCGATTGTGGCCCATTGTGAGGATAATTCAATTGTTTATGGCGGAGTTGTTCATGACGGCGAAGTGAGTGAGCGACTTCATTTGCCGGGTCTACCTGGAATCAGTGAATCCGTGCAAATTGCAAGAGACGTCCTACTAGCTGAAAAGGCCGGGTGTCATTATCATGTATGCCACGTCAGTACGAAAGAATCTGTGCGTGTCATCCGTGATGCAAAGCGAGCGGGGATTAATGTAACCGCTGAAGTGACACCACATCATTTAATACTAAATGAACAAGCTATTTTATCAGATGATGCAAACTTTAAGATGAATCCGCCATTACGGGCAAAAGAAGATCAAGAAGCGTTACTCGAAGGGTTGCTCGATGGTACACTCGACTTTATAGCGACAGACCATGCACCACATGCTGAATATGAGAAAGACCTCGGATTTTTGCAGGCGCCTTTTGGAATTACGGGGCTCGAAACTGCTTTTCCACTGCTTTACACGCATTTAGTAAAATCAGGAAAATTAAGCTTAAAGCAGCTCGTTGACTACTTGACGATTAAACCAGCTGAAGTTTTTGGGCTGCCTTATGGTCGCCTCGAAGTCGCTGGTTTTGCAGATATCGTTCTCGTCGATTTAACCGAGGAATGGACAATCGATAAAGATACGTTTTATTCAAAAGGTAAAAACACACCATTTAATGGTTGGAACGTAGTTGGAAATCCAGTACTGACAATCGCAGAGGGAAAAGTCGTATACCAGGACGAAGCAGACATCGTTCATACATAAGAATATACAAAAATGAGGCTGGATAAACATGCGTAAAATTAAAATGAGACTCTTACAAATACGAGAAATTGCAAAAGATACGATTGAAATGAAATTGGAAGATGATTATATAACGAAAGTAGCAAATCCAGGTCAATTTATTTCCATTGCCTTACCGAATCATACGCTGCCTAGACCGATTTCCATTGCAGATATTGACCGAGAAAATGGGGAAATAACACTGTTATTCAAAATTATGGGAAAAGGAACAGATACACTTGCTGGATTCATTCCTGGAACTGAAGTCGATTGTTTTGGGCCGAATGGTAATGGTTTTCCTCTAGATTCAGGCCAAGTTGATAAAGTATTACTAATCGGTGGGGGAATTGGGGTTCCACCACTGTATTATCTCGGTAAACGATTGGAGGAGCAAGGAATTGAAGTCAAATCGATTCTTGGCTTTCAATCTGGAAAGTATGTTTTCTATGAAAAGAAATTTGAGAGCTTAGGAGAGACGATTATTGTAACGGATGACGGATCTTATGGGATGAAAGGCTTTGTGACGGATGCTGTAAACATCATTCCTGGTTTTGATGCCTATTATGCATGTGGGCCGACCGGAATGCTGCGCGCGTTAACTGAACAAATGAAAAACAAAACCGGGTATATCTCATTGGAAGAACGAATGGGCTGTACAGTTGGTGCTTGTGCAGCTTGTGTAATCCCGACAGCAACAGAAGGTAGCTATAAAAAGATCTGTCATGATGGACCGGTCTTTGCTGCTGAGGAGGTTATGTTATGACCCATTTACAAGTCGAATTACCCGGCTTAAAATTAAAAAATCCTCTCATGCCTGCTTCTGGCTGTTTTGGATTTGGAAAAGAGTACAGTAAATTTTATGATTTGAGCTTACTTGGTGCTGTCATAATGAAAGCCGCTACTGGAGAAGAGCGTCCAGGAAACGCAACACCAAGAGTTGCCGAAACGAACAGTGGAATGTTGAATGCCATCGGTTTACAGAATCCGGGTGTAGACAGGATTATTAACGAAGAAGTACCATTTCTTGCAAACTATGACACAGCTATTATAGCGAATGTTGCTGGAAGCACGGTTGAAGAATATGAAGAAGTAGCAGCTAAATTTAATCTAACACGGAATGTACATGCGCTGGAATTAAATATTTCCTGCCCGAATGTGAAGGAAGGCGGCATTCAGTTTGGAACAGATCCGGAAATGGCCAAACATGTAACAGAAAAGGTAAAGCAAGCAAGTGATAAGCCAGTTTATGTGAAGCTTTCCCCGAATGTATCGGATATTGTTGCCATGGCAAAAGCAGTAGAAGAAGCTGGAGCAGATGGTCTCACGATGATTAATACATTAACAGGCATGCAGCTGCATCTTCCATCGAAACGTCCGCTCATTGCAAATAAAACAGGCGGTCTTTCCGGTCCGGCGATTAAGCCGATTGCAGTCCGGATGATTTATGAAGTGAAACAAGCAGTAAACATTCCGATTATCGGCATGGGAGGAATTCAAACGGCAGAAGATGTGCTGGAATTCCTGCTCGTTGGAGCAAGTGCAGTTGCAGTCGGAACAGCAAATTTCCAGAACCCACTTATCCTTCCAGAACTAATTTCAGAGTTACCGAAAGTACTGCAGAAATATGGCTTCAGCTCGGTTGAGGAAGCGATCGGAAAGGCGGTAACAGGATGACAGACTTAATTTATCTTGCGTTAGATTTCCCGGATTGGCAGGAAACGGAACAATTCCTTACTCGTCATCATTTGCAAGGAGTTCCGGTAAAAGTAGGGATGGAGCTTTTTTACCGGGAAGGACCAGCAATGATTGAAAAATTAAAGGCGGATAATCATTCGATTTTCCTTGATTTAAAACTTCACGATATTCCAACAACAGTGGAACGGGCCATGAAGAATTTAGCAAGATTGGATGTTGATATTGTCAATGTGCACGCCCTTGGTGGTTCCGATATGATGAAACGGGCGAAAGA
This sequence comes from Oceanobacillus alkalisoli, assembly GCF_022213125.1. Lineage (NCBI taxonomy): Bacteria > Bacillati > Bacillota > Bacilli > Caryophanales > Bacillaceae > Oceanobacillus > Oceanobacillus alkalisoli. The sequence goes on along the minus strand of NZ_JAKNRA010000004.1, from coordinate 162,384 downwards.
AGGCTTGCTTGCAGGTGGGGCAGATCAAACAAGGCTGCTTGCAGTTACGATACTGACATCGATGAGTGAACAGTCGATGCAACAGGAATTAGGGCTGCAGCTTAAATTAGATGAGCAGGTAACGAAATTGGCAAGTCTTTCTGAAGCAAGTGGGGCTGACGGTGTTGTCTGTTCTGTTCATGAGGTAAAAGAAATAAAGCGCTTATGCGGAGAAGACTTTTTGACTGTAACACCAGGGATCCGTTTAGCAGCATCTTCTCAAGATGATCAGGAAAGGGTTGCAACTCCTGCTGAAGCAAGTCGACTAGGGGCCGACCATCTTGTGATGGGAAGAAGCATCACAAGAGCAGCTGATCCGAAAGCAGCTTATCAGGAAGCGATAAAGGAGACTTTTATACATGGTAATTGAAAAAGAACTTGTGCGTGACTTACTCGATATTCGTGCAGTACAGATTAATGCGAAGAACTATTTCACTTGGACTTCCGGTGTAAAATCACCCATCTATTGTGATAACCGGTTGATTATGTCATATCCGGCCATCCGCAAAAAAGTTACAGAAGGATTTATTTCACTATTAGAAGCAAATAATTGGAAACCGGATGTAATTGCTGGTTGTGCTACAGCAGGGATTCCTCATGCCGCATGGTTAAGCACTGCACTTGATTTACCACTCGTTTATGTACGTTCCAAGCCGAAAGCCCACGGTAAAGGAAATCAAATTGAAGGAATCATTGAATCAGGTCAGCGAGTCGTTGTCATTGAAGATCTTATTTCGACGGGTGGTTCAGCGATTCAATCTGCGAAAGCTCTTACCGCTACTGGGGCAGATGTTGCTGGTGTATTAGCTATTTTTTCTTACGGATTAGAAAAGGCAAAGGATAACTTTCGTGCAGCAAACCTCATTCACGAAACCGTGACAAATTTTGATGAACTACTTGAAGCATTAACGGTCAGCGGTGAATTAAGTAAGGAGGAAATGCACGAGCTATTAAACTGGCGGAATACATTAAACTAAGACCGAGTGAAAGGAGACCCTTTCATTCGGTTTATTTGTTAACTCAATTTTCGTAGTTGGACAGCTAGTTATTTATATTCAGCAAGGTGATAAGTGTGATTTGCTTTGCTACTTTGCGATAGTTAAATGTAAATTCATGAAACTGTCAGTTTTCCCCTGTCCTGATTTACTGAATCTTGGCCGTGATTCCTTTATAATAGATATATCGAAATCAAATAAGGGTGTTAACATGAAAATCACGGATTATGAACTGTTGATCAAATTAAATGAAATAGGTACGATTCGCGGCACTGCAAAAATTGTCCTTATTTCGCAACCGGCTGTTACTCAGCGCTTAAAATACATAGAAGAATATTTCGGAGTACAAATATTTCTAAGAACATCCAAGCGTTTAAAACTCACCCCAGCAGGTGAAATTATTTTAGAACACGCAAAAGAAGTAATTGATAGGGAAGAACACGTGTTAAATAAACTTGCGAAGTCTAGTAAAGAAGTGCAGGGTACCTTGTCGATTGCTTGTTCTTCACTTATCAGCCAACGCTTTCTGCCAAAGATCCTCGGTGCATACACCAATCAGTTTCCAAAAGTTGCAATCGACCTTGTAACTGGTATTAGTGAAGATATTCGCCTTGATCATAAAAATTATGATGTCTGCATTATCCGAGGCGATAAATTAAAGGAAAGCACTTGTGTACGTCTATTTGCTGACCCGCTTTATATTTTTGATACTGAGCCATTTCCAGAAGATGGTGTGAAGGAACGGCCATTGATTTCCTTTAAAAGCGATGATAGCATGCATGAATTAGTTGATAACTGGCTTTATTATCAGCAGGCATCAATTAAGCCGCTCAAGACGATGACGGTAGATCAGATTGAAACATGTAAGCAATTCATGAAACAGGGAATAGGAATGGCAGTTCTGCCAAAGAGTGTGTCGGATTCTATGATGGAAGAATATCCGCATTTGCCACTGATGCTTGCCGGGGAAAGTGTTACCCGTGATACATGGGTTTGCTACCAGGAGGATGCGCGCCAGCTTCCCCAAGTGAATCGTTTTATTGAGGCCTTGACTTCTACTAAATTTCTCACGCATTAACAGTCTGTAATACCTCCATCTCTAAGTGAGGGAAACCCAACATGTGAAAGTGGGGTAAACATTCCGTAAATCGCTGATTCTGTTCAACTAATATACAGCTGGAGAAGTAAGGTCGCCCACTGAATGAAGTTTCGTTCTATATAATGTTTTATCTTCCTGTAAATGTGGAAGATATATATTATATTAGAAAAGGAGTGGTAGTTAATGAGTGATGTACTCTTCACTTCAAGTGCAACAGCCAAAAATGGACGAGAAGGTCATGTGAAATCATCGGACGGCATACTGGATCTTGAACTTGTTAATCCGTTGCAGGATAAGAATGGAAAAGGATCGAATCCAGAGCAATTATTTGCGGCTGGATATTCCGCTTGTTTCGATGGAGCGTTGAACCTCATGGCTTCTAAAAAAGATAAACAAATTGATTCGCAAACAACTGCTGAAGTTAGTTTTATGAAGGATGAAAGCGACGGCGGCAATAAAATAGGTGTGACGCTGAAGGTTAAAATCGGCGGTGTTAGTCCTGAAGAAGCCGACGAACTGGTCGAAGCAGCTCATCAAGCTTGTCCATATTCCAAAGCGACAAGAGGAAACGTAGACGTTAAATTAATCCCCCAAGCAGTAGAATAAAAGTCAATAAAAAAGGATTATTCCGAGAAGAGGGAATAATCCTTTTTTATTGCACTTTTTTATTGCATAGGAAACTATAAAATAAAAATGCTGTGGATAACTTAGATACCCAAGGCTAGCCACGTCGGCTCTGCGCCCAGCAACTAGCAGATCTTTTGGTGGGGCGAGCAGTGTGCAGTCCCAAACTTCCCACTCCTCCAATCGATAAAGAAGACTCGGCGTTCGGTCTTTGTGAGGCTTAGTCGCACTTATACCCTTGTGGTGAAAGTCAACATCAACTCACTATCTTTGCCCGAGTTTCCTTTATCTCAAAGAGAAGAATGGAAGTTCGATTAAGTTCACCCCATCCTAGAAGGCACAGTTTGTACGTTGCTACGACGCACAGAATGTGCTAGTACAGGCATTGCGAAGACGATCGCGTACTTAGCCTGTAAGGGCGCTTGCGCCTTTGTTCTGTCGATTTACTATTTCTGTCTATGTTCTTCCACGAACTTGGCGGAAGGGTTAACGAATAAGGTTTTTTGGTTGTCGTATATGACATAGCCTGGTTTCGCTCCGTTTGGTTTTTTTACATGGCGAATTAGCGTGTAATCTACCGGAACTGAAGAAGAATGTTGGGATTTACTGAAATAAGCAGCAAGTTTTGCCGCTTCACGTAACGTTTCTTCACTCGGCTCCGTACTTCGAATAACAACATGTGACCCAGGTATATCTTTTGTATGCAGCCAAATTTCATCTCGGCGTGCGAGCTTCATTGTTAAATACTCATTTTGTTTATTATTCTTGCCAACAAGAATCGCTGTTCCGTCCGAAGCGATAAATGTTTCTGGTACAGGTTTTTGCACCTTGTTCTTCCGACCTTTTGTCCGTTGTTTTCTTAAATAACCTTCATCTCTAAGTTCTTCGCGGATTTCATCAATATCATCTTCGCTTGCTACTTCAATTTGCTGGAGAAGGCGATCAAAATAATCGATTTCTTCTTCTGTTTTTTTAATCTCTATTTGAACGATTTTCCTCGAGTTTTTCAACTTTTGATAAGTCTTGAAAAAGCGCTGGGCATTTTCACTCGGTGAAATTTGCGGGTTTAATTCGATTTCCACTTTATTCTGTTCCGGGTCATAATAATCGGTCGCTGTAACAACTGTGTCACCAGGCTTTACCAGGTGGAGATGAGCGGTTAATAACTCTCCGTATTTTTGATAGCGATCAGCTTTTTCAGCCTTTTTCAATGTCTGGTAATGCTTTTTCAATTTCCGTTCGTTTTTGTTTATTTCATTTCGGATAAATCGGGAAAGATCTTTTGCTTGCTGTTTGACTCTATCTCTTTCAGCTTTTCCGGAGTAGAAACTGTCCAGCATGTCACTCACCGTAACAAATTCCTGTCTTTCTAATTTCTCTGCTGTAATTTCTATGACGTGGTAATCTTCGCGCCCGTTAGTGTAAATTGTTGGTTTAAAGTTTTTTTGAACAACGTCGTGATTGACTTCCTCAAATTTCTCTTGATAAATAGCCATATCACCAAGCTTAGCCCTTCTTACTATTTCTTTCGTGATGAAAGGGGAGTAGCCTGTAAGATTTTGGACAAGCTGCCCGTCTATTTTACCAGCATTAAAATCAATCCGTTTTATTAAGTCCTCTCCAGCAATTTCCAATGGATTCAGCTTATCTTGCTCCGGTGGTTTCAAATAGTCATGTCCTGGCAGAATAGTCCGATGGCGGTTCTGTGCCATGGAAATGTGTTTCATACTGTCAATGATTTTCCCAGTTTCTTCATTAACGAGAATGACATTACTATGTCTTCCCATCAACTCGATGATCAGCTGCTTTTCACTTTGGTCTCCGATTTCATTTCTTGTTGAAAAAGAAAAGGTTATGACCCGCTCCAAGCGATCTTGTTCAATCGAATTGATCGTTGCCCCTCCAAGATGCTTTCTGAGTACCATACAAAACATTGGCGGTTCTTTCGGATTAACGAGACTATTCTTTGTTAGATGGATTCGCGTATATGTTGGATGTATCGAAAAGAGTAAGTTTTGGTTTACTCCTTGACTGCGAATCGTAAAAATAAGTTCTTGAGCAGTAGGCTGATAAATTTTTGAAATTTTACCTGGAAGCAGAGCGTCTTGTAATTCATTTGTCACCGCTCGTGTAACGATACCGTCAAATGGCATATAATCACCTCTTCTAAGTATTATAGCATTAATTACACGAGTACGGCATATAGATGGGGTAGTAGTGGATTAGTAAAGGCTTGGAGGAATGCAGATGAAATGGTATCAATTAGATATAAAAGAAGTGGAGGAACAACTGCAAGTCACCATTCCAGAAGGATTGACCGAAGAAAAAGTACAAGCACGGAAAAAAAAGTTTGGAGCAAATGAACTGGAAGCACAGAAAAAACAATCCCGGTGGCTATTATTCTTGAAACAATTTCAAGATTTTATGGTTCTTGTGTTATTAGGTGCCACTTTAATTGCCGGTCTTCTCGGTGAATATGTCGATGCGATCGCGATTATGGTCATCGTACTTGTAAATGGGGGCATCGGCTATTTCCAAGAACAAAAGGCAGAAGATTCGCTTGAGAAAATGAAGCAATTATCTGCACCTATAAGCAATGTGAAAAGAAATGGGAAATGGGAAAAAGTAAATTCCCGTGAACTAGTCGCAGGGGATGTAATAAAAATAAAAAGCGGTGACCGTATCCCGGCTGATATCCGTATTGTTGAAGCGAACAGCCTAGAGATCGAGGAATCCGCCTTGACCGGTGAATCCTTACCCGTTGCAAAAATTGGACAAGCGATGACACAGACCGATTTAGGTCCTCAGGATCAGCTGAACATGGGGTTCATGGGAACATTAGTAACAAGGGGACAAGGTACCGGTATTGTCACAAGAATAGGGATGCAGACAGAAATGGGGAAAATTGCATCCTTAATGATGACAACGAAAAAGCTGATGACGCCGCTCGAACGCAAATTAGCGGAACTTGGTAAAGTTTTGATTGTTGTCGCTTTACTTCTTACTGCATTAGTTGTTGTTCTGGGAATTTTACAGGGCAGACCACTTTATCATATGGTCCTTGCGGGTGTTTCTTTAGCGGTGGCAGCCATTCCAGAAGGCTTACCGGCAATTGTAACAGTTGCTCTATCCCTCGGTGTACAAAGAATGATTAGACGGAAGGCGATTGTCCGGAAGCTTTCTTCCGTTGAAACATTAGGCTCCGCTTCCGTAATCTGTTCCGATAAAACGGGCACGATGACGGAGAACCAGATGACTGTTAAAAGACTCTATCTGAACGGGGAATTCCTTCATTTAACAGGAGAAGGTTACCAGATTAATGGAGACATTTTGAATGGAAACGAAATCGTCGATGGAGGCCATCCGAACTTGAATGTGATGCTCCGATATGGCATGCTTTGCAATCAGGCAAATTTAAAGTTACAAGATAGGCAGTATACAATCGATGGCGATCCCGTTGATGGGGCTTTGCTTGTTGCAGCGCGGAAGTTCGGATTAAGTGAAGAACTGAAAACGGAATATCGGTTAATAAAGGAATTTCCTTTTGATTCGGAAAGGAAGCGGATGAGCGTCGTTGTGGAAGATGAAAACAGCAGACGTTTCCTCATCGTAAAGGGAGCGCCTGATGTATTATTGCCAAGGTCATCGTTCCATTTGACGAAAGACGGCAGGAAAGTTCTTGATTTTGCAGGGAAAGATAAATTTAATCAAGCAATCAACCTTATGGCAAATGATGCTTTACGAATTATCGGAATCGGTATGCGGCCATTACGGAAAGATGAACTGCTTGATGACGCTGCGTTTCTGGAAACGGAGATTACGTTTATCGGATTATACGGTATGATTGATCCTCCACGCAAAGAAGTAAAACCAGCAATCCTTGCATGTAGACAAGCTGGGATTAAAACGGTGATGATTACGGGGGATCATGCAAATACTGCCACGGCGATAGCGAAGGAACTGGAATTACTCCCTGCATCAGGCCGGGTCGTTTCAGGGAGTGAGTTAAATCAAATGAACCAGCATGAATTGGAAAAACAAATTGAAGATATTTATGTATTTGCTAGAGTCACTCCAGAACATAAGTTAAGGATTGTAAAAGCTTTCCAGAGCCGAGGCCATGTTGTCGCAATGACAGGAGACGGCGTGAATGATGCCCCTTCCATCAAGGCTGCGGATATCGGCATTAGCATGGGGATAAGCGGGACGGATGTAACAAAAGAAGCTTCCTCCCTCGTTCTAATGGATGATAACTTTGCAACAATTAAAGCAGCGATTGATGAAGGAAGGAATATATATGAAAATATCCGGAAATTCATTCGTTATTTACTAGCTTCCAATGTTGGGGAAATCCTTGTTATGTTATTTGCTGTGATGCTGAAAATGCCATTACCCCTTGTTCCAGTGCAAATCCTTTGGGTTAATCTCGTAACGGATGGATTGCCTGCAATGGCACTTGGAATGGATACGTCAGAAGAAAATGTGATGAAACGAAAACCGCGAGATCCGCGGGAAGGGATTTTCGCAAGAGGACTCGGTTATAAAATTGTCAGTAGAGGAATTATGATCGGGCTCGTTTCTTTAATTGCTTTCTTGTTCGCTTATTATAATGATTCTGAGAACCTCACTTATGCTCGGACGATGACATTTACAACACTTGTTATGGCCCAGCTCATTCATGTATTTGAATGTCGAAGTGAGAAGTCCATTTTTGCTCGGAACCCTTTTGAAAATAAATATTTACTATTTGCTGTCCTGTCATCTGTCCTGCTATTGCTTGTTGTCATATATTGGCCACCACTTCAACCGATATTCCATACTACTGCACTCGGAATATTAGATTGGTTGATTGTGCTTGTGCTAAGTCTACTACCGACAGTACTATTCGCTTATACAAAGAAATAAAACAGGCCCGGTATTCCTTCTGCCTTGTGCAAGGGGATCCGGGTATGTTTTATTACGCAGAAAAGGGAAATCGTGGTAAGGTATACATAACTCAACTTTCTCGGCCTGAAATAGTTAGCTAGCCTTTGATATAATGAATAAAGCCGATAATGCATCATAGTTATAAACACGATTCCATTCATTCAGCGTAAGTATTTTGCATGTTCTCATGGTTCGCTCTCTAATCGTCGTTCAGTTGCCCGGTGGACGGATGCGCATCCTTGGGCACTGCTAGAGCTCCTCGGGCTTTCGTCCTGCGGGGTCTCCAGGCTCGTGCTGTTCCCGCAGGAGTCACCGTCCCCCGGGCAACTGAACTGGTTAGATGATTCTCTGAATAGAAATTGTTCCGTCACGATAAGGATTAAACTCCTGGAATATTAAACAGTAGTCTATATTCGGCCTTTCCTGGTAGCAGTCCAGACACCTCGAGATTCCTGCGGGAGGATAGGCTGGTGCGAGAGGTGTCTGGACTGCGGACCTCCAGAAGGGAGTTTCGGAGTTAGGCACACTTACGCTGAATGAAAGCGAGCACCAGTTTAGATTGGAGAACTTTTTTATTTAAGTAATCGAATGAATTTCATAATTAACAAAAACGGCTTCTTCGCCACATCATGTAGTTAAGAAAGATTCTACGCAACTACATGTTGTGGCGAAGGAGCGGTAAATCCTTATTATGAAATTCATTAAATCGTTTCTAAGTACATGCCTTAAAGGTTTCGGCTGCTTGATAAAGAAGATTTATTTTTGTGTTTTTAGGTGCGAAAGATGAGTACATAAGAATACTGTTCATGAAAAGGTAGTGATGAAAATGCTCTTGAGCATGACAGGTTATGGGAAACAAGTACTTGAACATACGGAACACAGAGTAACGGTGGAAATGCGTTCTGTTAATAACCGTTTCTTAGATATTACATTAAAAATGCCGCGCAGCTTTTACTATCTCGAAGAAAAATTCAAGAAAATAATTAAAAACTATTTTAAACGAGGTAAAATTGAAGTATATATATCAGTACAAGGTGAAGGATCGATTCATAAAAATGTACATGTGGACTGGGAATTATTGGGACAGTATGTTGAGCGCGTGGAAGAAATCAAGCAACATTATCCAATTAAAGGTGAACTGAATATCGAGCAGTTGGTGAATATAGAGGATATATTTATTGTTGAGGAAGAAGAGAAACAAGACGAAACATTAACAATTAATCTGTTACAAGCGATGGAACAATCATGCAAGAAGCTTTTGGAAATGAGACGAGCGGAAGGGGCTTTCCTTGAGAAGGATTTAAAAGAACGGTTACAGGTATTAGAAGAGACAATGAACCGCCTGCAACACATTCGTCCGAAAGTAATTGAAACCTACCGCGAAAGAATCAATAAAAGAATTACCGATCACCTTGCTGCGTACAGTACAATTGATGAGGCAAGGATTATGCAAGAGGTAGCCATATTAGCTGAAAAAGGCGATATTACCGAGGAGTTAACGAGACTGCATAGTCATATCAATCAAATGAAAAGCACGTTAAAAGAAGAAGGAAGTGTCGGCAGAAAACTGGACTTCATCTGTCAGGAAATGCACCGGGAAGCAAATACAATCGGATCAAAAGCAACAGCAGCGGAAATCAATGAGCTTGATGTCATCCTGAAAACCGAAATAGAGAAAATAAAAGAACAAATACAAAATATCGAGTAGTTAAAGATTTGATTGGATATAAATATAAATATCTGTTAGATTAAAGTATAATAGATATATTAGGTATTGTTCAAAAATATCTTTTTGAATGCATACTATTAGACGGTTTTAGCTGATAAGGGGGAACGTAAGTGAATCTGACGTTAATAAATATTGGATTTGGTAATGTTGTTTCAGCTAATCGAATTATTTCTATTGTATCTCCGGAATCAGCTCCTATTAAACGGATTATTTCGGTTGCAAGAGATAACAATAAGTTAGTTGATGCTACATACGGCAGAAGAACGAGAGCAGTTATTATTACGGATAGCGATCATGTCGTTTTATCTGCAGTCCAACCGGAAACGGTCGGGCAACGAGTCATGAACCATGAAGAAGTGACGGAGGAATCTTAAAGTGAAACTTCATTCAGCGGGGATTTCCTTACCATCCTAACTGAATGTTAGTTGAACAGAATCGGATTTACGGACTGTTTATCCCCTGTCTTCACATTTTGAGCTTTCCTCGTGTATAGAGGTGGGATTTACAGACCGTCAATGCGTAATAAATCATTAAAACAATAGATGATTTCTTTATAGAGTAAGTTTGTATTAGGAGGAAGAGAAATTGAAGGATGAGTCAGGTATTTTATTTATCCTTTCAGGACCATCTGGTGTTGGTAAAGGAACCGTTCGAAAAAGACTTTTTGAAGAACAGACGGATTTACAATACTCCATTTCCATGACGACGCGCAATATGCGACCGGGCGAAGTGGAAGGCGTGGATTATTTTTATCGTTCGAAGGAAAAATTCGAACAAATGATTACGAATAGCGAACTTTTAGAGTACGCGAAATATGTCAATAACTATTACGGGACACCAAGGGCTTTTGTTGAAGAAACATTAGCAAAAGGAAAAGACGTATTTCTCGAGATTGAAGTTCAAGGAGCTTTACAGGTGAAAAATAACTTCCCGCAAGGAGTCTTTATTTTTCTCTTCCCTCCTAGTCTTGATGAATTAAAAAATCGCATCGTAAGCCGTGGAACAGAAACGGAAGAACTTGTCATCAACCGGTTAAAAGAAGCCCGTAACGAAATTGAAATGATGCATGCTTATGATTATGTTGTTGTAAATGATGACGTCGATCAGGCTGTTGACCGGGTAAAAGCGATTATCAAAGCGGAGCATCTGAAAAGAGAACGAGTGGAAAAACTATATAGAAAAATACTGGAGGTAGATTGACATGATGCTAGAACCATCCATTGACCAGTTACAGGAAAAAATTTATTCAAAGTATGAATTAGTCACACTATCTGCAAGGCGAGCAAGACAGCTGGCGGAAGATGAAAAATCAATGATTGAAGAGCCAACTTCCCACACCTTTGTTGGGGTTGCACTAGAAGAGATTGCGGATGGAAAATTGTATATTGCAGAAGAAGAATAAACACCTCGCTTTATAGCGGGGTTTTTTCTTTCTGAATTGTACGTCCTAAGCGCACGCTTCCGCTTTTGTTGTTGTCTAGCTGCAGCGTGCAGGGACTAGCAAACTTCATATTCCTCCAATCGATAAGTCAACATCGATTCGTCCCTCACCGTGTTTCCTTTATCTCATTACGGAGTATTCCAGTTTGTACGTCCCTAAGCGCACGCTTCCGCTTTTGTTGTTAAATATGTTAAACTTAAGGGAGTTGAGAAGGGGGTTTTTGATTGTGGTTAGAGGAAAGAATATTTTGTTGGGAATTTCAGGTGGGATTGCTGTTTACAAGGCTTGTGCGCTGACGAGTAAGCTGACACAAAAAGGTGCAAATGTAAAAGTTTTGATGACGGAAAATGCAACGAAATTTGTTTCGCCGCTCACCTTCCAAGCCTTATCCAGAAACCCTGTATATATCGATACATTTGATGAAAAGGATCCAGCAAAAATAGCTCATATTGATCTGGCTGACTGGGCAGAGATTGCGATAATTGCTCCAGCAACAGCGAATATTATTGGAAAAATGGCGAATGGGCTTGCAGATGACATGCTGTCTACTACACTCCTTGCGACACGGGCGGAAGTGTATATTGCTCCTGCTATGAATGTGCATATGTATGCAAATCCTGCCGTAATTGAAAATATGCGGCAATTGGATGAATGGGGATACCATTTCATCGAACCGGGTGCCGGGTATTTGGCATGTGGTTATGTTGGCAAAGGCAGACTCGAAGAACCAGAAACAATTATTGAAGTAGTCGAGAATCATCAACAAAAGGACGAGCCATTAAAAGGAAAACGCGTTTTAATTTCTGCTGGACCAACGCGTGAAGTTATTGACCCCGTTCGTTTTTTATCCAACCGTTCGTCAGGGAAAATGGGCTTTGCTTTAGCTGAAGCTGCAGCGGCACTTGGTGCGGAAGTGACTGTAGTAGCCGGACCTACAGATAATCAGATGGCAAATCCAATGATTAAGCGAATAGATGTCGTTTCTGCAGAAGAGATGTATCAAGCGATTCTTCGATATTTCCCGGAAAGTGATATCGTGATAAAAGCAGCAGCCGTATCAGATTACCGCCCAAAACAAACATTTAAGGAAAAAATGAAAAAGTCAGGAGAAGATCTCGTTATTGAAATGGAGCGAACGAAAGACATACTCCAGTCTCTAGGTGAAGAGAAACACCATCAGTTTCTTGTTGGTTTTGCAGCAGAAACAGAAAATCTGCTTGAATACGGAAAAGGTAAATTAGAACAGAAAAACCTTGATGCCATTGTCATAAACAATGTTTCTTCTGAAGGAGCGGGTTTTGCAGGAGATACGAACATCGTTACCTATTTAAATCGAGCACTAGAAGAAGAAAGTTTGCCGTTAGCATCCAAAAAAGCAATCGCAGAAAATTTATGGAAGCTTATTATTCGTGATATGAAGGATGAGTTATAGTGAATGTAGCAAAAGTAATCGTCGATGTGCCTTCTGCGGCCATCGACCAAACCTTTGATTATGAAATACCAGACCGCTACACGCAGGTACTGACACCAGGTATGCGTGTTATTGTTCCATTTGGTCCGAGAAAGATTATGGGCTTTGTTGTAGAAATCACCGATACTTCATCCTTTACGAAACTAAAACCAATTGAGGAAGTGTTAGACGTAGTTCCCGTTCTAACAAAGGAATTGCTTGATCTGGGTAAATGGCTGGCTCACCATACATTATCTCTTTCCATCGTTGCGCTGCAAGTCATGCTGCCTCAAGTGCTGAAGTCGAAATATAAGAAAGAAATTAGCCGCCTAAGTGAAGAAACACTATCAGAAGAACTGGAAGATTTATTCCAAGGTCGGGGTGTCATTCCATTTGAAGAGTTTGAAGCTTCTGCGTTAAGCTATCAAATCTTGAAAAAAGCAATAGAGGCTGGAGAAGTTCAAATTGATTATATCGTCCAGTCGAAAATCACAAAGAAGTTTGAAACAATGGTGTTCCCAAAAAAAGAAATTCATTTATTGGAAGAAGATTTACATGATTTACCCAAATCAGCAAAGAAACAACGTGCGATTATTGAATTTTTCATCGAGAACCCGCAGGAGATAAAACAAAAATCATTACTGCAAACGATTGGAACGACGACAAATACGGTAAAAGCATTAGTGGAGAAAGGACTTCTCGATACATACCGAAAAGAAACATACCGGAATCCATATAATGACGATGCAATCGAACGGACAGTGCCGCTTCCGCTAAAAGCGGAACAACAGCAATCGATCGAACCGATTCTAGCGAGTATTGAAAATAATGAACATGAAGTGATTCTCGTCCATGGTGTAACCGGCAGCGGGAAAACGGAAATCTACTTGCAGGCGATTCAAGAAGTGATCAAAAAAGGGAAAGAAGCGATTGTACTCGTCCCTGAGATTTCCCTGACCCCCCAGATGGTAAAGCGATTCAAAGGAAGATTCGGCAGGAATGTAGCTGTCATGCATAGTGCATTGTCAGCAGGTGAAAAGTTTGATGAGTGGCGGAAAATCCAACGTAAAGAAGTGCAGGTCGTTGTCGGAGCCCGTTCCGCTATTTTTTCCCCATTTGAAAACCTCGGGATTATCATTATTGATGAAGAACATGAGACTAGCTATAAGCAAGAAGATCAGCCCCGCTATCATGCAAGAGACGTTGCGATCAAAAGAGGGATGGATCAAAACTTTCCAGTTGTTCTAGGGAGCGCTACTCCAACCCTTGAATCTTATGCTAGAGCTGCAAAAGGAGTATATAAATTAGCAACGCTCACAAAAAGGACGAACGATAAGCCGCTTCCTGAAGTGCTTACCGTCGACATGCGGAGTGAACTCCACGCAGGAAATCGGACGATGTTTTCCCGCTTGCTCATGGAAAAAATAAGAGACTGTATCGCAAAAGGTGAACAAATCGTCTTGCTTTTAAACAGAAGAGGATACTCGACCTTTATTATGTGCCGCGATTGTGGCCATGTAAAAGAATGTCCGCACTGTGATATCGCCTTAACTTATCATAAGAATAGTCATCTACTGAAATGCCATTACTGCTCCTATGAAGAACCGGTGCCAAACAATTGCCCGGAGTGTTCCAGTGACTTAATCCGCTATTTCGGCACTGGAACACAGCGAGTGGAAGAATCACTGACCCAATTAATCCCTGAAGCCCGGGTGATCCGGATGGATGTAGATACGACAAGAAGAAAAGGCGCCCATGAAAAGCTGCTTCGCGAGTTCAGTGAACATAAAGCAGATATACTTTTAGGCACGCAAATGATCGCAAAAGGACTTGATTTTGAAAATGTCACATTGGTTGGCGTACTCACAGCCGACTCTATGCTGCACTTGCCTGATTTTCGTTCATCTGAAAAGACGTTTCAGCTGCTTACCCAGGTGAGCGGACGTGCAGGAAGACATGAGCTGCCTGGAGAAGTAATCGTCCAGACTTACACACCGGACCATTACAGTATTGAACTTGCAAGTGAGTATAACTTTGAAGATTTTTATAAAAAAGAAATGACGATACGAAGAGCATTCCGTTACCCGCCTTACTATTATTTGGTGCTAATCACCATTACCCACGAGAACCATGTACAAGTTGTACAGGCTACACAGCAGTTTGTCCAAGAGTTGGTGATGAAAGTAGGCCCGGAAACAATCATCCTTGGTCCTACACCTTCGCCAATCCCGCGTATTAAGGATAGATATCGTTACCAATGCATGGTAAAATACAAGCACGAACCAGAGTTACGCACCTTTATTCAAGAAATTACGAACAAGTTTAAGGAACAGATTCAAAAACATGACTTACAAATTATTGTAGATATGCAACCTTATCAGATGATGTAATTTAATCCAATCATCGTCAAGAATAGAAAGTAGGTATAACCGATGAAAAAAATCGTATTTATGGGTACACCGGATTTTTCGGTACCAATTCTCCAAGCGCTAGCCAGGGAGGCGTACGAGATTGTTTTAGTCGTAACTCAGCCAGATAGACCTAAGGGGAGAAAACGGGTTATTACCCCATCTCCAGTTAAACAAGCTGCAGAAGAGTTAGGACTGCCGGTGTTCCAGCCTGAACGGTTGAGAAATGATTACCAAAAAATTATTGATGTAAACCCGGATATAATAGTAACAGCCGCTTACGGCCAATTACTGCCGAATGAACTGCTCGAAGCCCCGCCATTTGGCTGTATTAACGTTCATGCTTCTTTACTTCCAGATCTGCGTGGCGGTGCACCGATTCATCATGCTATTGTTCAGGGCAAAAAAGAAACTGGGATTACGATTATGTACATGGTTGAGAAACTTGATGCAGGAGATATACTGACACAAGTTACAGTACCAATTGCTGCAGACGACCATGTCGGCATCCTGCATGATAAATTATCAGAAGCTGGAGCGAGATTATTAATCGAAACTTTACCAGAACTGTTTAACAAACAGCTGACACCAATCACTCAAGAAGAAGGGCAAGCGACATTCGCTGCAAATATTAAACGGGAAGATGAATGGATTGATTGGAATAAGAGTAGTGCAGAAATTTACAATCAAATCCGTGGCTTACATCCATGGCCAGTTGCTTATACGACTTATCTTGGGAAAACGATGAAGATATGGTGGGGAGAAACCGATGACAAAACGTATGATGGTGAGCCAGGAGTAATTGTAGCCAAAAACGATCAAGCTGATTTCGTTGTCGTTTGCGGAGATAAAAAAGGAATTCGCGTTACAGAAATTCAGCCAGCAGGAAAAACGAGAATGCATGTGAAAGATTTCCTTCAAGGGTCAGTTGACCGGATTCAAGTCGGTGTACGTTTAGGAGAATGAGATGAAGACAGCCAAACTAAGAAACTTAATACTGGAATTATTAGTACGGATTGAAAAGGATCATGGTTTCAGTCATTTATTAATTAATCAAGAAATAAAGAAAAAAGAATTGAACCCGAAAGATGAAGCTCTTTTGACACAGATTATCTACGGAACATTAGAAAGGAAAATGACGCTCGATTATTACCTTTTCAAGTATGTTGACCCGAATAAAAAAATAGATGACTGGGTAAGAATGCTATTACGGATGTCTGTTTATCAAATGGTTTATTTGGACAAGATTCCGGACCACGCCGTCATTCATGAAGCAGTTGAAATTGCGAAGAAAAAAGGGCATCGCGGCATTCAAGGTTTTATTAATGGGGTCTTGCGAAATATCCAGCGAAATGGTGTACGTGAAATAAGTGAGATAAAAGATCCAGTAAAAAGACTTTCCATTGAGACGAGTCACCCAGAATGGCTCGTGAACCGCTGGATTCAACAATACGGTTTTCAAACAACAGAAGCGATCTGCCAAGCAAATTTAAAACAGAAGCCAATGTCTGTACGTATTCAACCATTAAAAATATCCCGCGAAGAAGCAATGGAAGAACTGAGACAAGAAGGGTTTACTGTAAAACCATCCCTGTTTTCGAATCAAGGAATTTTAATTCAAAAAGGGAATGTACTCTCGAGTAAATTATTTGAACAAGGGAAGCTGACGATTCAAGATGAAAGTTCCATGTTAGTTGCTGAGGTGTTAAAACCTGAACCTGGAATGGATGTCCTTGATTCATGCAGTGCTCCGGGCGGAAAAGCAACACATATTGCTGAGAAAATGCTTGATGAAGGAGTCGTTTATGCTCATGACCTGCATCAGAAGAAAGTGAAGCTCATTGAAGACAAACAGAAAACGTTGGATCTATCTATCATTCAAGCAACAGCCCACGACGCCCGTAAATTAAAGGAGAAATATGCCGAAGCAAGTTTTGACCGGATTCTTGTCGATGCCCCTTGTTCAGGGCTAGGCGTAATCAACAGCAAACCGGAAATTAAATATGAAAAGTCGGAACGGGATATTGAAAGGCTGCACACAATTCAACTTGATATCCTCAATCATGTTGCTGATTTACTAAAGAATGACGGTTTATTCGTTTATAGTACATGTACGATAGAAAAAACGGAAAATGAACAGGTGATCAAAAGTTTTCTTAAAGAAAATCCTGACTTTACCGTCGATGCTGATTTCTTTAAGGAGCTACCGGAAGAATTACAGTCTTCTATCGGTGTCACCGAATATGGTCTTCAACTTTTCCCGCAAAGTTTCGGTACTGACGGTTTCTTTCTAACCCGTTTAAGGAAAGGAACTTGAAACAATTTTAAAATTTATCCCGGTGTAATCGTCCGTAAAACTCCCACCTAAACTTTAGGGTCTTCGAGAAAGTTTAGGTGGGAGGTAACGCCCGATTCTGTTCAACTAACACTCCGTGGGGAAAAAAGCCCCTAACTGAGTGAAGTTTCACTTTATCAAAGAAGCTTAGATTAAGGGGGGGTCAACATGGAAGCATACTTTCTAACTGATGTCGGCAAGGTCAGGAATCAGAATGAAGATTCAGGTGGCATTTTTTATAACCAAGCAAAACAAGTGCTCGCAATTGTCGCTGATGGAATGGGAGGACATTCTGGAGGGGAGGTAGCGAGCGAACTTGCAACAAATCTGCTTCAACAGAAATGGGAAAAGGAAAGAGGCTTCGAACAAGCAACCGAGCTCGAAAAATGGATAAACGAAGCAATTCAAGAGGCAAATACTATCATTTTTAAAAAAGCAAAAGAACAGGAAGAGCTGGAAGGCATGGGTACTACTGTTGTTCTTGCTGCCTGCACAGATGAATTCATTACAGTTGCTCATATCGGCGACAGTCGCGGTTATTTATACAATAATGGTGCGCTGAAACAACTTACAGAGGATCATTCTTTAGTAAATGAATTGCTTCGCGCCGGACAAATTTCACCTGATGATGCAGCCTACCATCCAAGAAAAAACGTTTTAGTACGTGCACTTGGAACGGAAGTAATGACAGAATGTGAGATTCAAACAATTGTTTGGGAAGTGGAAGATAAACTGTTACTATGCTCCGATGGATTGACCAATAAATTAACAGATGCAGAACTGGAAAATTACCTGTCTAAACCAGCTGTTCTTAAGGAAACTGGTGAAGAATTAATTGGTCTTGCAAACGAGCGTGGTGGAGAGGACAATATCTCAATCGCACTTATACATCATGAACAGACAGTGAGAGCGGGTGAAATGGAATGAGACAAGGCCACCTATTAAATGAACGCTACAAAATCATTAAAAAGATTGGTAGCGGCGGTATGGCTGAAGTGTACCTCGCGCGTGATACGATTTTAGAGCGTGATGTGGCAATTAAAGCACTCCGTAGTGAATATATTAATGATACGGAATTTATAACCCGCTTTGACAGGGAAGCCCAAGCTGCAACAAGCCTAACTCATCCAAATATTGTAAATATCTTTGATGTTGGGGAAGAAGAAGACATTCTTTACATGGTCATGGAATATGTTGATGGTCTAACATTGAAAGAATACATACAACAGCAAGGTCCAATTGAGGTCAATGAAGCGGTAGATATTGTGAAGCAAATTAGCTCTGCCATTGCTCACGCTCATGATAATGATATCGTCCACCGTGATATTAAACCGCAAAATATTCTCATGAACAGTTTCGGGCAAGCAAAGGTTACTGATTTTGGAATTGCGATTGCGTTAAGTGCCACATCACTGACTCAAACGAATTCCATTCTTGGTTCGGTTCATTACTTGTCACCGGAACAGGCCAGAGGCGGAATGGCAACAAAGAAATCAGATATCTATTCAATCGGTATTCTATTTTACGAGTTATTAACCGGCCGATTACCTTTTTCCGGTCAATCACCCGTATCAATTGCATTGAAGCATTTACAAAGTAAAACACCATCTATTAGGCAATATAATCCACATATTCCGCAAAGTGTGGAAAATATTGTACTGAAAGCAACTGCAAAAGACCCGTTCCACCGTTACCAATCCATCTACGAGCTTGAAGATGCGATTAATCATGCGTTAGATCCGGATCGGCTGAATGAACCGCCTTACGAACCACCTGTAGAGGTCGGTGAAGAAACACGAGCGATACCGATCATAACCGATGATCAGTTTCATGGGTCTGAAAATGAGGAAACAATTATAAGTAAGCCAAATGGCACAACTAAAGCTTACCCTCCAGAAGCAGATGGAGAAGGAAAGAAAAAGAAAGACAAGAAACCGAAAGAAAAGAAGAAAAAAAGCAGAAAGAAGAAGTGGTTGCTCATCTTGAGTATTCTCTTCGTCTTGCTTGCCGCTACTGCCGTTGTGTTATTTTTTGTACCAGGAATTCTGTTACCAAAAGATGTTGAGCTTATTGACGTGGTCGGAGAAGAATATGAGGATGCAAAAGAACAGCTGGAGAATTTAAATCTGATTGTCGAGCAAAAACTTACATTCTCTGATGAAGTTGAAGAAGGTCATGTTGTTTCTATGGATCCGACTGCCGGACGTACGGTGAAAGAAGAATCAACTGTAACATTAACTGTAAGTGAAGGAAAAGAACGATTCCCGATGGAGGATTATGTTGGACAAGACCTTGATCAAGTGATACAGATTTTAGAGGGTGAAGGATTTGATCCAGAGAATATTTTAACCGTAGAAAAACATTCTGATCAACCATCCGGAGAAATAACAGACCAGCTTCAACCGTCACCAGATACAGAGGTTATCCCAAGTGAAACGCGTGTCATATTCGAAGTCAGTATTGGTCCAGAGTTAATCAGTTTAAATAATTTAACTGGTATGACAGAAGAAGAAGCAAAAGATTATTTAGATAGAAATAATCTTGTATTTCAAAAACGTGAAGAGGATTCGGATAATGTGGAGGAAGGCAAAGTAATACGGCAATCTCCTGAATCCGGCACGGAACTTGAGGAAGGAGCATCGGTTGATGTATATATATCCACCGGACCGCGTGAAATACCGCCGACTTCTCATCGGATTACTCTTACTGTTCCTTATACAGGGATAAATGAAGATGAGGAAACAGAGGAAGAGAACCCTGAAGAAGAGACACCTGAAGAACCGGTAGAACAGACCGTACGAATCTATATTGGAGATGTGAATAACAATGTTTCCGATGTTTATGAAGAGTTAACCATTACAGAAGATACTCCAGTAACCTTCACACTGCTCATTGCTTACAATGATGAGGCGGAATATATCATTACGAGAGACGATGAAATCGTAACGAACGATGTAGTATCTTACGAAGAGGGTGACTAAATGGCAAAAGGCAGAATTATTAAAGCGTTAAGTGGCTTCTATTATGTGAAGACAGAAGATGGAGCAATCTATCAGTGCCGCGGCAGAGGGGTCTTTCGTAATCAAAAGATCACCCCCCTTGTCGGAGACCTTGTTACATTCGAGTATGAAAATCCGAATGAAGGCTATATCATGGAAATTATGCCTCGTTCGAATGAACTCGTCCGGCCGCCAATTTCCAATATCACACAAGCTATTATTGTTACTTCCGCAAAAGCACCTGATTTCAATCAGACCTTACTGGATCGCTTTTTAGTACTTATCGAGTCGAGAAACATCCAGCCGGTTATTTTTATCACAAAGATGGATTTAGCTTCTGCCGAAGAAAAGGAAAAAATGGAAGTATATCGTAAGTTATATGAGGATATTGGTTATCGTACGGAGTTGTTATCGATGAAGGACGAACAAGGGTTTAACGTTCTGGAAGCTTATTTCAAGGATCACATTACGGTTATAGCTGGTCAGTCTGGTGTTGGAAAATCTTCGATACTTAATATGCTCGATGATTCTCTGGATTTAAAGACAGGCGAGATCTCTGAGAGCCTTGGGAGAGGGAGGCATACGACAAGACATGTTGAATTGCTTGAAATGTACCATGGGCTTGTTGCAGATACACCAGGATTTAGCTCCCTCGAATTTGAGACATTGGAAGCAAATGAACTGTCTCATTGTTTCCCTGAATTCCGCAAACTGTTGGGGGATTGTAAATTCAGGGGCTGCATGCATCTAAAAGAACCGAAATGTGCGGTAAAGGCAGCTGTTTCTTCAGGTGAAATAGCCGCTTTGCGTTACGAAAATTATGTACGATTCCTAGAAGAAATTACATTAAGAAAGCCGAGGTATTAATATGGTAAAAATTGCACCATCTATATTATCTGCTGATTTTGCAACGTTAGGTAATGAAATAAAGGAGGTAGAAACATATGGGGCTGACTATATTCACGTCGATGTGATGGACGGCCATTTCGTTCCTAATATTACAATTGGACCGTTGATTGTCGAAGCTATACGCCCCGTAACAAAACTCCCGCTTGACGTTCATTTGATGATTGAAAATCCGGATCAGTATATTCCTGAATTTGCAAAAGCTGGTGCGGATATTATTACGGTTCATCAGGAAGCTTGTGTTCATTTACACCGGACAATCCAACTGATTCGAGACAATGGAGTAAAGCCCGGGGTAGTGATCAACCCAGCGACACCTGCAGAGCTTCTGTTACCAATCTTGAAAGATATTGATATGGTACTTGTGATGACGGTAAATCCAGGTTTTGGCGGTCAGAAGTTTATTGAGGAAAGCGTGCAGAAGATTCGACAGCTTGATAATTGGCGGAAAGAAATAGGTCTTTCCTTTGAGATTGAAGTGGATGGCGGCGTCAATACGGATACCGCAAAGATTTGTACAGATGCTGGAGCAGATGTCCTCGTTGCTGGCAGTGCCATTTTCAGTCAGCCTGATAGAAAACAAGCAATTGAGGCAATTGTTGACGCAACAAGGAATGAGTAATCCATGAACCATCTTACAATCGGAATTGTAGGAAGTGGGCCGGAAAAAGCTTTACCCAATCTTACTACGTACAAGGATACGGTAGATTTGTGGATTGGAGCAGACCGGGGCGCTCTTCATATTATCGATTCCGGTTTAAAGCTCTTTGAAGCGGTAGGGGACTTTGATTCGGTTGCACCAGAAGAAATGAGACGCATCCAGTGTAAAGTAAATAACTTTAACAAACTTCCAAGTGAAAAAGATGAGACAGACCTGGAGCTAGCGTTGAACAAAGCTTTCGAGCTTCACCCGGAAACAATTCTTTTATTCGGAGTGACAGCTGGCAGAAAAGATCATGAACTAATAAACATTCAACTATTATATCGAATTCTTGAAAAAGGGATAAACGGAAAAATTATTGATAGACAAAATCAATTGGTCTTAACAAAGCCTGGGACACATACGATAAATAGAGATCCTGATTATCCGTACATTTCTTTTGTTCCATTTAGCGAGATTGTAGAAGGCATCACACTTAAAGGCTTTTATTATCCGCTGGAAAACGAAACAATCACCTGGGGATCAACCCTTTGCATCTCCAATGAACTATCTCGCGAAAGTGGGAATTTTTCGTACAGACGAGGCATATTATTATTAATAAAGAGTAGGGATTCTTAAGAGGCGTGAAGCTTGGCTTGTACGAAGGAGGGGGAACCAATTAAATTTTATACGATTAAGCTCCCAAGGTTTATTGGTGGATTTGTGAAAGTGGTCATGGGTGTATTTAAAAAAGATAAATAAAAAACACGGCTTTTGTCCATCACGTGACAGAAGCTGTGTTTTTTGCTTACTTTGATCAAGCATACCCTTCTTCTCCTTGAGGTCTGCGGAGCTGGGTAGAAAGCTTGGTTTACCATTTTAGAATTTGGACAAAATAAAAAAGCACTCTTGGATTAGAGTACTTTTTTGGTTGTACATGTATACCATTCATCATGGAATTCGAGCGACTATACGCGCTCTACTTTACCTGATTTCAAAGCACGTGCAGATACATATACACGTTTAGGTTTACCATCTACCATGATACGTACTTTTTGTACATTTGCTTTCCATTTACGTCTGTTGGAGTTCATAGCATGAGAACGTAGATTTCCGCTGCTCGTTTTACGTCCAGTTACAACACATTTTCTAGCCATGACATTCCCTCCTTACTATATCAAATGTCGAATTTCATACTTATACAATTTACCACAAGTTAACCAATAATGCAACGAAATATTTTTTGCTGCAAAGAAAAATCGCTTGACAGATAGAAAAAAATCCGCCATTGTAAGAAGAGAAAATAACGGCTCGTAAATCGCACATTCACTTTTAAAAAAGGATAGATTGTAGTAGAATAGCCTTATGCTTTATAAAATCAATATTAAGATAGGGCTTTATTTATTATTTTATTTTTACGAAATAGAAATCATGAAGGAGGATCCTCATGTCCATTGAACTTCACACAAACGATGGTCAAGTAACAATCACAAATGATGTCATCGCAACGATTGCGGGAGGTACAGCAGTTGAATGTTACGGGATTGTAGGAATGGCATCCAAAAGTCAAATACGTGATGGGATCGCTGAAATTTTAAGGAAAGAGAATTATTCCCGTGGAATCGTAGTTCGTCAGGAAGACGAAGAATTGCATATCGATTTATATATCATCGTAAGTTATGGCACGAAAATTTCTGAGGTTGCGAGCAATGTGCAGTCTCAAGTGAAATATACACTGGAACAAACTTTAGGCCTATCCATTGACTCAGTAAATATATATATTCAAGGAGTCCGAGTGGCTAACGATTAATGAAAACTACATGGAATTGCTTACTGCCTGTTAAACTCCTCTAAGCTGTTTTCGTACAAAGTATAGAACAGTTTTAACCTAAATGAGCAGTTAACAGGAGTTAGGCATGGTTTATTTAAGGAGGAAGTATGGTGACTATACATAAGTTGGATGGTAGTCTGTTAGCACAGATGATCCTCTCCGGGGCACATCACCTATCAAACAATGCACAAAAAATTGATGCATTAAACGTGTTTCCGGTACCAGACGGGGATACAGGAACAAATATGAATTTATCTATGACCTCAGGTGTAAATGAAGTGAAGCAAACGGATTCAGACAATGTTTCCGTTGTTGCGAATGCATTTGCAAAAGGTTTATTAATGGGCGCACGAGGAAACTCGGGTGTTATCCTGTCGCAAATTTTCCGCGGATTTGGTAGAGGGATGGACAATAAAGAAACATTAGAAGCGGAAGACTTTGCGCAAGCATTTGAAGCCGGAGTGACGACAGCGTACAAAGCAGTGATGAAGCCTGTTGAAGGGACAATTCTTACTGTTGCAAAGGACGCAGCCATTCAGGCAGTGGAAATTGCGAAAACGGAAACAGATATCATTGCTCTAATGGAGAAAATCCTGGTGGAAGCAAAAGCATCATTAAAACGTACACCCGATTTACTTCCCGTTTTAAAGGAAGTCGGCGTTGTCGATTCGGGTGGACAAGGTTTAGTAACAATTTATGAAGGATTCTTAGCCGCACTTAAAGGGGAAGAACTTCCAAAAGAAACGACGATTGATGTAGGAATGGAAGACCTTGTGAATGCGGAACATCATAAAATAACGCAAGATTTCATGGACACATCTGAAATTGTTTATGGATATTGTACAGAGTTTATGGTTAAATTTGAAGACGATAAATTAAAAAACCATCCATATAATGAGGAAGAATTCCGCGAGACGTTAAGTACAATGGGGGATTCCTTACTTGTTGTTTCAGACGATGAAATTGTAAAAGTGCATGTCCACTCCGAACAACCCGGAGACTGTTTAACACTCGGTCAGCGCTACGGTAGCTTAATCAACATGAAGATAGAGAATATGCGTGAGCAACACAGTGCGATTATTGGAAATAGAGTAAAAACGGATAAGCCAAAAGAAAAAGCCGAATACGGTATTGTCACCGTTACAATGGGGGCTGGACTCAAGGCATTATTTGAAAGTCTTGGAGTTACGGTTGTAATTGAAGGTGGACAAACAATGAACCCGAGCACGAAAGACATTGCAGAAGCGATCACGAAAGCTCATGCAAAAAATGTACTTGTTCTGCCAAACAATAAAAATATCCAAATGGCAGCTGAACAGGCAGCGGATATCGCTGACAAAAATGTCGCTGTCGTTTCAACAAGGACAATCCCTCAAGGAATCAGTGCCATGCTCGTCTTTGATCCGGATGCTGAATTATCAGCGAACAAGGAAGCGATGGAGGCGGCTAGTAAAGAAGTGAAAACTGGCCAAATCACGTATGCTGTCCGTGACACGCAAATTGACGGAATAACGATTGAAAAAAATCACTTTATGGGGATTGAAGATGGGAGAATTATCACATCTAATGAAAATAAACAGGAAACTGTAAAATCATTATTAAACGAACTTATTACAGAGGACGATGAAATCTTGACCATCCTTTATGGTGAAGATGTTACAGAAGAGGAAGTCGCTGAGATCGAAACTTATGTTGAAGAATATTTCGCAGACGTAGAAATTGAGGTTCATAACGGCGAACAGCCAATCTATTCCTATATCTTCGCTGTCGAGTAAACAAAATCACCAACCGCCTCATACCAAATCAACTTGGTATGAGGCGGTTTTTTAACGAGAGTTATGCACCTGTTAATCTTTTTTGCTATAATTGTAGAGGAAATGAGTAGTCGATAAAAGGCGGTGTTAAAATGAAATATAATTCCGTATTCGATATTATTGGACCGGTCATGATTGGGCCATCAAGCTCACACACGGCAGGAGCAGCGCGGATTGGACTTGCTGCACGGAATTTATTTGGAAAACAGCCGAGATGGGCGAAAATCTATCTCTATGAATCTTTCGCAAAGACGTACAAAGGCCATGGAACAGATTTTGCACTTGCAGGAGGATTACTCGGATTTGCAACAGATGACCTACGGATGAGCAAAGCGCTGGATATTGCCAAAGAAAATGGTTTGGAAATTGAATTCATTGAAGACAACTCACGGGTAGATCACCCGAATACTGCGAGGATTCTCATCGGTGATGGTAATGACAAGTTAGAACTGACCGGAATTTCAATCGGCGGTGGAAAAGTAGAAATTACTGAATTGAACGGTTTTCAGTTAAGGCTTTCCGGAAATCATCCGGCGATTTTGATTATGCATAACGACCGCTTTGGAACGATTGCATCCGTTACCGAAATATTAGCGAAACATGAAATCAATATCGGTCATATGGAAGTGAATAGAAAAGATGTTGGCAAAGAAGCGTTGATGGTTATCGAAGTCGATCAAAATGTCAGTGACGATATATTGGAAGAATTACAATCCAGAGAACATATTATCCAGATTTCGAAAATAGAAAGTTAGAATCGAAAGGAGCATGCATATGTTTCGGACAATTGCTGAATTGGTGGAAATGGCAGAGACGAAGGAAATGCCAATTTCGGAAGTGATGATTCTTCAGGAAATGGATGTGAAAGAACGGAGCCGCGAAGATATATTTACCGAGATGGAAAAGAATTTGCAAGTAATGGAAAATGCTATTGAGCGAGCATTACAAGGTGTGCAGTCTGTAACCGGACTGACGGGCGGAGATGCGGTACTTGTGCAGAAGTATATGCAGGAGAAAAGACCATTATCCGGACCAATTTTACTTGATGCAGTTAGTAAAGCGATGGGGACGAATGAAGTAAATGCTGCAATGGGAATTATTTGTGCTACGCCAACAGCTGGAAGTGCTGGTTGTGTACCGGGTACGCTTTTCGCAGTAAAGAATCAGCTGAATCCGACGCGTGAGCAAATGATTCGTTTCTTATTCACTGCAGGAGCATTCGGTTTTGTCGTAGCGAACAATGCGTTTATATCAGGCGCTGCTGGTGGATGTCAAGCAGAAGTCGGTTCAGCAGGTGCAATGGCCGCAGCGGCAACTGTCGAAATGGCAGGGGGTACAGCGCAGCAATCTGCTGATGCCTTTGCAATTACATTAAAAAACATGCTCGGCTTAGTTTGTGACCCAGTTGCTGGATTAGTAGAAGTACCATGCGTGAAACGTAATGCACTAGGTTCGTCCCAGGCGATTGTCTCAGCAGATCTTGCTTTAGCAGGGGTAACGAGCCGGATTCCGGCGGATGAAGTGATTGGCGCGATGTATAGAATTGGCAGGCAAATGCCGCCAAGCTTACGTGAGACTGGTGAAGGAGGACTTGCGGACACGCCGACGGGAAGACTTTTAAAAGAAAAAATATTTGGTGTTTCGGTTTAGAAAGAGTGATAGACGTGCTTAACGAATCAGTAAAAAATGTAAAAGGAATCGGAGAAAAATTCGCGGAAGATTTAAATCTGATGAATGTTTATACGGTTGAAGATTTATTGCATTATTTACCGTATAAATATGATGTATTAGAAATTTTACCACTAAGCGAGCTAATCCATGAAGATAAAGTAACCATTGTGGGAAGGATTTTATATGAGCCTTCCCTGAATTTTTATGGAAGAAAAAAGTCACGTTTAGTATTGACGGTAGATGTAGAGAATGTTGCCATTAAGGCAGTCATGTTTAATCGAGCGTTCGCGAAAAAACAATTAAATGCAGGAGACATTGTCACCCTTACTGGTAAATGGGATGCGCACCGATTACAGATTACCGTTAGTAATTACCGGAAAGGTGCCCAGGAAGATTCCACAGAAATCCAGCCGATGTATTCGGTGAAAGGGGATGTAACGAATTACCGGTTGAAAAAGGTAATTTCTCAAGCGCTGAAAGATTATGGTGATCAAATAACAGAAATCCTTCCTGTATCCTACCTAACAGATTATAAGTTGCCAGCCCGGAAAGATGCAGTAGAAATGCTCCATTTCCCGCAAAATCGTGTTCAATTGAAGCATTCACGCAGAAGGTATATTTATGAGGAATTTTTGCTTTTCCAGTTGAAGATGCAGCTTTTAAGAAAGCAACACCGGGAAGCAACGGAAGGAAATGCACAGGAATATGATGTGGAGAAAGTGGACAGCTTTATCGAACGATTTCCTTTCAAATTAACAAATGCGCAAAATGCATCACTTGAAGAAATTCTTTTAGACATGCGTTCTTCATACCGGATGAATCGCTTATTGCAAGGAGATGTAGGTTCGGGAAAAACAGCAGTCGCAGCGATCTGTCTTTATGCTTCTTTGACAGCTGGAAAGCAAGGAGCATTAATGGTACCAACGGAAATACTTGCAGAACAGCACTATCAATCATTGCAGGAATTGTTCGGGGAGCTTGCGAATGTCCGTCTCCTTACAGGGTCGGTTAAAGCGAAGGAGCGTAGAGAGATAGTGGCGGGACTTGAAGCGGGGGAAATAGATCTAATCATCGGTACCCATGCGCTCATTCAAGATGATGTCCTGTTCCATGATCTCGGTCTCGTTATTGTTGATGAACAGCATCGCTTTGGAGTGGAACAACGCCGGACATTAAGGGATAAAGGTCTTCATCCAGATGTGTTATTCATGACAGCAACACCAATTCCCCGTACGCTAGCAATCACTGCCTTTGGTGATATGGATGTGTCCCAAATCAATGAGATGCCAGCTGGAAGAAAGGAAGTGGAAACGCTTTGGGTGAAGGAGAATATGTTTGAGCGGATCTTGAATTTTATAATCAAACATGTGCAAAGCGGTGAACAAGCATATCTGATCAGCCCACTTATTGAAGAATCCGATAAATTGGATATCCAAAATGCCGTCGACCTTTACCATCAGTTGATTGAGTTTTTCCCACCGGAAATAAAGGTTGGCTTAATGCATGGTCGTCTTCCAGCCGATGAAAAAGATGCAGTTATGAAAGATTACGCCGAAAACAAGATACAAGTGCTTGTCTCAACAACCGTCGTTGAAGTTGGCGTAAACGTACCGAATGCGACGATTATGGTTATTTATGATGCCGAACGCTTCGGGCTCGCACAACTTCACCAATTGCGAGGAAGGGTCGGTAGAGGCGACAAGCAAAGTTATTGTATCTTGATTGCTGAACCGAAGAATGAAGTAGGGAAAGAAAGAATGAGCATTATGACCGAGACAAATAATGGATTTGAATTAGCAGAAAGAGATTTGCAACTGCGGGGGCCAGGAGATTTCTTCGGGAGAAAACAAAGTGGAATCCCGGAATTTAAGGTGGCAGACATGGTACATGATTATCGTGCCCTTGAAACAGCAAGAAATGATGCAACCTTTATCGTCAACCAGGAATTGCTAACGAATGATAGTGAATACGCAAAACTGCGCGAGTTACTCGAAACCGATCCAGATCTCCATACGAAATTGGATTGATTTTTTCATGTTAATGGCTTGCATAATTATATATCGTATTATATATTACTATTAGTACCAAGTCATAAAGTATGGTAAACAGTGGACGGTGCAGAATGAAAAAAACTAAAGCTGAAAGACAGCAACTTTTAAAAGAGAAAATCGAGGAAATTCCCTTTATAACAGATGAACAATTGGCTAACGAATTTAACGTGAGCATTCAAACAATCCGTCTGGACCGGATGGAACTCGGCATTCCTGAAATGCGTGAACGGATTAAATCGGTTGCGAAAGATCAATGGAATGAAACGGTCCGTGCTTTGCAAATTGAAGAAGTGATTGGCGAAATTATTGATCTGGAACTGGATGAACGGGCAATCTCCATATTGGATATCTCAAAGGATCTTGTTTTTTCACGAAACAAGATTGCTAGAGGACATCATTTATTTGCTCAAGCCAATTCACTCGCAGTAGCTGTCATCAATGAGCAATTAGCACTTACTGCCAAATCGGAAATTACGTTTACCCGTCAAGTAAAAGAAGGTGAGCGGGTGATTGCGAAGGCAACGGTGGAAGGCAAAAATGATAAAGGATTGACTGTTGTTCACGTTACAAGTTATGTAGAACAGGAAGTTGTATTTACAGGTAACTTCCAAATGTTCCAATCCAATGAAGAAACAGGTGGCAAATAATATGAAATTAGCAATAGATGCAATGGGCGGTGACCATGCACCAAAAGAAATCGTTGAGGGTGCAGTGGACGCGATTCGTGAGTTTGATGATTTATCGATTACATTAATTGGTGATGAAGCGAATATAAAACCCTATTTAACAAACTCAAAAAATATTTCAATCATACATACAGAAGAAGTTATTACGAGTGAGGATGAACCAGTACGGGCTGTACGCCGTAAAAAAGATGCCTCTCTCGTACTGATGGCTAAAGAAGTTAAAGAAGGAAGAGCGGATGCTTGTATTTCTGCTGGAAATACTGGTGCCTTAATGAGTGCCGGTCTCTTTATCGTTGGACGGATCCCAGGGATTTCTCGTCCAGCATTAAGCCCGACACTGCCGACCATCAATGGACAAGGCTTTCTATTTCTTGATGTCGGCGCGAATGTAGAAGCTAAAGCAAGTCATCTGCTTCAATATGGTATTATGGGGTCGATCTACTCGGAAAAGGTGAGAGGAATTAAGGATCCGACTGTAGCTCTCTTAAATGTAGGGACTGAAGACGCCAAAGGCAATGGACTAACGAAGAAAGCCTTCGAATTAATGGAGCAAGCGCCAATTAATTTTATCGGAAATGTCGAAGCTCGTGACTTATTCGACCATGCGGCTGATGTTGTTGTAACGGATGGTTTTAGCGGGAATGTTGCGTTAAAAACAATTGAGGGGACAGCACAAACTGTTTTCGCCTTACTAAAAGAAACGTTCACATCCTCTTTGAAAACGAAACTTGCTGCGGGAATTGTAAAAAATGACTTAGGAGCTCTCAAAAATCGTTTAGATTACTCCGAATATGGTGGCGCCGGACTTTTTGGTTTAGCAGCACCAGTCATTAAGGCACATGGTTCATCGAAAAGCCGAGCAATTGTCAATGCAATCCGGCAAGCAAAGCATATGGTTGATAATGATGTAACAGATATGATAGGTGAAACGATAAAATCAATGGATATAGAGGAGTGAGTGACGTGAAACGAGTAGCATTTATGTTTCCTGGGCAAGGTTCCCAAGCTGTTGGAATGGGAAAAGACTTTTATGATACCTATCAGGAAGTGAAAGATTTTTTTCATCAAGCGAATGAGTTATTAAATAAAGATATAATAGAAATTATGTTTAATGGACCACAAGATACACTCACAGAAACGGAAAATGCCCAACCGGCACTTTTGCTTACAAGTGTTGCAATCGAGCAAGTTTTGCTTAAAGAAGGGGTTCAGTCTATTATGACGGTCGGACATAGCCTCGGTGAATACAGCGCATTGGTAGCTTCTGGCTCTATTTCCTTTGAAGATGCTGTTCCACTCGTTGCGACACGCGGCCGTTTGATGGAGCAAGCATTTCCGAAAGGGCAAGGGACTATGGCCGCTGTTCTTGGCTTGGATGAAGCAGAGATCACGGAAGTTTTACAGGGTATTAAAGAGGAAGTAGTTGATCTTGCCAATTTGAATTGTCCTGGACAAATTGTTATTTCTGGTTCTGTGAAAGGCGTGAAACTAGCTGCAGAGCTGTTAAAACAAAAAGGAGCGAAACGAGTACTCCCGCTTAATGTGAGCGGGCCGTTCCATTCAAGATTAATGAAAACGGCGAACGAAGAATTTGCGAGTTACTTAGACGGAATAGAGATTAACAATGCAAGCATTCCAGTCTATGCTAATGTGTCGGCTGCCCCGGTTACAGCAAAAGATGAAATTAAAGATTTGCTCATCAAGCAGCTCTATTCTCCTGTCCGTTTTGAAGCATCCATCCGGGCAATGATGGAGGAAGAAATCGACGCATTTGTTGAAATCGGAAATGGAAAAGTACTTTCTGGACTGCTGCGGAAAATCGATCGAAAAACGAAAACTTTTGCGGTACAAGATGCGAAATCTCTACAAGACTTTTTGGAATGGTATAAGGAGGATGCATAAATGTTAAAGGGGAAAAGTGTATTAGTAACCGGTGCTTCCAGGGGAATCGGCAGAACAATCGCAATTGAATTTGCCAAACAGGGTGCGAATGTTGCGGTTAACTATGCTGGAAGTGAAGCAAAAGCAAAAGAAGTTGCTGAGGAACTTAAAAGTTATGGTGTCCAAGCCTTTCCCATCCAAGCAAACGTTTCACATGAAGACAGTGTAAAAGCAATGGTGAAAGAAGTAATCGGTGCGTTCGGCAGCTTGGATATTCTTGTGAATAATGCAGGTGTTACGAGAGATAATTTATTGATGCGTATGAAGGAAGAAGAATTTGACGATGTTATTAACACGAATTTAAAAGGCGTTTTCCTTTGTACGAAAGCAGTAACCCGGCAAATGATGAAACAGCGCGCCGGTCGGATTGTCAATGTAGCTTCTATTGTCGGAGTGAGCGGGAACCCAGGACAAGCTAATTACGTAGCAGCAAAAGCAGGAGTAATCGGACTTACGAAAACAACTGCAAAAGAACTTGCTTCCAGAAATATTTTAGTGAATGCAGTAGCACCAGGCTTTATTTCAACCGATATGACCGAGGCACTAAATGAGGAACAAAAGGAAGCCATGCTATCCGTGATCCCATTAGACCGTTTTGGTGAACCTGAAGATGTCGCGAAAGTCGTGCGCTTTTTAGCTTCCGATGATGCGAGCTATATTACCGGACAAACGATACATATCGATGGCGGAATGGTAATGTAATATACAAAGGCGTAAGCGCCCGTTTAGCAACGTACAAACTGGAGCACTCCGAGGGGAGATAAAGGAAACTCAGGCGACGCAGTGAGTTGATGTTGACTTATCGATTGGAGGAGGGTGAAGTTTGGGACTGCGCAATGCTCGTCCCACCAAAAGACCTGCTAGTTGCTGGGCGCTGGAGCCGGACGTGACTACGACTTTGAAGGGAGGTGAACGGTGTGGCAGATGTGTTTGATCGTGTAAAAGAAATCATTGTTGATCGTCTAGATGTAGAAGAGGAAAAAGTAACGTTAGAAGCGTCATTCAAAGATGACCTTGACGCAGATTCCCTCGATGTAGTGGAGCTTGTAATGGAACTTGAAGACGAATTCGACATGGAAATTGCTGATGAAGAAGCTGAGAAAATTAATACAGTGGGTGACGCTGTAAATTATATCAACAGTGTTTCCTAATAATAAAAAAGAAGAGGCTGGGATTTTATTTTTCTAGAATCGTTATCCCAGCCTCTTTACCTATTCACAACGAGGTGAACTGTATGGATGTAAGTGAATTAGAACGCCAGCTACAGATTGATTTTAAGGAAAAGTCTTTGTTGAATCAAGCTTTTACCCATTCATCGTATGTGAATGAGCATGGTCAGGAAGAGTTTTCGGATAATGAAAGACTTGAATTTTTAGGAGATGCTGTTCTTGAATTAGGTGTTTCTCAATATCTCTATTCTACTTACCAACAAATGCCAGAAGGCGAATTGTCGAAGCTGCGTGCAGCTATCGTGCGCGAGCCGTCTTTAGAAGAATTTGCGAGGGATTTACAGTTTGGTAAGTATTTATTGCTTGGCAGAGGAGAAGCGCAAACAGGCGGAAGAGATCGTCCTGCTATATTAGCAGATGTATTTGAAGCATTCTTAGGTGCGCTTTATCTTGATCAAGGCTACGAAAAGGTTATTGAATTTCTAGGTGAACATGTTTTTCCGAAAATAAAAACTGGCGCTTTTTCCCATGGGATGGATTATAAGAGCGAGCTTCAGGAATTGATACAACAGAACAAAGATGAAAAGGTGACATATGAGGTTGCCGAGGAAAAAGGTCCTGCGCATGACAGGCAATATCTTGTTCATGTATTCATCAACGGAGCTATCATTGGAGAAGGGCTTGGAAAATCGAAGAAAGAAGCCGAACAACGAGCCGCAAAAGTCGCCTTGGATAAATTGAATGAATGAAAAAAATAAATCAGTGGAAGAGTCCACTGATTTATTTTTTACGGATTGTTGCAAGTTCATCTACAAATGCCTGTGTTTCAAGGGCGCTTAGCTTTTCTTTATTCATGATGACCTGATGTAACAGTTTTAAATCATTGTATTTGTTCAAATCATAGTCTTCCGCATCAAATAGACCACGATTAGCAACATTTAAATGATCAGCAAGTTCATTGAGCATCTGTGATAAATTCTCTTGATTAGCCTCATCGAATGACATGAAACCCCTCCCATAATAATGATCCGAAGCGTATGATATATCAAAAATATCCTTTTTAATATATCAATTCCCTTCGAATCTTGCAAATTGCAGAGAGCATTTCAGTGGAAAATAAGAGCCAGACTTCTTTTGAACGATGGATTATGATAAAATGAATAAGTTGAAAAACCTTGTGTATTCAAGCGGTTTTCTAAGTGCTGCTTGTGATGAATAATAGGAGTATGAATATGTATTTAAAAAAATTGGAAAGTCTCGGCTTCAAGTCGTTTGCGGAACGAATTTCAATTGAATTCGTTCCAGGTGTAACGGCTGTAGTCGGACCAAACGGTAGTGGAAAAAGTAATATAACCGATGCGATACGCTGGGTGTTAGGCGAGCAATCGGTGAAATCTTTACGTGGTTCGAAAATGGAAGATATCATATTTCAAGGAAGTGATACCCGTAAAGCGTTAAATGTTGCGGAAGTGACCCTCGTATTGGATAACAAAGATAAAGCCTTGCCCCTCGATTATGAAGAGGTTAGTGTAACAAGAAGGGTTTATCGCTCAGGTGAAAGTGAATTCTATATTAATAAACAATCCTGCCGTTTAAAAGATATTATTGATCTATTTATGGATTCCGGCTTAGGAAGAGAAGCTTTCTCCATCATCAGTCAAGGGAAAGTAGAAGAAATCCTTAGCTCGAAAGCGGAAGAGAGAAGAACGATTTTTGAAGAGGCTGCAGGTGTTTTAAAATATAAACAACGTAAAAAGAAATCAGAATATAAACTGGCGGAAACGCAGGAGAACTTGAATAGAGTAGAAGATATTCTGCATGAAATCGAGTCCCAGCTAGGACCGCTCGAAGAACAAAAAAATACTGCAAGTCAGTATTTGACATTAAAAGATCGATTGAAAGAAAAAGAAATTTCCCTATTGATTGCTGAAATTGAAACGCTGCATGAGCAGTGGAAAACAATGAAGCAAGTAATCGAGTCAGAAAATGAAAAACATATTATCCTGAGAGCGGAGAACCAAGAAAAAGAAGCATGGATTGAAGAACAGAAAAAAAAGAACTTGCAGTTAGATGAACAGATTGAAGAACTGCAAGGGAAATTGCTTCTATCGACAGAACAACTGGAAAAATTGGAAGGAAAAAAACAACTACTTTCCGAACGAAGCAAGCATCATGGGGAAAATAGACAGAAGCTGCTGGATGACCGGGAACAGACCGAATCCGAGCTGAAAAAGACCGAGGAAGAACTAAAAAAAGAAGAAGAGAAACGGAAATCGTTTCTAGTAGAAATAGAAGCAATAAAAGAATCCATTAAAGAGCTGGAAACTACATTAAGCCGTACAGAAGAAACGATTGCCGAACAAATTGAAGAATTGAAATCCGAATATATCGAGCTCTTGAATGAACAGGCAGCAAGTCGAAATGAGCTGCAGTCAATTGAAAGACAATCCGAACAATACAATAATAAAAATCAACGACAAGCTGAAAGGTTCAAAGCATCTCTCGAAGAAAGGGAGAAACTTGAACAAGTAAGAGATAAAGTGGAAAGAGAACGACTGGAGCAACTAGAAATTTACGAGGCAAGCGAAAAGAAGATTAAGCAACTGAAAATTGAAGTAGAAGCAAACCGTAGACAATTTCAAGACATGCAGACCAAACTGTATCAAGGCTTCCAGTACATTGATAAGTTAAAATCTAAAAAAGAAATGCTCGAAGAAATGAAGGAAGATTTCCAAGGGTTCTTTCACGGTGTAAAAGCGATACTGAAAGCAAGGAAAAAAGGTGAGCTAAAGCAAATTGAAGGAGCGGTTATTGAGCTGATCGAAGTTCCGAAGTCTTACATCCTTGCAATTGAAACTGTTCTTGGCGGACAGGCACAACATATTGTCGTTCCAGATGAGCAAGTCGCCCGAACAGCAATTACATGGTTGAAAAAGACGAATAATGGGAGAGCAACATTTCTGCCACTTACAACAATCCAAGAGAGATATATCCCAAGACAACTTGTTGAGCGAATGAATGACCACCCGGGTTATGTCGGTACTGCTGCTGAATTAGTAAAGACAACACCGAATTACCAGCGTGCCGTTAATCATTTGATGGGTCATGTCATTATTACAGAAACATTGAAAGATGCGAATGAAATTGCTGGGCTAACTGGCAGGAAATATCGTATTGTAACACTCGAAGGTGATGTTGTCGCCCCAGGTGGAGCGATGACAGGTGGTGCGTCTCAGAAGAAGAACCAGTCCCTATTCACCAGGGAAAAAGAACTGGAAGAGTTGCGGGATAAATTGACGAGCTATGAACCTCGAGCGGCTTCTTTTGCTGAGAAAGTGGAAGAACAAAAGAGGATCATGGCGGAAAGAGAACAGGAACTGAAAAGAAAGGAACAAAATCTGATAGCTGATCAACAGCAGTTACAGGCCTTGCAATCATCTTCCCATAAAGCAGAATTACAATTAAAATCCTTAAATGACAGCTTGTCTCTTTATGATCAGGAAGAAAAGCAATATCAGGAAGATACCGAGTATCTGAATCAGCGTAAAAAAGAATTAAAAGAGCAGTTGGCAGATTTAAAAAGGAAGCTAGCAGAAGCGGAAACACAAATTGAACAGCTGACAAAAGAAGAGTCTGCTGTGAAAGAAAACAGGGAATTGTTGAAAGAAAAATATCATGAACAAAAACTGTTGCTTGCAAAGCAAGAAGAACGCTATCGTAACCAATCGGACAAAGTGAAAAACTTAAAAAAACAAATCGATTTGACAGCAACTAGATTGAAAGGAAATATCGAGAAATTAATCGAACTCGATTCTATTCTTGAGAATAAAGAAACAGAGGAATCGATTAATGCCTCTATAACCGAAGAAAAAGTAACAAAAGAAACATTAACAACATCAATTCAGGAGTTGCGCAGTGAACGAGCAAACCGGACGCAAACAATTAATGATGAAGAGAATGAGCTGCGGGAAGAAAATAAACGCAGTCAATCTATGCTTGCAAATATTCAACAACAAGAAGTGAAGATGAATCGGTTAGATGTAGAGCTTGAGAATCGGTTAACACATTTGGAGACGGAATATACGATAACCTTTGATAAAGCAAAGCAAACATACGAGAAAACAACAGACATTCAACAGTCAAAAAAGGAAGTAGAACAATTGAAACAGCAGATTGTTAACTTAGGTACGGTAAATCTTGGTTCAATTGATGAATATGAACGAATTCATGAAAGATATACCTTTTTGACAGAACAACAGACCGATCTTGTTGATGCAAAAAACACGCTCTACAAAGTCATCGCAGAGCTTGATGTAGAAATGATTGAGCGTTTTGAAGTCACTTTTAAAGCGATAAAAGAAGAATTCGGTGTAGTCTTCAAAGAACTTTTCGGAGGCGGGAAAGCAGAACTGAAGCTAACTAATCCGAATCAAATGCTAGAAACCGGTGTGGAAATTATTGCACAACCACCTGGAAAGAAACTACAACAATTAGGTCTGCTCTCAGGCGGAGAGCGGGCGTTGACAGCAATCGCATTATTATTTGCTATTCTAAGAGTGCGTCCTGTTCCGTTCTGCATTCTTGATGAAGTGGAAGCGGCATTGGATGAAGCAAATGTCACCCGTTTTGCGAAATACGTAAAACTTTACAGTAAACAGACACAATTCATTGTCATTACACACCGGAAAGGTACAATGGAAGAAGCAGATGTATTATATGGTGTGACGATGCAAGAGTCGGGCGTATCCCGTCTCGTTTCTGTGAGGCTGGAAGAGACGGCTGATTTAGTCGAATCATAAGGAGGAAAAAGGGCCATGAGTTTTTTTGATAAACTGAAAAAACGTTTTAAACAAGATGACGGTGCAGAGCAAGTTCAAGAAAAATATAAAGAGGGTATGAAGAAAACCCGGGGCGTTTTTTCCGGAAGAATAAATGATTTGCTAGCACGTTACCGTAAAGTGGATGAGGATTTTTTCGAAGAGTTGGAGGAAGTTCTGATTTCTGCTGATGTTGGTGTCACAACGGTAATGGATTTAGTTGATGAACTGAAGATGGAAGTAAAACGCCAAAACATTAAAGATACCGAAGAAGTCAAAGATGTTATTTCGGAAAAATTAGTAGAGATTTATTACGGAGAAGATAATGAGGATATTGAGAATTTGAATATCCAGGAAAATGAAATGACCGTTATCCTTGTCGTTGGTGTGAATGGTGTTGGAAAAACAACATCCATTGGCAAGCTTGCCCAACAATTGAAAGAAGAAGGTAAGAAAGTTATGATGGCAGCAGGTGATACATTTCGGGCCGGAGCAATTGAGCAACTGGAAGAGTGGGGCGAGCGTGCTGGTGTCGAAGTGATTAAGCAGAGCGCTGGAAGTGACCCTGCGGCTGTAATCTATGATGGCATCCGTGCAGCCAAATCGCGTAACGCAGATGTACTTCTTTGTGACACAGCAGGCAGATTGCAAAATAAGGTCAATTTAATGAATGAATTGGAGAAAATTAAGCGTGTCATTGAAAGAGAAATCCCCGGGGCGCCACATGAAGTATTATTAGTTCTTGACGCAACAACCGGACAGAACGCCTTAAATCAGGCGAAGACTTTCTCCCAGGCGACAGACGTTTCGGGAATCGTTTTAACGAAGCTCGATGGTACAGCAAAGGGTGGTATCGTGCTTGCTATCCGCAATGAATTGAACATACCAGTCAAATATATCGGTCTCGGAGAGCAGATAGGTGATTTACAAGAATTTGATGCTTCTTTATTCGTTTATGGCTTATTTGCCGATATGCTGGAAGAAGAAGGTGTGGAAGACGAGGACGAATCTTGACAGTAAAGCAAACCATTCGTTATGATTACTTGTAAAGAGATTTCACTTAACAAGAGGGTGTTTAAAAAGTCCGGTAAAAAAGACACTTCGAATTTCTTCGTTGGCTTGCTTTTCCGCTCCTCGTGTACCTGTTTACTTACATTCCGGTGCTAAAAGCTACGCCGCCTCGAACTTCGACACATAGGATGTGCTAGTGTGGGTTTTGCAACAGGACGTTGCGTTCTTAACCGACCTCGGTCTTTTTTATCCTCCTTTTGAACACTTACTTAACAAGGGGCGTTGCCATTGCTGGAAAAAACAATGCGCGTTAATTATTTGTTTGATTTTTACCAAGATCTTTTAACTTCGAAACAAAAAAAGTATATGAAGCTATATTATTTGGAAGATCTTTCGCTTAGCGAGATTTCGGAAGTGTTTTCCGTATCCCGCCAGGCGGTTTATGACAATATTAAACGAACGGAAGCAATGCTTGAATCCTATGAAGAAAAGCTGAACTTATATGAAAAGTTCAGCAGCCGAACGAAAATTATCAATGAGTTGGAGCAAAAAGCATCCAGTGAAGAGATAAAACAGTTAGTGAACAAACTAAAAGAATTAGATTAGGAGGATACCTTCTATGGCATTTGAAGGCTTAGCCGAACGCCTGCAAAGTACGATTAAAAAGATAACAGGAAAGGGTAAGATTTCGGAACAGGATATTAAAGAGATGTCCAGGGAAATCCGACTCGCTCTCCTTGAGGCCGATGTGAACTTTAAAGTTGTTAAAGATCTAATCAATCGTATCAAAGAACGGGCAGTTGGCCAGGAAGTTATGGAAAGTCTTACACCCGGACAGCAAGTCATTAAAATTGTCCGTGACGAACTCACCGAATTAATGGGTGGAGAAAACACTAGAATCACTGTAGCCGACCGCCCGCCTACCGTTATCATGATGGTAGGTTTACAAGGTGCAGGTAAAACAACAACAACAGGAAAGCTTGCAAACCTCTTACGGAAGAAACATAACCGCAAGCCGATGCTTGTAGCATGTGACGTTTATCGACCAGCTGCGATTCAGCAATTAGAAACACTAGGCGGTCAATTAGATATGCCTGTTTTCTCCCTAGGTACGGAAGCAAACCCTGTTGATATCGCGAAACAGGCAATTGAAAAAGCAAAAGAAGAGCATCATGATTATGTCATTATCGATACGGCAGGCCGCTTGCATGTGGACACAGAATTAATGACAGAACTGCAAGAGATTAAAGATATTACAACACCAGATGAAATCTTTCTCGTCGTTGATGCAATGACTGGTCAAGATGCGGTGAACGTTGCTGAAAGCTTTAACGATCAGTTGGATATTAGCGGAGTTGTATTAACGAAACTCGACGGGGATACCCGAGGCGGTGCTGCATTATCTATTAAAGCTGTCACGGATAAACCGATTAAATTTGCTGGAATGGGAGAAAAGCTAGATCAGCTCGAACCCTTCCACCCGGAACGTATGGCATCCCGGATTCTTGGAATGGGTGATGTTTTATCATTGATCGAGAAAGCTCAAACAAATGTCGATGAGCAACAAGCGAAAGAGCTAGAAGAAAAAATGCGTTCGATGTCCTTCACCTTTGATGATTTCCTTGAACAGATGGACCAGGTAAAACAAATGGGACCACTTGACGAACTCTTAGGTATGCTCCCGGGAGCCGGCAAGATGAAAGGGTTAAAAAATGCTCAAGTCGATGAAGGGCAACTCGCCCAGGTTGAGGCGATTGCTAGATCGATGACGAAAAAAGAGCGTCAGGAACCGAATATCATCAATGCAAGCAGAAAAAAAAGAATTGCCAAAGGATCAGGAACTACTGTATCCCAAGTCAATCGCTTGCTCAAACAATTTGAAGAAATGAAGAAGATGATGAAACAAATGACGAATATGCAAAAAGGGAAAAAGGGTAAAGGCGGTTTTAAACTGCCATTTATGTAATGAAATAAAAAATATTATAGTTTGTCATGTAAAAACCCTTTACAGACTATATATTTTCTGTTAGAATTTAAAATTGTGAATAACTATTATTGGAGGTGCAAGTAATGGCTGTTAAAATTCGTTTGAAACGTATGGGTTCAAAAAGAAATCCATTTTACCGTATTGTTGTAGCAGATTCTCGTTCACCACGTGATGGACGTCAAATCGAACAAATCGGAACATATAACCCGGTAGTAAACCCGGTTGAAGTTAAAATTGATGAAGAAAAGGCACTTAAATGGTTAGGTAACGGTGCTAAACCAAGTGATACAGTCCGCAATCTGTTTTCAACAGAAGGCATCATGCAAAAATTCCACGAGCAAAAAAATCAAGCAAAGTAGTGTGATACCATGAAAGCCCTAATCGAAACTATTGTCACTTCTCTCGTTGATTATCCAGAGGATATCAGCGTAACAGAAAGGGAAGAGGAAACGAAGATCGTTTATCATCTTAAAGTTCATGAAGATGATGTTGGCAAAGTGATTGGCAAGAATGGACGTATTGCAAAAGCGATTCGAACCGTTGTTTACGCAGCAAAAACGGATGAGAATAAGCGGATTTATTTGGATATCATGTAAAAAAGGGAAAGGAGCCACTGGTTCTTCTTTCCCTTTTGCACATTTTAGCTGTATAATTTATCAGGAATAACCCTCTTTTTTTAAAAAATATCCATAATCTATATGGTAAAAAGCCTGAAAGTGAGGGAGAACAGTGAAAATTATTAAAAGAGTTGAAGTGAGACAAATCATTACAGAAAAGAGTAAAGAGAAATTAAAGGCCCAGTTATTTGATCAAAAAATGCGACTTGAACAAGAGTGTCAACAGTTACTTTTTGAAAAACGAAAGATGCTTAATAAAAAAGGAGTTCACAAGCAAGAAATTGAGCGGAAGTTTCATCATGAAGTGGAAAAAAGAAAAGAAAAAATTGAACTTATTGAATTTAAAGAAGAGCAGCTTGAAGTTTTAAATATGGGTAGTGAAATTGTTGAAGGGGAAGTTGAATCTCTTGTTGAAGTAAGTATTGGAACAAATTGGGAAGATTTGATGAAGAAGCAAGCAATTGTTATTCAAGATAATATTGTTGTACGTATAGAAGAGTAGGCAGGTGGAAGAGATGACAGAAAAAATGTTTAATATCGGTAGAATCATCAATACGCATGGTGTTCGCGGCGAAGTAAAAATAAAAAGAATTACCGATTTTGCAGAGAGATTCCAAGCTGGAGAGACAGTTTATATAAAGGAGAATGAGGAAACGGCGATACCACTCATTATTGCCCATCACCGGATACATAAAGGATTTGATCTGCTTACGTTTGAAGGTATGGATAATATAAATGATGTGGAAAAATATAAAGGACTTTACTTACAAATCCATGAAGAACAGCAGGCAGAACTTGAGGAAAATGAATATTATTACCATGAAATTATTGGGTGTAAGGTCTATACTGCTGCTGATGAAGAACTTGGTACGATTAAAGAAATTCTCGCACCAGGCGCAAATGATGTCTGGGTACTACAGCGAGCAGGTAAAAAAGATGCCTACATTCCTTATATCGAATCTGTTGTGAAAAGAGTAGATGTCGAAGAAAAGCGAATTATGATTGAACCGATGGAAGGACTGCTTGATTAATGCATATTGATATTTTGACGTTATTCCCTGAGATGATGGAAGGAGTTTTTCAATCATCGATATTGAAAAAAGCCCAGGAAAAAAATAAATTCACATATAATCTTGTTAATTTTAGAGACTATACAATGAACAAACATCGAAAAGTGGATGACTATCCTTATGGCGGAGGAGCTGGCATGGTACTTACTCCTCAACCAGTATTTGATGCCGTAAATGCATGTTTAGAAGACAAAGCTACGGATCCCCGAATTGTGCTGCTC
Source organism: Oceanobacillus alkalisoli (assembly GCF_022213125.1). Lineage (NCBI taxonomy): Bacteria > Bacillati > Bacillota > Bacilli > Caryophanales > Bacillaceae > Oceanobacillus > Oceanobacillus alkalisoli. The sequence continues at coordinate 119,907 of NZ_JAKNRA010000004.1, read as the reverse complement.
TGCCCTCAGGGTGAGCGTTATACGCAACAGAAGGCAGAAGAACTAGCGGAAGAGGAGCATCTCGTCTTTATTTGTGGTCATTATGAAGGCTATGATGAAAGGATTCGCACAGGACTAGCGACAGATGAAATCTCAATCGGGGATTATGTGTTGACTGGCGGTGAACTTGGAGCAATGGTTATTGTTGATAGTGTCGTTCGTCTTTTGCCTGATGTGCTTGGAAACGAATCCTCTGCAGCAGAAGATTCATTCTCAACCGGCTTACTGGAGCACCCGCATTACACAAGACCAGCAATGTTTCGGAATATGCCGGTGCCAGATGTTTTACTATCTGGAGATCATGCAAAAATTGCAAAATGGCGTAAAACCGAATCCCTGAACCGCACTCTCGAACGGCGCCCGGATCTCTTGGAGAACTACCCCTTCACAGAAGAAGAAAAGCAGATACTAGACGAACTCAACCAAAATAAAGCAAAAGAGTAACAAGACAGCTTACTACCCAGAGCAGGCTACACATCCCGGAGGAGCCATCGGTGTATAGGGGCTATTCCGAGAGAAATTTTTAGCTCATTTAATGAATTTCATAATACGTATTTAATGCTTCACCATCACCATATGTAGTTGAGTTGGTTCGTTCCCAACTACATATGGTGATGGAATAGCCGACTTTGGTAATTATGAAATTCATTCCATTGAATATCATATTATTTGTTTTTTCCCATCTATTATGATCAGAAATTCTGACTAAAATATCTCCGGCGGGGGCAGCCCGATACCTCGAGAGCCCTGTGGGAGGACAGGCCTAGGTGAGACTACTTCGTGCTCAGCCCGAGGAGGCTCACCAGCCGCCCACGAAAGCGAGGGGTATCGGGACTGCGGACCTCCAATAGAACAAATTCACAGGTGAATCCAAATGTTTTTAGAAATGTGTTGAATACTATACGAATTTGTGCTATATTAGTTGTTGTGTTTATGCACGTATAAACGATGTTCCGCTGTTCCTTTAGAGAATGATGAACATTGGTTTGGAAGGAGTGAAGCAAATGCAAGAATTAATTGCAGAAATTACAAAAGATCAGCTTCGTACAGATCGCCCGGAATTCCGTGCGGGAGATACCGTGAAAGTTCACGTTAAAGTTGTTGAAGGTACACGTGAGCGTATCCAGATTTTCGAAGGTGTCGTTATCAAACGTCAAAACGGTGGTATCAGCGAAACATTCACAGTAAGAAAAATTTCTTACGGTGTAGGTGTTGAGCGTACATTCCCAGTACATTCACCACGCGTTGACAAGATTGAAGTAACCCGTAAAGGTAGTGTACGTCGTGCTAAGCTATACTATCTACGTAATCTACGTGGTAAAGCAGCACGTATTAAAGAACGCCGCTAATTACAGACATAATGAACAAAGGCGAAAGCGCCCGGTTAGCAACGTACAAACTGGAGCACTCCAGAAGGGAGATAAAGGAAACACGGCGAACGTAGAGAGCCGATGTTGACTTATCGATTGGAGGAGTGTGAAGTTTGCTAGTTGCTGGGCGCTGGAGCTGGACGTGGCTAACGCCATTAGTTAAGATTATCCACAGGATTTTTATTTTTAGTTTCCTATGAATCAAATGAAAGAAAGGAGCTTGAGCAGATGTTCAGGCTCCTTTTTTGATGTTTTACTTACTCGTTCAATGTTATAATGAACATACTTATTGTTAAAACTTATGAAGGATAAGGAAATGTGAGTGTCGGAGGAGAACAGATGGCAAAGAAGAAGAATGAATGGATAGAATGGACAAAAGCTTTATTGGTTGCTCTTGGGCTCGCTTTTATTGTGCGGATGTTTTTATTCGCTCCGATAATTGTAGATGGACCATCGATGCTGCCAACATTACATGACCGGGATCAGATGATCGTAAATAAATTCAGTTATTATTTCAATGACCCGGAACGGTTTGATATCGTTGTATTTCACGCATCCTCACAGAAAGATTTTATTAAAAGAGTGATAGGACTTCCGGGAGAGCATGTAGCAGTGAATGATGATGTACTGTATATTAACGGGGAGCCTGTCGAACAGGACTTTTTACCGGTGAATGAAAATGATGCGAACACCATCGACTCTGTCCGCAATGATTTCGCTTTGGAAGAAATACCGGGTAACTATGATGTCATACCAGAAGGGCATGTTTTAGTGCTTGGAGATAATCGTGGAAATTCCACCGACAGTCGCATGATTGGACTAATTTCAACGGATCAAATTGTAGGAAAAGCCAGTTTGATTTACTGGCCATTTGAACGAATTCATTTTGTAGGAGAGTAGGGAAAAATAATGCAAGTACAATGGTTTCCGGGCCATATGGCAAAGGCGAGACGAGAAGTGGAACAAAATCTCAAGCTTGTTGACTTTGTAATTGAGCTGCTTGATGCAAGAGCCCCTTTATCATCGGAAAATCCAATGTTGCATCAGATTGTGCAGAATAAGGATAAAATGATTGTGCTTATGAAACGGGACCTTGCAGATCCTAAAATGACAGCAGCATGGCTTACTTATTATAAAGAGAGAAATATTCCAGCAGTCGCAGTAGATGCGAATAATAGAGACGATATAAAACAAGTCGTTCAACTAGCAAAACAGCTTGGAAAAAAGAAAATAGACCAACTTGTGGCAAAAGGTATGAAACCAAGGCCGCATCGAGCCATGATATTAGGTATTCCGAATGTCGGAAAATCCACGCTGATTAACCGCCTTGCGAGCCGGAAAGCAGCTAAAACAGGTGATAGGCCTGGTATTACGAAACAACAGCTCTGGATAAAGATTAAGAAGGATTTTGAGCTATTGGATACACCTGGGATTTTATGGCCGAAATTTGAAGACCAGATCGTCGGCTATAGGCTTGCTTCGATCGGTACGATTAAAGATCAGGTCATCTCCTTACAGGATATTACGGTATTTGTTATTGAATTTTTACAAAGAAAATATCCTGATTTGTTATTTGACCGTTATGAGATAGAAGCAGATCTTGATGATATGCTTGAAGTATTTGAACGAATCGGTAAAAAACGCGGCGCATTGGAAAGTGGGGGAGAAGTGGACTTTGATAAGGTATCTGAAATAGTGTTACGGGACCTCCGTAGTGGCAGGTTAGGGAAAATTTCCTTGGAAGCACCAGCTGACTTACTTGGAGCAGAATAATTATAGAGAGAAATAAGGTGTACGTATGAGAGAGAAATCAATTGCTGTTATAAAACAGTTATTTGAAAATGAAGAAATTACAGAGGGAATTTTCGAGCAATTGAAACGAGATGATAGAAAAGGGGTTCAAGCGCTCATTCGTAAATACGAAAGAATGCAAGAAAAGGAAGCGCAGCAATTAATTGCCTTCAAAGAAATGTGCAATTTTGAAAATGAAGCGAGAAAAAGCGGCCGAAAACTGATTGCAGGGGTCGATGAAGCGGGTAGAGGCCCGCTTGCCGGCCCGGTCGTTGCGGCTTCTGTCATTTTACCCCAAGATTTTATGCTTCTTGGTTTAAACGACTCAAAACAACTTACAGAAAAAGATCGTGATTATTTTTTTACGGTTATTAAGGAACAGGCGATTAGCTACCAGATTGCAGTTATCTCCAACGAAAAAATCGATCAGGTGAATATTCTGGAAGCGACAAAGCTCGCTATGTATGAAGCAGTGCGAGGCTTAGAACAGCAACCAGACCATGTATTAATTGATGCTGTCGCGCTGCCTCGGCTTGGAATTTCAAGTGAGGCAATCGTTAAAGGGGATGCAAGAAGCGTTTCAATCGCAGCTGCAAGTATTCTTGCTAAAGTAACACGCGATCGCCTAATGAAAGAAATACATCAAGAGTTTCCGATGTATGACTTTAGTTCAAATATGGGTTACGGGACGAAAAAACACTTAGAAGGTTTACAGTCGCACGGCATATCTCCCTATCACCGGAAATCCTTTGCACCAATTCGCCAATATATCGGTTAAAAGGAGGTCTTCCATTGCATTTATCGCAACTATTGAATACAAATTCGTTAAAGCTTAACCGCACTGGACAGCAATCTCTTCGTCCCGGTCAGATTGTTCAAGGGGAAGTCGTGAAGCTCTACCCAGAAAACAAGGCGGAAATAAAACTTGGGGGAAACCGTTTTATCGCAAGCTTGCAAGTAGGTTTAGAACTTGGTGGAAGCTACCATTTCCAGGTTGCTTCCACCGCTAATTCGCTTCAGCTGCGCGTGCTCGGCGAAAAGCTGAAAAAAGATGAAAATGTAGATTTGTCGAAGCTTTTAAGGCAGCTGGGTGTGAAGTCCAGTAAGCATAATTTGCAATTGCTGCAGCTCCTCACGCGTTATTCGGTTCCTTTTGATAAAAATGAACTAAAGCAAGCTTTACAGCTCTTAAAGGGTGAACAAAATAAACGCTTAGCAGCAGGTACATTAGTGGAAATGCTCGCGAAGAAATTGCCAATGACCGAGATGGTTCTACAATCCTTGATTACCGTCAGGACTACTACGCTGTCAGAGCAATTGACATCTGTAATACAACAACTCATAAACTCAACACAACTACAATCTGAAGCACCAAATCTCACCTTAAGAAACGGAACAGATACAGAACAACGTTTACGACAAATTATTACAACATTAATTCCTAATAAGCAGGCAGCGGACATTGAATCTTTTCAAAGTTTCCCGTCCAAGCAAATGTTTTTAGAACAATTGCGCCAGTCTCTTGCCATGCTTGGGTTAAATTATGAGAACCGTTTAGCTACGGAGAAAGAACCGGAGAATCTTAGTGATACAATAAAAGGCCTCCTCCTCCAGCTTGCGTCTGGAGAGAACAGTACCGAAGTGAAGCAACAGACTAGGTTACTGCATTTGATTCAAGGTCTGCAACTGCAGAGCGTGAATGAGACGCCGTCATTTATCCAAGCGATGCTGCAGATACCAGCTGAACGACTTGGACTTGTTAAGGATTTGGTGATTGAATTTGAAGGAAAGAAAAATGAGGATGGCGAGGTCAATCCGGATTATTGTCGTATTCTTTTTTACTTGGAGCTAAAGAACCTTAAAGAAACGGTCATTGATGTAAATATTCAGCAACGGGCAGTTTCGTTGACTGTTTTTAATAACACAGCTGGAATCCCGATTCTCGCCAATACATTTAAAGATAAGTTAAGTGAAAATCTGACAAACTTAAATTACCGTTTAACTTCAATCGTTTTTAAAAAGCTTGAGAAAAAAGATAATCGATCAGTTATTTCTGATGAAAAATTACGAGATAACAAACAAGGGGTTGACTTTCTCATATGAATGAAAAACGAAGAAAAGCAGCTTCTTTAAGCTATAATCTAGATAAGCATCAAGCTCCTATTGTCAGTGCTGCAGGTAAAGGCTATGTTGCAGAAGATATTATAAAACTCGCCAAAGAACATAACGTACCGATTGTCGAGGATGAAAGTCTTGCAGAGCTATTGACGGAATTGAATGTGAATGAAGCAATTCCCGAAGAATTGTACCAAGTAGTCGCGGAAGTATTCGCATTTATTTATGAAGCGGATCGTAAATATGCTGATAAATCGTAAATATGTACAAGATTTATAATCGAACATCTCTTTTTTCTTGTGAAAACGGTTTTAATTTAATACAATAGAGTTGCATTTATTATGTTGGGAGGATGAAAGATGAACATTCATGAATATCAAGCCAAAGAACTACTACGTGAATTTGGTGTGAAAGTTCCTAGAGGCTATGTTGCTTACACTGTTGATGAAGCAGTTGAAGCAGCTGAAAAATTAGGAACAGACGTCAATGTAGTAAAAGCGCAAATCCACGCAGGTGGACGTGGTAAAGCCGGAGGGGTTAAAGTAGCAAAAAATATGGATGAAGTCCGTACATATGCAGATGAAATCCTTGGGAAGGTACTAGTTACAGCGCAAACTGGTCCGGAAGGCAAGGAAGTAAAGCGGCTCTTGATTGAAGAGGGCTGCGATATCCAGAAAGAATACTATATTGGCGTAGTGTTAGACCGGGCAAGTTCACGTGTCGTCATGATGGGTTCTGAAGAAGGCGGTACGGAAATTGAAGAAGTCGCAGAAGAAACGCCAGAAAAGATTTTTTATGAAGTAGTTGATCCAGTTGTGGGCCTTATGCCCTTCCAAGCTCGCCGTATGGCATTCAATATGAATATTCCACATGACTTGATAAACAAAGCAGTCGGCTTCATGACTTCTCTATACGAAGCATTTGTGGCAAAAGACTGCTCGATTGCAGAGATTAATCCACTTGTTACAACAGGTGACGGGGATGTTCTGGCACTTGATGCTAAGTTGAATTTTGATGAAAACGCACTTTACCGTCAACCGGAAGTGCAAGAACTTCGTGATTTGGATGAAGAAGATGAAAAGGAAATTGAAGCAAGTAAATATGACTTAAGCTATGTTTCCCTTGATGGAAATATCGGTTGTATGGTAAATGGTGCAGGTCTTGCGATGTCTACAATGGACATTATTAAATATTATGGCGGTGAACCGGCTAACTTCCTTGATGTTGGCGGTGGTGCGACGGCAGAAAAAGTTACCGAAGCATTTAAAATCATACTATCCGATGAGAATGTGAAAGGTATTTTCGTCAATATTTTTGGTGGAATCATGAAGTGTGATGTCATTGCGGAGGGAGTTGTGGCTGCTACGAAGGAAGTCGGCTTGCAAATTCCCTTAGTAGTCCGTTTAGAAGGAACAAACGTAGATTTAGGTAAGAAGATTCTAAATGAATCTGGCTTAAATATTACTCCTGCAAGCTCCATGGCAGATGGTGCGGAAAGAATTGTTTCTCTTGTGAAATAAATCAAAATTAATCTATGAAAATTGGAAAATAGAGAAGGGGCGGACAAACTAAATGGGTGTATTTGTTAATAAAGATACAAAAGTAATTGTCCAGGGCATTACCGGTGGAACTGCTAGATTCCATACGAAACAAATGCTTGAATATGGGACAAAAATTGTTGGAGGAACTTCACCGAAAAAAGGTGGTTCCGAAGTAGAAGTTGTACCTGTCTTTGATACTGTTCAAGAAGCAGTCGAGGCTACGGGTGCAAACGCATCTGTAATCTATGTACCGGCACCTTTTGCAGCAGATGCAATTATCGAAGCAACCGATGCGGAACTTGATCTTGTCATCTGTATCACAGAACATATTCCAGTACTTGATATGGTGAAAGTGAAACGTTATATGGAAGGAAAGAAAACTCGTTTAATCGGCCCGAACTGTCCAGGTGTCATTACAGCGGATGAGACGAAGATTGGAATTATGCCGGGATACATTCATAAGAAAGGTCATATAGGAGTAGTTTCTAGGTCTGGAACACTTACGTATGAAGCGGTACATCAATTGACACAGGCCGGTTATGGCCAAACATCTGCTGTCGGAATTGGTGGGGATCCTGTTAATGGTACAGACTTTATCGATGTGCTTGATGCCTTTAATCAAGATCCGGAAACGGAAGCAGTCATCATGATTGGAGAAATCGGCGGTACTGCAGAAGAAGAAGCTGCAGAGTGGGTAAGAAATAATATGACGAAACCGGTAGTCGGCTTTATTGGCGGTGCTACTGCACCACCAGGGAAGCGTATGGGACATGCTGGTGCGATCATTTCAGGTGGAAAAGGAACCGCTGCGGAGAAAACACGCGTTATGAGAGAATGTGGTATTACTGTTGCTGATACTCCAGCAGTTATGGGTGAAACAATGATTAAAGTATTGCAAGAAAAGGGCTTAGCTGAAAAATGTAAAACCCTTTAATTAAGATGAAAGAGGGCTGGAAGTACACTTTTAGCCCTCTTTATTAATAAAGTAAGGAAGTGATGGAACTGAAGGATATTCGTTATCGTTTAATCCATATTCACCTGACAAATATTGCAAGCAGGAAAATGATTTACCGCTTTTTGTGGAAAGATCCAACTCTTGCCTCGATTTATGAAATGACCCCAACGGAACTAAACCTGCATTTTTCCCTTCGTATCGACACAGCTGTTAAGCTTCATTCCAGCTTAAAAGATCCCAAGTTAAAAAAACATTTTATCGATGTGATGAAGCAATATGAGGTTATTACAATAATTGACGAAACCTATCCTTCTATGTTAAGAACAATAAATGACGCGCCACTTGTACTATATACCAGTGGGGACGAGTCTTTATTGGAACAAAGAAAGATATTAAGTGTCATCGGTTCCAGGAAACCATCCCGCGAAGCAATACCGAAAATGAAACATATTCTCAAGCCCTTATTAGAAGATAATTGGGTGATTACAAGTGGCATGGCAAAAGGGATAGATGGTTATGCTCACCAACTTACACTTTCCCATCAACAGAAAACAATTGCCGTTTTGGGTGGTGGTTTTGAATATATTTACCCGAGAGAACATATTCCATTATTCAAGGAGATAAAAAGAACTGGCCTAATCATTAGTGAATATCCCCCATCTGTTAGACCCGCGAAACATCATTTTCCGGAGCGAAATCGGATTATTAGCGGACTATCCTTTGGTATTTTAGTGATAGAAGCAATGGAAAGGAGCGGAACAATGATTACGGTTGAACAGGCTCTTGACCAAGGAAGGGAAGTATTCGCTGTGCCAGGTTCACCACTCATCCCCCAAGCAAAAGGATGCCACCTCCTTATCCAGGAAGGAGCTAAACTAACCCAGCACGCCAGTGACATACAAGAAGAATGGCTATCACAACAACAACTAGACAACTGTAAAGCTGTGCGTTGACGCTTAAGTCTTCTATTGGACACACGGAAAACGAAGGTATGTGGGTATTGCGGAATCGGAAAGTGAATGTAGTTTCTTCTATTATAATGTCATTTTAACACCATGAAAACATTGGTTTTTTAAAAGTGGAAATAGTATTTTTTGATAATAAGTTTGACAAAAGCGATGTAAGTCATTAGTATAAGTGAAGATTTCATTTTTAAACCTCATCTTAGGAGGAAATGTCATGTCAGATTACTTAGTGATTGTTGAATCGCCAGCAAAAGCGAAGACAATCGAACGATATTTAGGAAAAAAATATACAGTAAAAGCTTCAATGGGACATGTCCGTGATTTGCCGAAAAGCCAAACCGGTGTGGATGTAGAAAATAATTACACGCCGAAATATATTACAATCCGTGGCAAAGGAGAAGTATTAAAAGAACTTCGTAAAGCCGCGAAGAAAGCAAAGAAAATATATCTTGCAGCTGACCCGGACAGAGAAGGGGAAGCAATTGCGTGGCACCTTGCTCATGCATTAAACGTTGATGAAGATTCGGATTGCCGAGTCGTATTCAATGAAATTACAAAAGATGCGATTAAAGAATCTTTTAAACACCCACGTTCCATTGATCATGATTTGGTTGATGCTCAACAAGCAAGAAGAATACTCGACCGACTTGTTGGTTACAATATCAGCCCATTACTATGGAAGAAAGTGAAAAAAGGATTAAGCGCGGGGAGAGTTCAATCCGTCGCACTTAAGATGATTATTGATCGGGAAAAAGAAATTATTAATTTTACACCAGAGGAATATTGGACGATTGAGGCGTTATTTCAAAAAGATAAGGAAACATTTGAAGGTAATTTCTACGGAATAGATGGTAAGAAGCATGAACTAAAAAGCGAAACAGATGTGCAAAGCATCCAGAAAAAGCTTACAGAGGATCATTTCCGCGTCCAAAAAGTAAACAAACGAGAAAGAAAAAGGAATCCTGCTAAACCGTTTATTACATCATCCTTACAACAAGAAGCAGCAAGAAAATTAAATTTCAGAGCAAGAAAGACGATGATGGTAGCCCAACAGCTTTATGAAGGAATTGACTTAGGAAGAAAATCTGGAGGTATTACTGGGTTAATCACATATATGCGTACTGATTCCACAAGAATTTCTAATACAGCGAAAGAAGAAGCTAAAGGCTATATTGAAGATAAGTACGGGAAGGAATTTATAGGTTCGCAAAAAGGATCCGCAAATAAAACAGGAGCACAAGACGCTCACGAAGCAATTCGGCCAACGTCAGCGCTCCGTGACCCCCGTTCATTAAAAGAAGTTCTTTCTAATGATCAATACCGTCTTTATAAATTAATTTGGGAAAGATTTATTGCCAGTCAGATGTCAGCTGCAGTAATGGATACTGTAACCGCTCATTTAATCAATAATGATGTTGAATTTAGGGCAACTGGTTCTCAAATCAAATTTGAAGGATTTATGAAAGTTTACATTGAAGGTACAGATGATAATAAAAAGGTAGAGAATAAACTTCTTCCAGATCTTGAAGAAGGAATGAAGATTGCAGCGAAGGAAATTAATCCAAAGCAACACTTCACACAGCCGCCTCCAAGATTTACCGAGGCTCGCCTTGTCCGTGCAATGGAAGAACTAGGAATAGGTAGACCATCCACGTATGCACCTACCCTCGATACAATTCAACGAAGAGGCTATGTGTCTATTGATAATAAAAGATTCATTCCAACAGAACTCGGAACAATTGTAAGTGAAGCTGTAGAAGAGTATTTTCCGGAAATAATTGATGTAGACTTTACGGCAGATATGGAAAAAGATTTAGATGCCGTTGAAGAAGGCAAATCAGGATGGGTAGAAGTAATTGATAACTTCTACAAAGATTTCGAGAAACGTTTAGATTTTGCTGAGAAAGAAATGGAAAAAATCGAAATCAAAGACGAACCTGCCGGAATCGATTGTGAGAAATGCGGTCATGAAATGGTCTATAAAATGGGAAGGTACGGAACGTTTATTGCTTGTTCGAACTTCCCGGATTGCCGTAATACGAAACCGATTTTAAAAGAAATTGGAGTAGATTGTCCGACATGTAAAGAAGGGAATATCGTCGAGCGTAAATCGAAAAAACGCCGTGTTTTCTATGGTTGTGACCGTTTTCCAGACTGTGACTTCGTATCTTGGGACAAACCAATCGCACGTCCTTGTCCAAAATGTGAATCTTTATTAGTTGAAAAGAAAGTGAAAAAAGCAATACAAGTACAATGCACAAACTGTGATTATAAAGAAGTCGAACAAAGCTAGCTGTTCATTCCAATGAACAGCTTTATTTTTTGGCTAAATTATGAATACATTAGGAATAGAATGGTAATAGTGATATTAAGGAAATAATTTACACCCAGGAAATATATTCTTGGACATATTTAATCACCCAATCACTTTCATACAGCGTGAGTGTGTGGCTAAATCCGAAACTTCCTTCTGGAGGTTCGCAGTCCAGACACCTCTCGCACCTGCTGAGCGGCCGGCAAACCTCCTCGCGCTGAGCTATCCAGTCTAGAGAATGCGCAAAATACTTTCGGTGAATGAAAGCAGTCAGTTTCTTTGAGAGGGTGTTAGTGAAAAAACATAACAAACATTTAGAGTAGCCTAATGGATTCCGCCGAAGGATCATGAACTGTTTCATACTGTGAACATGAGATCTTATTTCAATAGATTAATTTTGTGAAATATGAGATACTATACAACGGTAAAAATTTAGACTTATTTAATGGGGCATTCACAAAATGTTCACCGAATTGTATTTCTTAAAATAAATTAAAATACTCTTGTTTGACTATACAATATCATAGGCATATAATTATCTAGTGGCGGGTAAATTCAAGGAATGGAATGAAAAGATAAGTCTAATTATTTTGATATGCTGTAATGTAGACCGATTCTGAATTTTGTTTTTATTTTGGTAAATAAATTGATTTCGAAGATAGGCTATGTTATTATTTATTCAGGAAATTAATGGGGTGAAGAATTGGAGGATTTTGTACAAAAATGTCAAGGATTTGTAGCATATCTTCAAATTGAAAAAAATGCTTCCCCTTATACAATCGAATATTACCAAGATGATCTGCAAGCCTTTTTTCAATTTTTACAAGGAGAAGGGATAGCGAATCTTCGCGATGTTGACCCACAAGTCGTTCGTGTTTATTTAACCCAATTGTTTAATCAAAAGTTAACAAGAATAACCGTATCTCGAAAAATATCATCCCTTAGAAGCTTTTATAAGTATTTGGAAAGGGAAGATGACATGTATACGAATCCTTTCATCCATATTCATTTACCAAAGCAGGAGCAAGCTGTTCCTGGATTTTTATATATGGAAGAACTGGAAAAACTGTTTGAAGTAAATGATATGACAGACCCGTTAGGTCAACGTGACCAGGCATTACTGGAAATTTTATACGGAACTGGTATGCGTGTAAGTGAATGTCAAGGCTTACTTCTTGGGGATATCGATTTTTCCATAGGGACGATATTGGTGAGAGGTAAGGGAAGAAAGGAAAGGTATGTGCCTTTCGGTAGATTTGCAGAGATTGCTCTTCGGACCTATTTGAACGAGGGCCGCGTTACATTATTGGAAAAGGCGAAAAACAATACAGATGCCTTATTTTTAAATGCCAGGGGAGCACCTCTTACAACGAGAGGGATTCGACTTATCCTGGATAAAATGGTGAAGAAAGCGGCACTTACAATCAACCTTCACCCGCATAAATTACGTCACACATTTGCAACTCATCTATTGAATGAAGGAGCAGATCTGCGTACAGTGCAAGAATTATTAGGTCATGAAAATCTATCTTCTACCCAAATCTATACTCATGTTACGAAGGATCGATTGCGAGAAGTGTATATGAAGACACATCCAAGAGCAAATGATAAATAGCAAATCGGATGCGAGGTGAAGAAGATGTCAAATGAAATGCATGCTACAACGATTTTTGCCATTCAGCATAATGGAAGTTGTGCGATGTGCGGGGACGGTCAAGTTACGTTAGGAAACGCGGTAATTATGAAACATCGGGCAAAAAAAGTCCGTAAATTATATAATGAGCAAGTATTGGCTGGATTTGCAGGATCTGTAGCTGATGCGTTTACCTTGTTTGAAAAATTCGAGAGTTACTTGAATGCATATAACGGCAATCTGACCCGGGCAGCCGTCGAACTCGCTAAGGAATGGCGAAGTGACCGGGTACTCCGGAAGTTGGAGGCCATGTTGATTGTGATGAATAAAGAAAGCATGTACCTTGTATCAGGGACAGGAGAAGTAATTGAGCCTGACGATGGGATTCTAGCTATCGGTTCAGGTGGTAACTATGCGCTAAGTGCTGGAAGAGCGCTAGTTAAAAATGCGAATAGTTTGTCTGCTGAACAAATAGCAAGAACTGCTCTTGAGGTGGCTGGAGAAATTGATATCTATACGAATGACCAACTTACCTTAGAAGTACTCAATTAATAGGAGGTATTTCCAAAGTATGGGGATGGAGCTTACTCCAAAACAAATTGTTGAACAATTGGATAAGTATGTTATTGGACAAAAGAGTGCAAAGCGATCTGTCGCTGTAGCCCTCCGAAATCGTTACCGCCGGATGCAACTGGATGAGACGATTAAAGAAGAAATTGTACCGAAAAACATTTTAATGATTGGGCCTACTGGTGTAGGGAAAACTGAAATTGCCCGCAGGCTTGCAAAAATGGTCAAAGCACCCTTTGTTAAAGTAGAAGCAACGAAATTTACAGAAGTCGGTTATGTTGGCAGGGATGTGGAATCGATGGTTCGTGATCTCGTAGAAATGTCTGTCCGAATGGTGAAAGAAGAGAAGCTTTTAAAGGTGCAAGATGCAGCTGAGAAGGAAGCAAATAAACGTTTAGTGAATTTACTCGTTCCACAGGCTAAAAAACAGAACCAAATGAAAAATCCTTTTGAAATGCTTTTCGCAAACCAGTCAGCAAACGATGATGAAGAAATGGAAGCTCCAAAAGATGAAGAAGTAAGAAACAAACGTGAGCGAGTCGAACGAATGCTTACCCTCGGGGAATTAGAAGATAAAATCGTCACCGTGGAGATTGTGGAAACACCGCCTTCCATGTTTGATATGTTGCAAGGCTCGGGTATGGAGCAAATGGGAATGAACATGCAAGATGCTCTTGGCCAATTCATGCCATCAAAAAAGAAAAAACGTAAACTGCCAGTCCGTGAAGCAAGGGAAGTGCTCATTCAGCAAGAAGCACAGAAGCTTGTAGATATGGAAGAGGTTGCTCAAGAAGCAACAAGGCGTGCGGAGCAGACAGGGATAATCTTCGTCGATGAAATCGATAAGGTGGCTGGTGGAGGAAGTGACCAGGCGAACGTTTCGCGTGAGGGCGTACAGCGAGATATTTTACCGATAGTCGAGGGTTCCACTGTTGTTACAAAACACGGACCTGTTAAAACGGATTATATGTTATTTATCGCTGCAGGTGCTTTCCATATGTCGAAGCCATCTGATTTAATACCTGAACTACAAGGAAGGTTCCCGATCCGAGTGGAATTGGAAAAGTTATCAGTAGAAGATTTCAAACAAATACTGACGGATCCATCCAATGCGTTGACGAAGCAATATGAGGCGTTGTTGGAAACTGAAGAAATCCAGATTGTATTTAAAGAGGATGCAATCGAACGCCTCGCCGAAGTAGCATATCAAGTGAACCAAGATACCGATAATATCGGCGCTCGGAGACTTCATACCATTCTTGAAAAATTACTGGAAGATTTATTGTTTGAAGCTCCGGATATTACGATGGAAACAATTGAAATAACATCGGCATATGTTGATCAAAAATTAGGTAATATTGTTAAGAATAAGGATTTAAGCCAATTCATCTTATAAAATAAAAATGCAAATGGAGGATTTTTAATGAAACTATTAGATCGAGCAAGAAAAATTAATGCTATGTTACAAAAAACAGCAGGGAAATCGGTGAACTTCAACGAAATGTCAGCAACACTACGTGACGTAATCGGTGGCAACATTTATATCGTTAGCAGAAGAGGGAAACTTCTTGGAGTAGCGGTTAGCCAAGAAGTTGAAAACGAGCGTATGAAGCAAATGCTTGAAGAAAGACGTTTCCCTGAAGATTATACACAAGGTTTATACAATATTTATGAAACAACAGCTAACCTTGACATCGACAGTCCACAAACCGTGTTCCCTGAAGAGAACAAAGAGCTCTTTAAAGATGGACTGACAACAATTGTACCAATCCTAGGCGGAGGAGAACGTCTTGGAACATTAATTCTCGGGCGTATGGAAAATGAGTTTAATGACGATGATTTACTGCTAGCTGAATATGGTGCAACGGTTGTAGGTATGGAAATTCTTCAAGAGAAAACAGAAGAAATTGAAATGGAAGCAAGAAGTAAAGCAGTTGTCCAGATGGCAATTAGTTCCCTTTCTTACAGTGAATTAGAAGCTATTGACCATATCTTTGAAGAGTTGAATGGTAATGAAGGGCTGCTCGTTGCAAGTAAAATTGCAGACCGTGTAGGTATTACTCGTTCTGTCATTGTAAATGCACTTCGTAAACTTGAAAGTGCGGGGGTAATCGAATCTCGTTCACTAGGTATGAAAGGAACATACATTAAAGTTCTAAATGATAAATTCCTAGTTGAGCTTGAAAAATTACGCTCCAGATAAATTCAGGTTAAGACTGCGTTAAGCTAATGTTAAGATAAATAAACAAATGGAAAACATGAAGAAAATGTTTTTCATTTGTTTATTTTTTGTCAAATATTATTATAAGGATATAGGAGCTTTAAGAAAGTTTAATAAAACCTTTGGCGTAAGCATAAAGAACTGTGTTATAATTAGTTGTCGAATAATATCGGCGAAAAAGTATACATAAAGCGATTTTACTTGAGTTTTCTAATTACCAAATCATTATAAAACGTAAAACAATACTAATTGACTAGTTATTTATAACTATTTTGTCGAATTGTGTTAGTTTTACATGAAAAAGATAGACTTTAGATAGGAATTAAATTACAATATTCGTAGGAGTAATTTATTAGATGACCGTACTTTGTAATTTGGAAATAGGAGGAAAAATCGAATGGATTTATTTGGCGGAACCATTTCGAATTTGGAACGGTCTTTAGATTATGCTTCAGCTAGAAACCGGACGATTTCAAACAACATCGCAAATGTAGACACCCCGAATTATAAGTCACAGGATGTTGTTTTTAAACATGTATTAACTGATGCAATGAGCAACCAAATTCAAGCGAAGCGAACAGATCCAAGGCATATCCCGTTTTCTGGAGAGACAGGAACGAATTATCAGGTCGTTGCAAATAACAACACAACGTATAATCATAATGGAAATAATGTGGACATTGATAGAGAAATGACGGAACTTGCAAAAAATCAAATCTATTATAATGGTTTGATCGATCGGATTAACGGTAAGTTTGGCAGCCTGCAAACTGTTCTAAGAGGAGGGAACTAAGTAATGTCGATTTTCCATAGCATCAATACAAGCGGAAGTGCATTAACTGCGCAACGCCTACGGATGGATGTCGTCTCATCAAACATCGCAAATAGCGAGTCAACTCGGGCACGAGTGAATGAAAATGATGAATGGGAACCATACCGAAGAAAAATGGTTTCTCTCCAAAGTGAAGGGGCGAGCTTTAGTTCCCATTTACGAGCTGCTGAGCGTAAAGGAGATGGAGCAAATGGTGTGCGTGCTTCCGTAATTACAGAGGACGAATCCCCATTTAAAATGGTTTTTAACCCAAATCACCCAGATGCCGATGAAGCCGGGTTTGTAGCCATGCCAAATGTTGATCCATTGCAGGAAATGGTGGATCTGATGAGCGCCACAAGATCTTATGAAGCGAATATTACTGCCTTGAATGCAAGTAAAGGGCTTCTCATGAAGGCACTCGAAATCGGGAAATAAAGAGGTAAGGAGCAAATAAAATGAATATTCACTTCAACCCAAGTATGGGTGTCCAACCGGATACATCAACAAGCACGAAGACAACTCCGGCAGAGGCCCAAGCAAACTTTGCAAATACATTCAAAGTCGCAATCGAAAATTTAAACGAAATACAAACTGAATCCGACAAAATGACGGAGAGACTTGCTGCCGGTGAAGCACAAGACTTACATCAAGTAATGATAACTGCCCAAAAAGCAAGTATCACTCTTGAGACCACTGTACAAATACAGCAAAAAGCAATTGATGCCTATAATGAAATAATGCGGATGCAAATATAATTTAGAACGAGTATCGAAGACAAATACAACTTGTAACTATTCGATGAGCAATGCAAATTGGTGGAGGATTTTATGAAGGAACAGTTATTGAAATGGAAAGAGTCATTCACAACGTTTTGGAAAAAACGTCCAAAACGGCAAATGATATACATTGGATTGGCCGCAAGCATCCTTATCGTTATTATCGGCATCTTTTTTTATTTGTTTAGCTCATCTGAAAAGTTTGTGCCATTATATTCAAATTTATCTATTCAGGAAACGAGTCAGATAAAAGCTGAACTTGATACAAGAGGGGTACCCTACGAGTTAAAGGACAATGGTACGACTATAACCGTACCTGAAGAGCGGGTCGATACCTTACTTGTGGAACTTGCAGGTCAAGGACTTCCGAGCAGCGGGAATATTGATTACTCTTTCTTTAGTGAGAACTCATCTTTCGGAATTACCGATAATGAGTTTAATATGATGAAATTAGATGCGATGCAAACAGAACTTGCAAATTTAATCACAAGTATTGACGGCATTCAAAGTGCGGAAGTGATGATTAATCTTCCGGAACAGACTGTTTTTGTCGGTGACGATACAGGAGAAACGACCGCGGCAATCGTGCTTGAAACACAGCCTGGCTATCAATTTGAAGAGCATCAAATACGTGCCCTTTATCATTTAGTGGCAAATGCAGTTCCTAATTTAGCAGAAGAAAATATCGGAATTATGAATCAGTACTTCGAGTATTTTGACCTGGACAGCAATTCACAATATGCCGTTCAAAATACCCATACGTATCAACAAACAGTAAAAAAAGAAGTAGAGCGTGATGTGCAGCGCAGACTACAGCAAATGTTAGGTGCAATGGTCGGTCCGGATAATGTAATTGTGTCTGTTACCGCAGATATTGACTTTACCCAAGAAAATCGTGTAGAAGAATTAGTTGAACCAGTCGATATCGAAAACATGGAAGGTCTTCCGGTAAGTGTAGAGACCATTCAGGAATCTTACACAGGAAATGCAGCAGATGGTGGCACAGGAGGAACTGGTGACAATGATGTGACAAACTATCCTGGTGCTGTAGCTGGTGAAGGCGGGGACCATGAATATGATAAGGAAGCAATCAATTATGAGTTCAATCGAATTCGAAAAGAAATTGTCGAGAGCCCTTATAAAATTCGTGACCTCGGTATTCAGGTTGCTGTCGACCAAGCGAGAGATGCGGATGACGAAAACCTTGAATTTCTAACCCAACAGGAACAAAATACGGTCGAAGAAGGGATATCATCCATTCTTGCTTCTATTCTTAACACTTCGATCGATACAGATTACGGAGAAGTAGAGCCTGAAGAAAAGTTTTCTATCGTTTTTCAAGAATTTACGAGTAATCCGGTTGCCGAAGATGTAGAACGTGCCGGCATTCCTACTTGGGTTTATGTTGTTGCTGGAGTTCTATTTTTACTCATTGTATTACTCGCTGTGTTACTTATCCGGAACAGAAGAAGAGAATCGGAACCAGAGTCGGTAGAAGAAGTGCCGATTAGAGAATTCACATCAGAAGTACCTGATTTGCCTGAGCAAGATGAATCAGAATCTGTTGTTCGCAGGAAGCAGTTAGAGAAGATAGCCGAGGAAAAACCGGAAGACTTTGCTAAGTTATTAAGAAGCTGGATTGGCGAGGATTAGGAGGAAGACATTCATGGCAAGACAAAAACTTACCGGGAAACAGAAAGCAGCAATTCTATTAATCTCGTTAGGTCCCGATGTCTCCGCTCAAGTTTATAAACATTTAACGGAAGAAGAAATCGAGAAGCTAAGCCTAGAGATATCTTCTGTTAAACGGGTAGATTCGGAAATGAAAGAAGAAGTTATAGAACAATTTCATCAAATAGCAATCGCTCAGGATTATATTACACAGGGTGGTATTGGTTATGCAAACACGGTTCTTGAAAAAGCTTTTGGTAAGCAGGAGGCCGCTTCTATTATCAATCGCCTTACCTCATCCTTACAGGTAAGGCCTTTTGACTTTGCTAGAAAGGCAGATCCCCAGCAAGTACTTAATTTTATTCAAAATGAGCACCCTCAAACAATTGCACTTGTGCTATCTTACCTAGAACCAGAACAATCCGGACAGATCCTATCTGAATTGCCGCAAGACGTGCAGGCAGATGTCGCGCGAAGAATTGCAACAATGGACTCCACCTCACCTGAGATAATTAGTCAGGTAGAACGGGTATTAGAAAGTAATCTGTCGGCTTCTTTAACTGAGGATTATACACAAACCGGCGGCATCCAGGCAGTAGTTGAGGTGCTAAACGGAGTGGACCGCAGTACGGAGCGAACCATTCTTGACACACTAGAAACTCAAGATCCAGAGCTTGCTGATGAGATTAAGAAACGGATGTTTGTCTTTGAAGATATTGTCATACTTGATAATCGGGCGATACAGCGTGTCATCAGGGAAGTAGAGAATGATGATCTTCGTCTTGCGTTAAAGGTTGCTAGCGAAGAGGTGAAAGATGTCCTCTTTACTAATATGTCCGAACGGATGGCTGTGACTTTCAAGGAAGAGATGGAATATATGGGGCCGGTTCGCTTACGTGATGTGGAAGAAGCACAAATGAGAATAGTTGCAACGATCCGCAGATTAGAAGATATTGGTGAAATTGTAATCGCAAGAGGTGGAGGTGACGACATCATTGTCTAGAATGATGAATTCAAATGAACTTCCAAGGCGAGAAATTAAAATCAAACCGATTGAATATATAAAAAAGCAAACACCAGAAAAACAGCAAGAAGAAACTGTTGAGAGTGTTTTAGTGAATGTCGGGCAAGCAAAAGAAGAACTAAAGCAATTAGAACAACAGAAGGCTGCAATGCTTGCTAATGTACAGGATGAGATTAATAGAGCAAGGGAGAACTGGAAAGAAGAAAAAGCAGCACTCATGGAATCGGCACAGGAAGCTGGATACGAAGCTGGTTTTCAAACAGGAAGAGAAGCGAGTATGAAAGTATATGCAGCTGAGATTGCTGAAGCTAATCGTATCGTCGAACTGGTGAAAATGGATTATCAAAAGACTTTAGAACAAACAGAAGACGTTATTATAGACATAGCCATTCATACAGCGGAAAAAATTCTCGGCGAAAAGCTAAATGAAGCGCCTGAAAAGTTTTTGAAAATAGTTAGATTAGCATTAAAAGAAATAAGTGATCAGTCTGTTGTATCTATCTATCTTCATCCAGCTAATTACGAAACGGTTTTAATGCAAAAGTCTGAACTGAAACGTATGTTGGAGAAAGATACGAAGCTATCACTATATATTAATGATGAGTTACAGGAAGGTAGTTGTCTAATTGAACATCCATTTGGGCAAATCGATGCTTCCGTTGACACTCAACTTGAAGCAATCCGCAACGCCTTAAAAGAATTAGTAATGGAGCATGAATCATGATAGTAGCAGATTACATCCAAGCAATTGAAAAAGCTGATCCTTACAAACGATATGGAATGGTTTCTCGTGTCGTTGGAATTATGATTGAATCAGTTGGGCCTGAAGCGAATATTGGAGAGGTTTGTCACATTCATTCTGCGACAAAAAGACGGGAACCGATCCTAGCTGAAGTAGTAGGTTTTAATAACGAAAATATTATTCTTATGCCCTACAGCGAAGTGACGGAGATTGGACCGGGCTGTTTAGTAGAAGCGACTGGTAAGCCTTTGACAATTAAAGTGGGTAGAGGGTTAATAGGTACGGTTGTTGATTCATTAGGTAACCCGCTTGACGGATCTCCATTACCGAAAGGATTATCGAATTATTTGACAGAGCAATCCCCACCTAACCCGCTCGAAAGACCACCAATTCATGAAGCGAATCAAGTTGGTGTAAAAGTGATTGATTCCCTGCTCACAATGGGGAAAGGTCAACGTGTTGGCTTGTTTGCAGGAAGTGGTGTGGGGAAAAGTACTTTGTTAGGAATGATTGCTAGAAACAGTAACGCTGATGTTAATGTTATTGCCTTAATCGGTGAGCGTGGAAGAGAAGTGCGGGAATTTATCGAGAAAGATTTAGGGCCGGAAGGATTAGCTAAATCGATTGTTGTTGTTGCAACATCCGACCAACCAGCACTTATGCGCATTAAAGGTGCTTATACTGCTACCGCCATTAGTGAATATTTTCGTGAACTCGGATTCCAGGTAAACTTGTTAATGGATTCTGTTACTCGTGTTGCCATGGCCCAACGAGAAATTGGTCTTGCTGTCGGTGAGCCGCCAACAACGAAAGGATACACTCCATCTGTCTTTTCCATCTTACCTAAGTTGCTGGAGCGAACAGGAACGAATGCATTTGGAACAATTACCGCCTTCTATACGGTTCTCGTTGATGGGGATGATATGAATGAACCGATTGCGGATGCTGTACGGGGAATTTTGGATGGACACTTTGTAATGGACCGGAAGTTAGCAGAACGCGGACAGTATCCGGCAATAAATGTATTGAAATCAATCAGTCGAGTCATGAACCAAATTGCGACCCAGGAGCATAAAGAAATCGCAGGAGAGATACGTTCCTTGATGGCAATTTATGAAGAAAATAGTGAACTCATCCATATTGGTGCCTATAAAAAAGGATCCAATCAAGAAATTGATCGAGCCATCGCGTATTATCCGGTAATCCAACGTTTCTTAAAACAAGATGTCCATGAATACAAAACATTAGAGGAAGCGATTGACACGATGAGTCAGATTATTAACGGAGGAATGTCCTGATGTCACAAACAGTCTCATTAACAAAGGTCTTGCACGTTCGAGAGAATGAGAAAAAAGTTGCGCAGAAAGCATTTTTGAATTCACAGGAAGCTTTCGAAAAAGTAGCTACAAAGCTCTACAATCTCCTTAAGAAAAAAGAAATAGCGGAAGCATCCTACGATGAATTTATCCAAAGCATGACACCGCTCGAGCGGATAAAGGAACAAATTGCGTATATTGAGAAATTGAACGATGCAATCATTCAATTACAACGAGAAGTTCAGTTTGCAAGAAAACAAATGGAGCAGAAACAACAAAGTTTAACCGCCGCTTACATCGAAGTTAAGAAATTCGAAAGCATTATCGAAAAAAGAAAACAGCAAGAAGTAGAAAGAACAGCAAAGCTTGAAAAAGCGTTTATGGATGAGATATCAATTAATCAATTCTTAAGTAATCAAAATAGGTGAATAAAATGGCCAGGAACGTTCATAACGAAAAAAAGAAAATAAATCCAATCCTCTGGCTGTTGTTTGCGGTCATTATTCCTCTTCTCATTGTCATTGCTATTATTGTTGTCATCTTAAACTTTTCCGGATTCAGTGTAATCGATTGGACAAAGGAGAAAGGGAGCGAGCTTCCAGTTATCTCAAATTTTATAACAAACCCAGAAGAAGATGCATTGGATGAAGAAGTTTCCCGTTTAACAGAAGAACTGGAGACAAAAACAATCGAAGTCGAACAATTGGAAGCACAGATAGCTGATTTAGAAATGACAATGGATCAAAGGGAGCAAGATGCAGCTCGTGAGGAAGCAACAAACGCACCGGATGAATCTGCGGACGAAGACGCGGAGAATGAAACAATAGAGGAGATAGACGAATCTTTAAGGGATATGGCAAAAACATTTGAAGAGATGAAAGCAGCAGGTGCTGCAGCCATTCTCGGCAATATGGATGAGGAACAGATTGTGCTTATCTTAAGAGAGCTTCCGAATGACGCGCGAGGCGATATTTTACAAGCAATGGAAGCAGAGCTTGCCGCAACACTTGCTGCGGAAATGCTTGATTAATGCACTTCTACCACGCATTAATGGTCTGTAATCCTTCCCACTTTTAAAGATGAGGGAAACCCAAAAGGTAAAGCTGGGGGGATAAACAGTCCGTAAATCCCTGATTCTGTTCAACTAACATTCGGTGCGGGAGGTAAGGAAACCCCCAACTGAATAAAGTTTATTTTACCTTTGAAAGGGGGTGAAAAAAATAGAAGCCAAAATGACTTTATGGAAATGGGTTGCCTTTATGGATTATCCGACTAAAACGGAGTCATCACCTACAGAGCCGGCTGAATTAAAAAATGGGTCTGATTTCACTGAAATGCTTGATGAGAAAAGGACAGAATTTACAAAGGCAAAACAAGAAAAACCTGTTGCGGAGCAAGATGAATTACTTGAAATGATGCGCTCTATCTTTGTGAAGACGGATAAAGAAGATTTGCTATCTTTGCTCGTTGAGTTGGAAGAAATCTATGATGTTTCTTGGAAAGACATGCTAACTGCTGATAGAAGAGCTGACACGGAGCTTCGCGAAACACTTCCGAAAAAAGAAGTTGCGGACGAACATCAGTTTGATAAAGATATAGTGTTTTCGAAAGAGGAACAGCATCGCTTGGATGACTTGATACAATCATTACCGATAACAACTGATAAAGAAGATGTATTATCTTTACTTGCCGAACTGCAAGAAACCAATGATATTTCTTGGAAGGCACCGCTGCCTGCTGAGGAAAGAGCTGACATGGAGCTTCATGTGACGCCACCAAACAAAGAAATGGCGGACGAACATCAGCTTGTTGCAAAGGTAGAGTTATCAGAAGATGAACAGCATCGCTTAGGTACATTGATTCGCGCCCTTTTCGCGAAGACAGAAAACGAAGAAGTGGACAAGTTCAATGTTTTTGTTCAGGAAGAGGCTGAGGAGCCTGTTGAAAGCTTACAAGAAAATAATACGAAGTTTCCAATCGGAGAAGCGTACTATTATCCTGAAAATGTCAAAGGACATACTGAAGAGAAAAATGATCGTGCAGATAGCTTGGTTGAAATCATGCCAAAGACTGATCTTGTTGAAACCATTCTGACCTTGATTCATTCATTGCCTAAACAAGTGAAGGAAGAATTGCGCGATTTATTCACAAGTGAAATGGAACAGATTCCTGAATTTGATTCGGTACAAATAGCAGAAGGACTTCCACAGAACTTCCCAAACAACATTACCGTAAATCGTCCAGTAGATTTTCCAGAACTGGAGAGCGAAGTAAATGAGTTGTTCGCAAAAATTGAACAGCAACTCATGCAGGTCAAAACACAAGAAGACGCAGTAAAAGCTGCTCCGAAAGTTCTTGAGTATTTAATGGCCTGGCAACAATTGAGTGGAAAAGCAGGTAATCACACTGAATTAATGCCGTTAGTCATAAGGGGAGGCAATCAGCAAACACCGGTAATGTGGCAAGATCTCGTAAAACTCTATCAACAAAAGATGAACTTTCATACAAAAAGTGTCTATGCACTTGAATCAAAAGTAACGAATACAGATATTGTCCGTTGGCTCAGCAATACACTGAATATGACGGTCCATCAAGAACAGCCGATTGCAACACCTCAAGCCCAAACCGTGCAAATGCCGATTTCACAAGTAGAACAAATGGTTATCCAGCTGCCGCAGAACTCGGATAACAATCAAGCGGGAAAAGCCTTGCTGGAGCAGTTCAACCGATTCATTGATACGAAAAGCCTAGCCTCCCAGCAACTAAAAGGGCAGCTTGCGATCACTTTAAAGCCGGCAAACCTAGGCGAAATGCTCGTACGCTTTACCCAAGTTGACGGAGAAATGCTTGTAAAAATCATGGTTACAACGAAGGCCGCAAAAGAGATGCTTGAAGCGAACAGCCAGCAATTAAGGCATATGTTTGCGCCGCATCAAGTTGTGATTGAAAGAAACGATCCGAACGTACAGCAGGCGCAAGCAGCTTATAAAGAAGAAGGTCAAGCGGAGAAACAAAAGCAAGACGATCAATCATCATCTGGTAATCAGCAAGAAAAGGATGATAACGAAACATTCGCCAGCCTTTTCGACGAATTGATTTTAAATGAGAAAGTGTAGGTGAAGACATGTATAAAATTGATCCATCCTTATACTTATCTAATCAGCCAAAGACGAGAGAGCCAAAGCCAGATCTTGATAAAGAAGGTTTTATTAAAATTCTTATCGCACAGCTCCAGGAACAAGATCCAACTGCGCCGATGAATAGCCAGGAAATGGTGGCACAAATGACACAACTTTCATCTTTAGAACAGATGATGAATATGTCTAGTTCCATCGAAATGCTTGTCCAAAGTCAACTTGTTTCACCAGTGATTGAATATAGTCATATGATTGGGAAGTTTGTTTCCTATGAATTGGATAATGGGGACTCGGAAGAAGAAATTGCACATGAAACAAAAACGAGCCAAGTGGTTGCGATTAGTCAACAGGATGGTTGGGCGATACTTGAGCTTGAAAATGGCGATAAGATTTATGCAGATGCTGTTATAGAAGTAAGAAATAAATGATTAAAAAGAGATAAAGAGGATGTGAATGGTCATGGATCACCGCATACACCAAATACCGAAGCAAGCATTACATTTTCCTAAACCCATTCCGCCAAAGCAAAAGACACCGAATGTTTCTTTTAATGAAATTTTAACGGAACAGCAGAAGTTAAAAGTGAGCAAGCATGCGTCAGATCGAATCAAGGAAAGGAACATTGATATACCAGATGAGCTTTGGCAAACCATTGGAGAAAAAGTACAAGAAGCGAGGCAAAAGGGTATTACCGATTCATTAGTCGTATTAAATGATGCGACCCTATTAGTCAGTGCAAAGAATAATACCGTTGTAACTGCATTGAATCGGCAAGAAGCACGAAACCGGATTTTTACGAATATTAATGGAACAATTTTAATTGATGAATAGGCTGGACCTCACAGGAAGCCTTAAAAGCTATCGACTGATTGACATAGCTTACTAAAATATAATGGATAATAAAGGAGAAAAAAATTATGTTACGTTCAATGTATTCAGGTATTTCAGGTATGAAAAACTTTCAAACGAAACTAGATGTCATCGGGAATAACATCGCCAACGTCAGTACTCCGGGATTTAAAAAAGGCCGGGTTACATTTCAGGAAATGATGAGTCAGACAACGTCAGCCGCACAAGGTTCAACAGAGACTCGGGGCGGTAAGAATGCTTCCCAGGTTGGACTAGGCTCACAACAAGGAACAATTGATAATATCCACACACCTGGGTTCCGCCAAACGACAAATAATCCGCTGGACCTTTCCATTCAGGGAGATGGATATTTTGTCGTTGAATCGAATGATGAAGTTTTTTATACAAGAGCGGGAAACTTCTACTTAGATGATGAAGGATATATTGTCAATGCCGATGGCTACTATCTATTGGATACAACTACTGACGTTGTTAATGGGAATCTTGAAGAATCACGAATACACATTTCAGAAGACCAAAGCTTTAACATTTTACCAAACGGAACTGTGGAGATTATCGCTAGCGGTGAGGATGGAGAAGAGCAAGACCCTCAAGTTATCGCAATCGCTACGTTCTCTAATCCATCTGGCCTAGAGAAAGAAGGGGGCAACTTATACAGAGCGACAGGAAGTTCTGGAGAAGCTGTTATTGTAGCACCGCAATCAGCGGATAGCAGTGCGCAAATCATCAGCAACTCACTTGAGAT
The DNA here is from genome assembly GCF_022213125.1 of Oceanobacillus alkalisoli. Classification (NCBI taxonomy): domain Bacteria; kingdom Bacillati; phylum Bacillota; class Bacilli; order Caryophanales; family Bacillaceae; genus Oceanobacillus; species Oceanobacillus alkalisoli. The sequence continues at coordinate 93,298 of NZ_JAKNRA010000004.1, read as the reverse complement.
GTCCAACGTTGACTTGGCAGAAGAATTCACAGAAATGATTTCCGCACAGCGTGGTTTCCAAGCGAACACAAGAATTATTACGACATCCGATGAGATTCTTCAAGAGCTTGTTAATCTAAAACGATAATAAGGAGGAGGGGGTGACTGGCGATGCGCTTCGTCACTCCCGCCAAATTTATGATTGAATTAAAGAAATTAAATGGTGAACTGTTCACTCTGAATGCAATTTTGATTGAGCAAGTCCAAGCGCTGCCAGATACGACAATTACCCTAATTAATGGCAAAAAGGTAATCGTTCAAAACACAGTAGCTGAAGTACTTCACGTAACAAAAATGTTTTACAAGGAAATTGGCTTGCAGCAAGTTTATAAACAAGTAGGTGACCAAAATGAGTAGATTAGTAAAGGTTATGATCACTTCTCTCGCAATTCTTTTAGTCGGGGCAATTTCCGTTTTGATTGTCGTATTGAATGTGGAAGGCGCAGAAGAGTTATCAATTGATAAAGTCGTAAAGTATTCTTATGAGACAGAGGAAATCGTCACCGATCTGCAGGATGGAACTTTTGTCCGAATTCAATTCCGGATTTTAACAGATGGAAAAGAAGCCCATGAAGAAATTAGTTTACGAGATTTCCAATTAGTGAATATACTGATTAAAGAACTTGCATTGATGGACGAGGAAGCATTTAAAGAGGGATTAGGCGATCTGGAAGCAACGCTTAAAGACAGTTTAAATGAAGTGATGACAGAAGGTACGATTACCGATGTATACACAATCAATAAAATACTTCAGTAAAGTCTCCCCCTAGAGGAGGTGTGGAATGAGATGGAAGAAATACTGTCGCAAAATGAGATTGATGTACTGCTTTCGGCAATTACATCAGGAGAAATGGATGCAGAAGAACTGAAAAAAGAAGAAGAAGAGAAAAGAATTCGAGTCTATGATTTCAAACGGGCATTACGATTTTCAAAAGACCAGATTCGCAGTATTTCCAGAATCCATGAAAACTATGCCCGAATGCTCACAACTTTTCTTTCTTCGCACTTACGAACCTATGTACATATTGCAGTAACCTCGGTCGATCAAGTACCATACGAAGAGTTTGTACGGTCCATCTCCTCGCTGACCGTATTAAATATATACAGTATGGCGCCATTAAAAGGAAGCTTGGTTATTGAAATCAATTCCAATGTAGCTTACGCGCTACTTGACCGAATCTTAGGCGGAAAAGGAACTTCCGTTTCCAAAACGGAAAGTTTAACCGAAATTGAAATTTTACTACTGAAACAAATTTTTGAAAAAGCGACTTATAATTTGAAAGATGCATGGTCTTCTTTAATTGAAGTCGAACCAGTTCTGGAGGAGTTTGAAGAAAATCCGCAATTCATCCAAATGGTGGCACCGAATGATACGGTTGTTGTCGTGTCAATGTCGGCTGCAATCGGAGAAACGACAGGCATGATTAATTTATGTATTCCGCATACATTGCTGGAGCCGATTATACCAAAGTTGTCTGATCATTATTGGATGGATCATACTGCAGCAGAACCAGATGAAGAAGCTTACCGGAAGTTGAGCAGTAACTTGCAAACTGCTGAAGTGGATGTTCAGGCAATTCTCGGTGAAACAACCATTTCGATTAATGAGTTTTTGAAATTGCAATTGAATGATGTTATAGCACTTGACCAGCAGATAGAAAATCCATTGTTGCTTACGGTGAACGAGGAACCGAAATTCTTTGTTCAAGCTGGTAAGCATAAGAGAAAGGCTGCGGTTCAAGTACTTGAAGAAATTAAAAAGGGGGTAAACACCCATGAATGACGGTATGTTATCTCAGGATGAAATTGATGCACTTCTTAGTATTGGTGAAGAAAAAAACAAAGCACAAGAACCTGATAATCAAGCTTACTTATCCGAAATGGAGATTGATACAATTGGTGAGATTGGGAACATTTCTTTCGGAAGTTCCGCTACAACGCTATCGACATTACTCAATCAGAAGGTGGAAATCACTACTCCCTCTGTAAGTATTATCGAAAATGAAGAGCTCGCAAAAGAATTCACTTTTCAGCCGGTCAGTATCCAAGTCGATTATACGAAAGGGTTCACTGGAAGAAATATCCTTGTCATCAAAGCGACAGATGCAGCTATTATTGCTGACATTATGCTTGGAGGAGACGGGAAAAATCCCGATGAAACCCTTCCGGAAATTTACATGAGTGCTGTTCAAGAGGCGATGAACCAAATGATGGGAACAGCGGCAACAAGCATGTCTTCTGTTTTTAATAAAAAAGTAGATATATCTCCGCCAGCAATCATTGAAGGATCAATTGAATCGGAAGCAAAAGAAATTTTTCAGGAAGATATTTATGTAAAAATATTTTTCCGACTTATTGTTGGTGACTTGATCGATTCAAATATGATGCAGCTTATTCCTTTAGGTTTTGCGAAAGAACTGGTGAATGATTTGCTATCAGGGGATGTCGAGAATGTAGAAGAAACATCACAGGCTGCCAAGGAAGCTGCTGCAACGAGCACACTTGAAGCTCCGCCGGAAAAGACGTTTACAGAGGCTGAACGAGCCGGGGAATCCGTCCAGGTACCGGGAATGCAAAGAGAACAAGCGCAATCCAATGCAGGTCAAGTTCAGCCGAATGAACCCCAGCATCTTGGACATACATTTGATCAACAACATGCAACAATTGAACAAGCTACGTTTTCAGCGTTTCAGCCTGCACCACTCACGCAAAATGAGCAGAATAATCTAGATATGTTGCTCGATATACCACTCAAAGTGACCGTGGAATTAGGGAAGACGAAGAAAACAATCAAAGATATTCTTGATTTATCACAAGGTTCGATTCTGGAATTAGATAAGCTTGCCGGAGAACCGGTTGATATATTAGTTAATGGAAAATTGATTGCAAAAGGCGAAGTCATCGTTATTGAAGAAAACTTCGGTGTAAGGGTAACGGATATTATCAGTCAGTCCGACCGAATCATGAAACTTAAATAAATTGTCGTAGGAGGATTAAGAAATGGCTAATAAAATTTTAATTGTGGATGATGCAGCATTTATGCGTATGATGATAAAGGATATTTTAACGAAAAATGGTTATGAAATTGCTGGAGAAGCTCAGGACGGTAGAGAAGCGGTTGAAAAATATAAGGAATTGCAGCCTGACCTTGTCACAATGGACATTACAATGCCAGAAATGGATGGGATTACTGCTTTGAAGGAAATTAAAGAAATAAACCCTGACGCCACTATCATTATGTGTTCAGCAATGGGACAACAGGCTATGGTGATAGATGCGATTCAGGCAGGCGCAAAAGACTTTATCGTAAAACCATTCCAGGCTGATCGTGTATTAGAAGCTATTCAAAAAGCATTGAGCTAAGCGCGGTATGGGTATGGAATCTATCGTTAGGTATGTCATTTTCGTTCCGGTCGTATTATTTATCTTATTTGGAAATGTTAATGTTTCACTGGCAGCACCAGGATATGTTGATGAATGCCTGGAAAATCCGGAACACTGTGAGGAATCACTGACAGAAGAAGATAACGGGGGTAATCCGGAACTGCTGCAACAAGAAGAACCTGAATCCTTATTCTTTCAGATTGTTCGACTTGTGTTTGCGTTATTGCTCGTAGTAGGACTGATTTATGTTTTTCTTTACTTTTTAAAAAGAAGAAATAAATTCGGGAATCGTATTAAAAACCTGGAAAATGTCGGAGGTATATCAGTTGGGCAGAATAAAACAGTGCAACTGATTCGATTAGGTGACAAGCTTTACCTAATTGGTGTCGCTGAAAATATCACCCTGCTGGAAGAAATTGAAGACCCGATATTAATGGAAAATATTATGAAAGCAAAAGAAGAACAAACGGAACTGGATGCAAGTAATATATTTTCTTCTATTTTGAAAAAGAATCGGAAAGAAGAAGAGAAAGAAAGTCAATTTAACCAACTGTTTAACCAAGAATTAAATCGTCTGCAAAGAAACCGAAAATCTATTATTGATAAACATAAGGAAGATAGAAATGAATGAATTTATAGAGATATTTTCCAGTTCAGATCCTACAAATATATCAACTTCTGTTCGTTTGATTTTGTTGCTGACGATTTTTTCGCTTGCACCTGGGATTTTAATTTTAATGACAAGCTTTACGAGAATTGTCATCGTGCTTTCATTTGTTCGTACATCCCTTGCAACACAGCAAATGCCGCCCAACCAGGTGTTAATTGGTTTAGCATTATTCCTGTCGTTCTTTATTATGGCGCCTACCTTCCAAGAAGTGTACGATGACGCGCTCGAACCATTATTCGCCGAGGAGATTACCTTGGATGAAGCTTATGAGAGTGCTAGTGTCCCAATGAAAGAATTCATGGCACAACATACGAGGCAAAAAGATCTAGCATTATTTTTAAATTATACGGAAGCTGAACCGCCTGAAACAGTGCAAGATATTCCGTTAACAACGTTGATCCCCGCCTTTGCAATCAGTGAGCTTAAAACCGCTTTTCAAATGGGGTTCATGATCTTTATTCCTTTCCTCGTAATTGATATGGCAGTTGCAAGTATTCTTATGTCAATGGGGATGATGATGCTTCCGCCGGTAATGATTTCACTCCCTTTTAAAATTCTTTTATTTGTTCTTGTTGATGGTTGGTATTTGGTTACCCATTCATTACTTACCGGGTTTTAGCGTGAATCTACTGGAGGAAGGTGTTCTATAATGACGAGCGAATTTGTTTTGGCCCTTGCTGAGCGCGGTATCTATACGATTTTACTTGTAGCAGGTCCACTGCTCATTTTAGCTCTTGCAGTCGGCTTATTAGTAAGTATTTTCCAGGCAACGACACAAATTCAAGAACAAACATTAGCTTTTATTCCAAAGATTGTTGCAGTCTTAATCGGACTCGTTTTCTTCGGACCATGGATGTTGCAGACGATGATGGAATTTGGTGCCGATATATTTCAAAATTTGAACATATTTGTAGGGTAAGCAATGCTCGAATTAATTGATTTAAACCAACTGCCAATCTTATTACTTGTTTTTGTTCGTTTGCTATCATTTTTTATCGTAATCCCATTATTTTCTTATCGGACGATTCCGATGCCTTTCCGCCTCGGATTCAGTTTCTTTTTAGCATTAATACTTTTCCAGACAATTGATTCATCCATTTTTGTGCTGGACCATACATATATTTTTCTCATTATGAAAGAGGCGCTTGTAGGATTACTGATCGGGCTGATTGCATTCATCATTGTCTCTGCATTGCAAGTTGCTGGAGGGTTTGTTGATTTCCAGATGGGCTTTGCAATCGCCAATGTCGTCGATCCGCAAACCGGGGCACAAAGTCCATTAACCGGACAATTCTTTTATATGATTGCTCTTTTGTTTCTACTTGCAGTGGATGGGCATCATTTGATTATAGATGGAATCTTTACAAGTTATCAATTCATGCCGATCGAAGCCTTTATTCCATTTCAGGATGGATCGATTGCAGAATTCGTCATTCAAACATTTAACTACATGTTTATTATTGCGTTTCAAATGGCAATTCCCATTGTCGGTACGTTATTTCTTGTCGATATTGCACTTGGGATTATTGCACGTACTGTCCCGCAATTGAATGTATTTGTTGTTGGTTTGCCGCTTAAGATTTTCGTTAGTTTTATGGCAATCTTAATTTTCCTTTCCCTCTTTATGACTGCAGTAGAGAATTTGTTTGGTACCATGCTTCAAACGATGCGGCAATTATTGGGGATTTTCGGAGGTGCTTAGCATGCGATTAATAATGGATTTGCAGTTTTTTGCTGGTGAAAAAACCGAAAAAGCAACCCCGAAAAAGCGCCAGGATGAACGAAGAAAAGGGCGGGTTGCAAAAAGTCAAGATATTAATACCGCTATATTACTTGCTCTTTGCTTTCTTGCTTTGTTCATTTTTGGTGGATTTATTCTTGAAACAATGTTGCTGTTCTTTATTCAGGCATTTACAAACTTCATCCATTGGGATGTGACGGTAGAATCTGTGGCCGCGGTACTGAACGGGGCAGCACTTGAAGCGGCAAAAATGCTTGCACCAATTATGTTGATTGCCGTGATTGCAGGATTTGCTTCCAACCTCATCCAAACAAGAGGTTTATTGTTTTCAACGGAACCGTTAAAGTTTGATTTGAAGCGAATTGACCCGATTCAAGGAGCGAAACGAATCTTTTCCATTCGAGCATTAGTCGAGCTTTTAAAATCCTTTTTAAAAATCACCTTTATTGGTGCAATTACCTTCACGGTGATTTGGATATATAAAGACGAAGTGCTGATGCTTCTGTTTACAAATGCAGAGAGTGCACTTGCGTTATTTGGAAGGGTTGCAATTATAATGGGGTTCTCAGCAACGGCAGCACTTCTTTTCTTAGCGATTCTCGATTATTTTTATCAAAGATTTGATTTTGAAAAGAACATGCGGATGTCGAAGCAGGATATCAAAGATGAGTATAAAAATATGGAAGGTGACCCGCTGATCAAATCGAAAATTAAAGAAAAGCAGCGGATGATGGCCGCAAGACGGATGATGGCAGAGGTGCCGGAAGCAGATGTTGTGATCACTAACCCTACCCATTTCGCAATTGCTTTAAAATATGATGAAGATAAGGCGAGTGCACCTTATGTGGTTGCTAAAGGTGTGGACCATACCGCACGAAGGATTAGAGAAATTGCCACGCAACATGATATAGCAACTGTAGAAGACAAGCCCCTAGCCAGGTCGCTTTATAGCATCGTTGAAATTGGGGAAGCAATACCGGAAGATTTCTATCAGGCAGTGGCGGAAATATTAGCCTATGTGTATCAAATGGATAATAAAGCGAGATCTTGAGGAGAGACACTGAATGAAGGTAAGAGATTTATCTGTACTAATTGGAGTTATATTAATTATTATGATGCTCGTCATTCCGCTTCCGGGTGGCATTTTAAGTGTACTTATTCTTGTTAATATTATAATATCCTTAATCGTAATTCTTGTCGCGATGAACACAACGGAAGTACTTCAGTTCTCTGTTTTCCCGACCCTTCTTCTATTGGTTACATTATTTAGGTTAGGTTTAAACGTCTCGACAACAAGAGCAATCCTTTCTGAAGGTGATGCGGGCGGTGTCGTTGAAACATTCGGATCGTTCGTTATTGGGGGTAACCCGCTTGTTGGATTTGTCGTCTTTATTATTCTCGTAATTATTAACTTCTTAGTCATTACAAAGGGTTCGGAACGGGTAGCAGAAGTAGCAGCTAGATTCTCGCTGGATTCCATGCCAGGTAAGCAAATGAGTGTCGATGCAGACCTGAATGCAGGACTAATTACAGAACAAGAATCAAAAGAACGCCGAAAGAAAATCGAAAAGGAAGCAGATTTTCACGGTTCAATGGACGGTGCAAGTAAATTTGTAAAAGGTGATGCGATTGCTGGGATCATCATTGTTATTATCAATATCGTAGTTGGGATTATTATCGGTATGCTTCAGATGGGATTATCCTTAAATGAATCGGTTGGATTGTTTACTAGTCTAACAGTAGGTGATGGATTAGTTACTCAGATTCCAGCACTTCTAATGTCGACGGCAACTGGAATTGTCGTTACTCGAGCAAGTGATGGGGAGAATCTGAGTACAGATGTTGTAAAACAAATCACCCAATATCCTAAACTTTTATACGTGGCCGCAGGAACGGTATTTCTGCTTGGTTTAACACCTATCAATTTTTTCCTGACGACAGGCCTTGCAGGTCTATTATTTTTCACCGGCTATATGATGGACCGAAGACCCGACATACCGGATGAACCGGATGAAGAAGAATTGGATGAAGCAGAGAGTGCGAAATTGCATACACCGGAAAATGTTGTAAATTTAATTAATCTTGATCCGATTGAATTCGAGTTCGGGTATGCGCTGATCCCACTTGCCGATGCGAATCAAGGTGGGGATTTACTGGAAAGAGTAATTATGATTCGACGGCAATTGGCAATTGAACTTGGGATGGTTATCCCGGTTGTACGAATCAGAGACAATATTCAGCTGAATCCGAATGAATATCGCTTGAAGATCAAAGGCAATGAAGTGGCAAAAGGTGAATTGATGCTCGATCATTACTTAGCAATGGCACCGGATATGGATGATGACGGAATTGAAGGAATTGATACATTGGAACCAGCCTTTGGTTTACCTGCGAAATGGATTACTGAAGAATATAAAGATGAAGCGGAACTTTCTGGTTATACAGTCGTTGACCCGCCATCTGTCGTTTCTACTCATATTACAGAAGTAATTAAACAGCATGCACATATCTTACTTGGCAGAGAGGAAACGAAACAGCTTATCGACCACTTGAAGGAATCGAATCCCCTGCTTGTCGAAGAAGTTAGTCCTGAGCCACTTGCAATTGGAGATATTCAAAAAGTATTGGCAAAACTGCTGCGAGAAAATGTATCCATTCGTAATTTACCGGTGATTTTTGAAACACTGGCTGACTTTTCTAAGATGACGAATGACACAGAATTACTGGCAGAATATGTTAGACAATCATTATCACCTCAATTAACAACACAGTATACGAATCCCGACCGCAGTCTTACTGTCCTTACCGTATCAGGGAAAGTGGAGAAGCTGCTGGCAGAAAGTATTCAGCATACTGAACATGGGAATTATTTATCACTTGACCCAGATAAACAACAAGAAGTGATTACAACGATTCATCAGGAAGTGGAGAAGTTAACGCTTCAAGAAGATACTGCGATTGTTTTATGCTCACCTGCAATTAGAATGTATTTAAAGCAACTGCTTGATCGCTTCTTGCCGCAGGTTGTTGTCCTTTCCTATAACGAATTAGAGCCGGATGTTCAAGTACAAAGTGTAGGGGTGGTGAATATTGCGTGAAGATTAAAAAATATATAGCCAATACAATGCCAGAGGCAATGCATGAAGTGAGGAAAGAGTTCGGCCCGGAAGCAGTTATTCTTCGATCGAAAGAAATTAAACAAAGAGGTTTCCTTGGTCTTTTTCAAAAGAAGAAAATTGAAGTCATCGCAGCGCATGATCCAGAGCCACTTGAACGTGATACAAAGCTTGCGGTCAATCAGGAATTTACATCGAAACAAACGAATAAACCTCAAGCTCGTCAGCAAACAACAGATCCAATACTTAAAGAAATTCAAAGTTTAAAGAAGTTGATGGAACTGGAAGCGTCAAAAAATGCTGACGATCTTCCGGCAGTTTATCAGCTTGCTCTTCAGCAGCTTCTTGACCAAGAAGTGGAGAATCGGCTCGCCGAAGAAATCATTCGAGAAACAATCGCTCTGCTGGATGATGGAGAAAATGAAGTAACGGAAGCGGATATCTTAATGGCAATGAAACGAGTGATTCATAGTGAGCTGAATACATTGCCCTCCCGCGGTATTACGGGTGAACGGCAAATCGTTCAATTTGTCGGTCCTACTGGAGTCGGTAAGACAACAACGATTGCTAAAATTGCGGCCGGGCTTATTCTTCAAGAGAAAAAGAAGGTTGCATTCATTACAACAGATACATATCGGATTGCTGCGGTAGAACAATTAAAAACCTATGCTCGAATTCTAAATATACCACTGGAAGTCGCTTACCATGTCGAAGATTATAAACAGGCAATTGAAAGGTTTACCGATTACGACGTTATTCTTGTCGATACAGCAGGAAGGAATTTCCGTACTAAAACGTATGTTAACCAACTCAAAGAAATGATGGACGATGTACCGCCCATTGCAACTTATCTTGTATTGGCGCTTACTGCTAAATCAAAGGATGTACAGGAAGTATTTGACCAATTTCATGACATACCACTTACTGAAGTGATTTTTACGAAAATAGACGAAACAACACAATATGGGACAATTCTATCTATTGCTTTAAATAATCGGATTGGGATCGCCTATTTAACAAACGGACAGGATGTTCCGGATGATTTAATAAAACCTGATGCCACTTTCATTAGTGATCTGATTGTGGGGAAAGCCGATGACTGATCAAGCGAATAGTCTAAGAAGGAAGATGAAGACACCACATCCAACGCGTGGGGCGAGGACGATTGCTTTCATTAGTGGTAAAGGTGGTGTGGGCAAGTCTAATATTTCACTCAACTTCTCACTCGAGTTGATACGTCGCAATAAAAAGGTGGTTCTCTTTGATCTCGATGTGGGTATGGGTAATATAAACATCCTACTCGGTCTACAGCCTAAAAATACAATTGTAGACTTATTCAATGAACAGTTATCAATCATTGAAACGATTGAAAAGGGTCCAGAAGGCTTGGCTTATATTGCAGGCGGGACTGGCCTTAGTCGATTTTTAGAAATGAAGCAGGCGGATAAGGATTTTTTTTATGAACAGTTTGAACTGCTGACAGAGATGTATGATTATATTATTTTCGATATGGGTGCCGGCATAACAGAGACGAGTCTATTTTTTATTTTGGCTGCAGACGAATGTATGGTAGTTACGACAGGAGAACCAACTGCAATAACGGATGCCTATAGTATGATTAAGCAGATTACGAGTAATGGAGGAACGATGCCAATCCATCTTATTTTAAACCGGGCTAGATCACAAGGCGAATCAACTACGCTCAAGCAACTTCAGAAAGTAATTAGACAGTTTCTTCAAATTGAAGTATATCCATTAGGTCTCATACCCGAAGATAAGCATGTCGTTCAAGCAGTTATCCGGCAAATTCCATATTCTATCTTTAATGAAAAAGCCCCGGCCGCTCGATCAATTAAACAAATTACGGAAAGCTACCTGCACAATGAAACAGATATTACATTAACAGATAAGCCGGCTTTTCTTAAAAAAATAAAAAATCTGCTAAGAGGTAAACTTTAATGGAAAAAGTTCGTGTACTTGTTGTAGACGATTCTGCTTTTATGCGGAAGATGATCACAGACATATTAGAAAGTGATGAGCGTATTAAAGTAATTGGCACAGCAAGAAACGGAAGCGATGGTATTGAAAAAATCAAAAGGTTTCAGCCGGATGTTGTCACAATGGATGTTACGATGCCAGTTCTTGATGGAATCTCAGCACTAAGGGAAATTATGACTACCATGCCTTTACCTGTCATTATGCTATCGAGTAAATCAGGAAGAGGGACGGACCATACGTTGAAGGCGATAGAGAATGGAGCCGTTGACTTCATCATGAAACCTTCTGGAGCGATTTCGTTGAACATCGAAACGATCCAGAAAGAAATCATTTCTAAAGTAATCGCTGCAAAGGATGCAATGATTTCAGCTCGTCGTCCGGTTAAGGAACAAGCATTCCGAACCTTTCCTCAATCCTCCATGCCGACAAGACGAACAGCTAAAGATAATTCCCTTATTGCAATAGGCACATCTACAGGCGGTCCGAGAGCGCTGCAACAGGTCATCACAGATTTACCCGAAGACTTTCAAACACCGATACTGATTGTACAACATATGCCGCCATATTTTACAAAATCACTTGCGGAACGCTTAAATAAATTGACAAAACTTCATGTGAAAGAAGCGATGGATGGCGATTGTTTACAAGCACGCTCTATTTATATCGCTCCCGGTGACTTTCATATGGTTGTTGAAGAGCATGGGACGGAATATAGGATAAAACTTACGAAATCCCCGCCAGTGAATAATCATCGTCCGTCTGTCGATTCCCTATTCCATTCGATTGCAATGCTTGAAAATGTGAATAAAACAGCAGTTATCCTAACTGGAATGGGAAGTGATGGTTCAGACGGTATCCGTCAAATTAAAAAAGTAGATAAGCGAGCTTTTGTCATCGCTGAATCAATAGAAAGCACCGTCATTTACGGAATGCCTAAAGCTGCTTATGAAACGGGATTAGTCGATCAGGTACTGCCATTACATCAAATAGGACATTTTCTCGGAAAATTAACATAAACCCTTAAACCTGTATGCAACAGGGTTAAAGAAGGAGATGGAAACATGGAGCATTCTATAAGAAATCATTTAAAAGTCATTGTCTTTCAGTTGCACAACGAGGAATATGCATTACCAGTTGAATACATCGGTGCGATTGAAAGAATTCATCCAATTACACGTATTCCTCGCGCTGAGGAATTCGTAAAAGGTGTTATTAACTTACGAGGTGTCATTATCCCGATTATTGATTTACGCTTGCGTTTCGGAATGCCTGAAACGGAACTGTCGGAAGAGAATCGTATCATTATTGTGAATAAGAATGGTCTTGAAGTCGGCTTAATTGTTGACACAGCAAGTGATGTCATCGATCTGGAAATGGATAAAATGGAACCGAAACCGGAAGTTGTCGGCTCTGTAGCGGCCAATTATATTGACGGTGTGATCAAAGTTGAAGACAGATTGCTTATCTTGCTTGATCTCGAGAAAATTCTTCTTTCGGAGCAGCATGTTCAAGCGATGAAAGAAGAAGGACAGAGGCCTTATGAAATATAAAAGTTTATCTTCTTTCCAATTCGATGTATTACGAGAGGTGGGAAATATTGGAGCTGGAAATGCTGTTACAGCATTATCCCAATTATTAAACCTTAAAATCGAAATGGCCATCCCTTCTGTTAATGTTGTTTCTTTTGATGAAATGATGGAATTGATTGGCGGACCAGAGAAAAAAGTTGTCGCTATATTATTTCGCATCTATGGTGAGGCACCAAGTAACGTCTTTTTTGTTTTATCCGTCGAAGAAGCTGAGTTACTGATCCGCACGATGACAAATAACCCGACATATGAATTCAAAGAGAATATAAGCAAAGATTCGCTGGAGTTTTCAGTACTAGAGGAAGTTGGTAATATTGTTACCGGATCTTATATTTCGGCATTGTCCGATTTTACGCATTTACATTTACAGCCTTCCGTTCCCCATTTGGGAATTGATATGGCAGCAGCAGTTCTGACATATGGCCTAATCGATATCTCTCAAGCTTCGGACTATGCGATTGTTATTGATTCAAAAGTAAATAGTCAGGGAACAAGCGATGTATTGGAGGGAAATTTTTTCCTGTTGCCAAACCCTGGGTCTTTACAAATTATATTCAGCGCGTTAGGAATACAAGAAAATGAATAAAGTAGGAACAGTTGTCAGAGTTGGGATTGCCGATCTGAATACGGTTCGTACACCAGATAGGATTCGAACATTGGGACTTGGCTCTTGTGTAGGGATTGTCATTTATGATGAAATGAAACAAATTGCTGGGCTGGCACATATTTTATTACCTGATTCAACCGTGACGAGGCAAAAAACGGTCAATACATATAAATATGCGGATACTGCTATTCCATATTTAGTCCAAAGGTTATTGCAAATGGGGGCGAGACATTCTGCGCTAAAGGCCAAAATAGCCGGTGGGGCAGAAATGTTCAAGTTCGATTCCGGATCCGATTTATTACGGATTGGTCCGCGGAATATCGAAGCAACGCTAACAGAGTTGGAAAAGTTAAAAATCCCTGTTATTGCTAAAGATGTTGGAGGAAATATCGGAAGAACGATTGAATTTAATCCTGCAACAAGCGAATTAAACATTAGAAAAGTGAATAGAGAAGAAATCGTCATGTAAGGAGAACCATGAACGGATGTTTAGAAGGAGGGAGTGGAGTACCATGAATTCAGGAATGTCATCGGAAGAACAACAGCTTTGGAAGCAGTGGAATACGCAACAGCATCATGACGTTTTAAATGAAATCATTGCATATTATATGTATCTTGTAGATTATCATTCGGAGCGGATTTCCAGTCACTTGCCGAACAATGTGAGTAAAGATGATATAAGAAGTTTTGGTCTCCTCGGCTTGTATGATGCCGTTACGAAATTCGAATCGAAACGAAATCTCAAATTTGACACCTATGCCTCCTTCCGAATTAAGGGAGCAATCATGGACGGACTTCGTAAGGAAGATTGGCTGCCTCGTTCGTTAAGAGAGAAGACGAAAAGAATTGAGCGTACAGCGGAACAATTGGAGCAGCAACTACAACGAACACCTACCTCTAAAGAAATCGGCAAGCAGCTTGATCTGTCAGAAGACGAAGTAGAATCCATTGTAAAAGATTCCTTGTTCGCGAATGTGCTTTCAATTGAAGAAAAGTCGAGAACGAATGATGAATTTAATGAAGGAATTGGTTATACGATTCCAGATGAAAACGCTGCAACACCTGAAGATGAAATTTATCAAGAAGAATTGAAGCAGGATTTATTGGATGGAATCAAGGGGCTAAATGAAAGGGAACAGCTTGTAATCGATCTTTTTTATCATCAAGAATTAACCTTTACTGAAATTGGACAAACATTAAACCTGACAACATCTAGAATTTCACAGATCCATAAAAAAGCGATTTTTACATTAAGAAATGTATTAACAAAGATCGTTGAATAACTTGGTTGTCAGTTTTTGGGGGAATTGGCTTGGAAAGAATAAATAAATATTTTCGGATACGGTTAAAAGCCAACCATATGATTGCGGAAGTACATTGCACTGATGATTTTCATGATTTAGAGGAAAAAATGCGTATCGATATGACAATTTGGAAGCAGTATTTAACCGAAAACAAAGTTGTTTACGGTATCCAGTACCAAGCACTTTCTCAATTAGCAGAGGACCCTTCTACCGTTGAATATCCGATTGTTATTGCAAAAGGCTTACATCCGGAAAAGGGAAAGGATGGTAAATTTGCTTTCTTAGTCGATTTTAAACAGGATATGAAAAAAGATGAGGAGTGGAATTTCCGGGAAGTGATGACAATCCCTTCTGTAAATAAAGGTCAAAAACTTGCTAAACTTGTTTATCCCGAAGAGGGGACAGACGGTAAAAACGTGATGGGGAATGTGGTTAAAGCTCCACAAGGTAAAGCCATTGCTATCCTCCGCGGGAAAAATGTTGTGTTCAACGAAGCGGACAATTGTTATTATGCTACGGAGAATGGGCAGTTGAGCTATTCGGGAAGGAAAATAGAAGTTTTCCCAGAATATCATGTTAATGAGACGTTGACGATGAAAACTGGAAACCTTAACTTTGTCGGATCGATTATTATCCACGGGGATGTTCCGACTGGATTTACTGTTAAAGCTGACGGTGATATTAAGATTTTCGGAATGGTCGAAGCTGCAACACTCATTGCCGGGGGATCAATTTACATTTCAGAGGGGATTGCTGGACAAGAGAAGGGATGCTTGAAAGCGCAGGGAAATATACAACTTGGTTACATTAATCAGGCGAAGATTTTCACCGGCAATGATTTGTATGTGGAAAATTCTATTCTTCATAGTGAATGTGTTGTACACGGACATGTCTTCTCCCAAAAAGGGAATATTATTGGCGGAACACTATCAGCTGGGAAAACAATTGAAGTGAAGGATATCGGGACGAAACTCAATACGAAAACTGAAATTATACTTGGAGTTAATAAAGCAATGGCAGACAAGGAACAAGCTTTAAAGAAAAAACAGAAAGAACAGGAAGAGATGCTAAGAAAGTTAAAATTGCTTGGAGAGAAACTCGCAACCCAAAGTGATCATAACGCTAAGGTACGAATCGCTAAACTCCGTCAGAAACATTCCATGGAAATGGTGAAAAATGAACTTCATGAGATCCAAGAGGAGCTGGGCGAGATGAATGCAGAGATGGGAGATCTCCGCGACACTCAATTGGTTGTAAGAAACTTCATTTATCAAAATGTCACGGTTACATTCGGGAAATATAAACGGGTGATGAACACCGATTATCATTATGTACAATTCAACTTGTTCCACAATGAAATTGCGCTTCAGCAATTGTTTTAGGGGAACAATAAGTTCGTATCTGTAAGCAGGCTAGATGTGGAAAGGATCGGTGAAAGGGATGGGGCTGAAATCGATTGAAATGCAAGTAGCACTACCACGAACACAGGATGCCGGAAAAGTTCAAGAACAGATGCAGAAACAAGGAGAACAACTTCAAGGAGCATTACTTCAATCCCAACTGGAAAAAGAAAAAATAAAACGTACACAAGTCCAGCAATCGGAGAAATCGAGTAAGCTAAAGAAGAAGGAAGAATCCGGTGAAGTCGAAAAAGAAGAAACAAAGGCAAAAGAACTACAAGAACATACGCAGATAAAGGAGCATCCTTACCTCGGTAAACGAATCGATTATAGCGGATAAGGAGTACTGTCATGGTTTCATTATTAATGATCAGTTTTATTTTACATTTAATTACACTTGCAGCAATCTTTCAGTTGCTAAAGAAAGTTCAGCAAATGGAAAATATGTCTAATTCTAATGAACTCACAGCAGCATTAGAACGTTCCTTAGAAGAAATCAAGGCGGAAAACGACCGATTGCAAACTTTAATGACGAATCAAAAACAAGTCAAGAAGGATGACCAAGATAACACAATCGATGAGCCTGCCGACGAAAAAGTACCTACCAATGAAACGCAGCCAGTTGAGAAAGAAGATGTAGATCATCTGATTGGTGATGCACCGGGTTATAAAGTGGAAGCATCTTTAGAATCCCGAGTCATGCAACTTTATGCAAAAGGTCTTACAATTGAAGAAATCGCTAAGACCCTTGATTGTGGTAAAACGGAAGCAGAGTTGATTACTCGTTTATACAATAAATAAAAAACTTGCTTACTCTATCTAGTTATGGTATATTAATCTTTGGTGTAAAACTCTTGTCGAATTAAGACAAGTAATAACACACGTCCCGGGATTTGCTTATAAGGTGCCAGATTGCCAATGGTCTATGAGCAGAAAGGAACGGGGCGGAGGAAAACTAACCAATAGGAGGAATTTAAAATGGCAGCAATTTCAATGAAACAATTACTTGAAGCTGGTGTACATTTCGGTCACCAGACACGCCGTTGGAACCCGAAAATGAAGAAATATATCTTCACGGAACGTAACGGTATTTACATCATCGACCTGCAAAAGACTGTGAAAAAGGTTGAAGAAGCTTATAACTACGTAAGAGAATTGGCGGCAAATGGCGGTACACTTCTTTTCGTAGGTACAAAAAAACAAGCACAGGACTCTGTTCGTGATGAAGCACTCCGCTCCGGCATGTTCTATGTGAACCAGCGCTGGTTAGGTGGAACGCTAACGAACTTCCAAACAATCCGTAAACGTATCGAGCGTTTGAAAGAAATTGAAAGAATGGAAGAAGACGGTACATTTGAAGTGCTTCCTAAGAAAGAAGTAGGAGAGCTTCTAAAAGAAAGAGATCGTCTTGTTAAATTCCTAGGTGGAATCAAAGATATGAAGAAGCTTCCAGATGCAATGTTCGTTATTGATCCACGTAAAGAACGAATTGCAATTGCTGAAGCTCATAAATTGAATATTCCGATCATCGGTATTGTCGATACAAACTGTGATCCGGATGAAATTGACTATGTAATCCCAGCTAACGATGATGCAATCCGTGCTGTTAAATTATTGACTTCAAAAATGGCTGATGCTATTTTAGAAGGGAAACAAGGTGAAGAAACAGCAGAAGTGGAAGCTCCAGTTGAAGAAACAGCTGAAGAAAATAAAGCTGAAACAGAAGCTGAAGCTGAAGCAACTGCAGAAGCCTCAACTCAAGAATAATTTTCTAAAAAAGTGAGGGTGATAAGAGGATAATTACCTTTTATCACCTTTTTTTAAAGAAGGAAATACGGAATCTTTAAAGGAGGATTTTTACAAATGGCAATTACAGCTAAATTGGTTAAAGAATTACGTGAAAAAACTGGTGCAGGTATGATGGACTGTAAGAAAGCACTTGAAGCAACAGATGGTGACATTGATAAAGCAATCGATTTCTTACGTGAAAAAGGGATGGCTTCCGCTGCTAAGAAAGCAGACCGAATTGCTGCAGAAGGACTTACTCACGTTGAAATTGATGGCAACACTGCAGTTTTACTTGAAGTAAACTGTGAAACAGACTTCGCATCAAAGAACGATCAGTTTAAAGAGTTATTAGTTAAAATTGGTAAAGGACTTCTAGCTAACAAACCAGAAACGGTTGAAGCTGCACTAGAAGGAACGGTCGAAGGCGAGAAATTAGAAGCACTTATTAACAATGCAATTTCTACAATCGGTGAGAAAATCTCTTTACGCCGTTTCACTATTTTCGAAAAAACAGATAACGATGCATTCGGTTCTTACTTGCATATGGGCGGAACAATCGGTGTTGTAACTGTTCTTGAAGGAACAACCGATGAAGAAGTTGCCAAAGACGTGGCAATGCACGCAGCAGCAATTAACCCTCGCTATGTAAATCGTGAAGATGTGGCAGAGGACGAAGTAAATCGCGAACGTGAAGTTCTAAAACAACAAGCGCTTAACGAAGGTAAACCAGCCAATATTGTTGAAAAAATGGTTGAAGGCCGTCTTGGCAAATTCTTTGAACAAATCGTTCTTGTTGAACAAGCATTTGTTAAAGATCCTGATGTTAAAGTGAAGAAATTTGTAGCAGACAAAGGTGCAAGCGTGAAGACATTCGTACGCTATGAAGTAGGCGAAGGAATGGAAAAACGTGAAGAAAACTTTGCTGAAGAAGTAATGAGCCAAATTAAAAAGTAAGCTAAATGTAAAATAGGGAACGTAAATGTTCCCTATTTTACCATGGTTGCATACAAATGAATAAATGAAGAAAAAACATATCATAATAATATAATTGTGATGGAGGTTATTATGACAACAGCAAAGTACCAGAGAATTGTATTAAAATTAAGTGGAGAAGCATTGAGTGGGGATCAAGGCAGTGGTATTGATCCAAAAGTCATTCACTCCATTGCAGGCCAAGTAAAAGAGGTTGCAGACCTTGGAGTAGAAGTCGCAATCGTTGTTGGCGGAGGAAACATCTGGAGAGGTAAGGTCGGTAGTGAAATGGGTATGGACCGTGCATCGGCTGACTACATGGGTATGCTGGCAACCGTTATGAATTCATTAGCATTACAAGATGGACTGGAAATGATTGGAATTCCAACAAGAGTTCAGACATCCATTGAAATGCGCCAAGTTGCTGAACCGTACATAAGAAGAAAAGCAATTCGCCACTTGGAGAAGAAGCGTGTTGTCATTTTTGCCGCCGGTACAGGAAACCCTTATTTTTCAACCGATACGACTGCAGCATTAAGAGCCGCAGAAATTGAAGCAGAAGTAATTTTAATGGCAAAAAATAATGTTGATGGCGTTTATTCGGATGACCCGCTAGTAAATAAAGATGCTGTCAAATATGATAATTTATCTTATTTGGATATGATTAATGAAGGTCTTGGAGTAATGGATTCCACGGCTTCATCACTCTGTATGGATAATAACATTCCATTAATTGTCTTTTCGATAACGGAAGAAGGTAATATTAAACGCGTTGTTGAAGGCGAGACAATTGGAACAACAATAAGGGGGAAATAAATGATGGCAAATTCTGTGTTAAATGAAATGAAAGAAAAAATGGAACTTGCAGTACAAGCATTTACGCGAAACTTAGCTACTGTTCGAGCAGGAAGAGCAAACCCTAACCTGTTAGACAGTGTTTTTGTCGATTACTATGGTGCAGCAACACCTCTTAATCAGCTTGCATCAGTTGGTGCGCCTGAAGCGCGTTTACTAGTCGTAACACCTTATGACAAGACAGCTTTAGGAGACATTGAAAAAGGCATTCAGAAAGCAAATCTCGGACTTTCTCCATCTAATGATGGAAATGTAATCCGCATCAGCATTCCTGCATTAACAGAAGAACGACGGAAAGAGCTTGTGAAGGTTGTCGGTAAATTTGCGGAAGAATCTCGTGTTCAGGTGCGAAATATTCGCCGTGAAGCTAATGATCAATTGAAAGCTTTGGAAAAGGATTCAGGGATTACAGAAGATGAATTACGTAAATTCCAGGATGATGTTCAAAAAGAAACAGACCAATTCATTACCAAGATTGAACAGCTTGTAAAAGATAAAGAAAATGAAATTATGGAAGTATAATATATAGTTCACACTTTATTATTACTGCTTAAACGTGTAAAATCAATGTAGCCCTCTTTCTATAAGGGGGCTTTTGTATTTTTACTGGAATATCGTTATAATGTAATTTGTAACACTTAGTGACAAATGAATGGGTTATAACTAATGATCTCAACTTTAGCATTTAAAAATCAAATGCACTTCCTGTTGCTTTCATTCAGCTTAAGTATTTGCGCATTCTCTTGGATAGATTTCCAATCGCCGTTCAGTTGCCCGGTGGACGGATGCGCATCCTAGGCACGGGCTGAGCTCCTCGGGCTGAGCGAGGAAGCTTGCCGGCCGCTCAGCAGGTGCGAGAGGTGTCTGGACTGCGGACCTCCAGTAGAAGTTTCGGAGTTTGACACACACTTACGCTGAATGAAAGTGATTTACATCTTTATTATTATTTTATGAGATGTTTTGTTGCTTTAGAGTATGAAAGTTGAGTAATGAAGGACATGCTGCAAGCATATAGATGAAAGTGATATATTCTGCAGATGGAATAGGAAGTCAGAAATTCGGAGGACCTAAGATGTCTATGAAAATACCGTTTATTAAAAACAAAGAAACTGATGACAAGCTCATCAACTTATCAGAGAATATACCCAACCATGTAGCAATCATTATGGATGGAAACGGACGCTGGGCAGAAAGCCGTCGTTTACCAAGAATTTCAGGACATAAGGAAGGCGTAAAAGCAGTGATGAAAGTGGTTCGGGCTGCTAATCAAGCAAATGTGAAGATATTGACTTTGTACGCTTTTTCTACGGAAAATTGGAATCGTCCAAAATCGGAAATTGATTTTTTAATGAAACTGCCAAAAGAGTTCTTGCATATTTATCTTCCAGAGTTAATGACCAACAATGTTAGAATCGAAACAATCGGCAATTTTGATGCACTTCCAGCACATACTCAAAAAACGGTTCAATACGCCATGAATAAAACAAAAGAAAACGATGGATTATTACTTAATTTTGCTTTGAACTATGGTAGCAGATATGAAATTATGCATGCAATCAAACAGATTATGCATGATGTGGATGGAAATAAAGTTTCCATTCAATCATTGAACGAAGAAGTGTTTTCAAAATACCTTTATACAAATGGTTTGTCTGACCCTGACTTACTCATCCGTACAAGTGGTGAGAAGCGGCTCAGCAACTTCTTGCTTTGGCAGCTTGCATATAGTGAATTTTGGTTTACGGATGTTCTTTGGCCGGATATGGACGAGAATACATTTAATCAAGCGATACAAGATTATCAAAAGAGGAAACGACGTTACGGAGGTATTTAAGGTGATGAAAATTATATGAAGCAACGAATTATAACAGCAATTCTAGGATTAATCGTATTCCTTCCGTTTGTAATTATCGGTGACTTGCCGTTTATCTTGTTCATCTACTTACTTGCGACAATAGGTTTGATGGAATTGTTGCGAATGAGAGAAATACCTCTTGTTTCCATTCCGGGGTTAATAGGAACGATTGGAATATGGCTTGTGTTACTACCGGATAAATCGACTCTGTTTTCCAACGGATTTTTCTCAATAACCGATGTGTTTACTGTAATTATTCTATTTTTACTCGCTTATACTGTATTAGTCAGGAATAAATTTACATTTGATGCGGCTGGATTTGTTATCCTCGCTGCATTGTATGTAGGAATTGGGTTTTATTTCTTGATTGAAACAAGACTTGGCGCCAGCGGATTCAGCAATATTCTGTTTGCCTTTTTCATCATATGGGCAACGGATACGGGAGCATATTTTGTTGGGAAATCATTTGGAAACCGCAAATTATGGCCGGATATTAGCCCAAATAAAACAGTGGAAGGCGCAATCGGAGGAATTATCACTGCATGCGTTGTTGCTGTAATTTTCCACCTTGTCCATCCATTCCCACACTCGATGCTAATCGTTATTGTTGTAACTATTTTTGCTTCGATGGTAGGACAAGTAGGGGATTTAGTGGAATCTGCATTTAAGCGCCATTACGGAGTAAAAGATTCCGGTAAAATATTACCTGGTCACGGCGGTATTCTAGACCGTTTTGACAGTCTGCTTTTTGTTTTACCATTCCTGCATATCATCCAGTTTATTTAAACAGCCGGCCAATCGTGTTCTCTGTTGTACAAATAGGGGAAAAAGAGTAAACTTAGCTAAATAGATTGAGGTAAGTAAAGATTTCAGATTGAAAGAGGTGCTTCATTTGACTACAGTTATCGCCTTTATATTTATGTTCGGCCTGCTCGTTTTTATTCATGAATGGGGTCATTTAATCTTTGCAAAACGCGCTGGCATGTTAGCTAGAGAATTTGCAATCGGTTTTGGTCCAAAAGTGTTTTCTTTTACAAGAAATGAAACACTGTATACCATTCGTCTTATTCTAGCAGGCGGGTACGTGCGTGTTGCAGGTGAAGACCCGGAAATAATTGAATTGAAACCTGGACATCATATTGGTCTTGATTTTAATAAAGATAATAAAGTAGATAAGATTATTGTCAATAATAAAGACAAGCATCTGAATGCACGGATTATTGAAGTGGAGCGCGTCGATCTTGATCATGATTTAATTATTGAGGGTTATGAATTGGATGATGAAGATACGAAATTGACGTTCCACGTTGATGAAAAGGCGTTTTTCATTATGGATGAGAGAGAGACGCAAATCGCTCCCTATGATCGACAATTTGCTTCGAAAAGTCCTGCTCAGCGGGCAATGCAATTATTTGCAGGTCCGATGATGAACTTTGTGCTGGCAATTGTCATATTCATTATTTTAGGTATCATTCAAGGAACGCCGGTTGAGGAAGCGAAAATGGGAGAAATCGTTGACGATTCTCCAGCTGCAGAAGTTGGGATGGTCGAGGGAGATGAAGTAACCCGGATTAATGATACCCCAATTTCAACTTGGGAGGAGTTCACTTCGATTGTTCGGGAAAACCCGGCTAGTGAACTGCAATTAACCTTTGTACGTGAGGGTCAAAAAGAACAAGTTATGGTTACACCCAATGAAATCGAAACTGTTGATGAAAAAGGAGAGCCGATTCAAATTGGACAAATCGGTGTCTTTCCCGCTTATGAAAAATCAGTTCTTGGTACACTGACCTATGGCTTTGAGCGAACGTACGAAACGACAAAGCTCATTCTTACTAACCTAATGATGTTAGTTACAGGTCAAGTATCCATCGAATTATTGTCAGGGCCAGTCGGGATATATGATGCAACAGACCAGATTGTTCAAACCGGATTCTGGAATTTCCTGCTCTGGACAGCAATGCTCAGTGTAAACTTAGGTGTCATCAACCTTGTTCCATTACCAGCCCTTGACGGTGGCAGGCTCTTATTTGTGGGAATTGAACTCTTACGTGGCAAACCAGTTCCACCTGAAAAAGAAGGACTTTTCCATTTCGTCGGATTCGCATTACTCATGCTACTCATGATCGTAGTAACTTGGAACGACATCCAACGACTATTCCTGTAAACCAACGACTCTTCCCAGCTCCGCAGCCCCCACGGAAAGCGAGAGGTATCGGGACTGCGGACCCCGGATAGAATTGTATCTTTTCAAATCGTTTAATCTTAAATAGTTCAAATTACGAAACCCTTGTCTTATAATGAAGATTAAGGGTTTTAAAATGGTTGTGTAATTAATAACCAAGGGGAGGAGAAATGATGGATTTATCCAAACAAGAAAAAATGAATATCCTGCTCGAACAGATCGAACTTCCACAGGATATGGCGAGTCATTTTTCAAATAGTTATTTAAAAAAATTAGTTGTTCATAAGAAAACACGAATCTGGCATTTTTATGTACACGTAGATTCTATCCTTCCTTATCAAGTATATGAAGTTTTTTGCATGAAACTTAACGATGCTTTTCGCGAAATAGCGAGTGTCGAGCTGACGATTGAAGCAGCTGACACCGATATAGCTGAGGATAATTTAGTTAGTTATTGGAATGATTTCTTACAAAAAGTTCCGCCACTATCTCCAGCTTACAAAGAACTAGTTGAACAACAAACTCCTAAAGTTAACGGTAATAAAATTATGTTAACAGCAAGAAATGAAGCAGAGGCTCAAGCCTTGAAAAATAGATTAATTGAACCGATGCAAAACTACTTTTCTGCTATTGGTGCCATGCAATTCATGTTAGAGATGACAGTGAACAGTAACCCAGATGCCATCCAACGCTTCAAAGAACAGACTGTACTTGAAGATCAGAGAATTGTCATGAACACGGTGAAAGAAAAGGCGAAACGTGATAAAGCTAAAGTGGAAGATGATAATAAACCATTACTTCTCGGTTACCGGATTCCGGACGAACCGATAGCGATGGAAGTTATCGAAGAAGAGGAAAGAAGGGTCACTGTTCAAGGCTATGTATTCTCATCGGACATAAGAGAGCTAAGGTCTGGACGTAGTTTACTCATCATAAAAGCAACAGATTACACCGATTCATTAGAGATTAAAATGTTTTCCCGCGGAGATGAAGATGCAGAGAAATTCAAATCTGCTAAAAAAGGGATATGGATTAAAGCACGGGGAAGTATCCAGACAGACATGTATTCCAATGAGCTTGCAATGATGGCGAATGATATCCAAGAAGTAGAAGTAGCTGAGCGCTTGGATACAGCACCTGAAGAAGAAAAACGGGTCGAGTTGCATGCACATACGACGATGAGTCAAATGGATGCGGTCGTCTCTCCTGGTGCACTCGTCGCACAAGCAGCAAAGTGGGGACATAAAGCTGTCGCGATAACAGATCACGCCGGAGTGCAAGGTTTCCCGGAGGCACATGACGCTAGTAAAAAGCACGATATTAAAGTTTTGTACGGAGTAGAAGCGAATTTAGTTGATGATGGTGTTCCGATTGCTTATAATTCAGCAGACATTGAGCTCGCTGATGCAAGTTATGTCGTTTTCGACGTGGAAACGACAGGGCTTTCCGCCGTATATGATACGATCATTGAACTTGCAGGAGTGCGTATCCAACAAGGCGAAATTGTCGATCGCTTCGAATCTTTCGCTAATCCGCATCATGCCTTGTCGGAAACGACGATTAACTTAACCGGGATTACGGATGACATGGTAAGAAATGCACCCGAAGTAGGGGATGTCTTAAAAGACTTCTACGATTGGATGGGTGACGATATTCTTGTAGCCCATAACGCATCCTTTGACATTGGGTTCCTTAACCAAGGTTTTGAAAGAATCGGTATTGAAAAAGTTAAAAATCCGGTTATTGACACATTAGAACTTGCAAGGTTTTTACTTCCACAATTGAAAAACCACCGTCTGAATACATTGTGTAAACATATGGACATTGAATTGACACAGCATCACCGAGCAATATATGATGCGGAAGCGACAGGTTATTTAACGTGGAAATTTGTGCGGCAGTTACTAGAGCAAGAGATTACGAATCATATGAAATTGAATGATCATATGGGTGAAAGTGATGCCTATCAGCGCTCCCGCCCATCTCACTGTACGATTTTAGCCCAAAATGAAATTGGTTTGAAGAACTTGTACAAGCTTGTTTCTTATGCCCATATTAATTATTTCTACAGGGTTCCGCGGATACCCCGCTCCGTCTTGGAGAAAAACAGGGAAGGATTAATAATTGGGACGGCTTGTGATCAAGGTGAAGTTTTTGAAAAAATGATGCAAACATCTGCGGATGAAGCGGAGAAAGTAGCAAGCTTTTATGATTATATTGAAATACAGCCACCATCTAACTATGTCCATTTAATCGATAAAGAACTAGTACAAAACGAAGCGCAAATATTTGATATTCTGAAGAAGCTAATTGCATTAGGGGAAAGACTGAATAAACCCGTAGTAGCGACTGGGAACGTCCATTATTTGGATGAAAATGATAAACAATACCGGCAAATATTGATCTCATCCCAAGCGGGGAATCCGTTGAATCGCCAAACATTACCAGATACACCAATGCGTACGACAGAAGAAATGCTTGAAGCCTTCAAGTTTTTAGGTGAAGAAAAAGCATATGAAGTTGTCGTGAAAAACACACAAGAGCTCGCTGATCGAATTGAAGCAATTTCTCCGATTAAAGACGGCTTATTTACACCGAGGATCGAAGGTGCAGAACAAGAAATGCGGGACCTTTGCTATACAAAAGCGAAAGAAATTTATGGTGATCCGCTACCGGAAATTGTTACAGCTCGTCTGGAAAAAGAGTTGGATAGTATAATTGGGAACGGGTTCTCTGTTATTTACCTGATTTCCCATAAACTCGTTAAAAAATCATTGGACGACGGTTATCTTGTAGGTTCCAGGGGATCTGTCGGTTCGTCTTTTGTTGCTACGATGACGGAAATTACAGAGGTTAACCCCCTTGTGCCACATTATGTCTGCTTGGATTGTAATTATAGCGAGTTCATCACAGATGGTTCGGTTGCAAGTGGTTTCGACCTACCTGATAAAGCTTGTCCAGAATGTGGAACAGATTTAACCAAAGATGGTCAAGATATTCCATTTGAAACGTTCCTTGGGTTTAAAGGAGATAAAGTACCGGATATTGATTTGAACTTCTCTGGTACATATCAGCCAAGAGCTCATAATTATACAAAAGAACTATTTGGGGACGATTATGTTTACCGAGCAGGAACAATAGGAACGGTCGCAGAAAAAACTGCTTATGGTTATGTTAAAGGTTATGCAAATGACCGGGATTTGAAATTTAAACGGGCGGAAATCGATCGGCTTGTTCAAGGCTGTACCGGAGTAAAACGGACAACTGGTCAACACCCTGGTGGAATAATTGTTGTTCCCGAGGATAAAGAAATCTTTGACTTCACACCAATTCAATTTCCTGCAGATGACCGGAAGAGTGAGTGGCGAACGACCCATTTTGACTTCCATTCTATTGATGAGAACCTGCTGAAACTTGATATACTCGGACATGATGATCCAACCGTTATCCGGATGCTGCAAGACTTGAGTGGAATTGACCCTCAAGCTATTCCTACCGATGATGCGGAAGTAATGAAAATCTTTTCTGGAACGGAATCACTCGGAGTGACTTCGGAACAAATAAATTGTAAAACAGGAACACTTGGAGTGCCGGAATTTGGAACACGTTTTGTCCGGCAGATGCTGGAAGATACAAAACCAAGTACGTTTGCAGAGTTATTAATTATTTCCGGGCTGTCTCATGGTACGGATGTATGGTTAGGGAATGCTCAAGATTTAATTAATGAAGGAATTTGCGAATTGTCTGATGTAATTGGTTGCCGTGATGATATTATGGTGTACCTGATGCAGAAAGGCCTCGAACCAGCACTTGCCTTTACCATTATGGAATTCGTCCGTAAAGGAAGAGGATTGAAAGACGAATGGATTGAAGAGATGAAGAAACATAACGTGCCGGATTGGTACATTGAATCTTGTAAAAAGATTAAGTATATGTTCCCTAAGGCCCACGCAGCAGCTTACGTGTTAATGGCAATACGGATTGCATATTTCAAGGTGCATCACCCGATTCTTTTCTATGCAGCGTATTTCACTGTCCGTGCGAATGACTTTGACCTTGATTCCATGATTAAAGGTTCAGCTGCAATCAGACAACAAATCGACGGAATCACAGCAAAAGGAAATGATGCTTCGCCGAAAGAGAAATCTCTCTTAACCGTTCTTGAGGTTGCTCTTGAAATGTGTGAGCGTGGCTTTTCTTTCCAAAAAGTTGATTTATACCGTTCAAGTGCAACAGAATTTATTGTGGAAGGAGATACATTAATTCCACCATTTAATGCAGTCGACGGTCTAGGTACGAACGCAGCTTTGAATATTGTGGAAGCAAGAAAAGATGGAGAGTTCTTATCGAAAGAAGATTTTCATGAACGAAGTAAAGTTCCAAAGACAGTTCTTGAATATCTTGATCAACACGGCTGTCTGGAGGGGATGGCAGAAAAGAACCAACTTTCTCTCTTTTAATATATCAGTGATTTGCAAACATATTCCAGCTATGATATAATAATTTTCGGAAAGTGTCGATTGAACGATTTAAAGGAGTGGGTCTAAAGCCCACTCCTTCTTCTTAGGAATTTATGCTCTAACTTCGCCCCTAGCCCCTACATAATAGGCTAGGGTTTTATATTGCCACTTTACTACTTTAAGATGAAAAAGATTAAACTTGTGCATAATAAGGAATAAATGGTAATAGAAGGAGGATGACGGATGACTTCGGTTATTGAAACGACAGAACAATTAGTGAATCCGATTTTAGAAGAAAATGGTTTAGAACTCGTGGATATTGAATATGTGAAGGAAGGTAAAAATTGGTTCTTGCGTGTTTATATTGATAAGCCGGGTGGTGTCGATATCGCTGAATGCGGCCTTGTTTCAGAGCAACTGAGTGAGAGGCTTGATGAAACCGACCCGATTAAAGCTGCCTATTTCCTTGAGGTTTCTTCCCCTGGAGCAGAAAGACCGCTAAAAACAAAAGCAGATCTAAAAGCAAATGTTAATAAAAATGTTTATGTAACATTATACGCACCAATTGATGGTGCGAAGGAATATGAAGGTATATTAACCAGCTTTGAAAATGATCATCTGACCATTGAATATAAGGTCAAAGCAGCAAAGAAACAAGTTGAAATTCCATATGAAAAGATAGCTAAAGCAAGATTAGCTGTAACGTTTTAAAAGGGGGACAATGAAAAGTGAGCAGTCAGTTGTTTGATGCGATTGATTTATTAGCAGAGGAAAAAGGCATTGAAAAAGACATATTAATTGAAGCGTTGGAAGCAGCATTAATATCGGCTTATAAAAAGAATTTTCAATCCGCAACGAATGTACGAGTTGAACTTAATGAAGAAAAAGGCAGTATGAAAGTTTTTTCCAGAAAAGCAATTGTAGAAGAAGTAGAAGACAGCCAACAAGAAATATCTTTAGATGAAGCAAAAGAAATTGATCCGAATTATGAGTTAGATGATGTAATTGAAGTGGAAGTTACACCGAAAGACTTTGGTCGGATTGCGGCTCAAGCGGCTAAGCAAGTAGTGACACAGCGAGTAAGAGAGGCAGAACGGGGCGTTATTTATTCCGAATATGTCGACCGGGAAGATGACGTCATGACTGGGATCATCCAGCGTAAAGATGCCCGCTTCATTTACGTAAACTTAGGAAAGATTGAAGCAAAGCTTGCAGAAGCGGAACAAATGCCAACAGAAGAATACGATATCCATGACCGTCTCAAAGTATATGTAACGAAAGTGGAAAATACAAGCAAAGGGCCGCAGATCTATATTTCTAGGTCTCATCCTGGCTTGTTAAAGCGTTTATTTGAAATGGAAGTACCTGAAATTTATGATGGTATTGTGGAAATCAAATCGGTGGCAAGGGAAGCCGGCGACCGGTCAAAAATTTCCGTATATGCGGAGAACGAAGAGATTGATGCAGTAGGTTCTTGTGTCGGTCCAAGAGGACAGCGTGTCCAAGCAATTGTCGATGAGTTGAAGGGTGAGAAGATTGATATCGTTGAATGGGCAGAAGACCCGGTTGTTTACGTATCGAATGCACTCAGTCCTTCCAAGGTTATTGACGTGCTTGTGAATGAAGAAGAAAAAGCAACAACGGTTATTGTCCCTGATTACCAGCTCTCACTAGCAATTGGTAAACGTGGGCAGAATGCCAGGCTTGCTGCTAAGCTGACCGGTTGGAAAATCGATATCAAGAGTGAAACTGAGGCTAGAAATGAAGGCCTGATGGAAATTGATAGCGAAGTAACCGAAGAAGAATCTTATTCAATGAATGATGACGATCTGTTTGAATAGGAGGAAATGAAATGGCGACAAAACGTAAAATACCAGAAAGAAAATGTGTTGTAACCGGTGAAATGCGACCGAAAAAAGAACTGATCCGTATTGTCCGTAATAAAGACGGGGAAGTGTTTGTCGACCCAACAGGGAAAAAGAACGGCAGGGGCGCATACGTAACTAAAACGTTGGAAGTAATCGAGAAAGCTGAACAATCGAACATTCTTGCCCGGACATTAAATACAGAGATTGAGTCAACAATCTATGAAGAATTACGAAAGCTTGTGAGTAGTGAATCATGAACAATTATTTGAATTTACTCGGTCTCGCCTTTCGGGCCGGAAAATGTTCCGTCGGGGAAGATGCTATTTTACGAGATGTCCGCAGCGAGAAGGCAAAGCTCGTAATACTTGCCCGTGATACAGGGGACCGGACGAAGAAGCGCATTACGGATAAATGTAAGTACTACCGGATTCCATATATTATTGTGGAAGACGACAGGGAAACATTATCGAATGCGATAGGGAAATCCCAAAGAGTTGCAATCGCTATATTGGATGCAGGGTTTGCTAAGAAAATCAGCTCCTATTTTGACAGATAAGAAAGTGAATCCTCTCTTACTGCATAAGTGCAACTAAGGCATTCGCCGTAAAACCTTGACGAATGCCAAGTTTTCTAAGGTAATTAATTTCGGGGGTGAACGTATGACTAAAATGCGTGTATATGAATATGCTAAAAAGAATCAAGTAACGAGTAAACAAGTGATTAATTATTTAAAAGAAATGAATGTGGAAGTAACGAATCACATGTCTACGATATCGGAAAACACCGTGAAATCACTTGATAAAAAGTTCAATCCATCGACTAACGATAAAGAAGGACAGAAGACACCGACGAATTCGAAACCTAACCAGAAAAAGGAAGATAATAAAAAGTATTCTGATAAAAGACAAAACAACAAAGGGAGTCAACAAATGACAGGAAAAAGAGGACAGCAAAAGACTCACCATAATAAAAGTCGTAATCATAAGAGACGGGATCAGCAAAGAAGGAAGCCAGCACAACCCGCACCAGATTTAACACCAGACAAGATTACGTATGGTAATACGCTGACGGTTAGTGAACTTGCGGCAAAACTACACAAAAAAGAATCTGAGATTATTAAGAGACTCATGTTTTTAGGGGTTATGGCTACGAAAAACCAGGATCTTGATGATGATACGATTGAATTAATCTGCGGTGAGTACAATGTTGAAGTAGAAAAAGAAATTGTGTTAGAAGATACAGATTTTGAGAAATATCGCGTGGAAGAAAAAGAAGAGAACTTGGAGGAACGTCCTGCAGTTGTGACGATTATGGGGCACGTTGACCACGGGAAGACAACGACACTGGACTCCATTCGAAAAACAAAGGTAACAGCAGGAGAAGCTGGAGGAATCACACAGCATATTGGAGCTTATCAAGTGGAATCAAATGGAAAAAAAATCACATTTCTTGATACACCGGGGCACGCCGCTTTCACAAGCATGCGTTCACGTGGTGCTCAAGTTACGGATATTGCGATATTAGTTGTCGCTGCAGACGATGGTGTAATGCCACAGACTGTTGAAGCGATCAACCATGCAAAAGCAGCTGAAGTTCCGATTATTGTGGCTGTTAATAAAATGGATAAAGAATCAGCGAATCCCGACCGTGTCATGCAAGAGTTAACGGAATATGAACTGATTCCTGAAGACTGGGGCGGAGATACAATTTTCGTTAATATCTCAGCGATCAAACATGAAGGTATTGATGATCTTCTTGAGATGGTATTACTTGTCGCGGAAGTTGAGGAATTAAAAGCGAATCCGAACGCTAATGCATCTGGTACAGTTATTGACGCTCAACTAGATAAAGGAAGAGGGTCTGTCGCGACCTTGCTCGTTCAAAATGGAACACTGCATGTAGGTGATTCCCTCGTTGTCGGAAACACATACGGGCGTGTGCGTGCGATGGTGAATGATATGAGAGAACGGATTGAACAAGTTGGACCGTCCACACCAGTTGAGATTACTGGTCTTAGCGGTGTACCGCAAGCTGGAGATCAATTCCTTGTCTTTGAAGATGAGAAGAAGGCAAGACAGGTCGGTGAAGCACGGGAACAGAAGTTTATCGTGGAAAATCGCGGTCAACAGAGCAAAGTAAGCCTTGATGATTTATTCGAACAAATTAAACAAGGTGAAATGAAAGACTTAAATATTATTATTAAAGCAGACGTTCAAGGTTCAGCTGAAGCACTTTCTTCTTCTTTACAAAAAATCGAAGTTGAAGGCGTTAAGGTGAAAATCATCCACACCGGTGTAGGTGCGATTACGGAATCTGATATCATCCTCGCATCTGCTTCCAACGCAATCGTCATCGGCTTCAACGTAAGACCTGATGTAAATGCGAAAAATGCTGCGGAAAGAGAAAAAGTCGATGTAAGAACGCATCGTGTCATCTATAAAGCAATTGAAGAAATCGAAGCAGCGATGAAAGGTTTACTCGATCCTGAATACGAAGAGAAAGTTATCGGACAAGCGGAAGTCCGCGAAACGTTTAAAGTTTCCCGAATCGGAACAATCGCTGGAAGCTATGTAACGGATGGTAAGATTACGAGAGACTCAGGAGTAAGAGTAATCCGGGACGGGGTCGTTCTATTTGAAGGTGAAATTGCTGCACTGAAACGATTTAAAGATGATGTGCGTGAAGTAGCGACAAACTACGAGTGCGGAATTACAATTTCGAACTTTAATGATATAAAAGAAGGAGACGTTATCGAAGCATTTATTATGGAGGAAATCAAACATACATGATTCTCTATGCGGAAATAGAGTGCTTCTTTTACGAAGGGAATTCGCTTAAAGCGAAACGCTCTTTATTGAAAAGGATATTTGCCAAATTGACGAAAGACTTTAATGTTGCCGTTGCCGAGTTAGAATATCAAGATCTCTGGCAGCGGACAAAGTTTGGCGTTGTGACAGTATCAGAAAGCGCAGTACATGCAGAAAAAGTAATCCAGCAGGTATTGCGGGTGCTTGATCAGTATCCGGAACTGGAGCGAACCATTACGACGGTTGAGGAACGCTAACCCTCCTTCAAACGATTAATGATTTTATGAATGAGGTGAGAAGATGTCGGAATTACGTGCTAATCGGGTTGCTGAACAGATGAAAAAAGAATTAGGTGAAATTTTAACGACGAAACTGAAGGATCCGAGAATTGGTTTTGTAACAGTTACAGATGTGGAAGTCACAGGAGACCTTCAGCAAGCTACCATCTATATTTCTGTACTTGGCTCGGAGAAAGAAAAACAAGATACACTACTCGGATTGACGAAGGCTAAAGGGTTCATCCGTTCAGAAATCGGAAAACGAATCCGTCTTAGAAAGACACCTGAGCTGCTTATTGAATTTGACGAAGCTTATGAGTACGGGAATCGAATCGAATCTATTTTGCGAGATTTAAATAAATAAATGGTAAATCTGACTCCTTATCTTATGTGGACAGGGTCAGATTTTTCCATGATTCTTTTACCTGTATGGAACGGAAGTGAATGATATGAACGGAATTTTGCCATTATGGAAACCAAGAGGGATGACCTCTCATGATTGCGTCATGAAAATTAGAAGACTGTACAAGACAAGAAAGGTCGGACATACTGGGACACTTGATCCAGAAGTGGAAGGGGTACTTCCTATTTGTATTGGTCAAGCTACGAAAATCGTGCCATTTTTAACAGATACAAAGAAAACATATATCGCTGAAGTAAAACTCGGTCAAACAACAGAAACAGAAGATAGCTACGGTGGAATTGTTGAAGCAGTGAATGTCGATGTTTTCCCTGAAATCGGTGAAATAGATGCTTGCTTACAGTCTTTTTTAGGCGTAACGAAGCAAATCCCGCCAATGTATTCAGCTGTTAAAGTAAATGGAAAGAAACTTTATGAATATGCAAGAGCGAATGAAGAAGTCGTGCGTCCAGTACGTAATATCGAGGTACATTCTATTGAACGCATAGCACAAAATGAAAATGATCATACAATCCGATTCCAAGTTACTTGTTCGAAGGGTACTTATATCCGAACGCTATGTGTCGACATTGGAAAGCAGTTGGGGTACCCTGCTCATATGTCATTTCTTGAGCGGATCCGGACTGGAAACTTTACAAAACAAGAAGCAATCACTTTCGATCAGATTGAACAGGCGTCAAATGATCTGGAACGAGCTGCATGGCTAAAGCCTCTCCTCACTGGCGTTGATCATTTATCTGCTCTTGAAGTGTCTGAACAAGTAAAGCATAAAGTGCAATATGGTCAAAAACTGTCAAGACCCGACGAATTGCCGGAGACGAATCCATTCTTAATGATGCATCAAGGTGAGCTGCTGGCCATCTATCAGATTCATGAAAAGAACGAGCGAGAAATAAAGCCTGTTCGTGTATTTCAGTTTGATAAAAAGTAGGTGAATAGATATGAGAACTTTTGAATTAACTTATCCGCATACCCTTACAGAAGCAGATATCCCCGAAACTGTATGTGCGATTGGTTTTTTTGATGGGATACATAAAGGACATCAGCGATTAATCGAGAAGGCTGTCGAAGTCGCAAAGGAAAAAAACATGGAGAGTGCTGTCATAACATTTCATCCCCATCCCTCTGTTGTCTTAAAGAAAGGAACAGAGCGTGTGCAATATATTACACCTCTCCGTGAAAAACAGGAAATCCTTCAACAAATGAATGTTGATCGGCTATATATTATTAAATTTAATGAAGAACTATCGAAGCTAAGTCCTGAAGATTTCATTGATCATTTCATAATCGGCTTACATATAAAGCATCTTGTTGCAGGCTTTGATTATAGCTTTGGACATAAAGGGGCTGGGAATATGTCGAATATCTCGGACTATTCCAGAGGCAGATTTGATTATACTGTAATCGATAAAGTAACGATGGATGACGAAAAGGTAAGCTCTACGAGGATAAGAGATTTGTTAAAACAAGGCGAAGTTGCAACGATTAATCGGTTGCTCGGACGACCCTTAAAATATACAAGTGTCGTTATTCATGGTGCCCAGCGCGGAGGCCCGGAATTAGGATATCCGACAGCAAATTTAAGGATTAACGAAGATGCACTCCTTCCTAAACTCGGTGTCTATGCTGTAAAAGTAAGATATAAAAATGCAATTTATGAAGGAATGGCAAGTGTCGGAACAAACCCGACTTTCAAAGAAGATAAAGGAAATTTATCTGTTGAGGTAAACATTTTTGATTATAATAATGATTTATACGGAGAAGAATTACAGCTGGAGTGGCATGAGTTTATACGGGATGAGAAGAAATTTGCCGGCAAAGAAGAGCTAATCGCCCAGCTTGCCGATGACGAAGAAACAATCCGCAATTATTTCCGTTAAACACCAAACTTACTACTCCCATTCAGCGTAAGGGTTTTGATCATTCATTAAGTTTAGCGTTCTGGTCGCCGTTCAGTTGTCCGACGGACGGATGCGCATCCTAAGGGCACGGCCTCAGCCTCCTCGGAAGAAAACCGCTTCCTGCTCTGGTCTGGACACGTGCTTTTCCCGTAGGAGTCACCGTCCGCCGGGCAACTGAACTGGTAGAGAGGGTTATTATCAATGGTATCTATCCCGTGTTATGATAAGCGTTCTATTCCTGATATAATAAATAGGGTTCCAAGTCAGGTTTTTGCTGGGAGCAGTCCCGATACCTCGAGACTCCTGTGGGAGGACAGGCCTAGGTGAGACCCCGCAGGGCGACAGCCCGAGGAGGCTCACCAGCCGCCCACGGAAAGCGAGAGGTATCGGGACTGCGGACCCTCGGAAGAAAGTTGCGCTTACGCTGAATGAAGGTGAAAGTATTTCTTTATAAAGAAATATCGATTAAAAACTTGATTTTATCTGTAGCTCAAGCTATACTAATGTAGATAAACCATCGCTTGGCAAATCGTATCTCCGACGATTGCTAGGGGATTGGGGCTATACAATTTTTATAGGAGGTGGACCAAATGGCGATTTCACAAGAACGTAAGAATGAGATTATTAATGAATTTAAAGTCCATGATACGGACACAGGCTCTCCTGAAGTACAAATTGCTGTACTTACAGAAGAGATTAACCTACTGAATGAGCACCTTCGCGCTCATAAGAAAGACCATCATTCTCGCCGCGGTCTGTTTAAAATGGTCGGTAAACGCCGTAACCTATTAAACTATCTACGTAATAAAGATATTATACGTTACCGCGATCTAATTCAAAAACTCGGCTTACGTCGATAAGCTTAAAGAAAAGCAGGAGAAATCCTGCTTTTTCTTTTAAGCATTTTATATTTATAGATATAATTGATATTACGCTCCTGATTAGACGTACCGTTTGATTCTCCTACTGCTATCGTATATTCTAGAAGAAAGAACTACTTGAAAGCTTTAAGTGAGAATTGTTTATACTAATGATGAGGATGTTGTATTGAAAGGAGTACCAAACTAGATGATAGAAGAAAAACAAGTTTTTTCGACAGAGATTTCAGGCTCCACGTTTACAGTGGAAATAGGTGAGCTTGCTAAACAAGCTGGCGGTGCAGCAATGATCCATTACGGTGATACATCTGTACTGGCAGTTGCCACAGGTTCAAAGGAACCGAAAGATTTACCATTCTTTCCATTGACGGTAAATTATGAGGAACGGTTATACGCCGTCGGTAAAATTCCAGGTGGATTCATTAAGCGGGAAGGAAGACCAAGTGAAAAGGCAATTCTAGCTTCACGTCTTATTGACCGCCCAATTCGCCCACTCTTCCCTGATGGCTACCGTAATGAAGTACAAGTTATCAGTACCGTCATGAGTGTGGACCAAGATTGTTCCTCGGAGATTGCAGCAATGATCGGCTCTTCCATTGCACTATCCATTTCCAATATTCCGTTCCAGGAGCCAATCGCAGGTGTTCAAGTTGGAAGAGTGGATGGAGAATTCATTATTAATCCAACAATTGAACAGCAAGAGAAAAGTGATATCGAGCTTACCGTAGCAGGAACGAAGGATGCAGTCAACATGGTGGAAGCCGGGGCGGAGGAAGTTCCGGAAGAAGTGATGCTTGAAGCGATCATGTTCGGCCATGATGAAATTAAACGATTAGTTGCATTCCAGGAAGAAATCATTTCTCAAGTAAATATCGAAAAATCTGAAGTGAGCTTATTTGAACTTGACGAGGAACTTACGGCAAAAATTGAACATGAAGCAAAAGACAAGCTTACTGCAGCTATTCAAGTGAAGGAAAAGCATGAGCGTGAAGATGCGATTGCAGCTGTAAAAGAAGAAGTGCTTGCTGTTTATGATGAGGAAACAGAAGCGGATACCCTTAAACAAGTGAAGAACATCCTTGAAAACATGGTGAAAGAGGAAGTACGTCGGCTCATCACGAAGGAAAAAATTCGCCCAGACGGAAGAAAGCCGGATGAAGTTAGACCATTATCAAGTCGTACCCATCTTTTACCGCGTACCCATGGTTCAGGTCTCTTCACACGTGGGCAAACTCAAGCTTTAAGCATTTGTACATTAGGAGCCCTTGGGGACGTTCAGATTTTGGACGGGCTTGATTTAGAAGAATCAAAACGTTTCATGCACCACTATAACTTCCCGCAGTATAGTGTCGGGGAAACAGGTCCGATTCGCGGTCCAGGAAGAAGGGAAATTGGTCACGGTGCTTTAGGTGAACGCGCCCTTGAAAAAGTGATTCCATCCGAAAATGATTTCCCGTATACGATCCGTCTCGTTTCTGAAGTATTGGAATCAAACGGTTCAAGTTCACAAGCGAGTATTTGTGCGAGTACTTTAGCATTGATGGATGCAGGTGTTCCGATAAAAGCGCCGGTTGCCGGGATTGCGATGGGTCTTGTTAAGTCTGGAGAAGATTATACAATCCTGACAGATATCCAAGGTATGGAAGATGCACTAGGTGACATGGATTTTAAAGTTGCTGGTACTGAAAATGGAATCACTGCACTTCAAATGGATATTAAAATTGACGGACTTTCCCGTGAGATTTTAGAAGAAGCAATGGAACAAGCAAAAACAGGCCGGATGCAGATTCTTGAATCCATGCTTGCAACAATTGCAGAGCCTAAAACAGAATTATCGCCATTTGCACCTAAAATCATGACCATGGACATTAATCCGGATAAAATCCGTGATGTCATTGGACCAAGTGGAAAACAGATTAACCAAATCATTGATGAAACTGGCGTGAAAATCGATATTGAACAAGATGGCAGTGTCTATATCTCTTCAACTGATCAGCAAATGAATGAAAAAGCGAAGAAGATAATTGAAGATATTGTTCGTGAAGTAGAAGTCGGTCAAATGTATCTTGGTACTGTTAAACGTATTGAGAAGTTTGGTGCATTCGTTGAACTATTCAAAGGAAAAGACGGTCTTGTTCATATTTCCGAATTGCAAATTGAGCGTACGAATAAAGTAGAAGACGTCGTTACAATCGGAGATGAAATCCTTGTCAAAGTAAAAGAAATTGATAGACAAGGCCGAATTAATCTGTCAAGAAAAGCAGTCTTGGTAGAAGAAAAAGAACGGGAAGAAAAAGCAAATAAATAAGTGATTTGATTGCAAAAGAGATCGAATCACTTCAATCACAAAAAGAAGCTGAGGAATAATTTCAGTTTCTTTTTTTAATTGCTCATTTCTACATACCTTGTCCTACCGCCGCATACATTGATTGTAGGGGGCGGTGACATGCGAGCGTATAAAAAATATGTGAACGTACTAGTATTCATACTCATACTATTTGCTGCATTTCGTTTGAATCATAATCCATTTATGGACGGGGCAGCACCCGTTCTGAATCCGGGAAATGATAAATTATATACCGAAATCGAGCAAAAAGCAGCAAATGAAGAATATAAGGAGGCACCACAAAATGCTTATATCGACCGCGTCTACAAAAAAACACCCGGACGAAATGGCAGAGATATAAATGTTGAAAAATCCTATGAGAAGATGAAGGAAGCTGGCGTTTTTCAAGAAGATTTACTTATCTTTGACGAAGTACGTCCTAAAGTAAATTTAAGTGATCTTGAACCAGCGCCAATTTATCGTGGACATCCGGAAAAACAAATGGTATCATTTATGATTAATGTTTCTTGGGGTAATGAGCATATCCCAGCAATCCTAAACACGTTACAGGAACATCAAGTGAAAGCAAACTTTTTCATTGAAGGGAAATGGGCGAGGGAAAATCCTGAAATCGTTAAAATGATTATGGAAAAGGGACATCTCATTGGGAACCATGCCTATAATCATCCAGATATGGCACGGTTAAATACGCAAGAGATTGAAACCCAAATCAAGCAGACGAATGAGATCCTTACCGCAATTACAGGGGAAACTCCAAATTACTTCACACCACCGAGTGGAAGTTTTACAGATGAAGTTATTGAAGTTGCTAGTGCACAAGGAATGGAAACGGTTTTATGGACGACAGATACTGTAGATTGGAAGAAACCATCTGTTTCTGTTATGATAAATCGCGTAAATGAAAAAGTTCATCCAGGTGCAATTATTTTAATGCACCCGACACCAGTCATCGAAGAAGGGCTAGATGAATTAATCATGCTCCTTAAAAATAAGGATTTTCGATTAGGCAGACTAGATACCCTTTTAAGTACAGAACGATAATTTGAACATTTTTAGGGGGGAGCAACCTTGATTCAGAAGCACCAGAGTAAAAACGGACTGCGTATTGTACTTGAAACAATCCCAGCTGTTCGTTCCGTCACAATCGGAATTTGGATTTTGACAGGTTCACGAAATGAAACGGTTGAGAACAACGGCATATCCCATTTTATTGAACATATGCTGTTTAAGGGGACAAAGACACGAACAGCTCGTGACATAGCAGAAGCATTCGATTCCATTGGAGGTCAGATCAATGCCTTCACCTCTAAGGAGTACACTTGTTTTTATGCAAAAGTTCTTGATACCCATAAAGAACTCGCTTTAGAAATTCTTGCGGATATGTTTTTCAATTCGACTTTCGATGAAGAAGAGATGGAGCGAGAGAAGAAAGTAGTTTATGAAGAGATAAAAATGTATGAGGATACACCAGACGATATTGTACATGACTTCCTCGCTCAAGCAGCTTTTGGCAGTCATCCGCTTGGATATCCTATTATAGGATCTGAGAAGCAATTGGAGTCATTCCATCCGGCCATGCTAAAGGACTATATGGATGAGCAGTACACTCCGGAAAACATTGTTATTTCCATAGCTGGGAACGCGGATGAGGCGTTTGTTAAAAAGATTGATGAACAATTCGGTACGTTCACGCACTCTAGTAAAAAAGCTGAGGAAATAACACCTCTTTTCGTTGGAGGATCGATCATAAAGAAAAAAGATACAGAGCAGGCTCATCTATGCCTTGGTTATCGAGGGTTACCGATTAATGATACATCTACATATAGCTTGATTTTATTAAACAATGTGCTCGGTGGGAGCATGAGTTCTCGACTTTTCCAGGATGTCCGCGAGAATCAAGGACTTGCCTATTCTGTTTTTTCCTATCATGCATCGTTTCTAGAAGACGGTTTACTCACGATTTATGCTGGTACTGGCAATAATCAATTAGCTAAACTCCAGCAAACAATTGATGACACGATTGAGCAGCTTGTTGAACAAAGCATAACAGATAAAGAGCTACATAATAGTAAAGAACAATTAAAAGGAAATCTTGTGCTGAGTTTGGAAAGCACAAGCAGCAGGATGAGCAGGAATGGAAGAAATGAATTGTTATTGAAGAGACATCGCTCATTAGATGAAATGATTAAAGAAATCGATTGGATTTCTCATCATTCCGTTCGTAATGTCATTGATCAAATATTTAAATCAAAACCAGCGACAGCAATCATTTCATCCAATGAATAAAGGATGCCCGGTTTTTCTTTCATTTCCTTCATGACTTTCTATCGCCTTGCATAAGCTGGATTATGGAGGGATAAGCATGAGGTTCAGGGATATTAGTGGAAAAGAGATTATTGATGTGAAGCAAGGGATTAAATTGGGTGTGCTCGGCCAGACGGATTTGGAAATTAATGAACAGACAGGACAAATTGAAGCATTTATTATCCCGTCCTATAAATGGTTCGGCTTAAAAAAGGAAGATGACGAATCATTAATCCGCTGGCGAAACATTAAAGTAATCGGAGAAGACATGATCGTTGTGGAATCCGAGGATTTTATGGAATGAAAAGGCTGATATCTTGAGATATCAGCCTTTTTTCATTTATTATCCCATCTGCAATCACTCTAAGGCGCAATCATCATATTCTATAGAGAGAAAATGATGTTTGGAGGTTAGTGGCAATAATGGAGCAACTCATTGCTGTAATTGGCGGTGATGCTCGCTACCTGGAGTTGATACGCCAGCTGCAAGCATTACCAGGTATATCAATTGTTCTAATTGGTTTTGATAAATTAGACCAAAGCTTTACAGGGTTAAAGCAAAGCGATTTATCAGAGATTCAGCCTGCTGATCTAGATGGTTTAATATTGCCGATTACCGGTACGGACGAATCCGGTAATATAGAAACTGTTTTTTCCGATCAGCCGCTGCAACTAACAAAAGAATGGTTTAAAAACTTAAAGAAATCAGCCATTATGTTTACTGGAATAGCAAATAATTTTTTAAAGGAACAGACTGAAATGAATGGAATTGAACTTGTACCACTTCTTAACCGGGATGACGTTGCAATTTATAACTCGATACCTACCGCTGAAGGTGCAATCATGATGGCGATTGAGCACACGGATTATACGATTCATTCATCCAATGTCGTTGTAACTGGATTTGGTCGTGTCGGTCATACGATTGCTAATAAATTCTCTAGTCTTGGGGCGAACGTAAGCGTAGCTGCAAAAAGCTTAAGTGACCTGGCCCGGATTACAGAGATGAACCTTCAAGCGATACCAATTGAACAGCTGCCGGATCATCTTGATCAATGTGACTTATTGATTAATACGATACCTGCACTTGTTATTAAGCGTACAGCTATTGAGAAATTACCGGCACACACGGTTATTATTGATCTCGCTTCTAATCCGGGTGGAACAGATTTTGATTTTGCTGAAAAACGCGGGATTAAAGCCATTCTTGCAAAAAGTCTCCCCGGCATTGTTGCTCCGAAGACATCTGGGAAGATTTTAGCGAATGTCATTACGCAAGTTATAGAGGGAAGGAGATAAACATGTCACTCTCTGGAAAGAAAATTGGTTTCGGTATTACAGGTTCCCATCATTCCCATGTTTTCGTATTTAAAGAGCTTACCCGTCTTGTAAAGGAAGGGGCAGATGTATACCCATTTATTACAAATGCGGTGAAGAATACGGATACGGTCCATGGTAAAGCAGTAGATAAAATTAAAGAAATAGAGGAAATTACTGGTAAGCCAGTAGTTTCAACCATTGTCGAAGCTGAACCATTTGGTCCGAAAATTCCGTTGGATTGTATGGTTATAGCGCCGTTAACAGGGAATTCTTTGAGTAAATTAGCAAATGCAGTCACAGATAATGCTGTCTTAATGGCTGCAAAGGCAACCCTTCGTAATGATTCTCCTGTTGTTTTGGGCGTTTCGACGAATGATGCCCTCGGTTTGAACGGAATGAACTT
Source organism: Oceanobacillus alkalisoli (assembly GCF_022213125.1). NCBI lineage: Bacteria > Bacillati > Bacillota > Bacilli > Caryophanales > Bacillaceae > Oceanobacillus > Oceanobacillus alkalisoli. The sequence continues at coordinate 50,808 of NZ_JAKNRA010000004.1, read as the reverse complement.
AATGCGTTTAATCGCGACGAAAAATATATTCTTTATTCCATTCGGTCAGGATGCACCGTTTGATAAACCCAATTCGCTCGTTGCGGATTGGCCGTCTCTTCATGACACAATTAAATTTGCACTAACTAAAAATCAGTTTCAACCAATTATCATTTCTTATAATTAGAATTTTATGTTATAATATGACGCTAACAGTACAAATATTTAGAGCAATTGAAGGGAGTAACGAGAAATGGCAGAAAAAAATGCTTACAATATAGCCGTAGTCGGTGCAACAGGGGCTGTAGGAAAGAAAATATTACAAATTTTAGAGGAAAAAGAATTTCCCATTAACGAGTTAAAGGTATTAGCCTCAAAACGTTCTGCAGGTAAAACAGTCGAATTCAAAGGGGAAGAGAAAACGATTGAAGAAGCAACACCGGAAAGTTTTGCAGGGGTCGATATTGCCCTCTTCTCAGCAGGCGGATCTGTAACGAAAGCATTAGCAAATGAAGCAGTAGAACGCGGTGCAGTCGTTATTGATAATACAAGTGCCTTCCGTATGACAGAAGGTGTACCCCTAGTCGTTCCAGAAGTAAACAAAGAAGATATTAAAGATCATAAAGGGATTATCGCTAACCCAAATTGTTCAACAATTCAAATGGTTGCCGCATTAAATCCGATTAAAGATGCGTTTGGTCTTTCAAGAATAATTGTCTCCACTTACCAAGCAGTTTCTGGTGCTGGTGATAATGCGATTAATGAGCTAAATAAGCAAACGGAGCAATATATTAATGGCAAGGAAATGGAAGCGAACGTCTTACCTGTAGGTGGAGAAGAGAAGCATTATCCAATTGCTTTTAACGCCCTGCCACAGATTGATGTATTTTCAGATGGAGGATACACACAGGAAGAGTGGAAGATGATTAATGAATCGAAGAAAATACTTCATGATCAGGCGTTATCAGTCGCGGCAACCTGTGTTCGGTTACCGGTTTTCACATCTCATGCGGAAAGTGTATATATTGAAATTGATAAAGATGATGTGACTGTAGAAGATCTCTGGAAAGTACTTGAAACAGCTCCAGGAATCGTATTACAAGATGAACCGGCTGCACAAGTCTATCCGACTCCATTATCATCTGCCGATAAAGATGAAGTGTTTGTTGGCCGTGTAAGGAAAGACCCGGATAAAGCAAATGGCTTCCACTTATGGATTGTTTCCGATAATTTAGTGAAGGGTGCAGCATTAAACACGGTTCAAATTGCCCAATCTGTAGTAGAGAATGATTGGTTATAAACTATAAAACGTTAAAATGATAAACAAAGCAGCTACTAATTACATTCTTTAAACAAATATAGAAGTAATGGTAGCTGTTTTATTTAAAAGAGAGGTGAAGAAATGCAACTTCTCGTGCAGAAATTTGGTGGTACTTCATTACAAACGCCAAGCTCCCGCAAACACGTGCTTTATCATGTGAAAGAAGCAATTGAAGAAAATTATAAGGTGGTAGTTGTCGTTTCCGCCCTCGGTAAAGTTCCTGCACCTTATGCAACTGATTCCTTGCTGCAATTAGTGAATTACCCCGAAACAAACGCTGCAGATAGAGAACTTGATCTCCTGTTATCTTGCGGGGAAATTATTTCAGCAGTTGTTGTAGCGAATGAACTAAAGCGAGCAGGAGTGCGTGCGACAGCTTTTACAGGGGCACAAGCGGGAATAATGACGACGGAAAATCACATGAATGCAAGGATTCAACATGTGAATCCAAAACGGTTGCTACATGCCTTTGATACTTACGATTGTGTTGTAGTAGCTGGCTTCCAAGGTGAGACAAAGAATGGTGACATAACAACGATTGGCAGGGGAGGAAGCGATACGACAGCTGCTGCTCTTGCTGTAGCGACGGAAGCAGTTCGGGCAGAAATTTTTACGGATGTTGACGGAGTCATGACCGCTGATCCAAAACTTGTCACCTCTGCTCAAGTACTAACGAATTGCACGTATTCGGAAACCTGTAATCTTGCGTACCAAGGAGCTAAAGTCATTCATCCGCAAGCTGTTGAAATCGCAATGCAAGCGAAACTACCACTTCATGTACGTTCCACCTATAAACGGAATCATGGAACCATTATCTCAAACATGCAAGAAGACGGTAAACAACCAAGGAACAAAAAGAAACTAATAACTGGAATCGCCCATCAAGCCGGAATTGCACAAGTGAAAATTAAGCGCAAAGAAAACCCAGATTATTCCATGACGGCTATATTTAAGGCATTAGCTGCTGCTGGGATTTCTATTGATTTTATTAATATCTCTCCAAATCAACTGGCATTCACCTTGCCGAACGTAACTCTTCCATACGCAAAACAAATCTTCAAGCAATTAGATCTCCATGTAACAATGGCCGAACATTGTGCAAAAATTGCTGCAGTCGGAGCAGGAATGACCGGTATCCCGGGAGTAGCGTCGAAAATCGTTTCCGCATTAGTAGAGCAAGATATTCAAATTCTGCAAGCAGCAGACAGCCACACGACCATTTGGGTGTTGGTTCCTGAAGAAAAATTAAAACAAGCAGTGAATGCTCTACATGAAACCTTCAGATTAAGTGAAAAAGTATCAAGCTTGCTTTAAGGACGGCTGACAATCATTGATTGTCCCGTCTTTTTTTAATTGGAGTGCCTGAATACATGGAACTCTCCACCAATGAACATACTATATCTAATGATGAAATTGGTGGAGGTTATTTGTTTATGATTAAAGATTCAAATCCTGATGAATTGAAAAAAAATCCAGCAGACAGTATCGTCGAAAAAATACAAGCACTAGGACAAACAAATGTCGCCGAGACCGGGGAATCAAATATCCATGTCCTAACAATCATCGGTCAAGTAGAGGGACATATGCAGCTGCCGCCTCAGAATAAAACGACAAAATATGAACACCTGCTCCCGCAACTTGTAGCGATCGAACAGAATCCAAAAATTGAAGGGCTTATTGTTTTGCTAAACACGGTAGGCGGCGACGTGGAAGCAGGACTTGCATTATCTGAAATGATTGCATCCTTGTCAAAGCCGACTGTTTCAGTTGTCCTTGGTGGCGGCCATTCCATTGGTGTACCAATTGCCGTTGCGACAGATTATTCCTTTATCGTACCAACCGCGACGATGACAATCCACCCTGTGCGATTAACCGGACTTGTTATTGGAGTGCCCCAAACATTTGAATACTTGGATAAAATGCAAGACCGGGTGATCCAATTTGTAATTAACCATTCTAAAATAAAGGAAGAAACATTTAAAGAGTTTATGTTTGCGAAAGGGAATTTGACGAGGGATATCGGTACGAATGTAGTCGGCAATGAAGCCGTGGCCCATGGATTGATTGATGAAGTCGGCGGAATAAAAGAAGCAATAGAAAAAATAAATGAATTTATCGGAGAAAAGGATGAGGAAGGAGAGGTATTACAATGATTTTCTATACCCCATTACAATTGGAAGAAGTATTTGCAAATCCAGAGGAGGAACAAGCGGAACGAGCTTATGTTTCTCACGGTGGGAAAATGCTCTATGTTGACAAGTTCCCTAACGGAGAATATATGTTAACCCAATTAGTATCAACGAACCCGAATGATTATTTGAATGATCATTACCGACCAGGTTCCTATCTGCATTAACCTTAATGAATTTCATAATACGTATTTAATGCTTCAGCATCACCATATGTAGTTGAGTTGGCTCGTTCCCAACTACATATGGTGATGGAAAAGCCGACTTTGGTAATTATGAAATTCATTCACCTATTAAAATTATCCCGCATTAACGGCAGAAATAGGAAAAAACGAATGAAAGTATGCTATAATTAGATGAGTTAAACGAACAAACCCTTGCCAATAAACAGGTGAGGGTTTTATCAATCGATTTTCGATTGCGAGGTGAAGAAATGGCGAAGAGAAAACGAAAAAGGAAGTCCACAAAAAAATCAAATCTATTAAAATATGAATTGTTAGGTTTATTATTTATTTTTCTAGCTATTTTTGGAAGTGGTGCAAGTGCCATTAGTGAAGGAGCTATCCCAGGCTGGTTAGAATATTTCTTTCATTTTTTCTTAGGGATCTGGTATTTTGTTGCGTCCATCTTTTTATTAGTTACAGGTATTGTATTATTAATTAAACGAAAATACCCAAATTATCTAACGAGAAAAATGGCCGGTTTTTATATTTTATTTGCCGGCGTCCTTTTGCTAACACATGTCCAGACCTATGAGCCACTTATACAAGGTGGGCAGAATGTTTCTGTTCTTGCTGCAACTTGGGATAACTTTATATCATATATTAGCGGGCAAGTACCATCAAGCCGTACTGGTGGAGGAATGATTGGAGCTATTCTTTTTGCTTTTACTTATTATCTATTTTCCTATGCTGGTGCAATCATTGTCTCTGTCTTCTCCATTATTATCGGAGTATTATTCATTACAGAAGTTTCTATCGGTGACTTGGTTGCTAAGTTTTTCACCTATTTGAAAAAGCTTGGTAAGAACATGAGTGAAAGACTGCGTACCTACAAAGAAAATCGGAAGGAGAAGGAAGAACCGGTCTATGCCTCCGAAGCGCAAGTGGAAGATACAGCACCTGCCCCGGAAGAACCCCTTATTAATGATTTTACTGAGATCAGTTACCGGGAAGAGAAGCCTAAAGTTGCGACGATTGCAGCAGATAACAATGATGAAGAGGAAGAGGACATATATGATCCAGAGCTTTCCCAGGCGGAAAGTGAAAATCCTGAATATCTCCTTCCTTCTATTGACCTTTTGAGTGAACCAGTCAAAACGAGTCAACAATACGAAAAGTCACAAGTGCAAGCAACGGTAAGGAAGCTGGAAAAAACATTCCAAAGCTTCGGTGTAAAGGCGAAGGTTACCAAAGTAAATGTTGGTCCAGCCGTAACCAAATATGAAATATCTCCGGAAGCTGGCGTGAAAGTAAGCAGGATTGTTAGTTTGCATGACGATATTGCTTTAGCTCTCGCAGCTAAAGATATTCGGATTGAAGCACCAATTCCAGGTAAATCTGCAGTAGGGATTGAGGTCCCGAATAAAGAAATAGCGATGGTTTCCTTACGTGAAGTGATGGATGATACACTCGCGGATAAGTCTTCCAAACTGTTAGTCGGGCTTGGAAGGGATATTTCAGGAGAAGCAATCATGACAGAACTTAATAAAATGCCGCATTTACTGATTGCTGGAGCGACTGGAAGCGGAAAGAGTGTTTGCGTGAACGGAATCATTACAACACTTCTGATGCGTACGAAGCCCCATGAAGTAAAAATGATGATGATCGATCCCAAAAAAGTCGAATTGAATGTATATAACGGGATACCGCATTTACTCGCACCTGTCGTCACGGATCCGAAGAAAGCATCCCGTGCTTTAAAGAAAGTTGTCGCAGAAATGGAGCGGAGATATGATCTATTCTCTGATTCGGGGACAAGAAATATTCAAGGGTATAACGAATATATAAGAAAATATAATCAAACAGTTTCGGAAGAGGAAGCGGAAGCAGAGCTGCCGTATATTGTTGTTATTGTCGATGAGCTAGCAGACTTAATGATGGTTGCCTCAAATGATGTGGAAGACGCAATTACAAGGCTTGCTCAAATGGCTCGTGCAGCAGGAATCCACCTTATTATTGCAACGCAGCGTCCTTCTGTTGACGTCATTACCGGAGTCATTAAAGCAAATATTCCATCTCGAATTGCATTTAGCGTCTCCTCACAAACCGATTCCCGGACGATTCTCGATTCCGGTGGGGCAGAGAAGCTGTTAGGTCGCGGAGATATGCTATTTATGCCTGTCGGTTCGTCTAAACCAGTCCGTGTTCAAGGCGCATTTCTCTCTGATGACGAAGTGGAGCGCGTTGTTGATCATTGTATTGATCAACAGAAAGCATCTTATCAGGAAGAGATGATTCCAGAAGATACAAATGAAGTGGTGGAGGAAGTGGATGATGAGCTATATGAAGAGGCAGTGGAGCTTATCGTTGAATTGCAAAGCGCAAGTGTTTCCATGCTCCAGCGACGCTTCCGCATTGGTTATACGCGAGCGGCACGTCTAATCGACGCAATGGAAGCAAGAGGAATCGTCGGCCCATACGAAGGCAGCAAACCACGAACCGTCCTCGTCTCCAAAACAGAAGCCGAAGAAGAAGCACCATCCGTCTAATCAACAAACTGACTTGTAAACACATAAGTCAGTTTTTTTCTTATGAAAATTGCTCTACTGGAGGTCGGAAAGAATTTAATTCGCGCAACGTAGAATCAGATTATGTAAAAGTTTAGTATGTTTTAATGGATGAACGTTTGAAAGATGTGTAGAATATTTATTAAGAGTAAAACACTGAGCATAGGAGGCTGTTTCATGAATTTGATTGTAGAACAGACCGTTAACAAAAATGGCTACAATATTCATTTTATACCTACGAAAAAATTTAAAACATTAACCTTTGTCGTCAAATTAAAGGCACCCTTAAAAAGGGAGACGATAACGAAAAGAGCATTATTGCAAAACGTGCTGCGGGAAGCGACCAAGAATTACCCGGGCCGGACCGCGCTCCAATTAAAACTTGATGAACTATATGGATCTGTTCTCTTTGTTGACGGAGCGAAACGGGGAGAGGAGCATGTGGTGAGTTTCCGGCTTGAAGTGGCAAATGAGCGCTATCTACCCGACAAAGAAGCTGTAACAGAAGAAGCGCTGCAACTTCTCGCCGAAATGATTTATGAGCCATATGTTGAGGATAATCATTTTTCTGAAGCAATTGTTAAAAGAGAAAAGGCTACATTGAAACAAAGAATTCAAGCGATCCGTGATGATAAGATTCGCTATGCCAATCGTCGTTTAATCGATGAAATGTGTAAAGATGAAGCTTTTTCCATTCATGTGAATGGCTATGAAGAAGATCTTGATGCGCTTACTGCCGAAAATTTATATGATTATTATCTTCAAATGCTCCAAAAGGATCAACTCGACATATATGTCGTGGGCGATATGGATATCGAATCGATGGAGAAATCAATTGCTTCTGCATTTAAACAGGAAGAAAGGGCATCAACTAAATCGAGTGACCGTAAAGAATCAAAACAAATAGATGAACCGAAAGAAATAATAGAACAAGAACCGATTCAGCAAGCAAAGCTCCATATCGGTTACCGTACGAACACGGTATATGCTGACGATGATTACCCTGCTTTACAAGTTTTTAATGGCTTATTTGGCGGTTTTCCGAGCTCGAAATTATTCATGAATGTTCGAGAGAAGAATAGTTTAGCTTATTATGCCTCTTCCCAGGTCGAGAGTCACAAGGGATTGCTTTTCGTCTTTAGTGGAATTGCTCCAGAAGATTATGAACAAGCACGAGACATTATCCGCGAGCAAATGACGGAAATGAAAGCAGGTAATTTCTCTGAACAAGAGATGAATGAAGCAAAAGATATGATTATCCACTCACTGCGGGAAACAATGGATCATAATCATGGACTTGTTGAATTGTTTTACCAGCAACAGCTTGCAGGAATGAATCGATCACTGGAAGAAGTTGTTGATCGGATTTCCGCAGTCACGAAAGAGGATGTAATTCGTGTTGGTGAGCGAATCGAGGAAGATACGTTATACCTTCTCACTGCACAAGGAGGAGAAATAAATGAATAAGAAGACATATACAGATATTGATGAAGTTATTTACTCGAAAAGATTAGATAACGGTTTATCCGTTTTTCTTATGCCACGACCGGAAATGGAGAAGGCGTATGCAATTTTTACTACAAATTACGGCTCCATCGACCAGAAGTTTGTTCCGATTGGAGAATCGGAAGCAGTGACCGTACCGGATGGGGTCGCCCATTTTCTTGAGCATAAATTATTTGAAAAAGAAGATGGAGATGTATTTGCTGACTTTGGTAAGCTAGGTGCTTCAGCTAATGCATTCACTTCATTTACGAAGACCGCCTATTTATTCTCTGCAACGAATCATATTGAGAAAAATGTGGAGATATTGCTGAATTTTGTTCAAGACCCATATTTCACCGAACAAACAGTGGAAAAGGAAAAGGGGATTATCGCTCAAGAAATCAATATGTACGATGATCAGCCTGATTGGCAATCTTTCATGGGCACAATCAAAGCATTGTTTAAAAATCATCCGGTAAATGTTGATATTGCAGGAACGGTTGATTCCATCATGAAAATTACAAAAGATGATTTATACACATGTTATAACACCTTTTACCATCCTGAGAACATGACATTATTCATCATTGGAAATATTAATGCAGAATCATTGTCCCAGCTAATTGAAGAAAATCAGGCCGGAAAAAGTTTTGCGGATATGGGAGAAATCAAACGGGAATTTCCGGATGAACCGAAAGAAGTTGCGGAAAAATACTTGGAAATCAATATGCCAGTTTCGATTCCGAAATGTACAGTTGGAATTAAAGAATCGAGCAGTCATTTAGATAAAGAAGCGTTTTTGAAAAAAGAACTGCTTACAACGATGATTCTTGACCATTACTTTGCTAAGGGCGGCGAGTTCTACCAAGAGTTGTATAAAGAGGAATTAATTGACGGAAGTTTCTCCTTTGAAACGAATTTAGATTCGAGCTTCGGGTATACATTGATTGGCGGTAACACGGAAAGACCAGAAGACTTCGCTGCTAAAGTGAAAGATTTACTACGCTCAACAAATGAGGCAGAAATTACGGATGAAGCTTTTCGCCGGATGAAGAAAAAGAAAATCGGTCGAATACTCCGCGCCATGAATTCGCTCGAGTATATTGCCAACAATTTCGTTGATTACCACCGTCACGGTATTAATTTCTTTGATGTCATCCCGCAAATTGAAGCGTTGACTACGGCTGATGTTAACGAATTTCTAAAAAAATGGATTAACGAAGACCAGCTTGCAGTATGCACGGTCAAGCAAGCCTAACATGGCACAAAATGTATTGATTATTGGTGCAAGTGGTGATATTGGAATAGCGATTGCTAGACAGCGCGTGAAAAAGGGGGACCAACTAATCCTCCACTTCCATTCTAATCATTCTGTTATTACCGAGTTAGCGGAGGAAATTGCAAGTGAGCAGGTTTTACAAATTATCCAAGCTGATCTGTCAATGGAAGAAGGGATAAATAAGCTGCTTTCGAGTCTTGTTTTTCAGGTCGATAGTGTTATTTTTGCAAGCGGGAAAACAGAATTCGGCTTATTCCAGGATGTGGAAGAAAAGAGTTTTACCGAATTGCTTACACTTCATGTACATGCACCGCTTAAAATAACGAAACAGCTGCTTCCAAGCATGATTAGAAACCAATTTGGCAGATTAATTTTTATCACTTCTATCTGGGGGGAGGTAGGAGCGAGTAATGAAGTGCTTTATTCTACAGTAAAAGGGGCGCAGAACAGTTTCGTGAAAGCATTGGCCAAGGAGGTAGGAGCAAGTAACGTAACGGTAAATGCAGTTAGTCCGGGATTCATTGATACGAAAATGAATGGTTCTTTATTAACAGCAGAAAGATCTGAGATTTACGAAACAATTCCTTTAAAACGAGCAGGCTTTCCGCATGAAGTCGCAGAGGCTGTAAGCTTTCTTTTAGACCGGCAGACATCATTCTTAAACGGTCACATTCTTCCTGTAACCGGAGGATGGATGATTTAGCCAACTTTTTATTTCGATGCATAAATCATGAGGAGATGTTGAATACTATAGGTGCGTATAGGGGGCAATAAAAAGGAGGCTAAATCAATGTCCATTCTCGATAATTTTGATTCATGGAAAGGATTTCTTGCTAATCGCCTACAGCAGGCAAAATCTAGTGGTATGAATCATGAAACCATTACGAACGTCGCTCATGAAGTAGGAGATTATCTCGCATCGAATGTTGATGCAAAAAATAAGGAAGAAGCTATCTTAAAGGAGCTGTGGAATGCTGCTTCTGAAGAGGAGCAGCAGGCAATCGCAAGTTCCATGGTAAGGTTGGTTGAAGAACAGGGAAATAATAATGGATAATTCGTTGAAGAAGCTGTATAGTTAATCTATATAGCTTCTTTTTCAATTTGTTCGCTATTTCCCTTTTCACTCGTTAAAAAATCATTTATAGTATAAATAGATTATTCACCAATTTATTCGAACGCCATTATTCGTTTGGTAAAGGAGACCGGAAGATGGAAAGGACAGAATGGTATCTTGAATACGAGAATCAAATCAATCGTCCTGGTTTATTAGGGGACATTTCATCTTTATTAGGGATGCTTTCAATTAATATTATTACGATTAATGGTCTTGAGAATTCGAGAAGATGCTTATTATTGCTTTCTGAACGGGATGAGAATATTAAAAGGTTAGCATCGATTCTAGAAACAGTTGATATTATAAAAGTTCTTAAAATCCGAAAACCAAAACTGAAAGACCGGATGGCTGTGCGCCACGGTAAATATATTCATACGGATAATGACCGGAAAACAGTGCGCTTTGTAAGAACAGAGCTCGGTATTCTTGTTGACTTCATGGCGGAGCTATTTAAACAGGATGGCCATAAGCTGATTGGCGTCAGGGGAATGCCGCGGGTCGGGAAAACAGAATCGATTGTTGCAGCAAGCGTTAGTTCGAATAAACGCTGGTTATTTGTCTCGAGCACGATGATAAAACAGACGGTACGGAATAAACTGATTGCCGGAGAATATGATGAAGATAATATATTTATCATAGATGGTGTTGTTTCGAAAAAGAGGGCAAATGAAGAGCATTGGCGGCTCATTCGGGAAGTGATGCAGCTACCGGCTGTAAAAGTTGTGGAACATCCTGACATATTTGTTCAGGCTACGGAATATACGTTAGATGATTTTGATTATATAATTGAATTAAGAAGCCACGAAGGAGAAGAAATCACATATGAATCAATTGAAAATCCAACATTTGGTTCAGGTGGCGGCTTTAACATGTTTGATTTCTAAGATGGAAGGTGTAAATTATGGACGTAGGTGCTAGGCTGAAAGAAGCGAGAATCGCAAAAGGCTTTTCATTAGAAAGTTTACAGGAAACGACGAAGATACAGAAAAGATATTTAGTTGCAATTGAAGAAGGAAATTTCCATCTGCTTCCCGGTAAATTTTATGCTCGAGCATTTATTAAAGAATACGCAACAGCAGTCGGTCTTGATTCCGATGAATTATTAAAGGAACATAAGGAAGAAATTCCAAAATCTGAATCAGAGAGCGAAATCCAATATACACGGGTTGAACGCTCAAAAGAAAATGCAGCTGAACGATCCGGCACATTCTTTTCCGTGTTGCCTAAAATTATTGTCGCTCTGCTCATTATAGGTATTATCGGGGCAGGGATATGGTTTTACAATCAATCGTATTCACCTAATGACCCGGAGGAGATTGAAGATTCGGGCGAAGTGATTATCCAAAATTCTAATGATAATAATCAGGACACGTCTGGATCTGAGGAGGAAAATAAAGATGAAGAAGAGAAAACAAACGACACTGCTGAGGAAGATGAGACCCCTGAAGATGAAACAGGAGAACTAACTTTCGAAGTGGAAGAGGTTGGTAGCGGCTCTCCTCCTGAATCAACAATTTCGATAACAAATCCAGAAGAAGCGCTCATTCTCCAGTTTGAATCCGAGACAAACGTTTGGCTCGATGTGGAGACCGGGAACGGAGAATCATTGTACGGAAGCTTTGTTACTCCTGAAAATTCACCGATAGAAGTAGATGTCACTGGTGAAGAAACAGTTCATTTAAACATCGGCAGTACGCCTAATTTGGATATAACGGTTAATGACGTGCCATTTGAATATCCGATCGATCCAAGTGAAAGAGACCACCAACGCTTATTGTTCAATATTAATTAAGTAATCGTAAGCATTAACCCTTCCTACCGAATGCGGAAGGGTTTTATCATTTTCCAGCTCATAAAGTGCAGCCTCAATCAGTGGAGGATTAAGACCGCTAATGCGTGATAAAAAAACAACTAATGCTTTCATACAGCGTAAGTGTGCCAAACTTAGAAACTTTCTACTGGAGGTCCGCAGTCCAGACACCTCTCGCACCTGCTGAGCGGCCGGCAAGCCTCCTCGCGCTGAGCACTAAGGGGTCTCGCCAGGCCTAACCTCCCGCAGGAGTCTCGAGGTGTCTGGACTGCTACCAGGAAAAGCCTAATTTAGAACACTATTTATTATTCTATAAATGCAATCTTCACACTGCTGTAATGATGGGATAATTTCTATTTATCATAATCATCTTCACCAGTTCAGTTGCCCGGTGGACGGTGACTCCTGCGGGAATAGCACGAGCCTGGAGACCCCTTAGTGCTTAGCCCGAGGAGCTCTAGCAGTGCCTAAGGATGCGCATCCGTCCACCGGGCAACTGAACGGCGATTAGAGAGCGAACCATGAGAACGTGCAAATCACTTACGCTGTATGAAAGCAATTTATGGTTCTTTTATATTTGATAAGGTTGGATTATGTTGATTTTTTAGGTGTGAAAGTGAAATAATATAAAACGAAAGTATTAGCGCAAAGGAGGAAAGCTGATGAATTTACCAAATAAACTCACCCTATCTCGTATTTTTCTCATCCCGATTTTCATTTTGTTATTATCATTACCGCTTGACTTTGGAGAGTGGAATATCGGTAATACGACATTACCAGTCCACCATTTCATTGCGGCACTTATATTCATTATTGGCTCAGTAACCGACTGGGTCGATGGATATTACGCCCGGAAACATAATCTGATTACAAACCTTGGGAAGTTTCTTGATCCATTAGCTGATAAACTGCTCGTTTCCGCTGCACTTATTATGCTCGTGGAGATGGAACTTGCAGCCGGATGGATCGTAATTATCATTATTAGCAGGGAGTTCGCTGTAACCGGGCTGCGCTTAGTAGCTGCAGGAGAAGGCACTGTCCTTGCTGCTGGGAGTATGGGTAAGTTGAAGACAGCAACACAAATGATTGCGATAATTATTCTGCTCCTTCATAATTTTCCTTTTTCTTACTTGAATTTCCCATTGGGAACAATCTTGCTTTACTTAGCTTTAATCTTTACTGTGATTTCAGGTGTTGATTACTTTTACAAAAATTGGCATGTAATGAGGGATTCGAAATGAAAAAACAATATAAGGCAGAGATTCTTGCAGTAGGAACAGAGTTGCTATTAGGGCAAATAGCGAATACAAACGCACAATGGATATCCGAGCAGTTAGCTTTATACGGTATTAATGTTTATAACCATGTCGTTGTAGGTGACAATTTGAACAGAGTTGCGGATACGTTTAAACAGGCTCATGAACGTTCAGATATTATTATTGTTACAGGCGGATTAGGACCAACAGAAGATGATTTGACCCGTGAGGCTTTCCAAGCAATCTGTAATATTCCAATCGTCGAACATGAGCCATCCATGAAAAAAATTGAAGATTGGTTTAAGCAGTCAGGTTGGCAAATGACACCGAATAACCGGAGACAAGCACGGGTGTTTGAAACAGCTACCGTTTTATTGAACAAACAAGGGATGGCACCGGGAATGATTGTCCAATATGAAGAGCGGACATGGATTTTCCTCCCAGGAGTCCCGCGCGAAATGAAAGCAATGTTTAAGGAAGATATTTTACCGTATCTATATAAGTTAACGGGTAAAGAACAAATGATCCGTTCGACCATTTTAAAGTTTCTCGGAATCGGTGAGTCGGCACTGGAACATGAATTACAAGATGTTATTCGCGAGCAAACGAATCCAACAATCGCCCCGCTTGCAACTGACGATGGGATTATTATCCGTTTAACAGCAAAAGCTGATTCAGAAGAAGGGCTGGACACTTTACTTGCTGAAGCAAAATCAGCTGTACTTCTGAAAGTAGGGGATTACTTTGTCGCTGAGAATGACGAAACGATCGAACAAGTTATTATTGAACAATTTAAAAAGCAGCAGCTAACGATTGCAGCCGCAGAAAGCCTCACAGGTGGCAAATTCACGGATCGGCTCATTTCTGTACCAGGAGCAAGTGAAGTCGTCCAGGGAGGTGTCGTTTGCTATAGTCCAGCAGTAAAAATGGAAGTGTTGGGCGTTTCGGAGCAAGTAATAGCGGAAAAAGGTACTGTAAGTGAAGCTTGCGCATTATCCTTAGCAAGAAATGTTAGAGAGAAACTACAATCTACAGTCGGTATTAGCTTTACGGGAATTGCTGGTCCAAATGAAGTGGAAGGAAAGCAAGTTGGAACAGTATATATCGGTATATCCGTTGCTGGAGAAGAGGATACAGCGTTCGGATTCCAGTTGCAAGGAGACAGGAACAGGATCCGAAATCGTGCCGTTATGAAAGGCCTTGAATTAATTTTTAAATATGTAAAAGTGTAAATTGCACTAAAATCATGCTACGTTTTGAAAAACCAGCCTCCATATTTACTTGAAAATTAAGAAAAGACAGGTCGAACGGGTGTGATAATTATCGAACATCTATTCGTTTTTTGCTTGTCAAACAGGAAAAAAAAGCGTATGATAGAGATAGATAATTTGAGGAGGTATTTTCATTGAGTGAGAGAAAACAAGCATTAGATATGGCTTTAAGACAGATAGAGAAACAATTTGGTAAAGGTTCTATTATGAAACTTGGAGAAGAACAGAATCAAAAGATTGCAACGATCCCAAGCGGTTCATTAGCTTTGGATGTGGCACTTGGGATTGGCGGGTATCCTAGAGGAAGGGTAATAGAAATTTATGGCCCTGAATCTTCGGGTAAAACAACATTTGCCCTCCACGCAATCGCTGAAGCTCAGAAGCAAGGTGGACAAGCAGCGTTTATCGATGCGGAGCACGCGCTCGACCCGACATACGCACGTGCACTTGGAGTAAACACAGACGAACTGTTACTCTCCCAGCCTGATACCGGAGAACAAGCACTTGAAATTACAGAAGCACTTGTACGCAGTGGCGCTGTTGATATTATTGTTGTTGACTCCGTTGCCGCCCTTGTTCCGAAAGCGGAAATTGAAGGGGAAATGGGTGACTCCCATATGGGACTGCAGGCAAGGTTAATGTCCCAAGCTTTGCGTAAACTATCAGGTGCAATCAATAAATCAAATGCTACCGCCATCTTCATTAACCAGGTCCGCGAAAAAATTGGCGTTATGTTCGGTAACCCGGAAACAACTCCAGGTGGACGGGCACTTAAGTTCTATTCTTCCGTGCGCTTAGAAGTCCGCCGGGCAGAAACATTGAAGCAGGGAAATGAAATGATCGGTAACCGGACAAGGGTAAAAGTCGTGAAAAACAAAGTAGCGCCTCCGTTCAAACAAGCCGAAGTAGATATTATGTATGGTGAGGGAATCTCTAAAGAAGGCGAGATCATTGATGTTGGTGCAGATCTTGATATTGTTCAAAAAAGCGGTGCTTGGTATTCTTATAAAGGAGAGCGCTTAGGACAAGGTAGAGAGAATGCAAAGCAATTTATGAAAGAGAACCCTGCAATTTTTGAAGAAGTGAATAATGAGATTCGCAGTCATTATGAACTTGAGGAAGTTGAAGGATCGGAAGAAGATGCAGAGAATACTTCGTCATCCGATGAACAAAAAAGTCTCGATCTATAATACGAAGCTGTCTATTCGGTTTTTATCGAAGGGCAGCTTTTTTATTTGAACTTTTGATCCTAGATATGAGACGATGGGAAGCGAAACTTGTACTTGCTTTCTTACAATATGACTTTTACTTGAAATACTTCTGAAATAGTTCTGAAGTTTCCTTGACAATAAGTAAATTGACAATTAAAATTAACATTGTATAATTTTATTCAATTATACGGTAATTATTAATCCTTGTATTGATAATGAGTACATGACGAAGATAATGAATTGTACAACAACTTTATAGCAATAGGAGGTGAAAAATATGGACCACCCTTTGATCATCTCCCTTTTGCTAGTATTCATCCTTATCATAGGTCTGTTTGTTGGTTATCTGATTCGTAAGTCGATTGCTGAAGCAAAGATTTCCAGTGCGGAAGACTTGGCAAAACAAATAGTCGAAGAGGCCCACCGGAACGCAGAGGCAGCTAAAAAGGAAGCACTCCTTGAAGCAAGAGATGAGAACCATAAAATTCGTCAGCAAGCAGAGGATGAGCTGCGTGAACGCCGTGCTGAACTCCAGAAACAAGAAAATCGTTTGACGCAAAAAGAAGATATTCTTGATCAAAAAAGTGTCTCTCTAGATAACCGTGAATTATCACTGGAGAAGCGGGAAGAAGCTTTAACAGAGAGACAACAGCAAACTGAAGAAATGGAAAACAAAGTGCAAGCTATGAAAGAGGAGCAGCAAGCTGAGCTTGAACGCATTTCAGGCTATACAACGGACCAGGCAAAACAAATTATTTTAGAACGAATTGAAAAAGAAGTGAAGCATGAAGCGGCTATCATGATTAAAGAAACGGAGAATCAAGCGAAAGAAGAAGCTGATAAAAAAGCGAAAAGCATTCTCTCGTTAGCACTACAACGCTGTGCTGCAGACCATGTTGCAGAGACAACTGTATCTGTCGTCACCCTTCCTAATGATGAGATGAAAGGTCGCATCATTGGTCGAGAAGGACGAAATATACGAACATTAGAAACGTTGACTGGTATTGATCTTATTATCGATGACACGCCAGAAGCCGTTATCCTATCTGGATTTGATCCAATACGCCGGGAAATTGCTCGTATCGCATTGGAAAAACTTGTCCAAGATGGAAGAATCCATCCGGCGCGTATTGAAGAAATGGTAGATAAAGCAAGACGTGAAGTTGATGAATATATTCGTGAAGTCGGTGAAGAAACGACATTTGAGGTTGGTGTGCATGGACTGCACCCGGATCTTGTAAAAATACTTGGTCGTCTAAAATATCGTACAAGCTATGGTCAAAATGTATTAAAACATTCAGCAGAAGTTGCTTACTTATCTGGTTTGCTTGCTGCAGAACTAGGTGAAGATGTAATATTAGCAAGAAGAGCTGGTTTACTTCATGATATCGGAAAAGCGATTGACCATGAAGTAGAAGGTAGTCACGTAGAAATTGGAAAAGAACTTGCGATGAAATATAAAGAGCACGAAGTCGTCATTAATGCGATTGCTTCTCACCACGGTGATGAAGAACCAACTTCAATTATATCCGTATTAGTCGCAGCAGCCGATGCCTTATCCGCTGCACGACCAGGTGCAAGAAGCGAGACACTTGAGAACTACATTAAACGTCTGGAAAAACTGGAGGAAATTTCTGAATCCTTTGAGGGAGTAGAGAAATCTTATGCCATTCAGGCTGGTCGAGAGATTCGCATAATGGTAAAACCAGATGAAATTGATGATCTTGAATCATTAAGAGTAGCGAGAGAAATTCGTAATCGTATTGAAAGTGAGCTCAATTACCCAGGTCATATTAAAGTAACAGTAATCAGGGAAACAAGAGCAGTTGAATATGCCAAATAAAAGCAGTCATCCGACTGCTTTTATTTTTTGCCGCCGTTTTAAAAAATCCCAACAGGGTAAAATAATAACTCAACTTTCACAGCCCTGAAAATAAGAAAAGTATCTACCTAGAAAATTGAGCTGATAATTCTTTTCATTCAGCGTAAGTACAACTTTCTTCTGGCAGTCCGCAGTCCCGATACCTCTCGCTTTCCGTGGGCGGCTGGTGAGCCTCCTCGGGCTAAAGCCCTGTGGGGTCTCACCTAGGCCTGTCCTCCCACAGGAGTCTCGAGGTATCGAACTGCTCCGAGTTAAAACCTTATTTGGAACCTTATTTTTTTTGGAAAGATGGGATGATTTCCATTCATAATAATAATGCTTACCAGTTCAGTTGCCCGGAGGACGGTGACTCCTGCGGGAAAAGCACGAGTTCGAAGACCCCGCAGGAAGTGCCCTTCTTCCGAGGAGGCTGAGGCCGTGCCCACGGAAAGCATCCGTCTTCCGGGCAACTGAACGGTGATTAGAGCTCTAAAATTAGGAACGTGCAGAACACTTATGCTGAATGAAAGCAATCGATAGTTTCTCTTGGCTACTTTTGGAACAGTAAATGGAAACGCTGAACAAACTTTTAAAAATTAGGAATTAGATTAGAAGGATGATGTGAAGATGAAAATTTTATTTATTGGTGACGTTGTTGGTTCACCAGGACGGGACATGGTTAAGGAATATCTGCCAAGATTAAAAGAGAGATACCGCCCAACGATTACGATTCTTAACGGCGAAAATGCTGCAGCCGGTAAAGGAATTACAGAATCAATTTATCGAGATTTTCTCGAATGGGGCGCTCAAGCAATTACAATGGGAAACCACACATGGGATAAAAAAGAAATCTTTGACTTTATTGATGATGCAAAATACCTTATCCGCCCAGCAAACTTTCCGGAAAATAACCCAGGTAAAGGGATCGTTTATTTAAATGTAAATGATGTAAAGGTAGCTATTATCAACATGCAAGGCAGAACCTTCTTACCAGCAATTGAGGACCCGTTTACAACGATAGATAATCTGATTCAAGAAGCGAAAAAGCAGACGAACATTATTTTCGTTGACTTCCACGGGGAGGCGACGAGTGAAAAGCAGGCGTTTGCCTGGTATGTTGATGGAAGGGTTAGTGCCGTCGTCGGAACACATACACACACACAAACAGCAGATGAAAGAATTTTTCCGGAAGGTACCGCTTATATTACCGATGTTGGCATGACAGGACCTTATGATGGAATACTTGGAGTAGAACGGGAAGCTGTATTAAAACGTTTTCTAACATCCTTGCCAGTACGTTTTGAAATTACAAAAAAGGGTAGAAAACAGTTAAATGGAGTATTGGTTTCCATCAATCCAAAAACAGGGAAAGCAGAAGACATCGAAAGAATTTTAATAAATGATGACCATCCCTTCTTTGAATGATTGTCAATTATCACATCCCTTGTGCTGAGGTAATACGAGTTTGTTGTTCCCGGCTTCTTATAGCAGGTTTAGGGAATAAGCTTACAACTCAAGGAATATAGTAGAAATAGAACTATAAAACTGAGGTAAGGGAGGTACTACTAATGGAAGTATTGAAGGTTTCATCAAAATCTAATCCAAATTCAGTAGCAGGGGCCCTCGCAAATGTGCTCCGTGAAAGAGGAACTGCAGAAATTCAGGCGATTGGTGCAGGAGCATTGAATCAATCAATAAAAGCTGTAGCCATTGCAAGAGGATTCGTCGCGCCGAGCGGAGTAGATCTCATCTGTATACCGGCATTCACCGATATCAAAATTGATGAAGAAGAAAGAACTGCAATTAAATTAATCGTAGAACCAAGGTAATTAAACAGAACTCATACGCCTTCCTTCTAATCAAGGAAGGTTTTTATTTGCAGTTTCGCAGTATATATTGTTAAATTTATGGAGAACCCTTATACTTATTATGTTGTAAACTTATACATAGAAGTACTCATTGAAAGGAGAGTCGAGATGAACGAACAAGAGCGAAAGCAGCAGGCACAAATTAATGCAGAAGACAATTTCGAACGGATTAAACAAACGTCCAGTGAAGAGATGATCACAAAGTATTTCCATACCAATTACACCCCGCAGACCCCTGACATTAAAAAGGCTAGAAAGAGAAGGAAAGAAGAAGTTCAATTTAAATATGATTTTTCCATTCCTGAGGATATGCAAACGGCGGGTGAGGGTCGTAAATTTTTAATTCGCACCTATGGCTGTCAAATGAATGAACATGATACAGAAGTAATGGCTGGAATATTTATGGAAATGGGTTATACTGCAACAGAAGATGTAAATGAAGCAGATATCATCTTATTAAATACATGTGCGATCCGGGAAAATGCGGAAAATAAAGTGTTCGGGGAAATTGGTCACTTAAAACCATTAAAACTTGAAAATCCGGACCTTATTATCGGTGTGTGTGGATGTATGTCTCAAGAAGAATCGGTTGTTGATCGTATTTTAAAGAAACATCAGCATATTGATCTCATCTTTGGAACACATAATATTCACCGATTACCCCACTTGATTAAAGAAGCGATGTTCGGAAAAGAAATGGTCGTCGAAGTTTGGTCTACCGAAGGCGATATCATTGAAAACCTTCCGAAAGCCCGTAAAGGGAAAATCAAGGCCTGGGTTAACATCATGTATGGCTGTGATAAGTTCTGTACGTATTGTATCGTCCCGATGACAAGAGGAAAAGAGCGCAGCAGAAGACCTGAAGATATTATTCAGGAAGTGAGGCATCTTGTAGCCCAAGGGTATAAAGAAGTTACCTTGCTCGGTCAAAATGTGAACGCCTACGGTAAAGATTTCGATGACTTGGATTATACGTTTGGCGATTTAATGAATGACATTCATAAAATCGATATCCCGAGGGTCCGGTTCACAACATCTCATCCAAGAGATTTTGATGATCATCTAATCGACGTATTAGCCCAGGGCGGCAACTTGCTCGATCACATTCATTTACCGGTCCAATCCGGCAGTTCAGAAATACTGAAGAAAATGAACCGTAAATATACACGGGAAGCGTATTTGGAGCTTGTACGCAAAATTAAAAAAGCGATTCCAAATGTAACCTTGACGACTGACATCATTGTTGGATTCCCGAACGAAACAGATGAACAGTTTGAAGAGACAATGACATTGATGGAAGAAGTCGGTTTTGAAGCTGCATACACGTTCATCTACTCTCCACGCGAAGGAACTCCAGCTGCAAGGAAAAAAGATGATGTACCAGAAGATGTGAAAAAACAACGTCTATATCGTTTAAATGAACTTGTGAATAAACAATCTGCAGAATCAATGAGGAAATATGAAGGAAAAACAGTAAAAGTACTCGTTGAGGGTGAAAGTAAGAAAAATCCTGATATTCTCGCAGGATATACAGAGAAAAATAAGCTTGTGAACTTCAAAGGACCGAGGTCAACAATCGGTCAGATTGTGGAAGTGGAAATTACCGAAGCAAAAACCTGGTCTTTAGATGGTATCATGGCAGAAAGTAAAATTGAGGTGAAGTAACATGGCACAATATTCAAGGAAAGAAGTACTTGATGCGGCAAAAAACCTAGCTGAAATGCTGGCAAATACGGAAGAAATCGACCGTTTTAAAGAACTGGAAGCTAAAATAAATGCAAGTACAAAAATCCAAACACTCATTACAAAAATTAAAGCTTTACAAAAACAGGCTGTGAATCTACAGGCTTACGATAAAAAAGAAGCATTAGCTCGTGTGGAGGAACAACTGGATCGTTTACAAAGTGAGTTGGACGGTATCCCGGTCGTATCAGAATTCAAGGAACTTCAAGTGACAGTAAACGATGTCTTACAACTTGTATCTACAACGATTTCCCGGGAAGTAACAAACCGCATTATTGAAGGAACAGGCGGCAATGTACTAGAGGGGAAAACGGGATCAACATTAACGGAATAGCTAAAAAAACCAAGCATAAATAGATTGCTTGGTTTTTTTATCTCTCCGCTTGGGAAATTGCTTAATCTTTAGTATGCATGAAATCTGTTTGGACATCTTCTAATTCATCATCCGTCACGTCATGACCCCATACTTCATCGTCGTCTTCATCTTCTAACTTCTCCGCATCCCAAGTCGGATCCACTTTTACAAGTAGCTTCGTTTCGCCGATTACTTGCACAATGAATTCTCTTTCCACCTCAACAACAATTTTATTCCCTTTCTTCTCAATTTTACATTCCAGGCAATTTGGCTGCTGCAACACTTTAGCAATGACATCGAAATCATCATTTAGGCAATTTTCATCTTTAATGGATAAGGGCACAATATCCCGATATGTTACCTTTTCTGTAACGACCTGTGTCTTCGTATTATCATTAAAGGAATACCAGATATTTATCTCATAGCTGCCATTTATTTCTACACTGTCCGTAGATTTCATTTTTGCATGGTATAAATGATTAATCACCCAGCACCCAAGAATACTCGAGGGACGATTAGGGGGAGTAACCGTATGGGATTCCTTTGTAAACTTACGTCCTTTCCCGATAACTGCCTTCGTGATGATTTCTCTATAATCTTTTTTTAGAAAAGACATAGCTGTATTTACCTCCTCTTTTTTCATAGTCATTTTATGCATGGCAAACACCTAAAGTGCATACTTCCAAAATCATTAAATAATAACCTAGCATTAAAAATGAATTAAATCAAAACCGTTCTGCTGGAGGATCATCAGGTGCTCGCGTAAAGCGAAGGTGTATGGGGGGCTGCGGAGCTGGAGAAGTACGATGGTTTTCTATCAGTCGCTCATAAGAAATAAAAGTCAGCGGGTTAGAGTGAAGTTATTAATCTATGCTATAATGGCTAGAGAAGATTTCGGATATGTTGGAGGATTAATGATGGCGAAGAACACACCAATGATGGAACAATACTTAAGAATAAAAGCGGCTCACCAAGATTCATTTTTATTTTACCGCTTAGGTGATTTCTATGAATTATTTTATGATGATGCAATAAAAGCGGCAAGAGAACTCGAAATAACATTAACCAAAAGAGGATCGCAAAGTGAAAGTGAAGGAATACCGATGTGCGGCGTTCCTTATCATTCTGCAGAAAATTATATAAAAAATTTAATTGATAAAGGCTATAAAGTAGCAATCTGTGAACAAGTAGAAGACCCGAAAACAGCAAAAGGCGTTGTAAAAAGAGAAGTCGTTCAGATTATTACTCCAGGAACGGTTATGTCCCAATCAATGCTTGAAGAAGGAGAGAATAATTATCTCTGTAGCCTTTCGCATTTCAATGATGGCTCTTATGTCGTCGTTTATAATGACTTATCTACTGGTGAAAACCGCTTAACGCTTATTGAAGCAGGCTGGGAAGCAGTTCTACATGAATTATATAATCAGCCAATTAAGGAAATTGTTATATCATCTTCCTTGGAAGAGGATTTACAAGCTCAGTTAAAGGAAAAGTTACAGATTACCTTATCTTTTCAGGATGAGATTACATTCAACGGAGAGTATCGTGATTTAGCAGAAAACTTAAATGATGAACGTCTGATGACTGCCTTTAGCCGGTTGCTTAACTATATTCAGCAGACTCAGAAACGTTCGCTCGACCATTTACAACAGGCTACTGTTATCGAGTTAAAGAATTATTTATCTCTCGATATGTTTTCCAAACGTAATCTTGAATTAACAGAAACGATTATCAAAAAAGGAAAACACGGCAGCTTGTTATGGGTGCTTGACCAAACGATCACGGCGATGGGATCCCGTACATTGAAAAAGTGGTTGGAGCGGCCATTGTTAACACAAACACTCATCGAAAGACGCTTGAATATTGTTGAAGCATTTTACGATGGGTTTATGGAAAGGGATATGCTAAGAGAAGCCTTAAAATCCGTTTATGATATGGAAAGATTGGCCGCAAGAATTGCTTATGGAAATGTGAATGCACGCGACTTTATTCAGTTGAAACGATCTTTACAAAATATCCCTGAAATCAAAAAAATTCTCTATCAATTCCCAAATGAAGAGATGAAAGAATTAGCGGATGAACTCTTCTATCCAGAGAAGATAGTTGCTCTGCTTGAGCAAAGTATTATAAATGACCCGCCTGCATCGATTACAGAAGGGGATATTATTAAAGATGGGTATAATGCCCAACTAGATGAGTACCGGGATGCATCACGAAATGGCAAACAATGGATTGCTGAATTAGAGCAAAAAGAAAAGGAAAAAACCAATATCCGATCGCTAAAAATCGGCTATAATCGAGTATTTGGCTATTATATTGAAGTTACGAAAGCGAATCTGCATCTTTTACCAAAAGGACGGTATGAGCGAAAGCAAACTTTAGCGAATGCAGAACGGTTTATCACACCAGAATTAAAGGAAAAAGAAACAATTATCCTTGAAGCAGAAGATAAAAGTATTGAGCTGGAACATAATTTATTTGTTGAAATTCGGGATAAGATGAAAAGTCATATCCCACTTTTCCAGGAACTTGCGGAGCATATTAGTCAGATCGATGTGCTACAATCCTTTGCAGCGGTTAGTGAAGCAAACAACTATACAAGACCGCGCTTTGTTAAAGAAGAGTTATCGATTAAAAATGGCCGTCACCCAGTAGTAGAGCAAGTGATGACAGAAGGGACCTTTGTTCCGAATGACGTTCATTTGGATAAGGAAAATAGTATTCTATTAATTACCGGTCCGAACATGTCCGGGAAGAGTACGTATATGCGGCAGCTGGCACTGACGGTTATCATGGCGCAAATCGGTTGTTTTGTTCCGTGCGATGAAGCCGATCTAATTATTTTTGATCAGATATTTACAAGAATTGGCGCAGCTGATGACCTTGTTTCCGGGCAAAGTACATTTATGGTGGAGATGCTTGAAGCAAATCATGCGCTCGCCAAAGCGACCGATCGCAGTTTAATCCTGCTCGATGAGATTGGGCGGGGGACGAGTACATATGATGGAATGGCGCTTGCTCAAGCGATTGTAGAGTACATTCATCATAATATTGAAGCGAAGACATTATTTTCTACGCATTATCATGAGCTGACCGCGATGGAAGAGACACTTCCCCAGTTAAAGAATATTCATGTGCGAGCTGAAGAATATGAAGGAAATGTTGTATTTCTCCATCAGATTAAAGAAGGTTCAGCAGACCAGAGTTACGGAATTCAAGTTGCCAAGCTTGCTGGACTTCCAGAAGCATTGATTGAGCGGGCGACAACGATTCTTACGGAATTGGAAAAGGGTGCTCATTACGAACCGGTAACAGAGAAGATGGAAGCTGGCCAACTTTCCTTTTTTATAGAAGAAAAATCGCCTGAACCTGAAAAGGAAAGTAAGTTTTCCAAAAAAGATAAGCAAGTAATTGATGAATTAGAAGAACTAAACTTATTTGAAATGACACCGATGGAAGCGATGAATGCATTGTATCACCTCCAAAAAAAGATAAAGTGAAACTTCAGTCAGTGGGTGGTTCCTTGCCTCCCCCCATTGACTGTTAGTGGAACGGAATCCGCGATTACGAACCGTTAATACGTGATAAAATAACGGAAGGCTTAATGTTGGAAAGGATGTTTCTATGAAAATAAAACAGATGCCAACCGAACTGGCGAATAAAATTGCAGCAGGTGAAGTAGTCGAACGTCCTGCATCTGTTGTAAAGGAGTTGGTGGAAAATAGTATTGACGCGGGTAGTACGTTTATAAAAATTGATCTGGATGAAGCTGGAATTACCCGTATTAAAGTGACGGATAATGGGGATGGAATGACGGCTGCTGATAGCGAACGGGCTTTTCTGGCCCACGCGACAAGCAAAATCAATAATGAAATGGACTTATTTCATGTGCGGACCCTTGGATTCCGAGGAGAAGCACTTGCGAGTATTGCCGCTGTCAGCAAACTAACCTTAAAAACATCAACTGGAGAAGAAGCAGGAACAATCTTAGCTCTTGAAGGCGGCGAGGTCGTCGAACGGAATAAGAGTGATGCAAGAAAAGGAACTGAAATAACAGTCGAACAATTATTTTATAATACACCGGCCCGGCTGAAATATATGAAAAGTCTCCATACGGAATTAGGTCATATTACGGATTTACTAAACCGGCTTGCATTATCTTATCCGGAAATTCGCTTCGAGGCGATCCATAATGGAAGAACATTATTTAAAACTTCCGGCAGCGGGGATTTATTACAGGTTATCGCTCAAGTATACGGCATGTCAGTAGCACGGAAAATGCTTCCAGTCCATCATGAGTCTCTTGATTATGAAATCACAGGGTATATCGCCCGACCGGAAGTGACAAGGGCATCCCGTAATTTCATATCGACCATCATTAATGGCCGCTATATTAAAAATTATCCACTGGCAAAAGCGGTTATCGACGGCTACCATACGATGCTTACAATTGGAAAGTTCCCACTTGTTGTCTTGAAAATAAATATGGATCCCATTTTAGTTGACGTGAACGTTCACCCGACGAAACTGGAAGTCAGATTCAGCAAGGATAAAGAACTTTATGAATCTGTGAAACAAACGATACGAACTGCATTAAGACAAGAGACATTAATACCGGAAATCGAATATAAACAACCACAAGAAAAACAGCATTTGACTCAAGAGCAGTTTATATTTTCAACACCTAAGGAAGATAATAAGCAGCCGGTGCAGAAAGAAACAATTATTAAGGAAACAACAAGAGAAATAGAACCATTTCCTATGGAATCGGTCGAGCAACAGGAAGAAGCATTACCGCGGCGACAACCTTCTGAATCAGACTATTTCGAGCCGATACAGAAAGAGGAAATGGAAGCGCCAAGAAAAATGCGGATTCCATTGATTTACCCAATTGGCCAATTACACGGTACATACATTCTCGGGCAGAATGAGGAAGGTTTTTATATGATTGACCAGCATGCTGCCCAGGAACGAATCAAATATGAATTCTTCAGGGATAAACTAGGTCAACCAGCTAATAATTCACAGCAACTGCTCATCCCGTTAACCTTTGAGTTTTCGAATCAAGAAGCATTGTTTATCGAAGCTTATAAAGAGGATTTGGAAAAGGTTGGACTTTATTTTGAACCATTTGGCGAGAAAACATATATTATTCGTTCCTGCCCGAACTGGTTTCCGAAAGGGTTTGAAGAAGAAGTCATACGTGATATCATTGAGCAAATTATGAAAGATGAAAAAATCAATATTGGTCGTATCCGTGAAGAAGCTGCGATTATGATGGCTTGTAAACGATCCATAAAAGCAAATCATCACTTAACAAAAGATGATATGTTCCGTTTAATTGAAGACTTAAGGACGACAACAGATCCATTTACTTGTCCTCATGGAAGACCAATTATTATTCACTTTTCGAGCTATGAACTTGAGAAAATGTTCAAAAGAAGCATGTAAAGGTATAACAAGCACGTGATTGGAGTAAACTAGTAAGAAAAAATGCATGAGGTGAACAGCATTGGATAATCAATCGTTAATTAATTTTTTGAACCAAATGCTATCCAATCATTTTATTTTGTATGTGAAGCTCCATCGCTACCATTGGTACATTAGAGGAAAGAACTTCTTCCGTCTCCATGAACATTTTGAAGAGCTCTATAATCGTTCAGCAAACCAGTTTGATGAAGTTGCAGAACGAATCATGATGATCGGTGGCCAGCCGCTGGCAACAATGAGTATGTACTTAAAGCAAGGTACGCTTGAAGAAGCGAATGCGGATGATACAGAAGAGGAAATAATAGCCCAGCTCATTCATGATTTTGAAAAAGTCGCAAATGAAATAAGAGAAATCGGCCTTGCACTAACAACCGAATTTGCTGATGAGCCGACGAATGATTTGCTGATTGAACAATTGGCGATATTCGAGGAAGAGCTGTGGATGCTCCGGAGCTACCAAGAAGAAAAATAACAATCTAGGGGTAATACGATGAAGAAAACAGTCATAGCGGTTGTTGGTCCAACTGCTGTCGGGAAGACATCACTCAGTATTTTCCTTGCTAAACATTTGCAAGGTGAGATTATAAGTGGTGACTCGATGCAGGTGTATAAAGGGATGGATATCGGTACGGCTAAAATTCGTAAAGAAGAAATGGAAGGCATTCCGCACCATCTGCTTGATATGAAAAATCCAGCTGAAGAATATTCGGCAGCTTCCTATAAAGCAGATGTGGAAAAAACAATCGAAGAAATCACCGCAAGGAACCGCCTGCCAATCCTCGTAGGCGGCAGCGGTTTATACATACAAGCTGCGTTATTCGATTATAACTTCCCTGACATCCCTCGGGATGAGTATAGAACCCGGGAGTTGGAACAAGAAGCAAAAGAAGAAGGAATCAGCAGAATTTACCGCCGTCTTGAAGAGGTCGACCCGGAGCAGGCAAAAAAGATTCATCCGAATAATCATCGCCGTGTAATTCGTGCACTCGAAATATATGAAACTACCGGGAAAACGAAAACAGCTTGGGAGAGAGAACAGAAAAAAGAACCGAAATATAATACGTTGTTTATCGGTCTTGAAATGGAAAGAACAGCACTATATGAACAAATTAATAAGCGTGTGGATATGATGATGGAAGAAGGCCTGCTGGAAGAAGTTACAACGCTTTACCGGGCAGGTTATCAAGACACACAAGCAATGAAGGCAATTGGCTATAAAGAATTCATCCCCTATTTAGAGGGGAAAGAAGATCTCCATAAAGCAATCGAGAAGCTGAAGCAAAACTCAAGACGTTATGCGAAAAGGCAATTTACCTGGTTTAGAAATCAATTGCCGGTGAAGTGGTTTCCCATCACCCCAGAACAAAAAAGTGAAAAATTTACAATGATTTTGCAAAAGATAGCAGGAATATTGAAAATGAAGTAGAATTAAGAGTGTATAGATAGAAAAAGGGAGGAAGTACCATGGCACAAAATGTCAACATTCAAGAACATTATTTAAATCAATTGAGAAAGAACCACACTTCGGTTACTGTCTTTCTAACAAATGGGTTTCAATTAAGGGGGATTATCAAAGCATTTGATAATTTTACGGTTTTACTGGAAACCGACGGAAAGCAGCAGTTAATTTTTAAACACGCAATATCAACTTTTGCGCCTGTAAAAAATGTTAATTTAGAAAATGAGTAATCACAACGGATGCTGCTACCGGCATCCGTTTTCTAATGAGACTTCCTTTATAGCTTGGAAAATTTAAAAAATGCTGTGGCTAACTATAGTTCCTAGCACTAGCCACGTCCGCTCTGCGCCCAGCAACTATCAAACTTCACCCTCCTCCGATCGATAAAGAAGACTTGCCGATTGGCTTCAGCCAGAGGCTTAGTCGCACTTATACCCTTGTGGTGAAAGCCGACATCAACTCACTATCGTCGCCTGAGTTTCCTTTATCTCCCTTCCGGTAAAAAGGGAGGTTCGATTAAGTGGGCCCCTTCCTGGGAGGCACAGTTTGTACGTTGCTGCGACTAGTGGATGTGCTAGTACAGGTGTTGCGAAGACGATTGTGTACTTACCCCGTAAGGGCGCTTCCGCCTTTGAATTTTGGGCGTTTGTCACCCTTTTATGTATCATTACGTATACTGGGATGACGAAGGAGTGAGTATATGGAAACGGAAATGAGAGCGAGCCGGAATGGCCGGATCAATATTGTTTTGCAGGATACTCTACCTCAGATTGAAAGAAAGCGCTCAGTCGGTTTTAATAAACAGTTCCAAGAAATAGAGGAAGCTTTTGCTTCGTTTGTCGGGATTAAACAAATTAAAAAAACTATTAAGCAAGTTTATGCAACGGTACTTATTAATGAAAAGAGAAAGGAAGCAGGGCTTTCTTCCAATGAGCAAGTACTGCATATGTTATTCAAAGGTAATCCAGGAACGGGAAAGACGACACTTGCCCGCAGACTTGCTAAATTATATGTTGAACTCGGGATACTTTCGAAAGGGCATTTTATCGAAGCGGAACGAGCTGACCTTGTTGGAGAATACATCGGACAGACAGCGCAAAAAACAAGAGCGCTAATTGAAAAGGCGATGGGTGGCATACTTTTTATCGATGAAGCCTATTCCCTTGCACGTGGCGGGGAAAAGGACTTTGGTAAAGAAGCGATTGACACGCTTGTAAAACATATGGAAGATGGTCATAAGGATTTTATTCTTATACTTGCAGGATATCCTTATGAAATGGGACGGTTTCTCTCAACGAATCCAGGACTTGAATCGCGGTTTCCATTTATCCTGGATTTTCCAGATTATAAATTGGATGAATTAATGGAAATAGCACATCAAATGGTTAGAATAAGGGAATATCAATTAACAATAGAAGCGGACCGGAAGCTAAGGGATTATTTATATCATCAATTAGCAGCAAAAGGCAGACATTTTGCCAATGCCCGTTCGGTACGGAACTTGATGGAGCAGGCAATCCGGTTACAGGCATACCGCCTCGTTCAAACGGAAAATTATCAGCCAGAACGGCTAATGGAGATTACCGCTTCAGATATTAAATTTGAGCAGGAGTAAAAGAGAGGTAACGTATGGCAGAAAAAATTATTGTTATTGCAGTAAGAAAACCGGAACAATTACAGGAACGTTTCCAGTCTTCGTTGGATGAATTAATCTCATTAAGTAATACAGCGGGCGGGGAAGTGGAGGGGATATTCACGCAAAATCGTAACCATATCCACCCGGCAACCTACCTTGGAGAAGGCAAATTGCGAGAAATTAAAGCTGAGGTTGAAGCGAAGGAAATCGATCTTGTCATCTCCAATGATGAATTGTCAAGCGGCCAATTAAGAAATTTAAATAATTATTTAGGAGTACGGATCATTGATAGGAGCCAGCTGATTTTAGACATCTTTGCACAACGAGCTCAGACAAAGGAAGGGAAGCTGCAAGTTGAGCTTGCTCAATTGGAATATTTATTACCAAGATTACGGGGACAGGGCATTGAATTGTCCCGTCTTGGTGGTGGAATTGGGACAAGAGGCCCTGGAGAAACACAATTAGAAACAGATCGCCGGCACATACGGCGCAGAATCGGTGATATTAAAAATCGCCTAAAGCTCGTTGTGAAGCAACGTGAACAATACCGGAAGCGCAGAAGGGATAATGCTATCTTTCAAATTGCAATTGTTGGATATACGAATGCCGGAAAATCAACTTTATTCAATAAATTAACGGATAGTCATACGCTTCAGGAAGATAAGTTATTTGCAACACTTGATCCATTAACACGTAAAATTGTATTGCCATCCGGCTTCCAGGCATTAATAACGGACACAGTCGGTTTCCTTCAGGATCTCCCTACGTCGCTCATTGCTGCATTCCGTTCCACGTTGGAGGAAGTTGCAGAAGCAGACTTTCTTTTGCATGTAATCGATGCATCGCACGTGGATTATGAGCAACATATTGAAACAGTGGGGGAATTGCTACGCGAGTTGGATGCAGACCAGCTGCCAATGCTATATATTTATAATAAGAAAGATTTGCTTGAGGACGATTTTATTGCCCATGAACGCCCATACGCTATCGTTTCAGCTTATGAGGAAGAGGATATGCAATCCACTTTAAGAAAAATGGAAGAGATGCTTGAAAAAGTGTGGCTGCCTTTTCATATTGCGCTTGAGCCAAATGAAGGCAGGTTGATGGTTCAGTTGGAGCAGGAAGCAATCCTTACTGATAAATCCTTTGATGAAACAGATAATCGTTACCATATTAAAGGGTACATCCGGGAGAATCATGCATTAATAAACAGATTAAAGGAGTAATGAAGGAACATGCTTATGGACTTAATCAATCAGACAGAACAAGACATTAAAGTTTTAAAAGAACAAGTAAATACAATAGTGGAAAACAATCAGCAACGTGTGCTTGATGCTTTTATTGAAAATCGGGTGAGTGACAGTCATTTTAATTCAACAACGGGCTATGGGTATGATGATATGGGAAGAGAAGCACTTGAGGCAGTATATCGTGATGTGTTCGGGACAGAAGATGCGCTCGTCCGTCCTCAGCTTGTTTCCGGTACACATGCGATTTCGACCGCCTTATTTGGCGTGCTCCGGCCAGGAGATGAACTTTTATATATTACGGGAAAACCGTATGATACGCTTGAGGAAGTAGTCGGTAAAAGAGGGAATACACCTGGGTCATTAAAAGAGTACGCAATCGATTATGGAGAAGTCGCTTTACGGGAAGACGGGTCTGTTGACTTTGCTGCTGTCAGTCAAAAAATCCAGGCAAATACAAAAGTAATTGGTATCCAGCGTTCCAAAGGTTATGATGATCGTCCTTCTTTTACTGTAGCAGAGATTAAAGAAATGGTCGATTTTGTAAAAGAAATAAAAGAAGACGTCATCGTATTTGTTGATAATTGTTACGGTGAATTTGTGGAAGAACTGGAACCGACACATGTAGGGGTAAACTTGATGGCTGGATCCCTTATTAAAAATCCAGGAGGAGGCATTGTTCGTTCCGGGGGATATATCGTAGGAGATGAACATTTGGTCGAACAATGTGCCAACCGTTTAACAGCACCCGGATTAGGAAAAGAAAGTGGAGCAACATTAAACATGCTGCAAGAGCTCTTTCAAGGTTTTTTCCTTGCACCTCATGTTGTCGGTGAAGCTTTAAAAGGAGCGATATTCACGTCGCGATTTTTGGAATTGGCTGGATTTACGACGACCCCGGCGTATCAAAGCAAACGTACTGATCTAATTCAATCCGTCACATTTGATACCGCAGATCAGATGATTGCATTTTGTCAGGCAATCCAGGAGAACTCTCCGGTAAATGCTTACGTGACACCTTATCCTAGCGAAATGCCAGGCTATGAAGATAAAGTCATTATGGCAGGCGGAACATTTATTCAAGGTTCGAGTATCGAACTTTCTGCAGATGGACCGATCCGTGCACCTTACACGGCTTACGTTCAAGGAGGGCTTACTTATTCCCATGTTAAACTTGCCTTAACGCGTGCCGTCACTGCACTTGAGAAAAAAGGTTTTCTCCTTGTCGAATAGGGTATAGTAATATTTGGATGGCTTTAACATCCAAACTAATAGCTGGAGGAGATTTAGTTGGGAACCGTAATTACAAAGGAAGCGATCAAAGAAAAGATAAAGGAAGAAAATGTCCGCTTTATAAGACTGCAATTTACCGATATTCTTGGAACGATTAAAAATGTGGAAATACCACTTAGTCAATTGGATAAAGCGTTAAACAATAAGATGATGTTTGATGGTTCTTCAATTGAAGGTTTTGTGCGAATTGAAGAATCAGACATGTATTTATATCCGGACTTAGATTCCTTTGTTGTTTTTCCGTGGACATCTGATAAAGGAAAAGTCGCCCGTTTCATTTGTGATATTTACAATGCTGATGGAACACCGTTTTCTGGATGTCCCCGTTATATTTTAAAAAGAAACTTGAAACGTATGGAAGAGCTAGGCTATGATACATTTAATATTGGTACAGAACCGGAATTTTTCTTATTCAAGCTAAATGAAAAAGGTGAACCAATTCTTGAATTGAATGACCATGGAGGTTATTTTGACCTTGCACCGACGGATCTCGGGGAAAGCTGCAGAAGAGATATCGTACTGGAGCTGGAAGAAATGGGTTTTAAAATTGAAGCATCGCACCATGAAGGGGCACCAGGGCAGCATGAAATCGACTTTGAATATTCAGAAGCCGTACGCCATGCAGACGATATCCAAACATTTAAACTCGTCGTTAAAACGGTCGCAAGAAGACATAATCTCCATGCGACATTTATGCCAAAACCATTATTTGGTGTAGATGGCTCAGGAATGCACGTCAATATGTCTCTGTTTAAAGATGGTGAAAATAAATTTTTTGATGAAGCGAGCGAACGCCAATTAACAGATGTGGCATATCAATTTATCGCAGGACTTTTGGAACATGCGACGAACTTCACCGCAGTAACAAACCCAATTGTAAACTCATATAAACGGCTCGTGCCAGGTTACCAAGCACCTTGTTATGTAGCTTGGTCCAGTTCGAATCGGAGTCCATTACTACGAATACCAAGTTCAAGAGGGATGGGTACGAGAGTTGAGGTGCGCAGTGTTGACCCGGCATCCAATCCATATTTGGCACTCTCTGTCCTACTTGCTTCAGGACTGGATGGAATTGAACATAAAAAGCAACCGCCTCAAGCAGTTGACCAAAACATTTATGCAATGACGAAAAAAGAAAGAATAGAAAGTGGCGTGAAAGATTTACCAGCTACATTGAAAGAAGCATTAGATGAGATGGAGAAGGACTCTGTCATCATTCAGGCGTTGGGAGAACATCTCTATGAAAATTATGTAGAAGCAAAAGAATTTGAATGGCGCATGTTTAATAATACGGTGCATCCATGGGAACGCGAACAGTACCTAACATCCTATTAATCAATGAACAAGGGCGCAAGCGCCCTTGCAGGTTAAAACGCGATTCTTTTCGCAATATTTGGGACTGCGATTACTCGTTCCACCGAAGAGCGTTTGCACTAGCACATCGTTTCCTAATCTAGTAAACAAAACATCTGATCTTTGCACTGAATGCGAAGATCAGATGTTATTTTAATGTATATCTCTGTACAATCCAATGACTTTACCTAAAATACTAACCTTTTCATAAAATAATGGTTCCATCGTAGCATTTTCCGGCTGCAAGCGAATCATTTTTTCTTCTTTAAAGAAACGTTTGACGGTTGCCTCGTCATCATCTGTCATTGCTACAACGATATCTCCATTATCAGCCATGTTTTGCTGTTTTACAATCACCATATCACCTTCAAGAATCCCTGCTTCAATCATACTTTCGCCTTCAATGACTAGAACAAATAAATTATCGTCCGGACTCGCATGGGAGCTAGGAACTGGAACATATTCTTCAATATTTTCAACAGCGGTAATCGGGATTCCAGCAGTAACTTTTCCGATTACTGGAGCATAACGGGCTTGATTTTTCGGGATATTACCTTCACCGTCTTGATCTAATATTTCAATGGCTCTTGGTTTAGTCGGGTCACGACGGATAAACCCTTTCGCTTCTAACCTTTCCAAATGTCCATGTACGGTCGAACTGGATGCAAGACCGACTGCAACAGCAATCTCCCGAACGGATGGTGGATAACCTTTTGCATGAACTTCGTCTTTTATAAAATCTAAAATCATCTGTTGTCTTTTAGAAACTTTTGTCATCTATTTATCACCTCTTACATAGGATTTATTATTACTAGTTTATCACTTGAGGAAAGTTTATGCAAACATTCGTTCGAAAAAAACATTGACAGGACCATTTGTTCGTGCGATAATATGTTCTAAGAACAAAGGTTCGAAAAAACAGGAGGATTCTGTAATGCTAAATAGACTATTTGCTAAGTTTTCCAAAGAAGATATATTTTTTACTATCGGTTTCATCTTAACTTTGGTATTCTTGTATTTCTCTCTCATTGCCAATGCCTAATCGACTAAGAAGGGGAAATTGAATCGTGAAAGCAGTCATCTATTGCAGAGTGAGCACAGAGAAAAAAGAACAGGAATCATCATTAGCTAGACAGAAGGAAGAATTGTATGAACTAGCTGTCCGGCAAGGATTAGAAGTTGTTACTTGTATTGAAGAGCAGGTGAGCGGTTATGAAATTAATAGAGATGGGATTTTCGAGATGCTTGAATATTTTTCAAATAAGAAAGCGGAATGTCTATTAATTCAAGATGAAACGAGACTAGGAAGAGGGAATACGAAAATTGCTTTGTTTCATCAATTGCAAAAGTTGCATATATTAATCTACACCGCAATTCATGACGGGGAGCTGGAACTATCAGAATCAGATTCTATGGTTTTACAGATTGTCGGTATCGTCGAAGAATACCAAAGGAAAATTCATAATTTAAAAATCAAAAGAGGCATGCAGCGAGCGGTAAAAGAAGGATATAATCCAAGAAATAATTTAAAAAACATCAGCAAAGCGCCAGGGAGAGAAAGATTGGAAGTACCACTTGAGGAAATTGTACGTCTTCGCGAGAAAAAACTCACTTTCGGGGAAATTACAAGTACATTAAATGGCTTGGGTTATACTATCTCAAAAGCAACGGTTCATCGTCGTTATCAGGAGTACGAACAAGAGAGCGACCCTCAAAATAAATAACCTCACAAATGACAAGTTGTAATACTTGTCTTTTTTTGTTGTATGCATTATAAAGGAAGGGGAAAATCACAAAAATACAATATAAATTCTGTTATTATGTTGCGAAGTAGGGTAGTATTATAATCTAGATAATACTTTAAATACCCTCTTAAAGGAAACGATAAAGGAGGTTTATTGATGTTAACGAAAGAAAAACTTGCACGAATTAACGAGCTTGCAAAGAAATCCAAAACATCCGGTCTAACTGAAAAAGAGAAATCGGAGCAAAAACAGCTCCGGGAAGAATATTTGCAAAACATCCGCGGTTCATTCACAAATCAGTTGAAAACCGTTAAAATTATTGATCCGGCAGGTAATGACGTTACCCCGCTCAAAGTGAAAGATATGCAAAAAAGGAATGAAAAACATTAATTTGTTTAGGCAATCGACTTAATTTGCTTGTGAAGTTTGCACATTCATTATAGAATAGTAAATAGATACATACTATAGTGGAATTTTGAAAGGAGATAATTATGTCTAATATTGAACAACTATCAATTAACACGATCCGCACGCTTTCCATCGATGCGATTGAAAAAGCTAATTCCGGTCACCCGGGCTTGCCAATGGGTGCTGCGCCTATGGCTTACACGCTATGGACTGATTTTATGAATCATAATCCGAAAAACTCAAAATGGTTTAACCGTGACCGTTTCGTTTTATCTGCTGGACACGGATCGATGCTTTTATACAGTCTTTTACATCTTTCAGGCTATGATGTTACAATTGATGACTTGAAAAACTTTCGTCAGTGGAATTCCCGTACACCAGGTCACCCGGAAGTTCTCGACACAGATGGTGTAGAAGCAACAACTGGCCCACTTGGACAAGGTATTGCGATGTCCGTTGGTATGGCGATGGCAGAAGAACATCTTGCTGCTAGATTTAATAAAGAAGATGCATCCATCGTCGATCATTATACGTACGCACTTGTAAGCGACGGTGACTTGATGGAAGGTATCTCGCATGAGGCGGCTTCTCTAGCTGGCCACCTTGGCTTAGATAAATTAATTGTTTTATATGACTCAAACGATATTTCTTTAGATGGTGAACTTGACCGATCCTTCTCAGAGGATACAGAAAGCCGTTTCAAAGCATATGGCTGGCAAGTAATCCGTGTTGAAGATGGTAATGATGTGGATGCGCTCCGAGCAGCAATTAAGGAAGCGCAAGCAAACACGGATCAGCCTACTTTAATTGAAGTGAAAACGATTATCGGATACGGCTCTCCGAACAAATCAAACTCTGCCGCATCCCACGGAGCGCCACTAGGTAAAGATGAGGTAACACTTACGAAAGAGTATTACAAATGGGCTCACGAAGAATTCAACGTACCGGAAGAAGTGTACGCTGATTTCAAAGAGAAGATCCAAGATGATGGTAAGAAAGCTGAAGATGCTTGGAATGACCAATTCGCTGCGTATAAGGAAAAATATCCGGAAGAAGCAGCACAGTTGGAACAAGCTATGAACGGCGAACTTCCAGTTAATTGGGAAGAAGCTATTCCTGTATTTGAAGAAGGAAGCTCCCTTGCAACTCGTGCTTCCTCTGGTGAAGTGTTAAATGCTATTGCTAAAGCAGTTCCTACATTCTTCGGAGGTAGTGCAGACTTAGCAGGTTCAAACAAAACAATGATGGACGATGAAGGTGACTTTACGAAAGCAAATTATGCTGGACGCAACATCTGGTTTGGTGTTCGTGAACACGCAATGGGTGCTGCCTTAAACGGTATGGCACTTCACGGCGGTCTGAAAGTCTACGGTGGAACGTTCTTTGTGTTCAGTGATTACCTGCGCCCATCCATCCGTCTTGCATCAATCATGAAGACACCAGTAACATATGTGTTTACCCATGACTCGATTGCAGTAGGAGAAGATGGACCAACTCACGAGCCGGTTGAACATCTTGCAGCATTACGTGCAATGCCAGGCCTTTCCTTAATCCGTCCGGCAGATG
Organism: Oceanobacillus alkalisoli; assembly: GCF_022213125.1. Lineage (NCBI taxonomy): Bacteria > Bacillati > Bacillota > Bacilli > Caryophanales > Bacillaceae > Oceanobacillus > Oceanobacillus alkalisoli. Next base: position 13,141 of record NZ_JAKNRA010000004.1, on the reverse strand, counting down.
CAAATGAAACTGCTGCAGCATGGAGACTTGCTTTAGAGTCTAAAGATGAGCCGACAGCGCTTGTCCTTACAAGACAAAACTTACCGACTCTTCCTGGCACAGACAAGAACGCTTATGAAGGCGTGAAGAAGGGTGCATACGTTGTAAGTGCAGCTGAGAAAGAAACAGCAGATGCGTTACTTCTAGCAACAGGTTCTGAAGTACAGCTTGCTGTAGAAGCACAAAAAGCGCTAAAAGAAAAAGGAATTGACGTCTCCGTTGTAAGCATGCCATCATGGGATCGCTTTAACAAACAAGACGAAGCATATAAAGAAAGTGTACTTCCTAAGAATGTTACAAAACGACTTGGTATAGAAATGGGCGCATCTTTTGGATGGGACCGTTACACAGGAGCAGAAGGCGATATCCTAGCGATTGACCGCTTCGGTGCATCTGCTCCTGGAGATACCGTTGTAGCAGAATATGGCTTTACTGTCCAAAATGTCGTTCAACTTACTGAAAAACTTGTTAACAACTAAGTTAACTAGATTCAATTAAGAAGAACGGATCTCTAAACACCAGCTGTTTTAGAGATCCGGTCTCTTAATCGACAAAACTAGTGGAAGTTTACAACAGAATATGACAGTAATCGTGTCGCGGAATACGTATAATGGGATGAAAAGGAGTGCTTTCCATGTATACGTATTCTATTTTTTCTGTTAAAGCTGAGATAGCCGTACATTATTTCTATAAGACGGGGGTACTGTTCCGGTTCTTTAAAGAGTTTAAGGATTGTCCGAAGCTAACTTATTTGCAGTTACAATATAATTATGTCATTGAACCACTCCAGTTATCGCTCATTGCAGCTTATCTGCGAACCTTAACCGATGACGTGAACGTAGAAAAGAAAGATCAATACATACAGCTTTTTTGGGAAGGTAAAAGTTTGACGATCTATGAGGATGGTCACCATATTGAACTAACTTGTTCATCCATTCAAGAGGCAGAAGAATTCTTTTTTCCAATCCTTCGTCAATCACCAGGATTTTATTTTGTCATAAATAATCGTTTGAATGATTATGGTTGGTTATCTGTTAAAAATCATAAATTGATCAATAATCAAATATTGTATTCTTACCCATGATTATATATACTTGATGAAGAGAGTAACGAAGGAGGAAGACAGACATGAGCACAATTTGGGTAGTATTAATTGCTATTGCAGCTTTAGTAGCAGGTGTTGCTCTTGGGTTTTTTATCGCAAGAAAATATATGATGAACTACTTGAAAAAGAATCCGCCAATCAATGAGCAAATGCTTCGTACATTAATGATGCAAATGGGCCAAAAGCCATCACAAAAGAAGATTAATCAAATGATGCGCGCAATGAATAACCAGGTAGATAAGTAAAAATATCATCATACAAATCCAAAACCACTTTTTCTGTTAAAATGGAACAGAACAGAGTGGTTTTTATATATCGTATAATCACCAGAAAGGAAATGCCGAATGATAACCAATGAAAATAGTTTTCAATTACTACCCGAAAGTTTCTATAAGCAGCCGACGCTCACGCTTGCCAAACAACTTATCGGTAAAATACTTGTCCATGAAACAGAAGAAGGATTAAGTTCTGGGGTGATTGTTGAAACAGAAGCTTATCTCGGTGCTCTGGACCGCGCAGCTCATAGTTATGGATACAGGCGAACGAAGCGAACGGAAATTATGTATCATCAAGCTGGCCTTATTTATACGTATCAAATGCATACCCATTGCCTCCTGAATATCGTGAGCGGAGAAGTTGGTGAGCCGGAAGCAGTCCTTATCCGCGCGATTGAACCGTATAGTGGAGTAGACTTAATGATGCAAAAACGTCCAGTCAAAAATATACAAAATTTGACGAGCGGACCGGGGAAACTGACGAAAGCGCTAGGGATAACGATGCAAATGTATGGCAAACCAATATATAAACAACCATTATATATCACAGAAGGTGCCCGGATTGATGAAATCATGACAGGACTGCGTATTGGAATATCAAATACAGAAGAAGCCCGTGACTATCCTTACCGTTTTTGGATGGCCGGTAACTCCTATGTTTCGAGATAAGTATACGTTTACAGGGTAAATCCGTCGGCACGGATTTACGTTTCTTATATACTTATTTCGAGAACATCGCAAAACGATGTAAGTGTTGTCTAATTGTCAAAAACAAGGGTGTTACCACATGTCCTTTCTGATAAAATAGATGCACATAATAAAAATGTAGGGGAGATTATATGTCAGAAATCAATATATTTCTAGCCTTTGGTGCTGGATTTCTTTCTTTTGTTTCACCCTGTGTCTTACCTGTGTACCCGGTATTTTTATCCTATATTACTGGCATGAGCATTAATGAAATGAAAGAAGATAATAAAAAAATGAATCGGCAAGCATTACTTCATACGATTTTTTTCCTAATCGGTTTTTCGAGTATTTTTATTGCAATCGGTTTTTCAACTTCGGTTATCTCTGAATTTCTCTTGACTTATCAAGATATCATTAGACAAGTCGGGGCCATCTTAATTATATTCTTTGGATTGGTCATTGTTGGTATTTTAAACTTTAAATTCCTGATGAAAAACAGACAAATTCAGTTTAAAAATCGTCCAAGTGGTTATCTTGGTACATTATTGATTGGTATTGCATTCTCTCTTGGCTGGACACCATGTACCGGGCCAATCCTAGCGGTGGTGTTCTCACTTGCAGTCTCTAATCCAGAGCTAGGAATGATTATGATGATTGCCTATATTTTAGGGTTTGCGATTCCATTCCTCGTTATGGCATTCTTTATCGGCAGAATGAACTGGATTAGAAACCATAGCATGAAGATTGTTAAAGTTGGTGGCTATGTAATGATTTTCTTCGGTGCGGCCCTTTTCTTTGACTGGATGACCGTTGTCACAGCATATCTCGCTGACTGGTTTGGATTCTCCGGTTTTTAATAAAGATATTAATGATATAATAGGGAGTAAGTAATTTTGAAAGAGTGATTAAAACATGTTTTGGGGTATTGCTAGTACAATCGGAGCCACAATGATGGCTGTCATTATGATTTTTGTTCGATTGAAAATGGGGAAGAGACCTGCATCTCTAAAAAAAATCATCTTACCGCCTCTATTTATGAGTACCGGAGCTCTGATGTATATCTTCCCGATATTTCAAATCAGCTGGTTCCAAGTCATTGAATCCTTTGCACTTGGGATGGTTTTCTCTATTATCCTGATTAAATCATCAAAATTTAAAATTCATGACGGTGAAATTTATTTAAATCCATCAAAAGCATTTCCACTTATCCTATTTGGACTTCTTGTCGTTCGTTTAGCACTAAAGGTATTAATCAGTGGCTATATTTCACTTGGAGAGACGGGTGGAATCTTCTTTATGCTTGCGTTCGGGATGATCCTTACATGGCGGATTGCCATGCTCTATCAATTCTTGCAACTTAGAAAGTCAATGACAGAACAAAAGCACCTTGCATAGAGCCAGGTGCTTGTTTGTCTTTATTTTTTATAACTCTCCTGCCAGTTGTCACGATAGTCGCTTTTAGAAAGCTGGAATAAATGTTCATAAGGTTCCACAGGAATTCCTTTTTCTTTTAGTTTTTTACGCAGAAATTTATGGTCACGTTTCGGTGTGGCGACGATGTAACCTTCAATCAATGTATCCTGCGTTATCATTTCTTCCTTCTTATCCAGAGCAATTTCCCCAATCTTACTGGCAATTGTTTGACGAGCGACATCACGGAATAATTCAGGAACAGGGGAAACAAGTTCCTCCAATAATGCTTTTTCCTCATCCGCCCACATATCTTTGGTCAAATCGACATAATGCTCTTGCCAATCCAAGACAGATTTCCCATCTTCTTTCGGCAAACTCTTTAAGAATTTACGGAACATGAAGAAACCGCCAATTCCCATGAGCGAAATTAGAAGAAATCCCCACAACACAAGTATTATACTCAATAATATTCACCTATTTCTTTACTTTATCACGCATTAACGGTCTGTAATCCCCCCACCTCTAAACATGAGGGAAGCCCAAAATGTGAAGTGGGGGATGAACAGTCCGTAAATCCCTGATTCTGTTCAACTAACATTCAGTGATTCTCACTGAATGAAGTTTCACTTTATGACAAAATTACTAATAATGGGATGATAGACAATTGAATAATTTATTTTTAGAATATTTTATAGTAAGATAGAAAATATACGTAACATTATTATATGAATAAACGGTCTAAGTAACAAGTATTATAATCGATAGAATCATGACAATTGATTCTATTAGAATAAAAACTGTAACAGATCATAAACATAATATTACATAGCGTTTTATCGTTTTTACTTTAAAGGGGGAAGTTCTTAGCTTTTAACTAATTATAAAGGGGGACAATTGAATGAAGATAGGGGAAGTTTATTCACTAAAGTTTGATCAACAACAGCTATTATTTTCCAATTTTCTCAAATTGCCGACGAATATATTGGAATGGATGGGAAGCCATTTAAATGATGCCTTTATTGTCTGGGATGAAAAGGATCGGATTTGCTTTGTCAGTCAATCGATTAAAAATTTATTAGGTTATAAGCAAGAAGAGCTTATTGGCAACCCGTGGTATGAACGAATTCAACCCCTCGAGCCGAAGTGTGTAGAACAATATTTAGCCGCAGAAAGAAAAGAAGGCATACATGTTGAACTTATCCATAAGAATAATCACACCGTTTACGTGGAGGTTTGCTTAGCTCGAATTGAAGATCAGTCAAGTAATCGCAAATATGTTGCTGGGTTGTTGAAGGATTTGACGGCTTATAAAGAAGCAAAGGAAATGATTGTACAAGCAAAAAGAATGTCTGTCGTAGGTCAGCTTGCTGCAAGTATTGCCCATGAAATTAGAAACCCATTAACATCAATTAAAGGATTTCTGCAGTTGCTTAAAGCAGGAGTGAATCATAAAGAAGAATACTACAGGATTATGGAAGATGAGATTGAAAAGATTGAATCCATAACATCAGAACTTCTATTTATGTCAAAACCATCTTCAAATAAAAAGAAAAAAGAACATATAGGTAAACTAATCAGTGATGTAGTGGTGTTATTGCAATCCCAGGCAAAATTTAAAAACGTTACAATCAAATATGATGAGTCAATTTCCGGAGTTATCTACTGTGATCCATCTCAGATCAAACAAGTATTGATCAATTTAGTAAAGAATGCGATTGAGGCAATGGAAGAACCAGGAGACATTAGCATTTTCGTCGATTTCATGAAAGAACAAACGATTATCAACGTAGTGGATGAAGGGATCGGTATACCACAGGAACTAATGGATCAGTTGGGGAAAGCATTTTTCACTACGAAGGAAAATGGTACAGGTCTTGGATTGAATATTACAAGAGAAATAATGGAACAACATGGCGGACTTCTTAAATTCTTCAGAAATGAATCGAAAGGCAGCACATTTCAAATAATTTTCCCAAAAACGTTTAATCATTAAGAATGGACAATACAGGCAAACTGTCCATTCTTTTTTGTATAAGTATAACTTATCAACTAGAATAATAATTTAATATACAGCTTAATTGACGAATGATTTGTTTTATCGCTTACAATCCGATAGTATATAAGTAAAGGTTTATTATTCTTTCTTTTTTAAAGAGTGATGGGATGATAAAGTACCAGTTTACAAACAACATAGACTGGTAGCAACTTAGAAAGGGGTAGTATGGAATGTCAAATGATGCATTTAAAGCGAGAAAGCAATTTGAATTAAACGACAAGACCTACAATTACTATGATCTGAAAACTTTAGAGGAACAAGGTCTCGGCAAAATTAGCCGCTTGCCATTCTCTGTACGAGTTCTTTTAGAATCCGTACTTCGTCAACATGATGACCATCAAATTAAAGATGAACATGTCAAAGCACTTGCGAAATGGGGTAAGAAAGATGCGAAAGGTGTCGATGTACCATTCAAACCTTCGCGTGTTATCTTGCAAGACTTCACTGGGGTTCCGGCCGTTGTTGACCTAGCTTCTTTAAGAAAAGCAATGGTGGATATGGGGGGCGAACCAGACAAGATTAATCCTGAAGTACCGGTTGATTTAGTTATCGACCACTCCGTACAAGTAGACCAATATGGTACACCAAATGCCCTACAAGCGAACATGGACATTGAATTTGAAAGAAACGCTGAACGTTATGAATTCTTAAATTGGGCTCAAAAAGCGTTTGACAACTATCGTGCTGTTCCTCCAGCAACAGGTATTGTTCACCAGGTTAACTTGGAATATATTGCGAATGTTGTGCACGCCCTTGAAAATGAAGCGAAAGAGTTCGAAGCATTTCCAGATACACTTGTAGGAACAGACTCTCATACGACGATGATTAACGGACTTGGTGTCCTCGGTTGGGGTGTTGGTGGTATTGAAGCTGAGGCTGGAATGCTCGGTCAGCCGTCCTATTTCCCGGCACCAGAGGTGATTGGGGTTAAGTTTGTTGGAAGTTTCCCGAATGGAACTACAGCAACAGACCTTGCCCTAAAAGTTACGCAAGTGCTGCGTGAGAAAAATGTAGTAGGTAAATTTGTAGAATACTTCGGTCCAGGCCTGAAAGACATGCCGCTAGCTGACCGTGCAACGATCTCTAACATGGCTCCTGAGTATGGTGCAACTTGTGGTTTCTTCCCTGTAGACGAAGAAACATTAAGCTACTTACATTTGACAGGGCGAAGTCAAGAACTAATTGACCTTGTTGAGAAATACAGTAAAGAAAACAGTCTATGGTACGACCCGGAAGACGGCGATCCAGAATATACAGACGTTGTCATTATCGACCTGTCTGAATTAGAGCCGAATTTATCCGGACCAAAACGTCCGCAAGACTTGATTTCTTTATCTAATATGCAAAAGGAATTCAATAAAGCCATTACAGCTCCTGAGGGCAACCAAGGATTTGGAAAAGATAAGTCTGAATTCGATAAAGAAGTGACCGTTACCCATAAAAATGGTAAGGAATCTGTCCTGAAGACAGGCTCCCTAGCAATCGCTGCAATCACTTCTTGTACAAACACGTCTAACCCATATGTAATGTTAGGTGCAGGTTTAGTTGCGAAAAATGCAGTCGAAAAAGGACTGAAAGTACCTGATTATGTTAAGACTTCGTTGGCACCAGGATCTAAAGTTGTAACCCGTTATCTGGAAGATGCCGGATTACAAAAATTCTTGGATGTACTTGGCTTTAACCTTGTTGGTTATGGCTGTACAACATGTATCGGTAACTCCGGTCCTTTACTGGAAGAAATCGAAAAAGCAATTGTTGATTCCGATTTAATCGCTTCTTCCGTATTATCCGGTAACCGGAACTTTGAAGGGAGAATTCACCCGCTTGTTAAAGCGAACTACCTAGCATCCCCACCACTTGTTGTGGCATACGCACTAGCAGGTACAGTGGATATTAATCTGAATGAAGACCCACTTGGAACGGATAGAGATGGAAAACCAGTATACATGAATGATATCTGGCCGACAGCACAAGAAATTAAAGAAGAAGTTGCGAAAGTTGTAACGCCGGAAATCTTCCGTAAAGAGTATGAGAACGTCTTTAATTCCAATGAAAAATGGAACGCTATTGATACAACAGACGAACCATTATTCGAATGGGATGAGGACTCGACATATATTCAAAATCCGCCATTCTTTGAAGGTTTAGGAAAAGAGGCAGGAACGGTTGAGAAATTAAGTAATTTACGTGCAATTGGTTACTTCGGTGACTCTGTTACAACAGACCATATTTCACCTGCAGGAGCAATTGCGAAAGATATGCCTGCTGGTCAATATCTGCAAGAAAAAGGTGTATCACCTAGAAACTTCAACTCTTATGGTTCCCGTCGTGGTAACCACGAGATTATGATGCGTGGTACATTTGCGAACATCCGTATTCGTAATAAACTTGCTCCGGGTACAGAAGGCGGCTACACAACCTACTGGCCAACGGAAGAAGTAATGCCAATTTATGACGCTGCAATGAAATATAAAGAAGATAACACCGGATTAGTTGTTATCGGTGGTAAAGACTACGGAATGGGGTCTTCCCGTGACTGGGCTGCAAAAGGAACGAACCTTTTAGGTATTAAGACGGTTATTGTGGAAAGTTATGAACGTATCCACCGTTCGAACCTTGTCATGATGGGTGTATTACCACTTCAATTTGTAAAAGGCGATAGTGCTGAGAAACTTGGCTTGACAGGTAAAGAAACATTCCATGTTGATATCGACGAAAATGTACAACCAAATAGCCCGGTAAAAGTTACTGCAGTAGCAAAAGACGATAAAGTTACCGAGTTTACAGCTATCGCTCGTTTTGATAGCCCGGTTGAAATCGACTACTACCGTCACGGCGGAATTTTGCAAATGGTTCTACGTGAAAAATTAGCTTAAACATCACTATAAAGATAAGAGCCGCTAAGCAAATGCTTAGCGGCTCTTTCTTGACTAATTTCCGAACAATGACGCTAATATCTTTACTTCTTTCCTTATGCAAATTACTATTAAAGTAAGGTTAAGAAAGTCGGGGGAGATATTGTGAAAAAAATAATATTTGGAATCAGTTTTCTTGTTATTTTAGTCGGAATCATGATTGGAGATATAGCTGCCGATAAAAATGAAGAAGCGGGGCCAAATCGATATGATGTGACAGGAGATACATCGGTTTCAGGCGGGATGATTGCACCTGTTGAAAGCGTTGGTATCCAACCTGGAGAAGCTGCTCCTGACTTCTCGCTGGAAACATTAGACGGTGAAGTAGTCAGCCTGTCCGAATTAAAAGGCGAAAAAGTGATCCTCAACTTTTGGGCAACCTGGTGTCCGCCATGCCGCGAAGAGATGCCAGAAATGCAGAAGTTTTATGACGCTCATCAAGATGATGTTAAGGTAATTGCTGTTAATTTTAATGAAAAAGATGAAAAGGTAAAGGACTACCTCGAGGAATTTGGATATACATTTCCAAGCCCACTGGACAGCGATGGGGCGACTGGCACGGATTATGGTGTAATCACATTGCCGACAACCTATTTCATCAACTCAGAGGGTATTATCCAAGAACAACGCCATGTCGGACCAATGGATTACGAATTTATGGAAGAAATGCTTAACACATTAAATTAATTGCATATTTTCACTTGTTCCTGTAAAACATACAACTACTACAGTTGAAAGGAGTAGTTATATGTCGCCAGATAAAAACAAACCAAAGCCGGATGATCGCAGTGATAACGTGGAAAAACTGCAGCATATGATCCATGATACGTTAGAAAATATCGAAGAAGCGGAAGGTACGCTGGAGTTCTCTGATGAAATAGGGAAAGAGCAGATTTTAGCTAAAAATAAACGTCGCAAAGAAGCTATTGAAGGCTTTCGTGAAGAAATTAAAGATGAATCACATCATCAAGATAAATAATTAAAAACAAGACCTCAAAATCATCTAATTTTGAGGTCTTGTTTTTTTGCAGGCAGATGGATTCGTGATACGATATTACTATACATATTATTGATGAAACAGCAGGATAATGGAGGTATTTATTTTGAATAAAGTAAGAACACCAATAGAAGTACGCTACCAGGAAACAGATCAAATGGGTATTGTTTATCATGGCAATTATTTGATCTGGTTTGAAATTGGCAGAACGAAATTCATTGAAGCTTTAGGACTGTCTTATGTGGAAATGGAAAAACAAGGTGTCGTTTCGCCGGTTATAGATGCAGAGCTTTCCTTTATTAAGCCGACCCGTTACGGAGAAACCGTATATATTGATACATGGTTGGCAGAATATGACGGAATTCGTTCTGCTTATGGTTATGAAGTGGTTGGAGAAGATGGTGAAGTTGCTGTTAGAGGCTTGACTAGACATGTCATCGTCAATAAAGATACGTTTCGCCCTTTATCACTGAGAAGGAAATTTCCAGAATGGCATGATATTTATAGTAAGGAGATTAAAGGTGAATAAAAATGGCTTTTGGAATTAATCGGCAAGAATTACATCGTTGGAAGCTAGAAGTCAGTAGCGGTCAAATCGCGTTTCTGACGCATTACTGGATTGATGAACGGTTCCCAGGCTGTGATACCGTAACAAAGGTAGGATGTAGTGATATTGAAAAGCTGAAAACTTGGGGAAGAAGTCATGAGCTTGATGAATATTGGATTGATTATAAAGACAAATATCCTCATTACGATTTATTTGGGGAATATCAACGAGAAATTCTCCGCAAAGAAGCAATTTGGGAACAGATTAAAAGGTTTAATCTGTAAATGAAAGCAGGATTTTTTCCATATAATCGCATCGTAATAAAAGAAGATCCGGTGATTGGATGATGCATCCAATTATCGGGTCTTCTTCTGTTTTTCTTTCCTTTCAGGTACATAGTCAACACCACCTGGATGGAATGGATGGCATTTGCTTATCCGTTTAACGCTGAGATATAGTCCTTTGATGGCACCAAATCGTTTGAATGCTTCCAGACTGTAACTGGAACAAGTCGGATAAAACCTGCAAGACGCAGGCGTATACGGACTTATTGCAAGTTGGTAGAACCTTACGAGTCCAATAAAAATATATTTCATGTTACTCACTACTTTTTCGCAGATTTGTCGAAACTAACAGAAGCAATGGCATCATGCAGATGAATGGATTCTTCATTTCTGCAGCTTACTTTAAATTTAGACACAAAGTCCAGTTCATAAAGATCAGCTGCAACAAGCCGCACCATATCTTCTACAAAACGCGGATTTTCATAAGCAGTTTCGGTGACAACTTTTTCATCTGGACGTTTTAGAACAGGATATAATCTGCTTGAAGCATTGCTTTCCGCTGCTTCTAATAGATGGAATTTCCAATCGGCATCATTCTCCGTGAAATCTTCTGTAAACTCGATTTCCATTGTAATATTGCCTCTTTGATTATGAGCACTATATTCACTAATTTCCTTCGAGCACGGACAAAGCGTAGCCACCTTACCGCCAAGACTTGCACGCATGGTGTAACCAGATAACTTATCATACGTAACTGTCATTGTAATGTCCGCATGATTTAATCCGCTAAGTTCTGTGTGTGGAGCCTTTCTTTCAAAAAACCATGGAAAGCTTATCTCAATTGTAGCATCCTGTTGCTCCAAGCGCTCACTTAACCCTTTTGCAAATGTCTTTAGAGAAGAAAAACTTATAATGAGGCCATCTTTATAATAGTTATTTAGTTGTTCAGTAAAGCGGCTCATATTCGTTCCTTTGCTCGTTTGGGGCAGGGAAGAGCTGAAACTGAACGTTCCAATAGTTGTTTGTGTTTTAGGATTCATATTGCTTTCAATTATTATTGGATGTTTGACGTTTGCAATCCCAACCGCATCCAATTCAAAAAGAAAGTCTTTCTTTTCATTCTGAATATCATGCATCTTATCTTTTTCTATTGGTTTTGTTTTTTCGATCGGTTCCACAGAGCCGAATAATTTATGTCTTTCCTTCTTTTGAGGAAGTTGTTTGAATGCATTTATTTTTGTTTGAGTCATAATCGTTCCTACTTTCTATCATTGACTAGATTTCAGTATAACGAAACACCTAATCTTATTCAATTTAAACGTTTTTCGCTGAGAATAGAATTCGAAAAATCCTACTGGAAGCCCCCCACCGATGCTTCTTGCTATCGGTGGGGGGCTTCTGTGCTTAGATGGAAGTCGCAGGTTTCCTCTACTAAAAAGAAGTACTCCTTGATAAGAGCACTTCTTTTTTACATCCAAGTAATTTTCGGTTCGGTACCATTTTTAATTCGTTTCAAGTTCTCCTTATGACGGTAGATAACAAACAAAGTAAGGAGTGAAATAATGATAATTAAGACAATGTCCTTATAAAACAACGAGATAAGAATCGTGACTGCTCCAGTTATGATAGAAGATAGTGAAACATACTTGGATAAGTATAGGGAGAGTAGAAAGGTCGTAATCATAATGACAAATAATAGTGGGAAACTCCCCAATATAATCCCCGCCGATGTTGCGACTGCTTTACCACCCTTAAACTTAGCGAATATCGGATAAGTGTGCCCGATAACCGCGAATAGGCCGATAATGAGCGGATGGACAGAAGCATCGAATAGAATCGGGATTACCGTTGCTGCTGTTCCTTTTAAGATATCAGATAACGTAACGATAATTCCAGCTTTCATTCCGAGTACTCGGAAAGCATTTGTAGCTCCAAGGTTTCCGCTTCCGTGCTCGCGGATATCTTTATTGAAAGCGATTTTACCTACTAATAAAGCAGAAGGAATCGAACCTAATAAATAAGCGATAATTGCAAATAATACAAATTCCATCATTCATCCTACTTTCCATCAACTTTTTGAAGCTGTACTATGCTTATTCTAGCATGAATTTCGATTAAAAAGTACCGTTACTTGGAATTTATTCTGCAGTAAGAATAAATTCCAAGTAAAAAAGCATGCAAGAAAGTGATACGGTTGACTATTCAGCTTATTCTACTTATGATGTGACTAGAATGACTTGATGTATGAAACTCTGAAGAAGGGATGAAAAACATGAGCTGGGAAAATCCATCGAAAGAAAAATTGAAAGAGACTTTAGAAGATGCCAAGACAATAGCAGTCGTGGGATTATCAAAAAATGAAGAGAAGACCGCCTATCAAATATCGAAAATTATGCAGGAAGAAGGTTACCGTATCATTCCTGTCAATCCGACCGTAGATGAAGTTCTTGGGGAAAAGGCATATCCAACGCTCAAAGATGTACCAGATAAAATTGATATTATCAACGTTTTCCGACGTCCTGAACATTTGCCAGATGTTGCAAAGGATGCAGCTGAAACAGATTGCAAAATATTTTGGGCACAGCAAGGAATTATCAATGAAGAAGCTTATCACTACTTGAAAGAAAGAGACTTTACCGTCATTATGGATCTTTGCATTAAAGTAGTCCATGCTGTATTAGTTAAATAGACAGATCGAGGCTGGGACAAAACCCCAGTAAATAGAAAATCGCTTCGCGCAAAAAGCGTGAAGCGATTTTCTATTTACTCTTATTTTACTCAACAAAAAGGACACCTTTTGATAAAATTAAAGTTACCACAACA
>NZ_JAKNRA010000049.1:0-454 GCF_022213125.1 Oceanobacillus alkalisoli | reverse complement strand
GTGAGGTAACCATTTGGAGCCAGCCGCCGAAGGTGGGACCAATGATTGGGGTGAAGTCGTAACAAGGTAGCCGTATCGGAAGGTGCGGCTGGATCACCTCCTTTCTAAGGATATAAATAAGAAAGCGTAAGTGGCCGTTCGACATTAGTTGAATACCACTGGAGCTAGATTATTTTCGGAACATACTGGGTTGTTTGGTTCAGTTTTGAGAGAGTAAATCTCTCTATTTGTACCTTGAAAACTAAATAAGAGTAACAACGACATCATATTAAAAGGCTGAAGCGACCGTTTTTGGGAGCTAAAGCTAGATTCATAAATGCAAGAAAGTGGTCTTTAACAGACCAACAAGGCAAAACAAGCTATATTTACTGTAACTTAGTTAAGTGAATAAGGGCGCACGGTGGATGCCTTGGCACTAGGAGCTGATGAAGGACGGGACTAACACCGATATGCT
>NZ_JAKNRA010000048.1:0-463 GCF_022213125.1 Oceanobacillus alkalisoli | reverse complement strand
TGATAGGTTCGAGGTAGAAGCATGGTGACATGTGGAGCTGACGAATACTAATCGATCGAGGACTTAACTAACTTCTATATTTTGATGTCGTGATTTACTCTTATTTAGTTTTCAGGGTATGAATATACTCTTGCATCAGAGTTAAATTTTGTTATAATATAGTATATGTCTGGTAATGAAGGCGGAAAGGTCACACCTGTTCCCATACCGAACACAGCAGTTAAGCTTTCCAGCGCCGATGGTAGTTGAGACCTTGTCTCTGCGAGAGTAGGACGTTGCCAGGCATAAAAGTATTATAATATTATGCATGAATTATAATTGCATATTTCTTATTATCGCGGGGTGGAGCAGTCCGGTAGCTCGTTGGGCTCATAACCCAAAGGTCGCAGGTTCAAATCCTGCCCCCGCAACCAAGGTCCGGTAGTTCAGTTGGTTAGAATGCCTGCCTGTCACGCAGGAGGTC
>NZ_JAKNRA010000047.1:0-473 GCF_022213125.1 Oceanobacillus alkalisoli | reverse complement strand
GAGGCCACTGAAAAAGTCTCCTTAGAACAGCTAACAAAAATGATTTGTTAGCTGTTCTATTTTATAATCAAAGTAATAACGATGAAAGTAGCGGGTGATTACATGTTACAAAAGCAAGAGAGTCTTTCGTTTAGTCCATATGAAAGCCTTTATGACTTAATCATAGAGGAAGATAATGAGTTACGCCGAATCAATGAATTGGTTGACTTTTCCTTTATTTATAAGGAACTGGAGGATAACTATTCTCTCACGAATGGAAGAAATGCAATCTGCCCGATCCGAATGTTTAAGTATATTTTATTAAAGCGAATGTATAAATTGTCCGACGCAGACGTGGTGAAGCGTTCTAAATATGATATGTCTTTTAAGTATTTCTTGGGGATGGCTCCAGAAGCTTCCGTTATTGATTCGAGTTCCTTAACTCATTTTCGCAAGTTACGCTTGAAAGACATTAATCTACTGGATTTACTGAT
>NZ_JAKNRA010000046.1:0-476 GCF_022213125.1 Oceanobacillus alkalisoli | reverse complement strand
ATTTAGAAATGAAACTACAAGAAAATGATATTGCCTTTGCGATTCACGATTTAGTAGAGAGTATTCCGTATGAAACCTTTGAAGATTTCATACGCCAAACCGGTCGACCAGCCTACCATCCACGGATGATGTTGAAAATTATATTGTGTGGGTATACGCAGTCCGTTTTCTCTGGCCGTAAAATCGAAGCTTTATTACAGGACAGTGTTCGCATGATGTGGCTAGCTCAAGGCTACGAGCCGACTTATCGCACGATTAATCGCTTTCGTTCAAATCCCCTTGTTGAAAATATCTTACGAGAATGTTTTGTGCAGTTTCGTAATCAATTGGTGGAGAAGGAATTGATTGAAGAAGAAGCTATTTTTATTGATGGAACGAAGATCGAAGCTAATGCAAATAAATTTACTTTTGTTTGGCGGAAATCCACGGAACGATATAGTGAAAAGCTGATTGAAAAATCAAATCAACTGTACGAT
>NZ_JAKNRA010000045.1:0-517 GCF_022213125.1 Oceanobacillus alkalisoli | reverse complement strand
TTACTTACAACTACCCGGAGCATATCGGTGTTAGTCCCGTCCTTCATCAGCTCCTAGTGCCAAGGCATCCACCGTGCGCCCTTATTCACTTAACTAAGTTACAGTAAATATAGCTTGTTTTGCCTTGATGGTCTGTTAAAGACCACTTTCTTGCATTTATAAATCTAGCTTCAGCTCCTAGAAACTCCCGTCATAAGCAATGGTCTTCCAAACGCTAAAAAACAAGCGTTTTCCAGTCCCTTGCTAGCGTTGCGTTTCTGAACAGTCGCCTTAGCCTTTTGTTTTTGATGTCGTTGTTACTCTTATTTAGTTTTCAAGGTACAAATAGAGAGCTTTGCTCTCTCAAAACTGAACCAAACAACCCAGTATGTTCCGAAATAGTCTAGCCCTAGTGGCCGGTAAACAGCCACTTGCGCTTTCTTATTTATATCCTTAGAAAGGAGGTGATCCAGCCGCACCTTCCGATACGGCTACCTTGTTACGACTTCACCCCAATCATTGGTCCCACCTTCGGCGG
>NZ_JAKNRA010000044.1:0-531 GCF_022213125.1 Oceanobacillus alkalisoli | reverse complement strand
AAATGATGCCATATTTTTTCATTAATTTATTTTGAACCATGTAATATTCTTTCTCGGTAATTATTTACGGGTTAGCAGTTGTTTTAACATAGCAATTTGCATACCATAAGTAATCAAGTTCTGTTTCAAAAAGCACCCCCCCTTTTAATTAATCAATTAAAATCAGACGGCTGTTGGTACAGCTCCACGGGAATTTCACCCCTGCAAGTATTTCTTCCAGCACTACTCATAGCTTGCGACGCTTTGAACGCTCGAACCATGACGGTAAAGGAGTATCATTATCCAATCTGATGAGTTATCGCCAACAATCTACCACGACTGTTTTAGACTCATAGATAATCGCTCGTTTCTATCGAAAGTCATGGCGTATGAGTCAAGTGGCTCACCATCAGAAGAATGTATCTGATTTTTTGTTTATACTGCGCGGCGTTATCTTCCGTGCTTTCTTTGTCAAAGAACAATATATATGAAAGGGAAAACCTAACCATACAATCAAATCTTGAAATCTAAAATGCCCTGCATAAGCTTCGA
>NZ_JAKNRA010000043.1:0-692 GCF_022213125.1 Oceanobacillus alkalisoli | reverse complement strand
TACGTACTGTCCCATTACGGACAGTGGGTTGCCCCATTCGGAGATCTCCGGATCAACGTTTACTTACAACTACCCGGAGCATATCGGTGTTAGTCCCGTCCTTCATCAGCTCCTAGTGCCAAGGCATCCACCGTGCGCCCTTATTCACTTAACTAAGTTACAGTAAATATAGCTTGTTTTGCCTTGTTGGTCTGTTAAAGACCAATCTATTGAATCTAGCTTCAGCTCCTAGAAACTCCCGTCATAAGCAATGGTCTTCCAAACGCTAAAAAAACAAGCGTTTTCCAGCCCCTTGCTAGCGTTGCGTTTCTAAACGGTCGTTTCAGCCTTTTAATATGATGTCGTTGTTACTCTTATTTAGTTTTCAAGGTACAAATAGAGAGATTTGCTCTCTCAAAACTGAACCAAACAACCCAGTATGTTCCGAAAATAGTCTAGCTCCAGTGGCGTTCAACTAATGTCGAACGGCCACTTGCGCTTTCTTATTTATATCCTTAGAAAGGAGGTGATCCAGCCGCACCTTCCGATACGGCTACCTTGTTACGACTTCACCCCAATCATTGGCCCCACCTTCGGCGGCTGGCTCCAAATGGTTACCTCACCGACTTCGGGTGTTACCAACTCTCGTGGTGTGACGGGCGGTGTGTACAAGACCCGGGAACGTATTCACCGTGGCATGCTGATCCACGATT
>NZ_JAKNRA010000042.1:0-698 GCF_022213125.1 Oceanobacillus alkalisoli | reverse complement strand
AGAAGAAGCTATTTTTATTGATGGAACGAAGATCGAAGCTAATGCAAATAAATTTACTTTTGTTTGGCGGAAATCCACGGAACGATATAGTGAAAAGCTGATTGAAAAATCAAATCAACTGTACGATAAGTTGTTAGAAAAAGAAATTATTCCAGCCATTGAACAAGAAAGCGAAGAAGAGTTGTCGGTACAAGAACTGGAAGAAATCGTTGAAAAGTTAGACGAAAAAATCGAGGAATATGACGATAAGATTGAAGCGTGTGAAGTTGGAAGTGAGCGTAAGAAAATCCGTTCGGAACGTAAATTTCCAAAACAAGTTCGGAAGCAATTTGTGGACTTTGTGACGCGTAAACAAAAGTATCAAAAAGATATGGAGATTTTTGGTGACCGCAATAGCTATTCCAAGACGGATCCTGATGCGACCTTCATGCGTATGAAGGACGACTACATGAAGAACGGTCAATTGAAAGCTGGTTACAATGTTCAAATTGCGACAGAAGGGCAATACGCACTTGCTTATAATGTGTTTCCGAACCCAACCGACACGCGCACGCTAATACCTTTCCTCGATACGATTGAAGCTAACTTTTTTGAGCTGCCGGAATTTATTGTCGCAGATGCCGGATATGGTAGTGAACAGAATTACGAAGATATCCTAAAAAATCGAAATCGAACGCCACTCATTACATACAATCAAT
>NZ_JAKNRA010000041.1:0-802 GCF_022213125.1 Oceanobacillus alkalisoli | reverse complement strand
AATCGTGGATCAGCATGCCACGGTGAATACGTTCCCGGGTCTTGTACACACCGCCCGTCACACCACGAGAGTTGGTAACACCCGAAGTCGGTGAGGTAACCATTTGGAGCCAGCCGCCGAAGGTGGGACCAATGATTGGGGTGAAGTCGTAACAAGGTAGCCGTATCGGAAGGTGCGGCTGGATCACCTCCTTTCTAAGGATATAAATAAGAAAGCGCAAGTGGCTGTTTACCGGCCACTGGAGCTAGACTATTTTCGGAACATACTGGGTTGTTTGGTTCAGTTTTGAGAGAGCAATTCTCTTAATTTTATATAGAATGAAAAAAGATGGGCCTGTAGCTCAGCTGGTTAGAGCGCACGCCTGATAAGCGTGAGGTCGGTGGTTCGAGTCCACTCAGGCCCACTATCTTATTTTCATTACGGGGCCTTAGCTCAGCTGGGAGAGCGCCTGCCTTGCACGCAGGAGGTCAGCGGTTCGATCCCGCTAGGCTCCATTTTTGTACCTTGAAAACTAAATAAGAGTAACAACGACATCATGTTTAAAAAGCTGAAGCGACCGTTTCTGGGAGCTGAAGCTAGATTTATAAATGCAAGAAAGTGGTCTTTAACAGACCAACAAGGCAAAACAAGCTATATTTACTGTAACTTAGTTAAGTGAATAAGGGCGCACGGTGAATGCCTTGGCACTAGGAGCTGATGAAGGACGGGACTAACACCGATATGCTCCGGGTAGTTGTAAGTAAACGTTGATCCGGAGATCTCCGAATGGGGCAACCCACTGTCCGTAATGGGACAGTACGTA
>NZ_JAKNRA010000040.1:0-1002 GCF_022213125.1 Oceanobacillus alkalisoli | reverse complement strand
TCCCTATTTTTGGTCTATTAGCTTCATGATTCTTTTTATATTTGTCGCAAATATCGTGGTTGCTCCTTGTATCTCCATGCCGAATAGACCCGAGTCAGTGGCTTTATTGTACCCGTGTCGATTTTTTAATTCACTATTTTTCGCTTCAATCATATAACGATCCCGAGCTAATTCTTGGAACACTTCTGTTTCTTGGAATGCTTTTTGATCCCTATGCTCCGTAGACTTCAAGGTCACGGTGTATGTTTTTGACTTAGCACCTTCTTTGTAACATCCATCGCGCAATGGGCAGACCTTACACTTTTCGATGTCAAATCGATACTGAACTTCGGAATTTCGATCTTTCCTTTTTACGGATCGTTTCCCGGTAGCTAAATGCCCCGCTGGACAAACATACAAATCGGCGTCCTTATTAAACTCGAAACCGGTATCTTTTCGTTCATTTGTTAGGATAGGGTGGAGTTTCGAAACTAATTGAAATTCCTTTTCCTTGGCTAGAATTAAATTATCTTTTCCAGAATAGGCTGTATCTCCAATTACGGTTTCAACTTCCAATCCTGCTTGTTCACTTTTTTCGACCAGTTCCTCTAGATACTTTCCGTCACTTTGTTCACCAGAGGTTACTTTTGCGGCAACGATTAAACGTTCTGTTGTCATGGCTAGATGTGTTTTGTAACCAAAGAAACTCGTGTCTTCTGATTTGTGACCTGTTCGGGCATCGGGATCGTTGGAAATTTCCGTTCCTTCTTTACAATCTTCTACAATCTCTTTCAAGTAGTTCATTTTTTCTTTGACCGCCGGAACTTCACGGATTCCTTCCTCGTTCTCGACCACTTCAATCAATTTTTCGCAATAGGCTACAGACTCTTTCACATCATGCTCGGCTGGCTTTTTTGGGTATTTTTCTTTGATGGTTTCATCAAATTCATAGGTTGCTTTCCGAACAGCTTTTGCTTGTTCATTTAAATATTGAGCCGCAGATCTGGAACGATAACGGGAATG
>NZ_JAKNRA010000003.1:0-263021 GCF_022213125.1 Oceanobacillus alkalisoli | reverse complement strand
TCCAAGCATGAATGGTAGTGTCGCTAACATTGTATTTTCTTGCAACAATACTATCAGGCAGCTCCCCCTCTAGCACGCACAATACAGCTTGAACCCTTTCATCCAATGTGTGTTTCATTACTTTCTCTGACATAATAAAAACTCCCTTTATAGTAGTAGAGATCTTTTATTATTTCTCTGTCTACTATAAAGGGAGCATATCAAATAGAGCGATGTCCCAGCCTTTTTACTTTTTCATTCAAATATATGACTTAAATCTAGCTCCAACCCAGGTAAGCTTTGAACAGAAACGGTATCTTCTTTTGTAAATATTCCTTGCAATTTGTACCCAACATCCGTTAAAAGATAAATTTCTACAGATTCATTTGCTGGATCCACAAGCCAATATTCTTTTACTCCCGCCTTTTCATAAAGCTGGTATTTATTCCAGCGATCCATCTTAGCAGATGATGGTGATAAGACTTCAACAATCAAGTCAGGTGCTCCATTACAACCCCGGTCATCTAGCTTTTTTCTATCACATATAACAGATAAATCAGGTTGCACGACATTATCAATGGCAGCATCATTTTTGTTTTCTGTCAATAACCGAACATCAAAAGGAGCAAAAAAGACTTTACACTCTTTGTCTTTCAAGAAAACGGAAAATGCTGTGAATAATTCACCTAATACTTGCTGGTGGAGACGTGAAGGAGCGGGTGACATATTATAAACTTGCCCAGCAATTAATTCGATTCGTTCTCCTTCTGACCATGTCAGGTAATCAGCATACGAATATTTTTTATCACTGCTCGGGATAGCCATATTACCATTCCTTTCAGCTTTTATAAGGATATAAGAGAAATAAAATATACCCTTTAGATAAGAATAGCTAAAAAGGGTTGACGATGCAATATAATCTCTGAATAATCAAACGAAAAACCGAACCGTCGCCATACATACAATCCCTATCAGAACAGTAGCCGATAAACTCTTTGTCCATAATGCGATAAGAAGTGTTGGAATAATGGCAGCAAGCACTCTCCAATCGATCGCTAACACTGCCGTATCTTGAATGATAAAACTATCCACAATTAATGCAGTAAAAATACAAACCGGTATAAATGAAAGCCATTTGACGACAACTTTCGGGAGCGCTATATTTCGAATAACGATGAACGGAATAACCCTTGGAATAAAGGTAACAATAGCACAGCCTACTATAATTAAAAGTATGGTTAGATTTATACTCATTTATCTTTTACCACTCCAATCGTAGCAACGATTACCGTAGTTAAGAGAATGGCAATATAAGAAGGTACGAACAAGCAAAATACGATCATCAGTACAACGACATAACCGATTAAGGATAAATAAAACTTCAATTTATCACTATCAATATGCTCTAATTGCAATACGAGTAAAGCGAGGAACATAGCCGTTAAAGCAAAGTCCAACCCAAGTACCTCCGGATTGGAAATCCATTTTCCAAAAATCGCACCTGCGACACAAGATAAAATCCAAAAAATATAAGCAGTTATATTCAACCCGTTCATCCAGCGATCATTGAATGTTTCTTTTTGAACAATTTTATTTGCAGCGACACCAAATGACTCGTCTGTGACAAGAGCACCAATCCCGATGTTTTTCAACAGGGAATACTTTGTGAAATAAGGAGCTAAGGTCATACATAATAATAAATGCCTTAAATTCACAATGAAAGTTGTAAATACAATAACATATATAGGACTGCCTGCTACAATCAATGCACAGATAATAAATTGAGCTGCGCCAGCATAAACGAGTATAGATAAAAGGGCAACTTCAAGTACACTTAAATTGGAGGAAGCACCGACAATTCCTGCTGCAATCCCAATACTGATATAGCCAAACAAAGTCGGAATACAATCCTTTACACCTTGAGAAAAAGTAGACAGTTTATATCCATTATCTAAATCCTTTGCTAACTCACTCATTATTTCCTCACTCTCTTCGTTCGTAATCTTAAACATATGTATGTTATATTGTTCCTTATATGCTATAATAAACATATTAAAGAGTCAAGGAGATTTGGTATGGAATTCATTCAAGAAGTGATTGCAGATAATCTTGCTGAAATAAGAAAAGCAAGAGGATTAAGCTTCGATCAATTAGCCGAATTGACCGGGGTCAGTAAAGCAATGCTGGCTCAAATCGAGAGAGGCAAGTCCAATCCGACCGTCACTACACTTTGGAAGATTGCCAATGGGCTACAAGTGTCATTTTCTAATTTTCTTAAGGAAAGTGAGAAACCTAGAATTGAAAAAATCGATATGTCGAAGCTCCGTCCTGTCATTGACGACGGGGGTAATTATCTTGTCTATTCCGTCTTTCCATTCCATCCGGAGAAGAAATTTGAAATTTTTACCGTAGAATTGAAGCCCGGATTCAGCCATCAAGCGGAGAAACATCTTGGTGAGGAATATATATTGATCCAATGTGGGACACTTACGCTTGAGATTCATGATGAGAAGTTTGAATTAAAGGCACTTGAAACCATTAAGTTTCCTGCAAATACAGTTCATATGTATAAAAATGATACGGATGAGCTGGTCAGATTTTTTACTGTTATCTTTTATCCGGAATGATCATTAGAATAAAAAATTGGCAGCAAAGGATACTCTCCTCTACTGCCTTTTAATTTGCGGGAAAATCCGAAACGATACTACTCAAGCTTCCTATTTCAATTCCCGCACCTTCTCCGGCGTTACATCCTGCCCAAGCGGGTCCATCACCTTCATCCCGGAAAATGTATCAAGCACTTGTCCGCGGATTGCTCGTAAATAATTTTCCCGGAGCACTTTCTGTTCAGCCTTCTCCTTATAAGTTAGTCCTGCTTCACGTTGCTTTTTGGCCAATTCATTGATTCTCGGTAAGATCTCAATCATCTTATTCTTCCTCCTTTTCTTCAATCGGAGCTAATTTCGCTTCAATCTCCTCTCTTCGTTCTTCAAGAAACGGCGGTAAATCAAGCTGCTCGCCTAAGCTTTCCACATCACTATCAACCGTAAATCCTGGCTCATCCGTTGCAATTTCAAAAAGAATCCCGTTTGATTCACGGAAATACAGGCTCTTAAAATAGAAACGGTCCACAATTCCCGATGAATGGAAACCCCTTTGTTTTACCTGTTCATCCCAATACGCTAGTTCTTCGTCATTGCGCACACGAATTGCTAAGTGATGGATACTGCCACGTCCTGGTCTTTCCGATGGGCCATCCATATATTTCACAACAATTTCTCCAAAAGTCTCTCCTTCAACAGATTGAAAAATTGCTTCACTTTCATTCCGGCTTATCTCTGTGTAACCGAACATATCTGTAAGCGTATTTGCTAACTTCTCAAGCCTGCGCACGGTCATTTCAATCGGCCCCATGCCTTGAATTTGATGCTCTTCGGGGACATTTGATTTCTCCCATGTTTCCCAGTGGTCGATTCGTTCACTGGAAGCGAGCAACACGAGACGCAGTCCATCTGGATCTTCAAATTTTAATGCCGATTGATTCGCATATGTGCTAATTTCATCATGATATACGTCATATTTTTCAAAGCGTTCCTTCCAATAATGCAGGCTTTCCACTGATGGTACTAATAACCCGATTCTTGTGATTGCGTTTGTACCACGATACGTATGTCCTGACATTGGAATTTCAAAAAAGGTCAGTTCCGTACCTGGGCTACCTGTCTTATCTCCATAAAATAAATGGTACATCGATGGATCATCTTGGTTCACCGTTACTTTCACACGGCGTAAACCTAGTACTTGTTTATAAAAGTGATTATTTTGACTGGCGTTCTTTGTAATCATCGAAATATGATGATGTCCTGGTATGGTAAACATGTCAATCTCCTCCATTTTTAAGTTTACTAGTCAACTGATAACTAAAAAAATAATTGTTTATATTCAACCCTCTAACTCTGATGCGGTATGCTTCTGTAGTTTTGTCATTAATTGATATAATGTCTTTTGCTCTTCTTCTGTCAAACAGCCATTCAGCATCGTTGTTTGGAAATGAAGCTGATGATGAAACACTTGCTGCATTTTCTCTTCCCCTTTACAGGTGAGAGAAATCCATTTCGTCTTCCAATCTTGCTTGCGCTGGATATAACCTTCTTGCTCCAGGCGAGTGAGCATGCGCGATATCCCACCAGGTGATACCGTTACTTTTGTAGCGAGATCACTTTGCATGATTGGCTGGTAAGTGGCTACCTGGTTCAACACATCGAATTGCGCAGCAGTAATGTCAAATTGTTTTAGGAATTCATTCGATAACAGGTTACTTTGATGCGTAAATCGTGCAATCCTTAGCCAGATTAAGGAACCTCGTGTATTCTTTTTCAAATTGCCTCACTCCCTTTCGTTACTATCACTTTACCACTCAACTGATTAAATTGCAAGGTGTTTGTTTTGAATTAAGTATATTTCTTTCATGTATTCAATGTTTAGCATTACTAATCAAATTATTATGTTTTTATTTCATTCACCATGTTAAGTTATTCAAGAAGGATAATATATCAGCCTGAATTATTTCACGATCTTTGCCTATTATCCTTAAATGACTTGTAGGGCTTTTTATCATTAATAGCAGTAATGAATAGACCCCGACTTTCCCAAGCATAGTCAGCATTTCCTTGCACAAACTGTAAATAATCGAATAAAACCTACTTCATATTTAATCACAATATGCAGCCTAATTAGCACGGTTTTTTTTAAAAGGTATTGCAGACGACGTTACGTAATGTGATTTAATTAAATCAGGAGGTTATGGAATGAATAAAAAACGGTACACTGTCGGTGAATTAGCAAAGTTATCTGGAGCAACGATAAGAACCATTCAATACTACGATCGAATCAATTTACTTGTTGCACAGCGAGATAAGAATAAAAAATTAAGATACTATAACAAAAATGATTTAATGAGGCTTCAACAAATCTTATTCTATAAACGAATTGGCATGCCACTTAAAGAAATTAAAAATCACTTAACAAATTTCAATGATTTCTCTGATATGAAAAAGATTTTAAATAAACAGGCTGATATTCTATTCCAGCAAGAAATGGAAATTAAAATGAATTTGATTATTATTAAAGTTGTCGAAAACTCCATTGAGTTAAATCCCGATAAGGATATAGAGCCGATAATAAAGCTGATATGCGGCTTAAATAAACAAACTGTATTGGACTATGCAAATGTCGAATACGATGAACAAACTAAAAAGGTATTTCAAAGCAGAGATATCGACTACAGGGAAATTATAGATTTCTACTGGCAGTGGAAACAGCTTATTTTGGAAGCTGCTGCGTTAAAGCTAAACAGTAATCAATATGAAAACGAGGCAGGATACCAGTTGGGAGAAAAATGGGATAGATTCACTAAAAACGCTACGGATGACCCCGAAATACTGGCGGAATATGAAAGAGGCTCCGATCTAAGCGACCAGTGGCCAGAGGAAGATTTATTTTTATACAACTTTTCCAAAGCTTTCATCGAAGCAGCACATCGCTATTACCTTGAGAGGAAGGGTGAAATCAATGATTAAAACAGAAAATCTAACAAAAAAGTTTGGTGATAAAACAGCGGTTGACCGTCTAAATTTAACGCTTCAGCCAGGAGCAGTTACAGGCTTCCTTGGTCCTAATGGTTCTGGTAAATCAACAACAATGAAAATGATCATTTCCCTCGTTCAACCTACACATGGAAAAGTAATAATTGACGGAAAAAAATACAGTGATTTCCGAGAACCAGTGAAAAAAATCGGAACATTAATTGACCCATCCACATTAGATAAAAACTTTACTGCGGAACAGCATCTGTCGATTATTGCAACAGCGGCAGGTATTGAAAAAAGTAGAATAGAAGAAATGTTGGATGTAACTGGATTGCAAAGTGTGAAAAATAAAAAAGTGAAGTCTTATTCGCTAGGAATGAAACAGCGCTTGGGTGTTGCAACTGCATTAATCGGCAACCCTGACACAATTATATTAGATGAGCCCTTTAACGGCCTGGATATAGACGGTATTAAATGGCTGCGCAAGCTTTTCAGACAACTTGCTGACCAAGGTAAAGCCGTTATTGTTTCCAGCCACTTGATGAGGGAAATAGAAGCCGTTGCTGATCGGGTTGTCATTATCGGGCAGGGTAAGTTGCTAGCTGACATGACAATGGGGGAAATGAATGAAAAAAGTTTAAGTTCCTATGTTTATGTTGAAGCAAATGATATTGCTAAATTTAAAAACGTGCTACAGAAAAAACATGCTTTAATCAAACCTCATAACGCAGGTCTCGAAGTACGAAACTTAGAGGCAAGTGAAATCGGAAGGTTAGCTCATGATCATCAAATTATCCTATTTCAACTAACAAAAGTAAACCCTTCTTTAGAAGACCTATTTACCGAAATAACCGATGGGAAAGTAGAATATGTTGCAAAAGGGGTGAAGACCAAATGAAAAACTTAATTAAGGCGGATTTCAAAAAAATATTCTACCTTCCAGGTAATCGATCCTTTCTGATTTCAACCATTTGTTTAAGTATCTTACTGGGAATGATTTTTTTATTCACTACAAATGTTACACAAGGAAGAGCATTAATAGAGCTATCCAGTATGGAGGTTATTGATATAACATTACTTGGCATGGATGTCGCGGCAATTATGCTCCTTATATTTACTGCTAATTTTGTCAAAAAAGATTTAACTTCGGGAGCGGTTCATACAAACCTTGCAATTACTCCTGTTCGAGGGAATTATTTCCTGTCTAAAGTTTCATTTATATCCATCCTCGCCATTCTTCTTAGTATTGTATTAATACTGCTTTTCTTTGCCATTGATCAGCTAGTATTATCAATGAATGGTATGGGGGGCTTATCCATATTCGCTCTCAATATTTTTACAAAGATTGTTGGTTCTATCGTGATGGTATTATTCTACAGCCTATTAAGCGCGTCAGGTACTTTTTATCTGCAATCCGCATTTGGGGGAGCAGCTTTTGCATTAAGCGTGATGTTCCTCCCAGCGCTCATTAAAATGTTTCCCGCCGATATTTCCGATATATTATTACCGATTTTTCCCGAGGATGCATTATCCGCGCTCATCGATGTTCATTCTGCTGATGGCTCACTTCTCCGAGCAATATTAGTCCTATTATTATGGATTATTGTTTCAAGTCTAATAGGACAATGGAAATTTAAAAAAATGGATTACTAACTTTTCAAGGGAGGCAGTTATAGCAAAGCCTGGCAGGCCCTTTCCATTTATTACTTTATCTATTGCTAGGTATTCACCTCCCTGTCCCCTTGCTGTTTGGAAATCAATATTTTTCCAGATCACGAGGTACGCTTGAGAAAAGTACAAAGTAGAACGAGCGGTGGTTCTCATTCTACTTCTTTATTATGATTTAATGCGCTAATTCTGGCATTACTTTTTTCAGACCCATTAGATCATCCATCACAATATCAGCCTGTGCAAGTTCCTCTTCTTTCGCAAAGTCAAAATTGCATCCGATTGAAACTAAACCATTATCTTTTGCAGCGTTTATATCCGATAGCCGGTCGCCTACTACTGCGCCTTGGGTAATATTGTATTTCGTGATTATACGCTGCACTAGATCTGATTTATTCAAGGAATCAATTTGCTCGATACTGAATGTCTCCGTAACCCAATGATCCAATTGATAATAACTTACAATTGCCTTAAGATATTCGGTTAACCCATTACTTGCAATGTAAATCGAGTAATCATTTGCTTTCAGATAACTGAAAACCTCTTTTACATTCGGATATAATGCACCTTTCCCGCCTTTTATATTGTCTAAGAGCTTCTCCAAGAAATAAGCATCTGTTTGCTCTCTAACATCACGAGAATGATCAGACATTAACGTTTCCCATACTTTTGGCAAAGGCACACCCATAATTTCACGATATTTATCAATCGGTGTTTCGCATTCCACTTTTTCAATGACCGTAAACGTTCAAATGCATCTTCCAGAGATAACTCTAAAATTTTACCGGTTTGAAATAATGTTCCATCCATATCAAAGATTAGTGATTGAGTCATTTCTATATCCCTTTTTTTATTATTCAGTCAATTCATAAAGTATAGCATATATTAGCGCGCTAACGCTTAGGATTTCCTGCGGGATGCTTATAGCGTTCATCGTTTCTGAATTAAAAAAGGAGCCATCCAACGATAGCCCTTTCTATATACAAAGTCACTGCACATAATGGGGGGTAATATGCAAAATGACGGAAAACATCTATGCTTCCTTTTCCTGTTTCCGAGTAGGCTCATGTCGATAAGCGACCTCGTAGATATTCAATTCTGCCCCTAAAATGGGACTGTCTTCTGACCTTTTCCCTGCCTGCTGACCCTGCTGCTCTTTTCGGTGATTTCTCGCTTCCAGCCATTGATCAAAGTGTTTTCTCTCTTCCCATGTCGTACAAATATCCAATTCATCATATTCTTCACTTGTTTCATTCCTCAACACTTCCATTACTACAAATCCCTCAAATTTATGGACATCTTTTGGTTTTTGAAAGAGGGGAAGCACTTCATCTGACCGACCTTTTTCAATTCGAATGGTATTGACTGCTTTTATCATTTTATTTTCCTCCTTTTACAGGTCATACTACTACAATTAATGTATCAATTGTTCTTTTGATTTCAAATATTCGACGACAAATTTAGCTTGTTCCCCACCTTTTTCTGCATGGCGGATGAGTGGAATTCCATGTGGACCCTTTTCCTGCAACACTTCCGGGAATCGTTCGATGATAGAAGAGACGACGCCTAATTCTCCAAGCATGGCTGCTGCAAATATATCTAGCCTTGCCCCACGTTCGAGTAACCATTCTGCAATGGATCGATTGCCGGTGTGCGCAGCTGCTCCCAGTCCGCTTTCCCAGTCATCCCCTCCCCAGTTCACGACCGAATGGATTAATGCCGGTTCTTCTGTCACGAGTTGTTTTACTTTTTCAAAATCACCATGTGCAGCGATGACGAACTCCCTTACTAATTCAATATCTAAAGGCTTGCTGTTCACATTCATCCTTCCTTTCCTAATTTCATGGGGGTAAAAAAGGTTTTCCCAGATTCTTTATAAATATTAGCATCAATTCCGAATACAGATTGAAACATCTCCCGGCGCAGCACATCAGTTGGCGTGCTATCATAGAGGACCTTTCCGTTCTTTAGTACAATCATTCTCTCACTGTACCTTGCTGCTTGGTTAATATCATGTAATACCATTACAACCGTCATGCCAAAATTCTCATTCAAATCTTTGACAAGCTCCATGACTTCCAATTGATGGGATATATCAAGGAATGTTGTTGGCTCATCCAGCAGTAAAATTTCCGGACGCTGGGCTATTGCCATAGCAATCCATGCTCGTTGTCTTTCTCCACCTGAAAGGGAATGCAACATTCGATTTCGGAAGGACTGAAGCTTTGTAATCTCAATCGCCCATTGGGTAATTTTCTTATCCTCCGTCGTCAGCTTACTATATGCCCCGCGATGCGGATACCTGCCGAATTCAACAAGTTCAGCCACCGTCAGGTCTAATTGATGATCCAGCATCTGAGGAAGCATCGCTAATTTCTTTGCTACATCCTCCGTCTTCATCGATTTAATTGCTTTTCCAACCAACAGGATTTCCCCGCTTTTTGGAGAAATGAGACGGGACATGAGACGCAGCAGTGTAGATTTTCCCGAACCATTCGGACCGACTAAACTAACAATCTCACCCTTTTGGATGGATAAATTGATATCTTCCAGCTGAAAAGCAGTAGAATGCTCGAAATCTAAACGCTTAGTGACCAGCAACCGGCCCCCTCCTTCTCTGAATCAAATATAAAAAGAATGGACCACCGATAAACGCCAGCAGAATGCCAACAGGAAGTTCAATCGGATCAAAGGCACTTCTGGCAATCGTATCCGCCAGTACGACAAGCAGGCCACCTCCAAGCGCAGATGCCGGAAGCAAATAGCGATAATCTCCACCAATGATCAATCGTAAAATATGTGGAACAACAAGACCAACGAATCCGATTAACCCAGAAACACTGACCGCAATACCAGCTAAGAGCGTACTCATAACAATAAGGAAAAACCTGCTTCGTTCTACATGATGGCCGAGTAATTTTGCCAATTCATCACCAAGCCTTAGGACACGAATATGTTTGATTGAAAATAAAGCTAAGATAAGCGCTATCATGACATAGTAAATAATCATTTTAAACTGCACCCAGCCAACTCCACCGATTCCTCCCGCCAACCATGGAAGGACCGCTTGTACCCGGTCACTGTAAAGCAGCATCAGGGCTGACATAAACGAACCGATAATGGCATTGATGGCAACACCCACTAGAATAATGCGTACAACGGAAGTCCCACCCCTCCATGACAACGCATAGATGATTAAAGCTGTTACCAATGCACCGATAAAAGCAGCAAGGGGTAATAAAGCAATATAAGTTGGATAAATAATCATAATGATTACTGCAACAAGACCTGCCCCGGAAGAAACACCGATAATACCCGGATCAGCTAATGGATTTCGCATAACCCCTTGCAAGATTGCTCCCGCAGACGCAAGGCACATACCAACAACTACTCCAATCAATACTCTAGGGAGCCGTAAATCCCAGACAATACGTCTTTCGAGTGTATCGGAGGAATCAAAAAGTCCGTTCCATATCTCGCTGATGGAAAAAGATACAGCTCCCGCCATCAAACTGAATAACGAAACAAGGATGAGCGTAATACTTAATGAAACTAATACAATGAGCCGTCTTTTTGCAAGCGGATGCCGATCATGATGCTTCGGTCCCTCCTCGGCAGAATATGTACGTACGTTTACTTTTGCAGATTCCATTCTACCTAACACTCTCCAGGCTTTCGCTCATTACTTCCAACGCATCAACAATTTTCGTTCCTGGGTTAGCGCCAAATAAATCCGATGGTAGAATAACTACATTTCCATTTTTAACCGCATCCAAATTAAACCATGCTGCATTTGTTTCCATTTCCTGTTCAAAAGCTTCTTTCACTGTTTCTGGTTCACCGTGTGTGATTAACATAATGACTTCCGGGTTTCTTTCAATAATCCTTTCTGGACTTAAATTAGCATAGTTCGGAAAGTTTTCTGCAAGTTCAAAGTCTTGTGCGATATTTTCTCCACCAGCCTTTTCCAGTAAATCACCAGAAAGCGAGTTAGGAAGTGCTGCGAGGGAACTCTCGGTTGTTCCATATACGAGCAACGCACGAACAGGGTCTTCTTCATCCGCTTCGATGCCTTCCGTTTTCTCTGTTATCCCATTGTTTATTTTTTCTGCTTCTGCTTCCTTATGGAATATTTGTCCAAACACTTCGATTGTTTCTTGAATGTCAGCTATGGAGTTTGCGTTTGAATATACAACTTTTGTTCCTTGCTCTTCTATGTTAGCGGCATGCCGCTCGAAGCTGAGCGGCGCAATTAACACTTCTGGATTAGCCTCGGCAATTTTCTCAAAATTGGGCTGATGAAGATTCCCTATTTCAGGAGCATCCTCAACATCTGCAGGAACTTCAACATTTGTTGTTGGTCTTCCAACGATTTCCACTCCAAGATTATGTAAAATATCAAGATCTCCTGAACTTAACGTAGCAGCGGACTCAGGAATCGATTCAAACGTGATTGTCTCACCTGACGCATCTGTAACTTCAATCGGCAAATTACTTTCTTTATCTGATGATTCACTTGCCGTATCATTTGTGTCCTGAACATCCTCTTCCGTTTCCTCTGCACTTGTGCCGCATGCTGCTAGTACGATTAGCAAAAATATAGAAATAATAAATATAGATAATTTCCTCATATTTTCTTCCCCTTTCATATAATTAATAATGATAATCATTCTCACTGTTTATTGCCATTATAGTGAGAATGATTATCATTGTCAATAGTTTTTATTTAAATTTTTAGATAAAATTAGTTAGTCGAATGAATTTCATAATTACCAAAGTCGGCTTTCCATCACCATATGTAGTTGGGAACGAACCAACTACATATGGTGATGGTGAAGCATTAAATACGTATTATGAAATTCATTAAGTCTGCTAATAAGAATATGTTATGCGATAACAAAAAAGCCGAGTTTCCATAGAACTTAGATTATTTAAACCATGAACCAGTTTTTTTTATGATTCATAAGAATAATCCTTTCTAAATTCATTTGTTTGCACCTGTATAGATTAAAAGGTACATTGTAAACATGCGCAAACAACGTAATGAAAGGAGTTTTACATGATGAGTCAACTATTCAGCCCTTACACAGTTAAGAATTTAACATTAAAAAACCGGATTGTCATGGCACCAATGTGTCAATATTCCGTTACAAAAGAAGATGGGATTCCAAATGATTGGCATTTTGTCCACTACGTCTCGCGAGCAATCGGAGGAACTGGTCTCATCATTATGGAAATGACGAGTGTTACTCCCGAGGGGAGGATTACAGATAACGATCTTGGATTATGGTCAGATGAACATATTCCACATTACGAACGCCTTGTTCAAGCGATCAAAAAGCATGATGCCAAGGTTGGTATTCAAATCGCTCATGCGGGAAGAAAAGCTGAGGACGCTGTTCAGCCTGTAGCTCCTTCCGATATTCCAGTAGAAGTTCTGCAAGAAGAAACAAAAAGTGACGCACTAAAAACCCCAAGAGCTTTAACGACAGAGGAAGTAAAAGAAACGGTTCAGCAATTTAAGGAAGCTGCCGAAAGAGCAGTAAAAGCTGGATTTGATACAATTGAATTACACGGAGCGCATGGCTATCTCATCCATCAATTCATGTCGCCGAGCATTAATAATCGTACAGATGAGTATGGAAAAGATTTAGCTTTGTTCGGTGAAGAAATCATTAAAGCAGTAAAAACTGTCATACCTGCGGACATGCCACTTCTTATGCGGATGTCTGCTGTGGAATATATCGAC
Organism: Oceanobacillus alkalisoli; assembly: GCF_022213125.1. Classification (NCBI taxonomy): domain Bacteria; kingdom Bacillati; phylum Bacillota; class Bacilli; order Caryophanales; family Bacillaceae; genus Oceanobacillus; species Oceanobacillus alkalisoli. The sequence goes on along the minus strand of NZ_JAKNRA010000003.1, from coordinate 250,037 downwards.
GGAGGATATGACTTGGACCATTCGATTGCGATTGCCAAGCGTTTTAAAGCAGCTGGCGTTGATGTCTTTCACGTTTCCAGTGGTGGAGAAGGACCTCCAGGCAAACGTAAACCACTCAACACGCCAGGCTATCAAGTGCCTTTCGCACGGGAGTTTAAGAAACAATTGGACGTACCAGTAATTGCAGTCGGCAAATTGAGTAATCCAGAACTTGCTGAAGCGACCATCACAAATGGAGATGCAGAGCTCGTGTCTATAGCTAGAGGGATGCTTCATGATCCTTATTGGGGATTACATGCGGAGAAAGAATTAACTCGGAAAGTAAGCCCACCACTTCAATACGAGAGAGGGATAAGGTAGTAAAAATTTTATCATTACCTGTTCATGTGTCTGAACGGGTAATGATCCCCTCATATCGCGGTGATAGAACTTGTTTTTAAAAGTTAATTTAGAAGGAGCTAATCGGAATGAAGCACGCATTAGTAGTTGCCGGAACAGGAATGTTATCGGACGTATCACTCTGGTTAGTTGAACAAGGTTATCACGTGTCCATCGTTGCTCGTAACCCTAAACGGATGGAAGAACTAATGAGCAAGACTATTTCGAGTGAAAAGATAACACCACTCTTCGTTAATTATACAAATGAAGAAAAGTTACAAGAACAAATTAGCGATACAATCAAGAAAAATGGCAATATCAATATCGTAGTTGCATGGATTCATTCCATTGCTGAAAATGCCCTGTCAATCATCACAAATAAAGTCTCCAAAAGTCAAAAGGAATGGGAATTGTTCCATATACTAGGGAGCAGTACAGACTTAAGAAAAATCCAACAAAAGATATCTGTACCAGGAAATTGCTTATACCATCAAGTGCAGCTAGGCTTTGTCGTGGAAAACAATTATTCCAGATGGCTAACAAACAAGGAGATTTCTTTAGGTACAATTACAGCGATAAAGACAAAACAGAAACAAATGATTGTCGGTCAACTCGAGCCATGGGAAGATAGACCTTAACCAATTCGCCGCCAGTAGCGCCCAGCTTGTTCTTGCTGTGCAAAGCCCCGCGCCTTGTAGATAGGGATACCAAGTCATTTCCCTCTTGAACAGATACATACTGTTTTTTCGCACCTCTTTCTATATGCTTCTTTGTAAATGCCTTGAGTAGTTTTGCACCGATTCCTTTATATCTATAATTATCATCAACATAGAAAACGTAAATCTCACTAACATCCGGACCCGTCATCCCCCCTCCAATTGTCCCGACAACTTTCCCGTTCACTAATGCAACATGTGTGTATGTACCTTTCACAATATCGTCATGTACCCGCTCATGGTTATACCAATATTCTACATTTTTATTTTGGTACTCCTCATCATAAACACTTTAAACCGTTTGCAGCTAGCCAATGGAACAAATTCTACTAATTTCTTCTCCATGTTCTGGAGCTGCTTTAATGATTGAAAATATTCATGGATATTCCCTCCAAGCTTTTATTGATTATATTTTATATCATTACAGACAAGGGTCTCTGACATCCCTTTTCCTATTTATTGAACAAAAGTACGCTAACTGAACAAATCATTGGTTTCCATTTTCTAATTCGGGTTTATCTTATCACTCAAGTTGGGCATAGTAACAACAGAGACAATCCATTTAAAATAATGTCAACAAGTGGTCTGCCAAAGATATGTTTAGATTCCATTGAGTAGTACCAACCGATTACTTTAAAATAGAAGTATAAGATATTACTTCAATTAAGGGAGTGTGGAAAGATGGCTGAAAAGAAGGGCATTCGAGCAAAAGCACAGCAATTCGGCAGTTATTTAAGCGGAATGATTATGCCGAACATCGGTGCCTTTATTGCTTGGGGAATTATAACGGCTTTATTTATTGAAGATGGTTGGTTGCCAAATGCACAATTGGCAACAATGGTTGACCCGATGCTTATTTACTTATTGCCATTATTGATAGGGTTTACAGGCGGCCGGATGGTCTATGACATACGTGGTGGGATTGTTGGTGCTACGGCTACGATGGGAGTTATCGTCGGAGCGGATATTCCAATGTTTCTCGGAGCAATGGTGATGGGACCACTTGCCGGCTATTTAATGAGGAAAATAGATGATCTCTTCCAGGCGAAGATTCGTCAAGGGTTTGAGATGCTTTACAATAACTTCTCCGCTGGTATATTGGCGGCACTACTTGCGATTGTTGCTGTCTATGCAATTGGTCCGGTAGTAGAAGGATTGAACACAGCACTTGCAGCAGGAGTGGAAGTAATTATTGCCGCAGGGTTATTGCCACTTGCGAACATCATTATTGAACCTGCGAAAATTCTATTCTTGAATAATGCAATTAACCATGGAATATTAAGTCCGATTGGTGCGGATCAAGCGAGTGAAGTCGGGAAATCAATACTATTCCTGTTGGAAGCAAACCCTGGCCCAGGTATCGGTATTTTACTCGCATTCATGATTTTTGGTAAAGGTGCTTCCAAGAGTTCTGCACCAGGGGCTGCAATCATTCAGTTCTTCGGTGGGATTCATGAAATTTATTTCCCTTACGTATTGATGAAACCAATTCTAATTCTTGCAGTCATCGCTGGTGGTATGAGTGGTGTATTCATGTTCCAGCTATTTGGTGCGGGATTAGTTGCCCCTTCATCACCTGGTAGTATTTTCGCTGTCCTTGCGATGACGGCACAAGACAGTTATCTTGGTGTAATCTTAGGTGTTCTAGTGGCAGCAGCCGTCACCTTTGTTATTGCTGCTATCATTTTGAAATCAAGCAAGACAGAGACGGACAGTTTAGCAGATGCTGCAGGTAAAATGGAAGCAATGAAAGGCAAGAAAAGCTCTGTTACAGGTGCTTTGAACCAAGATGAAGAAGAAAATGAAGAGATTGTAAAAACAGTCACTACCCGGAAGAAAACACCAGAACAAATCGATAAAATTATTTTCGCTTGTGATGCTGGTATGGGCTCAAGCGCGATGGGTGCATCCCTTCTGAAAAATAAATTCAAGAAGTCGGATATCGATATTTTCGTAACGAATAAAGCAATCAATGATATTCCCAATGATGCGGATATTGTTATCACCCATAAAGACTTGACCGATCGTGCAAAAGCGAAACTTCCAACAGCTGAGCATATTTCCGTCGATAACTTCCTGAACAGCCCGAAATATGATGAACTCGTAGATCGATTGCTTACAGGAGATGTGGCAGATGATTTAGATCAAGAGAAAGAAGAGACAGCACCTGAACCAGAACAGGAAGATGTAAATAAAGTTATTTTCGCCTGTGACGCTGGTATGGGTTCAAGCGCGATGGGTGCCTCGTTACTGAAAAATAAATTCAAGAAGGCAGATATTGACATCTTCGTAACGAATAAAGCGATTAATGACATCCCGGATGATGCAGATATTGTCATCACCCATAAGGATTTGACCGACCGTGCGAAGAATAAACTTCCAACGGCAGAGCATATTTCCGTTGATAATTTCCTAAACAGCCCGAAATATGACGAATTGGTGGAACGGTTGAAAGATAACTAGTGGGGGAGAATTGACCTTGAGTATTACAGCTCGAGAAAGAAAAATCATCTTGTTCTTACTTCAGAACCAAGGACAAGTGACTGTCGAAGATATCGCTAAAGCACTTGATGTTAGTTCGCGAACGATTCACCGTGATTTAAAAAGCATTGAAAAAATTCTTTCAAACCACCAATTGGAGCTCGACAAAAAAGCGGGCGTCGGGCTCCAAATCGTTGGTAACCAATCGGATAAGCAATTATTAGAACAGCTGCTTTCCAATATTAATCCTATTGATTACACTCAGGAAGAAAGACAAGCCATGGTTCTATCCATGCTGCTTGAATCAAATGAGCCGGTGAAACTGTTCACCCTTGCTCATGAATTAGATGTAACGATTGCCACTGTCAGAAATGATTTGGATCAACTGGAAGAAGCGTTAGGGAACTTTCACTTAACGATTATCCGAAGAAGAGGATATGGTGTACAAATTGAAGGAGACGAAGCAAATAAACGGTCCGCAATCACTCATTTGATTGCAAAATACGTGGATCCCTTTTCTTTCATCTCCCTACTAAAAGAAAATATTCAAAACAAGCAAACGCCGACCATTTCCAACCGCTTATTAGGACTCGTCAATCCAGATACATTAAAAATTATTGAAAAAACCGTAGGAACTGCAAGCACAGAACTACCGTATGAGTTAGCAGACAGCGCCCGTGTCGGATTAGTCGTCCACCTTGCACTCGCAATCGAGCGACTAAAAAAGGGAGATACGATTCAATTTGACCGGGCATACTTCAAACAGATACAGGGTACAGAGGAATATAAGATAGCTGAAAAAATCATCAATGAATTGGAGACGGCCCTGGACATCGATATTCCTGAAGATGAGATCGGTTATATTACCATGCATTTAATGGGAGCGAAACTCCGTGCAGACCAACATGTTTTGTTAGAAGTGGAGAACTCAGGATTCGCCTACCAAGTCAAACAGTTGATCGCTTATATAAGTAAACAGCTCCATGTTGATATGATGGGAAACAACCCATTACTGAATGATTTAGTTACCCATTTGAAACCAGCCATTTACCGGATGCAAAAACAGATGAAGATCACGAATCCGATGATTGATCAGATTAAACATGACTACGACGATTTGTTTCACTTAATTGCAGAAGCAGCAAGCGTTATTTTTCCTGACTTGGATTTCCCGGATGATGAGATTGGTTTCCTCGTCCTTCATTTTGCAGCTGCATTACTAAAAGGTGAAAGACAGAAGACCCTTGTTATTTGTTCCAGTGGAATTGGTACAGCGAAAATCTTAGCTACCCAATTAATGAAGCAAGTACCGGAAATTAAACAAATTGAAAACAAATCGATGTTCGATGTAGATGAAGCTGATTTGGATCAATATGATTTAATCATTTCAACGCTCCCCTTAACGGAATTGGAGGACACAGATTATATTCTCGTTTCCCCAATGTTAAATCAATCAGAAGTCCATCAGATTAAAAAGGCAATCCGCCAGCAGAGGCTCATTGTAAATAATGAAAAGCAAAAAAGTAATGCGAATTCGCTCTTGCAGTTAGAATCCATCAAACTGTATACCGATACCATCCTTGATTTGCTTCATTCCTTCTATATTGATGAACGCAATCATGAAGAATCTACATTACGAGCAATTTGTATCGATTTGGAAAAACGAAAAATAATAAAGAACAGTGAAACAGTTTTTACTAAATTACTGGAAAGAGAGCAAGCAGGCGGACTTGGGATACCAGATACAAGCTTGGCACTTTTCCATACTCGCTCTAGAGACGTGCCTTCCATCCACTTTTCCATTTATGTGTTGGAAAATGCAAGTCCGATGAGGGGGATGGACGGAAAAGAGATGGAAGTAAAACATATCCTAGTCATGCTAGCCCCGGAAGATATTCAACAAGAAAGGCTAGAGACACTAAGTTATTTAAGCAGCCTGCTCATCCAGGAAGACGAAGCGGTTCGTTTGTTTGAATCTGCAGATGAAACAGCGATCAAATTCTATTTAGCCGAGCGTTTTCAAACGTTTTTAAAGGATAAAAAATTACTATAAATATAAGTTCAAAAAGGAGGATAAAAAGGACCGAGGTCGGCTAAATAAGCAACATCCTGTTGTAACGCCGACACTAGCACATCCTGTGCGTCGAAATTCGAGGCGGCGAAGCTCCCGGCACCGGAATGTACGTCAGTAGGTACATGAGGAGAGAAAAAGCGAGCCAACGAGCTTCCACAGGACGTGGACGGTCTTAGTAGAACCTCCCATTCACAAAGTGTCATTTTTACCGGACTTTTTGAACAACCTCTATAAGGAGTGGTGTATACCATGGCAAAAGAAGTATTAGCAAAAGAAAATATTAAGTTGAACGTCTCATTAAACAATCAGGAAGAAGCGATTCGCTATGCAGGCCAAATTTTAGTAGATAATGGCTATGTCGAATCTTCCTATATCGATAAAATGTTTGAACGGGAAGAATTAACATCGACCTATATGGGGAACTTCGTCGCGATTCCACATGGTACAGAAGATGCGAAGTCAGAAGTAAATGATTCCGGCTTATCCGTCGTCACCGTTCCAGAAGGTGTAGCGTACGGAGATGGCAACACAGTGAAAATTTTAATTGGAATTGCTGGTAAAGGAGACGAGCACTTAGATATTCTCTCCAATATCGCAATCGTGCTCTCCGACGAAGACAATATCCAATCGATTCTTGACGCAGCGTCAGAAGAAGAAATCATTCGTATCTTTGATGAGGTGAACTAAATGGAAGCAGTACATTTTGGTGCAGGCAATATTGGACGTGGTTTTATTGGTTTATTACTCCATCAAGCGGCATATCACACAACCTTTGTCGATGTGAACGAAGAAGTGATTAAGGAAATCAACACAGAAAAACAATACAACGTCGTATTAACAGCAGAAGAAAGCGAAACGTTAACCGTTAAAAACATTTCGGGAATTCATAGTATCCAAGACCCAGGGAGAGTCGTCCAGGCAATTGTTCAAGCGGATATTATTACAACTGCTGTCGGGCCAAATGTATTGCCGATCATTGCTGAACTCATCGCTAAGGGGTTGAAAGAGCGAGCTAAAACAAATAATCAACCCCTAAATATTATTGCCTGTGAAAACATGGTCGGTGGCACTTCCTTTTTAAAGGAGAAAGTTTACGACCATCTGACACAAGATGAAAAGACAATATTTGATAACTTGTTCGGCTTCCCGGATGCAGCGGTGGATCGAATTGTACCGAACCAGAAACATGACAATCTACTTCAAGTTTCTGTAGAACCTTACTATGAATGGGTTGTGGAAGAACCTGCACTCAAAGGTACCAAGCCGAAGATTAATGGGATTACTTTCGTTCGAGATCTCACCCCTTATATCGAACGGAAGCTATTCACGGTCAATTCCGGCCATGCAGCTGTCGCTTATATCGGTCATCAGATGGGATACCACACCATTACAGAAGCAATTAATGACGAAAAGGTACAAGAAATAATAAAAGGCGCGTTACATGAGTCAGGCGAAGCGTTGATTCAAACATATAGCTTTAACCGGGAAGAACATCAAGCATATATTGAGAAAATTATCGGCCGCTTTATGAATCCATATATTTCTGATGAAATCACAAGGGTGGCAAGAGGTCCAATTCGTAAGCTTGGTGCTAAAGAACGACTCATTCGTCCGGCATCGATGTATATGGACGTAACCGGGAAAGCACCAACCTACCTTGCGAAAACAATTGCAGCTGCTCTTAAGTTTACTAATGAACAAGATGAAGAGGCAGTAAAATTACAGAAGATGATTGCAGAACAGGGTGTCCGAGAAACATTGAAAGAAGTTTCCGGTTTAGAAGAAGGACATCCCTTGCTTGAAGTTATTTTAAAGGCTTATAATGAAAGATAGACATTACGATAACTATTCAGGGGCTGGTAAAATGAACAAAGAATTAAAAGGAATTGCTGCATCACCTGGTATAGCGATTGCTAAAGCATACCAACTCGTAACACCGGACTTATCCTTTGAAAAAGTAACGACTGAAAATACAGAGGAAGAGATTAGCCGGCTAGAACAAGCATTAGAAGTTTCCAGAACGGAGCTCGAGAAAATCAAAGCGCATACGGAAAATAAGCTTGGTGAAGACCATGCTGCGATTTTCTCTGCTCATCTCTTAATTTTAAATGACCCAGAACTAATTAATCCGATGAAGGAAAAAATCGAAACGGATAAGGTTATTGCAGCAACTGCTGTTGAAGAAGTATCCGCGATGTTTATCGACATGTTCGAAAACATGGACAACGAATATATGCGGGAACGTGCCGCAGACATTAAGGATGTCACAAAGCGAATCATGGCACATTTACTTGGTGTCACCTTCCCGAACCCTGCATTAATTGACGAAGAGGTCGTCATTATCGCAGAGGACTTAACACCATCTGACACAGCACAATTGAACCGCGAATTTGTTCAAGGATTCGCAACAGACATCGGGGGCCGGACTTCACATTCCGCCATTATGGCAAGATCACTCGAAATACCTGCCGTTGTCGGAACGAAAAATATCACCGAATCCGTTGCACAAAATGATCTCATCATTATTGATGGTCTAGAAGGTAATGTCATCATCCATCCAACCGATGAAGAAGTGGCAACGTATAAGAAAAAACAGGCAGCTTACGCAAAACAACAAGAAGAGTGGGCTAAATTAAAAGACGAGCCTACGATTACGAAAGATGGCGCCGAGGTTGAGCTTGCTGCAAACATCGGAACACCAGATGACGTAGCAGGTGCTCTTCATAACGGAGCAGAAGGAATCGGTCTGTACCGGACCGAATTTCTATACATGGGTAAAAGTGAACTGCCATCTGAAGAAGAACAGTTTGAAGCATATAAATCCGTGCTTGAACAGATGGGGGACAAACCAGTTGTCGTCCGTACACTAGACATTGGTGGCGATAAAGAGCTGGACTACCTGGATCTGCCAAAGGAATTAAACCCATTTCTAGGCTTCCGTGCGATCCGTTTCTGTTTGGAAAATGAAGATGTTTTCCGCCCGCAGCTCCGTGCTTTACTTCGTGCAAGTGCCTTTGGGAACTTAAAAATCATGTTCCCAATGATTGCAACACTGGAAGAATTCCGCCAAGCAAAAGGGATCCTACTCGATGAGAAGGAAAAGCTAACTGCGGAAGGCATGGAAGTATCCGAGAATATCGAAGTCGGAATTATGGTCGAAATTCCATCTACAGCAGTTACTGCAGCACAATTTGCTAAAGAAGTTGATTTCTTCAGTATTGGAACGAATGACCTTATCCAATACACAATGGCTGCTGACCGGATGAATGAACAGGTTTCTTATCTCTATCAGCCGTACCATCCGGCAATCTTGAACTTAGTCAATAATGTGATTGAAGCGGCTCACAAAGAAGGTAAATGGGCTGGCATGTGCGGTGAAATGGCTGGAGACCCGATTGCTGTTCCAATTCTGTTAGGACTTGGACTAGACGAATTCAGCATGAGTGCAACATCTATCCTTCCCGCCCGGACACAGTTAAGCAAGCTCTCAAAAGAACAGATTGCTTCCCATAAGGAAGAATTGTTGGCGATGGGTACGACGGATGAGGTTGTTGAATTTATTAATCAACTCATCAATCAAGCTTAAAAAACTACATGAAATAGGGTACTGCACCTTCGGGTATACAGTACCCTTTTTAAATATCATTGCCCATCTAAAATCATTTCCTCCGATTCCCCGCCCCAGCTAATTGTTACCTTTATATCGCTATCCACTTGCCTTTCATTGAATGACATTCTCGTAGTTAATACACCCTCTTTATTCAACGACGCATTGACGCTTGTTGTTTGTAATCCCTCTCCAATCACAACATTGACTTTTCCCTTGGGCATTGCTTCTTCTCCAATATACTTGATGGAAAGACTCTCATCTCTCCAGTAGTCCATTGCCCAATGCTTGAAACAGGAAAAAAGCGCAAGAAAAATTCCTGCGCTTTTCATTCACAATGATTCATTTTAAACCCATCTTGTTGTAATCACTTTCTTACGCGTATAGAAATTAAGCCCGTCTTTCCCGTTCGCATGCAAGTCACCGTAAAAGGAATCTTTCCAGCCAGAGAACGGGAAGAATGCCATTGGTGCTGGAACTCCGATATTCACTCCCAGCATACCTGCATCAATTGTTTCTCTAAATTGGCGTACGCTTCCTCCATCTTTCGTGAAGATACATGCACCGTTTGCAAAGCGGGACTTATTGGAAAGCTCCACTGCTTCATCTAAATCTTTCACTCGAGAAATCGAAAGGACCGGTGCAAAAATTTCATCTTGCCAAATCTCCATATTTGACGTGACATTATCAAAAATAGTAGGGCCGACAAAATAGCCTGCGTCTTTCACCGCTTCGTCTTTACGACCGTCACGGACAAGTTTCGCTCCTTCTTTCTCACCTTTTTCAATATAACTTAACGTACGTTCCTTATGCTGTTCACGGATAACCGGGCCGAGAAAAATTCCTTCGTCCAGACCGTTTCCAATTTGAACATCATCTGCTTTTTGCTTTAATAAAGCAATGAATTCATCTGCTACCGAATCTTCTACTGCAACAACGGACGCTGCCATACAGCGCTCACCAGCTGAACCAAATGCAGCGTTTAAAATTTGTGTCGCTGCATTCTCCAGATTCGCATCCCCTAAAACGATTGAATGGTTTTTCGCTCCTGCTAAAGCTTGAACACGTTTCAGATTATCTGTTCCTCGCTTGTAAACATATTCTGCTACAGGCTGGGAACCGACGAAGGAAATAGCTGCTACATTTTTATGATCAAGCAAGCCATTTACAACCTCATGAGCACCGTGAACAATATTGAATACTCCTGCCGGCAGGCCCGCTTCTTCTAATAACTCCGCTAAACGATTCGCAAGCAGTGGTGTCCGTTCAGAAGGCTTCAATACGAATGTATTTCCAGTAACGATTGCCATTGGGAACATCCAAGCAGGAACCATCATTGGGAAGTTGAACGGTGTGATTCCGCCGATTACACCGATTGGGTAACGATATACCCCTGATTCAAGTCCAGTTGCAATTGATGGAAGCTGTTCCCCCATCATCAGAGAAGGAGCACCAGCTGCGAATTCGACATTTTCAATTCCGCGCTGTACTTCTCCGTAAGCTTCCGCGAAGTTTTTTCCATTTTCAATGGTAATGAGTCGTGCAAGCTCATCCCAATTATCTACGAGCAATTGCTGATACTTAAACAGAATCCTAGCACGGCGTGGGACCGCTAGCTCTTTCCACTCCTGGAATGCTTCGTTTGCCGTTTCTACTGCATGTTCCACATCTTCAGCGGATGAAATCGGCACATGTGCGATAACCTCTCCAGTCGCCGGGTTGTAAACCGGCTCCGATTTATCTGTATTTGCTTCAACCCACTTACCGCCAATATAGTTTTTTAATACTTCTACTGCTGTTTGTGTCATGTGAGAATCCTCCTTCTATATGTTTACGATAATACTTTTTCGATTGCTTCCAGTTCTTCGCTTGCTTCACTAAACGGTAAACCGTGCGCGTCTGCTACAGGCTTATACGTTACTTGACCATTTAGCGTATTGATCCCTTTATAAATTGCTGCGTTATCTGCACTTGCTTGTTTAATACCTTTATTCGCTACGTCAAGTACATATGGAAGTGTTACATTTTCAAGCCCTAGGGATGCTGTCTTTGGTACCGCTCCTGGCATGTTCGCCACTGCATAATGGACAACACCATGCTTTTCATACGTTGGATTGTCATGTGTTGTTACCCGGTCAGACGTTTCAAAAATTCCACCTTGGTCAATGGCCACATCAACGATTACTGCTTTGTTCTTCATTTCTTTGACCATGTCTTCTGTGACCAGTTTCGGAGCCTTTGTTCCAGGTATTAATACCGCTCCAACTACTAAGTCGGCTTCTTTCACAGCTTTTGCGATATTATAAGGGTTAGAAATCAATGTTTCGACCTGCTTACCGAATAATTCATCAAGCTGTTTAAGACGTTTCGGATTTAAATCAATGATTCGAACCTTAGCGCCTAGACCTAATGCAATCTCAGCCGCATTCGTTCCAACAACCCCGCCGCCGATAACCGTTACATTTCCTCGCTCTACACCTGGAATTCCACTTAAAAGGATTCCTTGGCCACCATAGCGTTTTTGTAAAAATTGTGCGCCGATTTGCGGGGCAATTCTTCCGGCAATCTCGCTCATCGGTGCGAGCAGTGGAAGAGATCCATCTGCTTCTTGAACCGTTTCATACGCAATACTAGCAACCTTCTTCTCTATTAATTGTTTTGTCAGTTCCGATTCTGCAGCTAAATGCAAGAACGTAAATAGTGTTAAGTCTTCACGGAAAAATTGAAATTCCTCTTCCAGCGGCTCTTTTACTTTAATAACCATTTCCTCCGCCCAGGCTTCCTTTGCCGTCGCGACAATCTTTGCACCTACTGTCTTATAGTCCTCATCTGTAAAACCGGATCCAAGCCCTGCATTTGTTTCTACTACTACTTCGTGATCTGCTTTTACTAAGCGATCCACCCCGGAAGGTGTGATCGCTATTCTATTCTCGTTGTTTTTAATTTCTTTAGGTACCCCTATTCTCATCTGAAACTCTCCCTTACATTACTTATTTTCAGCAAATACTTCATTTAGAACTTGCAGAATGAAATCAATGTCTTCATCTGTTGAAGATAATGGCGGGCTGAGTGTTAAAATATTGTTCTGTCCTGCAACTGTGTCCCCGTTCCGGCCGATGATTAATCCTTTCGCTTTACAATCACCAATCAGCTTAGCAATCCGGCCATTGGAAGCTGGTTCCTTTGTTTCTTTATCTTCTACAATTTCAATTCCAGCAAGCAGTCCTAATCCACGAATATTACCAACATTAGGGTGATCTTGCAAATCATTTAATCCTTGTAGAAGCTTGGATCCTAATTGTTTGGAACGCTCGAACAGATTTTCACGCTCCATAATCTCAATATTCTTGAGTGCAACAGCACAAGCTGCCGGACTTCCGCCAAATGTGTTCACGTGACGGAAATGACGATTGTCTCCTGTTCCTTTGAATGCTTCGTAAATATCTTTACGAACAGCTGTAATGGATAACGGTAAATAAGCGCTTGTTAAGCCTTTTGCCATCGTGATAATATCTGGCTTAATGTTGAACTGCTGGTGGCCGAATGCTTTACCAGTTCGACCGAAGCCACAGATGACTTCATCGATAATGAGCAGGACGCCGTTACGCTCACAAATACGCTCCACTTCCTGGACATACACTTCATGAGGCATGATAACTCCGCCCCCTGTAATGAGCGGTTCCATAATAACTGCTGCAATGGATTCCTTTTGCTCATAATTGATCGTCTCTTCAATCTCTCTTGCTTTTTGTAAGTTATATTCTTCTACCGTTAGGTTATCCGGTTTCCGGTAATTATCCGGGGGAGAGACATGTAAGAAACCAGATGAAAGTGGCTCATATTTATATTTCCTTAATGCTTGCCCTGTCGCTGAAAGTGCACCCATCGAACTGCCGTGATAAGCACGGTAACGGGAAATTACTTTGTAACGATTTGGATCGCCATTTTGCTGGTGGTACTGGCGGGCAATTTTAAACGCAACCTCATTCGCATCTGATCCACTGTTGGAATAGAACATCACGTAGTCTTCTTCCAGCATGCTATTGATTTTCGCTGCCAGTTCAATCGCTGGCTCATGACTATTCGTCATCGGTGTATAGGCCATTTTCTTCAATTGCTCCGCAGCAGCCTCAGCCAATTCCTCCCGGCCGTAGCCAACATTCACACACCATAATCCGGACATACCGTCTAAATAACGATTGCCATTCTGATCGGTAATCCAGGAGCCTTGCCCCTTTTCTACGATCATTGGTGCGCCTTCTTCACGGTATGGTGAAATATGGTGCCAAACATGCTGTCGATCCTTTTCTTCCAGTGATAATTGTTCCTTTTGCTGTAGCGCCTTCATTTTAAATGTCTCCCTTCCAAGATAAAATATTTTTTGACGAAATGTATAGTCTGTATTTCTTGTTGTGTTTAAAGTAGTATCATCAATTGACTTTATTACTAGTATTGACATAACTCGGGTGCCATCCCATAATTAAGTTTACATTGTTCCGAAAATAATAGCATCTTACATAAAGTAAAATGTTTTAAGATTTTATTTTACAGTTTGGAGGGAAACGGATGGAGAATTTTAAAGTAACGGTAAAAGACATCTTAAAGCGAAGGTTATTTAAGAATGCAACGTTAATTACTGGTGGAAATGGAGTAGGCAGGGAGATTACATGGACACATATTCTGGAAATGGAAGCGTTCGATTCTTTTATCAACGGCGGAGAACTGATTTTAACAACTGGCTCTAATATGCCGCTCGATTCCAAAGAAGGTATCCCTAAGTTAAAGAAATTAATTGAACTGGAAGTTGCTGCGCTCTGTATCGAACTTGGGACACATGTGCAGGAGATCGAACCGGTTATTATTGCATTCGCTAATGAACATGACTTTCCTATTATTATATTTAGAGATGTTGTGAAATTTGTAGATATCACCCAGGATTTACACACAATCCTCATTAACAGTCACCACGAACAGCTCAAGTATCTCCATGATCTTTCTAATGTGTTTAACGAATTGTCTTTGGAACCGAACGGGGTTTTAAAAATATTAAAGAAACTACACGAATCTTTCAATCTGGATGTAGTACTCGTTTCAGATGACAAACAATTATTTTACTATCCGCTTAAAAATAAGGAACAGGCAGAAACAATTCTTTCTCTGATTGATACAGAGAGAGAAGTTGAACCTTATCACGAAGTTCTCTTTCACGATGACTATTACACTGTTTTCCCGATTAAAGGACTCGGGTCTTCTTGGGGGGATCTATATATCCAAGAACGGAGCGCAGCATTAGATGAGTTCTCTTTCTCCATCATCGACCGGGCGACGCTGGCGATTGCACAAATCATGCTAAGGAATAAAACAATCGAGGAAAGAAAACAGAATCAAGAAGAGAATTTGGTGCAACAGTTATTGCACGGAGAAGAATATGAATCCACCGCAGCATTAAAGTTTTTACCTGCTCCCGCTGAGAATCTTTATTATAGATTAATTATGATTGAGAATAGTTCCTATCATAAGGAAATGAGAGATGAAGATTGGGAAGAGATAAAGCTCCAGCAATCAATTATTCTCCGGTCGATTTTTAAAAGACATAATTTCTTTCCCGCTATTTCCATTACGAAGAATAATATTGCGGTGATTGCTTCTTACTATAAGAGTAGCTACGCAAATAGTGATATCGACATTTTCACGATAATTAGCGAGGCGATTAAGAAAAGCAACAAAGATAATATATTCCGTGGGAAAAATTCTTATATCGGTATTAGCAGTCTGCAGAAGGATTATGCAAAACTAAATAAGTGTTACGCTGAAGCAAATGCGGTACTAGCGATTCAAAAGATGGATATTCTAGATATTTTGTTCTTTGAGGATATTGGGATTTATCGGTTGTTGATGAATCTCCCTAAGCATGAATTGGAAGCTTATGTCTTCGATTACTTAGAACCGCTGCTGGACCATTCACGACAAACAAAAAATGATTTACTGCTCACACTTGCTGTGTACTTGGAAACGATGGGATCTAAGAAGGAAACGTCCGAAAGACTCTCCATTGTGAGACAAACATTATATCATCGCTTGGAAAAGATTGAAGAGCTAATGGGAGAAGATTTTATGAAGCCGACGAATCGGCAGGCAATAGAGCTTGCGATTGGGGCTTATGCATTGTTGGGTAATAAAGTAAATTAAAATGGGATGTGACCTATTTTTACCGGTCACATCCATACACTTCTTTTCACATCTATCAATCTAAACAATACGTTGTTCTCTTTCCACTTGATCTTTCTTACCTTCTTTTTCATTTTCCTCAGGCGGCCACTCCCAAAAGTCAGCACTGGCAATTGCAGCTGCCTTCGCATCAAACACAGGGTCTTTTCCAGCTTTTCTTTGTGTTTCATAATCTTTCAGCGCTAATATCGCTGGCTTCGTTAGAAAAGCAGGCGCTATCATATTCAGCCAAGCCATGATCCCAAAACCTAAATCACCTAGTCCCTAAGCTAAGGACGCCGAATTGATACTGTTATAAAAAACAGCAATCAGCAGGCCGAACTTTAAAACGGTTAATGGCCATGTGATTTTATTTTCCCTATTCCGATTCATGAAGGCAAGGCTTATCTCTGCTTTATAGGAATATGTTATCAAACTTGTAAAAGCAAAGAAGAAGATAGCAATTGCTACAAATGGCGCACCAAGTCCGGATACAAATGATTCTACCGCAAGCTGGACATTACTAGCACCAGCCTCAACCGTTCCGATATTGTCCGCAACCATTGTTCCGTCCGATAATTGCACGTTATACATCCCGGTTGTGATGACCATAAATGCTGTTGCCGAACAAATGATTAGTGTTGTGATATAGACAGAGAGCGCTTGCACTAATCCTTGTTTTACAGGGTGAGAAACTTCCGCAGCCCCCGTTTCAAACGTTTCACTACCAAAGCCGGCAGCATTCGAAAACGCCCCTCGTTGAACTCCCCAGGCAATGGCCGATCCGATAATTTCACCAAATGTAGACTCTCGGTTCAACGCACTGGAAAAGATGAGCGATATGACATGAGGAATTTCTGTAAAATTAACGACTAAAATAAGGACGCAAAGCAAAATATAACCTATCGCCATCACAGGAACGATGATTTCAGCGGTCTTTGCAATCCGCTTCACACCTCCGAAGATAACAGCAGCCATTAAAATAACAGTAAAAGTTGCTGTAAAGAGCGGATTGATTCCGAACGCATCATCCAATGAAAGCGCGATGGTATTCGCCTGAATTCCTGGAACAAGTACCGTCATGGAAATCATCGTTACGACCGCAAAAATCGCAGCAAACCAATTCTTATTCAATCCCTTACTAATAAAATAAGGTGTCCCCCCTCTATACTGACCATCCTGCTTCACCTTATAAATTTGAGAGAGAGTCGTTTCGATAAAGGCAGTACTAGCGGAGAAGAAATACAGGAATGTCAACTGCATTCGCTTCCTGTTATTGGAAATTTCCAAAAAATCCGCATGCACCTGAGATTGCGCGGGCTCCTTCTGCCTCCAGTTGCTGAGCTGCTAGGATAACATCCAACAGCAAGTAAAAGTGAAACAGATTGAAAAGTATCCATTAATTAAACCGAAAGCCGGTTGGGATCTGGAAGTGGATGAACTCTTTTCCAAACATCAAATCAGCCCGCTTGTTGCGTATGAAGTATCAGATGACCAATCAATTATTGCGCTTGTTCAAGCGAATTTGGGAATTAATATCAGACCTGGGATCGTTCTACAACAACAGCATAACGCTATTAAAACGTTGCCCTTTGCAGGTGATGTCTATCGTACGATCGCCTTGGCGACAGCAACAAATGTATCTCACGCTACAAAACGTTTCCTTGAAGTTGTAACCAAATTATTCCAGGAATGAAAAGACGGCAGGATGCTTCAGGTGCACCTTGCCGTCAATTCATTCGTTTATTTCTTTATAAAACACATTCGCAAGCTCTGCGAATTCCTCCATACTTAAGGATTCACCGCGTCTTTCGCCATCTATTCCCGCCCGGTCCATTATTTCCTGAATCTCCGTCTTATTCATATCCGAGAAAAGGTTTGCTATATTATTTCGTAACGTCTTCCTCCGCTGGGCAAAACTCGCCTTAACGATTCGGAAAAAGAATTCCTCATCCGCTACATGGACTGGCGGCTCTTTACGTAACTCCAACTTCAAAATACCGGAATCAACATTCGGCTGCGGATTAAACACTGTCTTCGGTACAGTCATAACGACTTCTGCATTCGTATAATATTGAACCGCAATTGTTAAGGAACCATAACTTTTACTATTTGGTTCAGCTGCCATCCGTTCTGCCACTTCTTTTTGGATCATAACGGTAATACTTTCAACCGGCAACCGGTCATGGAGAAGTTTCAAAAGAATCGGTGTCGTAATATAATACGGCAGATTTGCAACGATATGGATTGGCTGATTTTCTTTAAACTGCTGTCTTATTACTTCAGTGACATCTGCTTCTAATATATCCTGATGGATAATCTCGATATTGGGATAGGTTTCTAATGTATCCTCTAAAATCGGCAGCAGGCGCTGGTCGATTTCAAACGCGACGACCTTGTCCGCATGAATGGCAAGCTGTTCGGTCAAAGCGCCGATTCCCGGCCCGATTTCAATGACACCCGACTCTTTATTAACATCTGCATGCTTTAATATATTTTGTAAGATGTTTACATCGATAATAAAATTCTGGCCTAAACTCTTTTTGAAAGCAAAAGCATATTTTTTCAAAATTTCTTTCGTCTTCGATGGGGTTGCGATATATTTGGTTGACATGTCAATCCTCCTGCTGGATGGCTTTTACTGCCGCTTCGAAATCTTCTTTGGTAATCTGGAACTGATTTAATCGTTTCAATAATTGTTTCCCGTTCGTATGACCAATTTTCAACTGTTCACCTAGCTGTTTTCTGCGTTCACTTGCTTCCCTTACACCGATGAGACGATGGGTGAGAAGATCTTCTTTTGTGATTTCTCCTCGTGTTTCCTCGGTGAGTTCATATACTTTACGCAGTGCTTCTCTTATTATTTCCGGGCTGGCGTGTTCAATGCCTAAACTCCTGTTATGCGGATTTTTCGCCCTTGCCTCGTCCTGAGTAAGAAATGCATGCTTACAACCGGGAACGGATTGATCTATGATGTGACGAATACGCTGGCCGGGATAGTCGGGATCGGTAAAAATAATGACGCCCCGCTTTTCTTGCGCGTGGCGAATCCGGCTAATGATTTCTTTATTAACCGCCGAACCGTTCGTCTCAATCGTATCTGCCTGGATTGCCTGATTAATTTTAGCTGTGTCGTCTCTTCCTTCCACGACGATGATTTCTTTTATCTTCAAAACTTGCCCTCCACGTAAATAAAGCTCTTCCCATGATTTTACCATGAGAAGAGCGTAATTACTAAAATAAGTATTAATATGTGTTCAAAAAGGACCGAGAATTTCGAGGTGGTGAGTTCTAAGTTGTCCACAGGACGTGGACCGTCTTAGTAGAACCTCCCTTTCACGAAGCGGCATTTTTACCGGACTTTTTGAACAGCCTCTATTAGTTCATAATTTTCACTTGTACCGTGCGTACTCCCCAATCATATGCTGCACCCTTATTTGGCACATGCACATCAATACGTTTACCACGGATTGCACCGCCAGTGTCTCCTGCTACAGCTTCCCCGTAGCCTTCCACCCATACTCTCGTTCCAAGTGGAATGACATTTGGATCCACTGCGATTACCTTCTGATTAGGGTTCGCCTTTAAATTGATTCCAGTAGACGTGACACCAGAACAGCCGCTACAGGAAGCAGTGAATGCACTTGCAGTTACTGTTAACGTTTTTCCGCCACCCTGTGACTTGTCAGATTTGCTTGAAAGTGTAACAAGCCCTGGATCTGCCTCTTGGACAGGCTCTTTCGTACCAATCGCTACTACGCGATCCTTACTCTCTTTCGTCACTTCTTCTTCAATTATTTCCCGGGAAACTTCTTCCCCATTTTCTTTTGTAATCTTATACTTCTTTACAACTTGGCCTTCTTCCCCTTGGGTAATGACCTTTTCTTCTCCTTTTTGCAGTGTAGCGTCTTCTTGTTTTTCCGTTTCAAAAGCAACTGCTTCTTCTTTTTCTACCGTCTCTGTTGTCACACGAGTGATATCAACGGTTGTGTCCTTCTTTATCTTTTTGTCTAATGCCGGATTAACCTTATCAGCATCATTCAATTCGATATTATTCTCCGCTAGCAATTCTTCTACCGTGCCACCAGTGGCAGGAATGGTTAACTCCTTACCGCCATCAACTACTGTAACATCAAATGCCTTCTTCACATTGATTTCCAGGCCATTCTCAATTGAATCTCCATCTGCATGGGATACCTCGTCATGCTCGGAGAAGGTCAGATCCTGCTGTTTTAAAAATGCTAATACGGTATCTTCTGTTGTATAGAAACTCTCAGGCTCCCCGTCGATTGTAACGGTTACCTGACGCGCTGTCTTATAATCGATTGTCATTCCGTTTTCAATTGGTGCTTCTTCCTTGTGTGATAGTTCATCATGGGCACCAACTGTAATTCCCACTTCTGAAAATAGCTCTGCCACCGTGTTTTTGTGGGTGTTTACAACTTGTTCTTCTCCATTGTCTACGATGATTACTTCTTTTTTTGTTGCTTCGACTACTAGTAAGCTCGTAAATAAAACAAGTGCTAAAACACCAATACTCGAAAGAACCATTTTCGCTTTTGATGCTAGCATAAGCTTATGAAAAATTTTCATGCTCCTGCCTCCTTGTACGAAACCGATTATATTAATACGTATATGTAAAGTCAAAGCTATTCCGTTTACAATCAAATTACAATTCAATTACAGTTCGATTGTAAATATATTTCATAGCCTCTAATCGCTTGGTATACAAGGGTTACGAAATTATCTATTTATTCAGTATAATAGTATTTAGCATGTAAAATCTAGCTTACCAGGTAATGGATGTTTCTGGAAATAAGACATTGTTTACATTTATATAACAGAAATGAAGGAGTTTCGACACGGTTTTACAGAGAATTTTTCTTATTAGAGGAAATATCGGAGAACACACGGAAAAAGGCTGGGATATAACGAATCCCAGCCTTTTTATTTAGATTACAGAATAGCCCCCATCAATAAAGAGATGTGTACCTGTTATGAACCTCTCATGACTGAAATCGCGGCTGTTCTTGGTTTATTTATATAAGATGATTCATCCGATATGCCAGAAATACAATAGCGCCTAGTACGTCATTCGGTTTACCGATTCGCTTCAGCATTGTTAATCCCGCTTCTTTGGCAAAAATTGCTTCTTCTTGCAATCTTTAAAGCTAACCTGCCATTTCTAAGATTTAAACTTGCTAAATTTCAAATTCCGATAAATCTTTCAATATATGAGTAGGCTGCTTATCATAAGTCAAAACATCATCTCGTTTTGAAAAACCGCCTTCGATGTAAATCGTTGGAATCCCGGCGTGAATCCCTGCTAAAATATCGGTGAAATAATTATCCCCAATCATCGCGACATCATCTTTAGAAAGACCTATCAGGTCTAATGCCTTCTCCATAATCGTAATATTAGGTTTCCCAATAAAAATAGGCTTTACCCCTGTAGAAACGCTAATAACAGATGCCATCGCACCATTTCCTGGCATTAACCCCCGCTCTGTCGGGAGAGCCAGGTCTCCATTCGTTACAACATAAGTTGCGCCATTATTGATTGCTAAGCAGGCTTGAAAGTATTTTTCATAATTTATTTCGCGGTCAAGTCCGAATACAACATACTCAGCTTCTTCTCCTTGCTCCACGAGAATCAACCCTTTCTCAGTCAGTGCTTGCTTGAGACCAATTTCACCAATCATATAAATTCTTGCATTCGGGTTCAAATCAGACACATACTGAGCAGTGGCCAGGGAAGATGTATAAATCTGTTCTTTCGTAACCGGATAGCCAAATGACTCTAATACTTTCACGACCATTTGCGGTGTTTTTGTCGAATTATTTGTTAAAAACAAATAAGGAATTCCTCTCTCATGTAGTTTTTTTACAAATTCTAGTGTTTCTTGAATGACTTCTGTTCCACGGTAAGCAGTACCATCCAAGTCAATTAAATACCCTTTATACATTCCAATCATTCTTTCCTACGTTTACTATGTTTTTGAAATATCCATAAACCCTTCGCCAAACACATCTCGCACATCATGGATTGCAACGAACGCATCTTGATCCTTTTCTTTTACAATTCTCTTTAATTTAATCACTTCTTGTTTGCTAATAATGATATATAGGATTTCCTTCGAGTCTTTCGTATAATATCCATGTCCTGAAAAAACGGTAACACCTCTGCCGATTAATAAGTTTACTTGTTCTGCAATTTCATCCGGGTTCTTAGTTATGATTGTAGCAGCTTTTTTCGGATTCAACCCCTCAATAATGAACTCCATTACTTTTGTTCCGATATAGAGCATCAGAACGGTCAACATCACTTTCTCTATTCCGATGATAAAGTAAGATCCCATGACAACAATTAAATCAAAGAATAGCAAGCCATAACTGATACTCCAGCCTAAATATTTATTTGTGATACTAGCTAAAATTGCCGTACCCGCAGTCGTACCGCCAACCCTAATAATTAAACCGATCCCCACACCAGCAAAGACACCGCCAAATATCGCGTTAATAATAATCTCATCTGAAGCAACATTCCAGCCTTCTGTCAGATGTAAAAATAGCGAAAAGAAGAGTACCGTAATAATCGTATAAACGGTTGTCGTTTTTCCTAAGAATCGGTAACCTACGAGCAGTAAAAGTGAGTTTAATATGAGGTTAACAAGTCCCGGTGACCATTCGAACATGTAATAAAATATAATCGTTAACCCGGTTACGCCCCCTTCACCGAGTTCATTCGGTATGACGAAAAGATTAATGGAGAGTGCGAATATCAGTGAACCTATAGTAAGAAAAATGATATCTACGATTCTCTTTTTCATAAAAGTCTCACATCCTTTACTTGACTTAATTTTAATTTAAACAGAGACTGATTAACAAAACAAATTTATTTTAACTATACCATTAATTACTTTCATGATGGAGGGGTTACCGTGACGATTCAACGGTATGAAATTTTTAATAAAGTCGTAGCCATAGAAAATATTACAAAGGCTGGAGAGGAACTGAACCTCACCCAGTCAACGGTCAGCCATGCTATTAAAAGCTTGGAAGATGAACTTGGATTCCGTCTGTTGGTCCGTAATCGTTCTGGAATCAATTTGACAAGAGAAGGAGAGAAATTTTACGAATATACGCGGAAAATCATTAATATGAATAATATCTTATTCGAAGAGGCTGCCGCATTAGTCGGAATGGAGACAGGCTGTATCAAGGTCGGGACCTTTTCAAGTGTTACGACGAACTGGATGCCGACAATTTTTAAAGCTTTCAAACAGAGCTATCCAGGTATTTCCATTGAATTTGTTGAAGATGATTTTGACGGGCTCGAAGACAGGGTAATCGCGGGGGAACTGGATTGCTGTTTTACAACGAAACCGGCAAATAAAAATATTGAATTTATCTCCCTAAAAAAAGACCCGTTATATTGTATCGTTTCAAAAGCAAGCCCCTTGCACAAACAGAAAAAAATAAAGATGAGTCAACTGGAGGAATATCCGTTGATCCAGCCGGAAGTAGGCTGGGACAATGAAATCCATGAATTATTCCAGCGGCATCACATTGAGCCGAATATGAAATATAAAATTTCGGATGATCATTCGATTTTTGCCCTCGTCGAAGCGAATATCGGGATCAGTATCCGACCAGGACTCGTATTAAAGCATTACTGGCATCAGATCATCCCGCTTGAATTTGAAAAAGAAGCATACCGGATAATCGGCATCGCCCACACGGATCAAGCATCACCTGCTACGAAAAGTTTTATTAACAAAGTGATAGATCTGTATCAAAATGTCGAATAAAAAAAGTGGAACAGATAGAGATGATTTCTCCATCTATCCCATTTTTATTTCGCTTCAATATTATAAACGTTAAATGCATTTTTCGTCGTCGCTTCAGCAACTTCTTCTAATGTTATTTCTCGAAGCTCCGCAATTTTCTCTGCTACAAGTTTGACGTAAGCAGGCTCGTTGCGTTTCCCGCGAGTTGGATGTGGTGCAAGATACGGGGCATCGGTTTCAATCAATAAGCGATCCAGTGGCACTTCCTTTGCCACTTCTTTTGGCAGCGGGGCATTTTTAAATGTTACCGGACCACCTAAAGAAATATAAAAATTCATATCTAAACAGCGCTGGACATATTGTACCGAATCATTGTAACAGTGCATAATTCCGCCAACCGTATGGGCTTTTTCTTCTTCAAGAATTTGAATAATATCTTCCGTCGCTTCCCGGTTATGGATTATAATCGGCATGTCCAACCTTTTCGCCAAGCGAATCTGTTCCCGGAACACGTCAGCCTGAACGTCTTTCGGTGATTTATCCCAGTGATAATCAAGCCCCATTTCACCGATTGCAACGACTTTCGGATGCTCGGACAACTCTTCTATCCAAGCTAATTCTTTATCCGTCATATCAATCGCGTCAACTGGATGCCAGCCGATTGCCGCATAAATCGTCTCATATTGTTCCGCTATTTCAATCGCAAGAGGAATCGTTTCATGGTCAAAGCCAACAACGGTCATATGCGTAACCCCTGCATCAAAGGCACGCTGGATTGTTTCTTCGCGGTCTTCTTTAAATTGCCAAGCATTCATGTGGACATGTGTATCAAATAACATTTGTTCAGCTCCTTCATATATAAAGAAAACCCTGCTCCATATAGCAGGGTAATTCTTTTTTATCCGTTTACGAAATTAATGAACCATTCGGCACGTCTTGCGGTGCTTCAACAACTGTAAGTTTTCCATCAGATTCTGCAGATAGAATCATACCTTGGCTCACTTCTCCGCGCATCTTACGTGGTTTTAAGTTCGCGACAATTACTACCTTTTTACCAATTAATTCTTCCGGATTCGGATAATGCTCCGCAATCCCAGAAAGAATCTGACGATGTGCTTTATCGCCCGCATCGAGTCGGAATTTCAGCAATTTATCCGCACCTTCCACTTTAGAGCATTCGATCACTTCCGCAACCTTTAGTTCTACGCGGTCAAATTGGTCAATTTTAATCTGTTTCTCTTTACTGGAAACGAGTTCGGTTTCTTCTGGGTTCCATTCTTCTTCACTAGCAGCGCCCCCAGCCATTTGGGAACGAATGTATTCTGCTTCTTCCTCTGCTTCAAGACGCGGGAAGATTGGAGTACCCTTCTTAACGACTGTAACATTTTCAGGGAAGTTCCCAAATTGAACATCTTCCCAGTTCCCCGCCATATCTGTATCTAGGCCGAGCTGTTCGAAAATTTTCTTCGGTGCATGTGTTAGGAACGGTTGCAGTAGGGATGCAGCAATCCGCAAGCTTTCTGCCAAATGTACCATAATACTTGCAAGTTCTGCTTGTTTGTCTTCCTCTTTCGCAATCTTCCATGGCTCGGTTTCATCAATATATTTATTCGCTCGAGAGATGAGGCGCCATACATGCGTGAGTGCACTACTAAATTGCATTTTCTCCATTTCTTTCTGGTAATCTGTAATCGTTTCTGCAGCTGTTTGTTTTAAGTCCTCATCAAAAGCCGTAATATTTCCTTTGTAGCTTGGAACTTGTCCGTCTAAATATTTATTAATCATGGCGACTGTACGATTCAGTAAGTTTCCGAGGTCATTTGCCAAGTCAAAGTTAACACGGGAGACGAAATCTTCCGGAGTAAAGACGCCATCGCTTCCGAACGCAACTTCACGCATTAAGTAGTAGCGCAATGCATCTAAACCATAGCGTTCAACAAGCATTTCCGGATAGACGACATTTCCTTTCGACTTCGACATTTTTCCGTCTTTCATTAAGAGCCAGCCATGACCAAAAATTTTCTTCGGCAGTGGCAAATCAAGAGCTATTAGCATAATCGGCCAGTAAATGGTATGGAAGCGTACAATTTCCTTCCCAACCATATGGACATCTGCCGGCCAGTATTTATTGAACAACTCATCATTTTCCGTACCGTAACCAAGTGCGGTAATATAGTTCGCCAGAGCGTCAATCCATACATACACAACATGCTTCGGATTGCTCGGTACTGGAATCCCCCAAGAAAATACAGTACGAGAGACTGCTAAGTCTTCCAGTCCCGGTTTAATGAAGTTATTGATCATTTCATTTTTACGGGATTCTGGTTGGATGAATTCAGGATGTGTTTCGTAATGTTCAAGTAAACGATCTGCATACTTGCTCATCTTGAAGAAGTACGATTCCTCTTTGATCAGTTCTACTGGATGTCCACTGTCTGGGGATTTACCAGCAATAACATTCCCGTTTTTATCATGTTCTACATCGACTAATTGTGTTTCTGTATAGAACGTTTCATCCGGAATCGAATACCAGCCTTCATACTCATCAAGATAAATATCACCTTGTTCAAGGAAACGTTCAAAGATATCCTGAACAATTTTTTTGTGAGTCGGCTCGGTCGTACGGATGAATTTATCATTGCTAATTTCGAGCAGCTTCCAAAGCTTCTTCATTCCTTCTGCCATTTCGTCCACGTAGGCTTGCGGCGAAACATTCAACTCTTCCGCTTTCTGCTCAATCTTTTGCCCGTGTTCATCACTTCCTGTAAGATAGAACACATCATAGCCGGTCATTCGTTTATACCGCGCCATAACGTCACAGGCAATCGTGGAATAAGCGTTACCGATATGTAGCTTTCCACTTGGATAATAAATGGGTGTTGTTATATAAAAGGTGTTTTTCGAATTACCCATGGTGAACCTCCTCATTAGTATCATTATACCTAAAATCTATTGTAACGATTATATAAGAATTTGCCAAATGGAACAAAAGCGTAAGCGCCCGTTTAGCGACGTACGGACTGTGCCTCCCAGGACGGGAGGTAGTTCGATGTTGCCACAGGACGTGGCGATCTTAATCGAACTTCCTATTTTCCCGTAGGAGATAAAGGAAACATAGCGACCAAAGGGAGCTGATGTTGACTTTCACCGCAAGGGTATAAGTGCGACTAAGCCTCTGGCAAAGCCAATCGGCAAGTCTTCTTTATCGCACGGAGGTGAAGGAAGTCTCGCTAGTCGCTGGGCGCTGGAGCTGGACGTGATTATCAAGCTATTATGATAGCTAAACTTTATGGCGTTATAACTTTCTTTAGCATGCAAAAGATTGTTTTCGACAAATTGAATCATTAATTTTCTAACTAATGAATATTTTGAGAAATAAAATTGACATTATTTAGTGATGTTGTTATTCTATTGCTAAGTAGATGTTATGAATTGCATTTTAAAATTTAACTTAAGTTATCAGTAATTGCGGAATATATAGACAAATATAAAACATCTGCAATTATTTAGATAAAGAAAAACAAGGAAATTGGCAGCATACATATAAAGAGTGCCGTTTCCAACATTATCTGGGGAGGATAAAAAATATGAAATCTACTGGAATTGTTCGCAAAGTCGATGAACTTGGGAGAGTCGTAATCCCAATTGAATTAAGACGCACACTGGACATCCACGAGAAAGATCCAATTGAAATTTATGTGGATGATGACAAAATTATTTTACGGAAGTATGAATCTCGGATGGCATGCCATATTACTGGTGAAGTATCCGATGATAACTTACTTCTCGCAGGTGGCAAGCTCATCCTTAGTAAAGACGGTGCTGCTGCGTTAATTCAAGAAATTGAATCCCGCTTAGTAAATTAATTGTTCACCCAACATGGGAGATAGTTTCACCATAACTCTAAAATTAAATGAACTGGGTTGAATCATGCACCCAGTTTTATTTTTGTGTGGCGCTAATTCCGAATATGATAATTTTGGTAGACCTCCCGTTTCGGAACACCGCGATCCACCGCCGTTTGCTTAATAGCCTCTTTACTTGATAATCCTTCCTGATCCATATAATGCTCTACATGTTCCTTCATCTCGAGATCAATCCACCAATCAGCAGCAGCTTGCGCGTCATCTTCATTTGCTCCTTCAACAACAATGACAAACTCACCCTTCAATTCATTTGTTTCCACCCAAGTGAGCACCTCTTCTATTGTTCCGCGGATATATTCTTCAAAGCGTTTCGTAAGTTCGCGGGCTAATGTGATCTTCCGGTCGCCTAATGTTTCATGTAGAACATTTACAGTATCCTTTACACGGAACGGTGATTCGTAGAAGAGAAGCGACGCCGGAATGGACTTTAACCTGTCCAAAACCTCGACCTTTTCTTTCTTTTTCCGTGGCAAAAATCCGTAAAAGTAAAACTCATCTGTCGAGAGGCCGGAACCAACAAGGGCACTAAGGGCGGCGTTTGCTCCTGGCAGGACAATGACTTTGATATCCCGTTCTAATGCAGCCTTGACAATATCTGTACCGGGATCAGAAATGGCCGGCATACCTGCATCACTTACAACAGCGATTTGTGCTCCACTTTCCGCTTTGTTGATCAGCTTTTCTATTTTCTCATTTCTAGTATGCTCGTGATAGCTTGTTAATGGGGTCGTAATTTCAAAGTAATTTAAAAGTTTCTTCGTATTCCGCGTATCTTCTGCCGCAATGACAGTCGCTGTCTTTAACGTATTTAACGCACGATACGTAATATCCTCCAGATTCCCGATCGGTGTCGGAACGAGAATAATGGCGCCTTCTGTTTCATTTGCAAAGCTCTTTTGGATCATCATTTCCGCACACACTTCTTTCTTTTAGCACCGATTAATTCTTCCTTTTCAGCACGCGAGAGCTGCTTGATCTCATATTCACGTCGTAACGCTTCTTCCTTTGTCGGAAAATCTTCTATATGGACAACTTCAAATGGACCCCGGCCGCGGGTATACTTTGCTCCTTTCCCCGATTCATGCATCATGACCCGGTGGGAAAGATTATTTGTATAACCTGTATATAATGTATTATCCTTACATTTCAACATATAAACAAGATGCGTGTTAGCCATAGATAATGCTCCTAGCTTCCTCCGTATAGCTCCCGTCACCACGGTAAATATATAGAGGAGGAAGAATTTTGATGTCCGACTTCCCGTCACGTATTCCTTCAACTAACAGCATGTTCGCTTCTTTCCCATGCTTCGGGTAAACAAACTGGATTCGCTTTGGTTCTATTTTATTTTGCCGGAAGAGCGTAATGATATCAACAAGCCTTCCCGGCCGGTGAACCATTGCTACCTTCCCGCCTGGACGGACGTGCAGTTTACACGCTTTAACAACATCTTCTAACGTACAGTAGACTTCATGTCTGGCAATCGTAAGGTATTCATTTTCATTATGCTCTGTTGCTTTCGGAGAACGGAAATAAGGCGGGTTACACGTTACAACGTCAAAGCTACTATGACCGAGCACCGGCAGCATTTCTTTTAAATCACCGTGAATAACGGAAAGCTGCTCCCCGAGATTATTGAATTCGATACTGCGCTCTGCCATTTGAAAAATCCGTTCTTGGATTTCCACTCCTGTAATTTTCGCATTACTCCGCTTCGACATGAGTAAAGGAATCACTGCATTTCCCGTGCACAAATCAAGGATTGTACCACGCTTAAGTGGGATACTAGCAAAATGAGCGAGCAATACCGCATCAAGCGAAAAGGCAAATGCTGTCGGGCTTTGGATAATTTTCATCGACTCGTCGGCTAATAAGTAATCGAGCCGTTCATCATCGTATAGTTTTACCATGTTGGAATCCTTTCTATACTAACACCTTAATAAAGTGAAACTTCATTCAGCAAGGGTTTTCTTTCCTTCCCCTACTGAATGTTAGTTGAACAGAATCAGGGATTTACGGACTGTATATTACAGACTGTTAATCCGTGAGAAAACTGCCCTATTTTTATAATAGGACAGTTTTTGGCTAGTACACTATTTTCTATTTGCAAAGAAATCCAGACAAAAAATACAATCTTCATTCTGCCGCGGACTTCCAAACTCTAAATTACAAATGTGAAAACCTTCATCATAAAGCCTTGCAAGGTTATCACGGCCTTCTCCTGGTAAGTATTCTTTCGTATCATCATCTTTACTGTTTTTCTTTTGTTTTTCTTTTTCTTGATTCGTTTGCTCCAAATGGTTGCGCAAATTGTGATTCTCTACTTGCAGGCGATGGTTTTCTTCAAGGACACTGCTTAGCTGCCCTTTTAATTCGCCAAGTCGTTCATATAGTTCACCAATTTGCTTTTCCATATCGGCAACCTGGTCAAATATTTCCCTATTATTCACGCCCACTCACCTCTTCACTACTTTGTGGCCTGCGCTAACATTCCTTCTTCGATCATTTCATCTAATGTATATTCAATCGTACGTTCTTGTTCTTTTAATTCAATTTGTACGAGTTTTTCCAGGATATTTAAGCCGACAACTTTACCTTTACCGTGTGGCGTCTTGATCGCTTCACCAAAGTCAGGCAGTTCTCTTTTAGCTTCTTCATAATGGTCATTTTCATACTTCAGGCAACACATCAAGCGACCGCATAATCCGGAAATCTTCGCTGGATTAAGAGACAAGTTCTGATCTTTTGCCATTTTAATCGATACAGGCTCAAAGTCACCTAAAAATGTCGAGCAGCAAAGCATCCGACCACATGGACCAATACCACCAAGCATTTTCGCTTCGTCACGGACACCTATTTGCCGTAGTTCGATTCTTGTCTTGAACATGGATGCAAGGTCTTTCACAAGATTACGGAAATCAATCCGGCCGTCTGCAGTGAAGTAGAAGATGATTTTATTCCGGTCAAATGTATATTCTACATCCACCATATTCATCTCGAGTTCATGTTCTATCACCTTTATAGAACAGGCTTCCATTGCTTTTTGAGCTTGCTTCTGATTCTCAACAACCGTACGTTTATCTTCATCGGTTGCTACTCGAATCACTTTCTTAAGCGGAAGTACAACATCTTCCTCATCCACCTGCTTGCTTGCAATAACGACTTTCCCAAATTCAATGCCACGAATTGTTTCCACAATCACATAGCTGTCCGGTGTAATCTGTTCTATCCCTGGATCAAAATAATATATTTTACCCGCCTTTTTAAAGCGGACACCAATTACTTCTATCATTCTATTTTTTTCACCTCTTCATTTGCAGTACGAGCTGCTCCATTACTAATGTAGGCTGGACATTTTGTGAGAGTTTCCGTTTTGCCTGGATGATGTAATCAAGCAGTTTCGATAAATGATGTTGTGAAAATTTCATCGAGCTCTTCTCGAGTAATGCATCCGCCGGTTTGAAAACGGTCATCGCACCCTCATTCCCAATATGGTAATAAAGGACGTCACGCAGGGCGAGGAGTAAGATATCAAGCCCTCGGTCGTGATCCTCTCTCTCTTTAAAATGTGTGAGCCATTTACTGTGGAGATAGAGATAAACATTATCATGATTGGTTGTGAGCATTTCTATTAATTGTAACACTAGCTTTCTTGCTTCCACAAACCATTCGTCTTGCACAACCTGAAACGCATCATCTAAATTATTCGTCAGCGCGCTCATCAAGGTTGCATCTTGCTCTCGCATTCCCTCTGTAACCAATTGTTTCTGAAACTGCAGGGGGTTCAGCGGCTTTAAGTCTATAACCTGACAACGAGAGCGGATTGTTGCAAGAATCGCCCCACTGTTTTCCGTAAGCATCATTGCTGTCGTCTGCTTACTCGGTTCTTCTAAAAATTTCAGGAGACTGTTCGCTGCATTTACCGTCATCCGGTCCGCATGTTTAACAACATACACCTTTTGATTGGATTCCATCCCAGAATAGGAGAATTCCTTCTGTAAATGCTGCACTTGCTCCTTTGATATGGATAAACCTTCTGGCTCGATCCAATGAACGTCCGGATGGTTGCCAGAAGTGATTCGTCTGCAGTTATTACAGGTGTTACACGGCTCTGTCCCTTGTCTATTTTCACAGAAGAGACTCTTCGCCATGACGAGGGCAATCTGCTCTTTCCCAGTTCCCCGTTCACCTTGTAAAAGATACGCATGAGAAATTCGGCCTTTTGTTATACTGTTTGTGAGAATCTGAGTTGCCAGAGGCTGTATTTCTACTAATTCAGACCAGTTGTTCATGGGTATCCTTCCTTATCTTCTAGCGCTTCCGCCTTTAAGATTACGTATATATGTTAATCAGTAACCCCTTAATTTCACCAATGAGGTCAAGGATGTCTACTGTCTTCTTTTCTTGATTCATCACTTCATCTGTCAGTTCGAGTAACTTATCATCTAGTTCCTTAATGATGGTGAGCTTACGACTGCTGCCATCAAAACTGAATGAGTGTCCGTGTTGCAGTTTATAACCGATCGAAACCGTTTCTTGTAAAAAACCTTTGATCATTCGTTTGAATTTCACAACTTCTCGCATGGTACGGTAATGTGCTAATTTTTCGCCTTGTTTTGAAATGTTTTGTATTAATTGCTGCAGTTCTTGCTGTTTCAGATTCTGAGATTCGGATTGAACTAATTTTTGGAAGGACTGGGTCTCGGTATGAATCGGCCTCGGTATATTCATTTCTGTACGTGATTTCATTTCCTGGCTGATTTTCATGCATTCTCCACTCCTTCCATGTTTGTTTCCTGTTAGTTAAGGAACTTTAATATAAAATGCTGTGGATTAGTAAAATGGCTAGCAATGGCCACGTCCAGCTCCATCGCCCAGCAACTATTAAATTTCACACTCTTCCAATCGATAAAGAAGGCTTAGCCGTTTGGTTTTTGTGAGGCTTAGTCGCCCTTATACCCTTGTGGTGAAAGTCAACATCAACTCACTATCATCGCCTGAATTTCCTTTACCTCAAAGAGAAGAGTAGAAGTTTGTACGTTGCTGCGACTACTGGATGTGCTAGTACAGGCGTTGCGAAGACGATCGCGTACTTAGCCTGTAAGGGCGTTTCCGCTTTTGTGCTTTAAAATTGGATAAATGATTCAATTGGTACGACAAAGACCGTTGCGCCACCGACTTCAACTTTAACAGGCTTGGGGATATAAGAATCGGCGCTTCCTCCCATTGGTGAAATTGGAGCAACCATCTGTTCACGCTGGGAGCAATTTTCTTTAATGATAGCTAAAGCTGTATCCACTTCATCATCATTACAACCAATCATTAAAGTCGTATTACCTTCTTTTAAAAATCCTCCTGTTGAAGCAAGTTTTGTCGTTTTGAAGTCTTCTTCCGCCAGCGCATTAACGAGTCGGGTGGAATCTTTGTCTTGAAGCACAGCAAAAATTAATTTCATTGGTTTGCTCTCCCTTCTTATTTTAAATAAGCTAAAATACAATCCAATGCACTTCTCTCAACATCTTGGAAGGCTTGGTCGGCATTGATTTTTTTAATGCGGTTTGGATACTGCTCCTGAAGCAATTGATAACCTTCATATACTTTTTCATGGAAGGCTATTGTCTCCAAATCCAAACGGTTCTTCTCTCTATTCTTATTCGCCGCAATTCGCTCTAATCCCTTTTTTGGAGTGATATCAAATAATAAAGTTAAATTCGGCATCACGCCCTGAATGGCAAATTGATTAATCTGATATACTTCCTCCATTCCAAGGCCTCGGGCATGTCCTTGGTAAGCGAGGCTGGAATCGATAAAACGATCACAGAGCACAACTTTTCCTTCGTCAAGTGCAGGAAGGACTTTCTCTACCAGATGCTGTCTGCGGGCGGCTGCATAGAGTAATGCTTCTGTACGTTCCTCCATCGACGTATTCGCATGGTCATGGAGGATTGAGCGGATTTGTTCCGCTATATCAATGCCACCCGGTTCTCTTGTTGCTACAACTTGATAGCCCAAGTCAATTAATTTATCAGTTAATGCATGGAGAACGGATGTCTTTCCCGCTCCTTCCACACCTTCAAATGTTATGAATTTTCCCTTCACTGCTTTTTCTCCTTCAGGTTATTGCTTAAAAATACGGATACCTTCATTCCGCTGCTGAATTCGTACACCACGGACGGTAAGCTGTCTGATTGCTCGTATATGCTCGTGGGTCACCATTTCTCCTTTTAATATGAAAGGGATTCCCGGCGGATAAGGAATGACTGCCTCTGCGGCAATTTCCCCGTTACTTGCTTCAAGGGGTATGAGTTTCTGTTCCAATCCTTCCATCTTTCTATAGGACAAAGCTAATTCTTGCCTTTTGCTAGTAAATAAATTTACTACCTCTATTGTAGCATGATTTGGCTCGTTTTTTAATTTTTCATTGACAGAATCGAGGACTTTTTTCAAGCGGTTCCATTCAGTGAATGAAGCAAGACCGAAAATAAAAAGAATTTGCCGCTCCGTCACAAGCTCTGGGTAGATGCCTTGCGCCTCAAAAAGCGTGGCAGCTTCTTTTGCAGTATACCCATCTTTCAGCTGGATAGTTAATTTAATTGGGTCATTGGACGGGACAAGTTCCCATTTATCGTATGTTTCAGCTGCGAATAGTGCTTTAATTTCTTGCACGTCCGTGAGTGCTTGCTGGATCGATTCTTCCGTTTGGTTAGCAAGAAAATAGCGAGCGATATCCAGGGAAGCCATGAGCGGGTAGGATGGACTGCTTGATTGCAGCATTTGTAATCTGTAAGCTAAGCATTCTTTCGTAACACGTGTTGACTTTATATGTAAATAAGAAGCCATCGTCATTGCTGGAGCCGTTTTATGGGCGGAGTGAACAACGACGTCTGCACCGAGTGTTAAGGAAGACGACGGAAATGGATTTCCTAGAGAAAAGTGGACTCCATGTGCTTCATCGACGAGAACAGGGATGTTGTTTTTGTGGGCGAGTTCAATCATTGCTTTTATATTATACGTCCGCCCGAAATAATCTGGGTACGTCAAGATAACAGCTGCTGCATCCGGATGCTCCGAAAGTGCGTCTGCGAAAGTTTTGAGCGCTGGACTTGTAAATCTCTGAACTTTGGCATCGTAATCCGGTGCAATAAAGATGGGACGTACACCGGCAAGTTCAAGTCCATTCATAATGGACTTATGACAATTGCGCTGCACGATGACCTTATCTCCTTGCTTGCAGGTTGCTAGAATCATCGCAAGGTTGCCCACCGTACTTCCGTTAATCAAGAAAAAAGTATGATCAGATTGGAAAAATTTAGTAGCGAGCTTTTCCGCTTCAGCGATGGAGCCTTGAGGAGCATGCAAATCATCTAAACCCGGAAGCTCGGTTACATCAAGCTTCAGGATGTGCTCATAATATGTCTGTGCTTGCTCAGGAAAAATTGTACCATTTTTATGTCCCGGAACGTGGAAAGAAAGTGGGTTTTTTTTAGTAAATTTATCTAGCATTTTTAAAATAGGGATGTTTTTCTGCTTCATTGGCGGGTACCTCCTGTTAAGTATAGTTTAACATAGAGTGGGACTGGGGTGGAAAGTGCTTGGTAGAACAGAAAGTGGAAGAGGAAGGATAATCAACGGGACCTTACCTTTATTTAATTATCATTCTATCCGTACTAACAGATGAGAATCCTGCATAACAACGAAAAATCCCCTGTTTAGAAAACTATCTAAAAGGGGAAGTCCACTTCTTAATAAATATGTTCAACCTTATAACCATCTTCTTCAATTAACGAAACAATGCTCGGATCCTCCACCATATGCATTGCACCAACAAAGACAAAATACGTTTGACCGCTATCTTCTGTAAGTATTTCAAGAATCGTATCTGCCATTCCGATATTACGGTTTGTATTCATTTCTTCCATATATTCTTCATAACCCTCAATGCTTTCCTCATCCTCACCAGAGGCACTTAATTCGTCTGTTGCTCCATTTAACCAATAAGCGGTGATTTCATCCAAATCTTCCACCATCTCATCATAATTCAAAATTGCATCTTCCAGCATTTCAAGTTGTAATTCCTCGGAGAATCCTGATAGCACCATGAGCTGATCTTCATATGTTTCCAGCTCACGTATTTCTTTTTCATCTTCATCCGCTCGGTCTAGAAAATATTGATCCACCGCATATTCCGGACTATACTCTGATTCTTCAAGCGCAAATTGCATCAGCAACATTTCCATGAACCAAGGTTTGAACTGCTGAACCATTTCGATGCCCATATCATTCTCTTTAAGGATTTCCTCCAAAGCAACAAACGTATCTTCCGTTAAATCATCAGCTAGTGTCTGACCCTCTTCATACATGGCGAGATCCATCATCAAGGATTGGGATTCCATGACATCGAGTTCATTTAAATTAATTTCAGGCAAAACAACATCAGATTCCTCATAAGCATCTTCTATTTGTTCGTTTAACGGGAAAAAATCTTCGTTCCCTACATGAATAGTACCTTGTAAATAAACGGTTGTATCCTCATTTTCCACTTTCCAGAGAAAACCGCCATCATTCCGCTCTTCAGTGGCGCTGTTCTGACATCCGAAAAGTACGGTAATTATAATCATCAACGTAAGTAAAATTTTCCTCATCGACTCACCCCATTTTCATACGGACATATCAATTATTATTATTCCAAAAGTTAAAAATAACACTTTCACCCAGAATATCATGCTGGTAACTAACTTGCAAAAACTTTCTGTTTATAGATATGGACAAAATAAAAAGCCTTTGCGAAAACAAAGACTCTAGGAAAATAACTGTTGCTGGTTTACATTTTTTAGTTTTTTCACATAGTAACGGTATTTCTCTTCGCGTGGCTCGGTATGAATCATATTATACTCACATTCTCTGCAAATGAACATCGTATATAAATGAATACCTTGCCCTTTCTCTTCCTCACAGATTCCGCAATGTTTCAGCGCCTTTGCTTCCATTTCCCCACCTCCATGAGCATAGTATCTCCTAATCTCATGTATCTTATTCATGGAAGATGAAAAATGCTATTTTCATAATGAAAATGGGCATATTGGTGGCCTGAAGGAAGAGAAATATCGAGCTAAAGTGGGACAAATGCTCTGTGATCCCATGTTGTCCCTCGTTTCATAGAATAAAAAGGTGGATCGCGACAAGGGATCCAACACCAAATATTCCGAGCAATCCGCAGACAAGTGCGGTGAATAGATTGATTGGGACATGGATACCAAAGTTTGCACCGAATACATTAACAAAAAATAATAATAAAGCTCCGATTACTAGTTTGACAGCCCCTTGTCCAAGTATTTTCATTGGTTTGACGGGCGCACCGATAGTGAGTAGTAAGACGATAACGGAAATCATAATGATAATGATTAAAGTTGAACTCATGTTTAGACACTCCCCCGACACTGAAATTATTGCTTGAAGTGGGACAGTTACTCTGACCGAGGCTGCTGAAAAAGTACACTAATTTCAAGCGAATGGAAACCGATTCCCAAATTTCATGTAAAATAACCTATGAAAGTGGGGAATAGATACCTGTTTTCACTCGATTTTGGTTATCAAAGTGGGAAAAATAATTTCCAAAATATGTTTTTCAGCAGCCTCACTCTGACCCCATGTCCCAGTCATCTTATATATATGCGTTGAAAAAAGATATAGAAGTTAAAGGTGTAGAGAGTATTCCAATTATTGTATTAAGATGGTATTCTTAGGGTGTCGGATGATGAAAAAGGGGGCTTTTTTTTGAATTTTGAGGAGATTAGAAGTGAATTATCGATCAGGGGAAAGAATGGGCTTGGATTTCTATTAGCAGGGGTAGTTGTTTGGATTATTATATCCGTTATTTTTTTCACGAATCTCGAGATATATTATAAAACGATAGGTATGTTGTTTGCGACGGGGATTATGTTTCCATTATCAATTGCTTTTAATGGACTTCTTAAAGCGGATTGGAAACTAGAGGGGAATCCTTTAAGCTCATTAGGATTGATTTTGAATTTCGCCCAATTTATCTATTTTCCTATTCTGATTTGGGCAATTGGGACAAACACGGAATTAGCTGTTTTTATTTTTGCAATTATTACAGGGGCACATTTCTTTCCTTATGGCTGGTTTTATCAGTCAAAAGCTTATTACATCATGTCACCGGTTCTTTCTATCGCTGTTATGGTAATTGGCTGGAATTTGGCAGTAGAAAACTTATGGATCATACCACTCACGACGGTAATCTTACTTTCTATTTTAGTCATTTGGCTGTATCAAGAATATCGCGCTAAACTAAATAGACTGTCCCGCTCTTAGTGGGATTACAATAAAAAAACAGACGTCCAGGCGTCTGTTCTATTTTTTTACACGTGTAATGCATTCAATTTACGACGTCTTGCTTCGCGCAGTAAGTATAAGTATTTCGCCTGGGCGGCTTGCTCTGCAGCTCTGCTTTCCAAGGTACGGTCAATACTTCTCGTCCCAAGCTCACGAATCTGCTTCCATTCCCTTTCTAAAGCAAAAATACTATCAAGTAATTCCGCATCCACATGCTTCTTCTTCAACTTCCTTGCCATGTTCTTCACCCAAATCTTATAAATCTCTTCTTCCTTCTAATGCTCTTGATAGTGTCACTTCATCCGCATATTCCAAGTCTCCGCCTACCGGAAGTCCGTGGGCGATTCTCGTCGTACGAATGCCAGAAGGTTTCACTAATCGGGAAATATACATTGCAGTTGCTTCCCCTTCTATATTGGCATTGGTCGCCAGAATCAGTTCCTCAACCTCTTCATCTTTCAAGCGATTTATTAGATCAGGGACATTGATATCTTCTGGTCCAATTCCATCCATCGGCGAAATTGCACCATGAAGAACATGATATTTGCCATTGTATTCCTTCATTTTTTCCATCGCGATAACGTCTTTTGGATCTTCCACCACACAAATAATCGACCCATCCCGACTTGAATCCGAGCAGACAGCACAGATTTCTTTATCCGTGATATGACCGCAAATCGAGCAGTGGGTCAGTTCGCGTTTCGCATTCACTAATGCGTTCGCGAAGTTCAAGACATCATCGTCTTTCATATTCAACACATAAAAAGCCAGACGAACAGCAGTTTTCGGGCCAATTCCTGGCAGTTTCATAAAGCTGTCCATCAGCTTTGATATCGGTTCTGGGTAATACATTCATTATGCCTCCTAAACGATAAAGGCAAAAAGCACCTGTCCTTCATACAAAGGCGCAAGCGCCCGTTTAGCAACGTTCTTAAAGTTTACTAGCTGCTGGGCGCTTGGCCGAACATGTAAAAGCAAGTACTTCAAGCCGAGAGCGATTCATACGAGTGGAATTACCCGCAGGAACGCGTCCATTAAAACATGCCAGGCATATTTAAGCCTTTTGTAAATTGTCCCATCGTTGCTTCTGTTTTCTCATCGATTTGCTTCAGCACATCATTCGTTGCTGCGATGATTAAATCTTGCAGCATCTCGATATCATCTGGATCGACTACTTCTTCTTTAATTTCTACATCTGTAACTTCTTTCTTACCGTTTGCCGTTACAGTTACCATACCACCACCGGCAGAAGCTTCAAACGTCATCTCGTGTAATTCTTCTTGTGCTTTCATCATTTTCTTTTGCATTTTCTGCATTTGCTTCATCATATTATTCATATTTCCTCTCATGGAAATACCTCCTTATTATCATTTCTCATATTTTTAAAAAAAGAGTCTTACTCTTCTATTTCCAATAAATCATCACCGACAAGTTTTCTCGCTTCTTCAACGAGCGGATCACTTTGTTTTTCTTCATTCTCCTCATGCGCATCCTTTTCATGGTGGGAATTGAGGAATGCCTGCCTGACTTCGAGCCAATTTGCCTCAGGGATTGGAATAATTTGAAGCTGTCTCCCAGCAACACTAGCGAGGACGGATTCAACCAATTCCCGGTTATCGAGGAAGAGGTTACAGTGAATCTCATATTTAAATGCAACAACTAGTGCATCCGGTGAAGCTGCCACCGGCTTACTGTCCTGAATCGTTGCATGGGCCGGGGCATTCGTGCCTTTAAGCCTTTCTAAAAAGTTCGCCCAGTTTCCTTGTACTTGGCGTAACTCCTGCTTCTCCGCTGCCCTTAAAACAGCATAAATCTGCTCGGTTGGAACTTTAAAGCTGCTCTTTGAGCTACGGGATGGGGTGCGTCTTTGCTCCCGCTGTGGTGCTGGCTCGCTTGCAGCGACCGGCGGCTGCTCCTTCATGCGGGCAAGTTGCTTCTCAAGCTGTGCAAGCTTCTCCGTCAACCGAAGCACTTCATCACTTGCCACTGCAGCTTGGTTCCCTGCGGCCCCAGAGCCATTCGTAATCGTTAAAATCGCAATTTCAATATATACTTTCGGACTGTTGCTCCATTTGATTTCCTGCTGGCATGTGTTCAGACGGGTGATTGCTTCTTGAATCCAGTCAATCGGTGTCAGCTCAGCTAATTTCTGGAATGCCTCATCAACCCTGGCCCGTTCAAGCATACCTTCCAAGTCTGGATTACTCTTGTAAAGCAACAGGTCGCGCATGAAGTAGATGAGGTCATATACAAAGCGTCCAGGGTCTTTCCCTTCCTGGATGATCGTATCAAGCAGCTTGATTGCATGCTGCACATCTTTTTCAACCATTACATTTGTAATTTCCGTTAAAATTCCTTGGGAAACCCCACCTGTTACAGCGAGCACATCTTCTAAGGTGACCTCTTCACTGCTATAGGAAATAGCTTGGTCAAGAATACTTAACGCATCACGCATTCCACCTTCTGCCGTCCGAGCAATCGCATCCAGTGCTTCCCCGGTCACGTCCTGTTCATCCGTTTGAACAATTGTTTTCATCCGGTCGACAATAGCTTCATTGGATATTGGTTTAAAATCGAAACGTTGACATCGGGAAATAATCGTCAGTGGAATTTTATGTGGTTCGGTCGTCGCCAAAATAAACACAACATGCTGCGGCGGCTCTTCCAAGGTTTTTAAGAGCGCATTAAATGCATTCACAGAGATCATATGGACCTCATCAATAATATAAACCTTATAGGAAACGGCACTCGGTGCATATTTTACTTTATCACGGATTTCCCGGATATCATCGACACTCGTGTTCGATGCTGCATCAATCTCGATAATATCAGAGATCGATCCATCCTGAATCCCTAGACATGCATTACATTCATTGCATGGCTCTCCATCCGAATTATGTTCACAGTTGATGGTTTTTGCAAAAATCTTCGCTGCACTCGTTTTTCCTGTTCCACGAGGTCCGGTGAATAAATACGCATGGGAAAACTTCTGCTCACGGATAGCATTCTTCAGGGTACGTGTGATATGTGTTTGTCCAACGACGTCCTCAAAGACCTGAGGCCGCCAAACGCGATATAAAGCTTGATAGCTCATGATACAGATTCTCCTCTACATTCTATTTCTAATTATACCCGATATAGGGGGTGAATGTGAACTGATGAAGGATAACAACTTGAAAAACTTAAGGGAGTCTATTCATTTCCTCGCTTTTTCATTCAGAAGGTATTTCGTTGTTCCGGTATTTCGGGTAGACTGAAATTATCAAACATATGAAATCGATTAGATACAAGCGAAAGGAGCCTGTGAAATAGAAATCATCCTCATGTTTGCAGTAGGGGGTATTATCGTGATTATCGCTGTACTTGGCATCATAGGAGGATGGACTCAACGTATGAAAAAGCCGACAGATGAGTTACGGGAAAGGATTGCGGAATTGGAAAATAGAGTTCGTGCATTGGAGAATAAGGAACAATAAACGGAGGTGGTTCGGTGGATTCTTCTATTATAGCTGTATTAATTATCATCTTCATAGCCGTGATGGGAGTAAAGTACAGAAAGAAAAAAGATTAAGGACGGAAAATAGCTGCCGGTTCTTTTACTCAGTCTAAGGAGAAGGTCAAAACAGAATTTGTAAATTCAGTTCTAAGGAGCTAGCTTATAATGGAAAAGAATACAGAGCAACAGATTAATGAATTTCATAATCAGATACTAGAAGAATTAAAAACCATCAATAAATCAATCCAAGAAATAAATAGCAAGATTGATGATTTAGATAGGAATGGTAAGCCCATTTCAATCCTTTGGGGCATGCTGAAGTCGTTTGTGACTGGCATTCTAATTGTTGGACCGGTTATTGCGATAGTAATTATATTAAGCCAGATAATAGGAAACTGGACATTTAATTAATTTATGGCGGGGAAGAGATAAACGTGATTAAAGCAGTAATTTTTGACTTGGATGGAACACTATTAAACAGGGATGAATCAGTAAGTCAATTCATAGATAAACAATACGAGCGTTTAAATAAGTCGTTGCGCCACATTCCAAAAGATAAATACATAAATCGATTCAAAGCACTCGATAATACGGGGTACACCTGGAAGGATAAAGTTTATCAACAATTGGTAACGAATCCACAATTACAACTTTCATCTTTAGAAATTTAAATGAAATAAATAATAGGTGAATGAACATGACTGCTAAAATAATCTTTGCATCACAAAAGCTTGGTACTATACATCCTACCCAGCTTCAAGCAATGCTTAATAAATTTAGTTTAGGCACTCTCCTTTCATCCAGAAAAACAGAACAAGGCGCAATGGGACAAACGATGCTCGTTTCCTCTACAAATGGGGATTTTATTTTGAAAGGAAATCCTCTTTATCCTGGGCAGTTGAAAGAGGAAAAGTTCTTTATTGAAAATATCGAGAAAAGGACAGATACGCCGGTTCCAATCCCTTATATCATTGATGAATCGGAGGAGATTTTTGGTTGGAGTTACGCCCTTATGCCATGCCTAACGGGAGAGCATATCGATTCTGAACTGCTGAAAAATACACTCACGAATGAAAATAAATTACAAATTGCTGAATCAATTGTAAGTACGTTGTCTGCTTTACACAAATGGAAAGTAGCTGACTTCGGTGAACTTAACACAGATACAATGGAAAG
Source organism: Oceanobacillus alkalisoli (assembly GCF_022213125.1). Classification (NCBI taxonomy): domain Bacteria; kingdom Bacillati; phylum Bacillota; class Bacilli; order Caryophanales; family Bacillaceae; genus Oceanobacillus; species Oceanobacillus alkalisoli. The sequence continues at coordinate 207,833 of NZ_JAKNRA010000003.1, read as the reverse complement.
CATTCCTTTCAAGCCTAGCTATACCGACTGGCTTTTCGAGCGGATAATGTTTTGGCTGGAAGATGCGAATAAGTATTCAACAATCACTCCTGAAGATATGGAGTGGGCTCGAACATTGCTTAATGAATCTAGAGAATCCTTTCATCGACTGGATTCACCAACTTTTGTAATGGGAGATTTTAAGCCAGGAAACTTCCTTGTAAATAAAGAGAAAAACGGCTGGGGCATTAGTGGCGTCTTTGATTTTACGAATTCTTATTTTGCAGACCCCGTTTTGGATTTAATTAAAATGGTGACCTATTACCTCAATCATGATGAATTGGAGATTGCCAGGCACATGCTAAACAAATATTTTGAAGGATGGACAGATAAAGGTTTCATAAAGAGTCGTTTAATAGTTCATATGCTGCATCAGAGAGTTTTGGATTGGGGCAATGGAAAGGCAACGAAAACGGCTACTTGGGATGATTCTTTAGCCTTTTCTGAATGGGCAGCAACTTATACGGAATTAATAGCTAGTCTTGTAGATTAAGATGATATAGATAAAAGGAGAACAGTCTATGGCTGTAACGAATAACAATCTAAAAATCACTGTCAGAACAGGAAAACTAGAAGATGGGATTTGTCGAAGAAGGAAGGAAAATAAAAGAAATTAAATGAAATGAAATGGAATATGCGGATGATATTCTTATGTTTAAATTGGTTTAAGACTTTTTAATGGAATGCATAACCGATTAAATGAAATTGTTGCATAGAAAGGTGATTACACATGAATAACTTTTTATACGCTATATATGCTGTGATATTAGCAGCACTATCAATATTTACTGGAGAAATCGTCACATTTGTTATGCTCGGATTTATTTTAATAACTTTACAAAATATCCATTCGACTTTAAAAGATATACTGAAAGCAAAATCAGAGGATTAGCTTTAGGGAGTACATAACGCTATCTAAAAGTCAAGAAACATATATATTAGGCAAGCGTTTTATATCAATAAGCAATAAAATAGCACAACAAGTGAATTAAAATATTTGTTGTGCCTCTTCTACTCTTTATAGCTTTATATACATAATCTATTCGGTAAAATTCAAATGTTATCTCCTTTTCTAGTCTTCTCAATTGCTGCAAGTACCTTCTCCAACTGCTCGTCTTATTCAATTAAATTTTATTTCCTTTTATATTTTGTTTTTGTTAGCTAGAAATTAAGTAAATATCAAGTTTCTTTATTAGAATCACTTACTCTACGCTTCCGCTTTCTCACTAGATACCAAAACAAAGAAACACCAATTATAGATAATAAACAACTAATTCCAAAGTACGGTGGCAGGTAAACCATTTTTATATCATTCATTCCCTCTTCTAAAGGAATTCCAATAAAAGCATAGTTTACCTTTTCCATTGGAACATACTTCCCATTTATTTGTAAATGCCAGCCTTTTTCGTATGGAATAGGTGTGACAATTAATTCATCTTTTTCCTCGCTCACGACATCGCCTTCTACCCGACCATTGTTCCATTTGATGGATAGGCGCTCATCAGCGTACTCGATATAGGCATTTTTTAAATACTGATAGTCCTCATGAAAAATATGGAAGTCTTCGAGCTGGTATGTTCCTTTTGGCAGCTTGATTTGAATTTTGTCACTTGCGGTTACACGTAGCGTCAAGTCGTTGTAGCCAGTTCTGTAAATCGAATCCGCTTCTTTCCTAATGGTTTGAAACTCATTTACTTTTAACACGTATTTATCGTTATTCTTAATCCCTTCCAAATAGAATGAAAGATAAAGATCTCCAGCTTCTACTGAATCGGTCAGCGTGATTTCAACACCACCGTTTTCTTCTTTTACTTCTAATGCTTTATCATCATAATTTGCATTGATTAACTTGATATTATAATCCGTAATTTCTTTTGAATCTGGTAATCTATCAGTTGATTTTTGCTTGTCAACAATTGCCCCTTTAAGCATGGCATGTTCTCTTGTCAGAATCGGCTGATTTATAAATTCCTCCTCTGAAAATAAAGTATTAGTTTTTCGAAAATTAGGAAGTAACCATTCATTTTCATAAACATGGTAGTTTTCACTTTCTAGAATCTTATTAAATCCATAAGGAACTTTTTCAATCGCTTTATCCCGCATATAAAACTGTCCATTTAATATACTTAATAAATTCGTTCGATCTCCCATCCCATCATATCTGCTAACACTTTCTTCTTCCATACTAATCTGTAATCGATCATAGTAAAAAAATAATAGGTTCTGATTCAAAATACTAGAGTAAATACTAAATCCATCATAATCTTGCACAATAGGAGTGTTATTTCTTGTTGGAACCATCCAATCAATGCGAAAGTTCTCTATATCTGTCCTCTGTTCCAAATTCTCAAGTATATTACGCTGCTCTTTAGAATTATAATGTCCGGATTGCATGACAGCCTCACTTGCCAATACTTTATCCTTTGGCGGAATCATCAGTCTAGCGGATTGGAATGTATTAGCGATAAGCATCATGAATAGCGTTACACTAACAAAAAATATCCTTTTTTGTTTAGTAGACGAAAACCTTTTCATCCCCAATAAAATGATTACCATCATAAAAGATAGAATTGGAATAACAAATCGGATCGGACGATCAAATTCAAAATCATCCCACCAAACGATTCCGATTGACACGAATAGATAGAGGCCGACTCCAATACTAATATGTCGTAACTTTATTTGTTTTATATAGTGGAATGTGAACGCAGTTATCCCTCCATATGCAAGTCCTACGATATGTTCCCAGCGGTTTTGTGGTGCAGAAAATCCGTTAAACATACTGCCTACAGCAGGAATGAAGTGTAGTATTGTTCCAATTATGGAAGTGATTGCAAAGAATCGGAAGATGGGATGCTTATAAAATTTCCGAATACAAACAAGAATGATAATAAAAATAGGCAGAAACATTACCCGACTATTAAACAGGATATTATCCGTTAGTGTAAACAATGGGATTGAGTCGGAAAATTCCGGTCGATAATTATCCAAATACCCCATAACAGCTGGGATAAAAGCAAAGGAACTAATCAAAAATCCAATAATACCTAAGGATATATAGCGAATAAGCTGCTTTGACACTTTCTCTTCATCATTAAAAAATCGGATAAGAAAACGCAGTAAGATATAAAACAATGCCAAAATAAAATTTATGTAAGAAAAATAAAAATTGGTAATCAAATTACAAACAACCGCAATTACAAATAGCTTTCCCGACTTTTTCTGAATGATTTTTTCTATTCCGATTAACAGAAGAATAAACCAAACAAAAGCATCACTGAAAAAATCCCAATACATGGTATGGCGAAAATAGAGTACATTTACCGCGTACACAACTGCACCTAAAAAAGAGGCTAAAAATCCAAATTTTATTTGTCTGAAGTAGTATATAGTAACAATTAAAGCAATAGTTATTTTAAAAATGCTCATTGGTAAAATAGCGTTTGCCCAAAAGGTAATATCAGGATGTTCGATTACCCCTAGTATTTCTAAAAGAAATATGATTACAACATAGAATAGAAAGAATAAATTGGTAGAATAATAATAGCCTAGTTGGGAGTAGATGCCCCCACCAAGGCCAAAGGAGTCGGAATAAAAGAAATTCCCACTCGTATATGCATCATAAATAAACTTCTTAAATGGAATCATCTGACTTAAGCCATCATTAAAGCCAGCCATGAGGATGCCGTCACTCTTTTGATAGATAAAATAGAGATGACTTAAGATTGCAATGATGAGAGATCCAACGATTACTAGAAGCCAAATTTTCTTGGTTGAAAGTTGATTCTTTTTGTAATCACCCATTTAGTTTAAAACTCTCCTTGTTATAACAAAAGTAATCGGCACTGTGAGAATAATTGCAATGAATGGAGCGATAACACTGGAAATCCCAATAAATTCTACAAATACAGCCAAGAAAATGGCCTGAACAATCATATTGACCACCTGTGTCAACGGGAACATAAAGAAAGATTTCCAAGATGGCTTGGTTTTATAAGTGAAGTAAACGTTCAAAAAGTAGGAAATAACCATACTAATGAGTGTCGCGACCCAATGACTTATAAAATAATGAATATTAGCTAACTCAAGAAAAAATAGATATAGAATATAATAATTTATGGTATTGCAGATTCCCACTAACGCAAAACGGAGAAATTCCTTTTGCGTGTGCAGCTTTTCCAAAATTCTAATCACTAAAACCCAACCTTCTCTTTTTTCTCAGTTCTGGTTGTTCCCTGTGGGTATATTTTACTTGGGTAAGGATACGCGGTGACCTCCGTTTTGAGTTCTGTTGCATTACTTTCATTCACAATATAATGCGGACGCTTCTTTGTTTCATTATAAATCCGTCCAATGTACTCACCGATAATACCAATTGAAAGCAATTGCACACCACCAAGAAATAGAACAGAAGATATAATCGTGAAATAGCCGGGTACATTGATTCCATTTATTATAATAGAGATAAACATATACAACACATAAATAAAAGATAAAAATAAACTTACCGTACCTAAGTAAAAACAAAGACGTAATGGTTTGGTATTGAAAGACAGAATCCCGTCAAGAGCATAGGTAATTAGGGAAGAGAAAGACCATTTGCTTTTGCCGCTTTCTCTTTGTACATTTTGATAGGTAATTGTTTTTTGTGATAAACCAATCCATGAGTAAAGTCCTTTGGAAAATCGGTTTCCTTCACTTAATTGCAACAACGCATCCACTGCTTTTCTACTAAGTAAGCGAAAGTCCCCTTCTCCATCATTTAAATTCACATCGCTCACTTTATTCATTAAGCGATAAAAAGTGCTCGTCATAAATTTATGGAATCTTGTTTCCCCTCTTCGGTCTCTTTTAGTAATGACTTGGTGATATCCCGCCTCATAGCCCCGAACTAACTCTGGGATGAGAGAAGGTGGATGCTGCAAATCCGTATCCATAAGGATTACAGCTTCCCCTTTCGCATGCTGTAATCCGGCATATATGGCAGCCTCTTTACCGAAGTTACGGGAAAAAGAAATATATTTAACGTGATTAGAAAAACGAGCTAGATTCTTAACTTTTTCAAGCGTATTGTCTTTGCTTCCATCGTCAATAAAAAGAAACTCCACAAGATAAGGCAATTGTTTGGTTATCTTCATTAATTCATCATAGAGATAATCTATATTTTCGCTTTCATTGTATGCAGGTAATAATAATGTAATTAGACCTTTCATAATCTACTTCACTCCATTGTATACGAATGCTTTAATGATAGACCGTTGCGCGAAAGAGAAGACCAACAGAATAATATAACATGTGGTGCATTCCCAACTGTAATATCTCCCTTGTTTTAATCGTCGTATTGGTTAGGTAGAATACCTTTTTATTCAGGCTCTTCGTTCGAGAACTTTCATCCCCGATTGCAAGCCATACAAAAAACCCTTTATAGGCACTATAAAGTAAACCAAACCATGTTGGTTGGGATTTTCATAATGTCTATGAAAGGATTCTTTCAACTTTTCTCCACTCCGAATTTTTGCTTACCTAATCTTCCTTATAAATTTCATTATAGAGCAGGAGTATGAAGTGAGTATAAATCTAATGTTAGATTATTGTAAATTAACTTGAGTTTAATAAATGAATGTTATACTTTACATACGTTATAGTTGAAAAGGGGGTTGATAAGTAATGACAACTATTTAACCGACCTTAAGAAAGAACCAAATACTCGCGGGCATGTACACCTAATAATTTAGAAATCGCACACGATACAAAGGTAAGTGGAATTATTTTAATGGATAGGAAACTAAACTTTTTTCAGAGAATGTCCCGGCACTAAAAGAGTGTCCAAAACCGTTATTTGTCCATGCCGACCTTATTAGAGGCTTTTCTCACGATAGAGAATCGGTGCATTTTATTGCAAAGCATATTAAACCCGCTGGAATCGTCTCTACGAAGGACTCGATAATTCGTCTAACAAGGAAAGAGGGCATCCTCTTTATTATGCGAGTTTGTTTAATCGATAGGAGGAAATATTTTGAGAATTGCAGTGTTTGGAGATCTACATTACCCGGAGTTGCCTTTTCAAGATAAACAAATGGAGCAAATACGTAATCAATTTTACGAGCAATTCTTCCAAAGGCTCTTTCAAATCGAAGCAGATTACTATGTTTCAATAGGGGATTTAACAAATTATGGAACAAATAGGGAACTAGAAGATGTATACCATTTCATTCGTAAATATGATAAACATTTTATTCATGTCTTGGGAAATCATGATGTGTATGGGAATAGAAAAGAGGATGTCTTAACGATTACTGGACAAACACGTTATCAAGCTATTTCCACTAATCATGCCACACTGGCTTTTCTTGATACAACTAGGGATCAGGATTTGGAGAATTGGGGAGGAACCCTTGAAACCAATCAATTAACTTGGTTAGAAAATGTGGTGAAAGATTCTGGTTTACTTCCCCTTCTTATATTTGGTCATCATCCAGTTCACCAAACGACCAAAAACTCAGAAAGACCCTATCTATCCATTGATGCTGAAATTCCAATTCAGGAAGTTTTACAAAAGAAAACAGGAACAGGAATATATATTAATGGGCATAACCACTCTAATTCTATTATAGAAAAGGATCAATGGACGTTTGTACAGCTCGCTGCTGTCCTAGACCAGCAAGCAGTTAGGGTTTTTGATATTAATGATTCAGAAATTAATATTAACACAATTAATCTATCCACCGAAGATATGAAACAGCAAGCCCAAATAATTGGGGGTAACATCACCGGTTTTTCTTTAGCACCTCAACAACTTGGAACAGCAAAAGATTTATCTCGTTCTATTATACTCAAACAACAGGTTTAAGTAGTTATAAAAAGTATAAAAGCTTACCTCCTAATCAGCACTTGGTTAGAGGTAAGCTTTTTATCGATAAAATAATAATCGTTCCCAGTCCTACGATTATTGTCGATGCCTAACGATTGATAAATCAATCTCTGCTATCTTTTTGATCCACCGTTGCTAAGACAGTTCCCGTGTGTTTATCCTATATACAGCAACACTCCCACCACCCTTGACCTTATTTGTGTTCGTGGTAGTGGATATTGATAGCGGATAGCGAAAGGATCTCCATCCGCATTGGAATTTTTTAATACAAGATACCAAGTATTATCGTTACAACGAATTAGTCTTCGTTTGAATGGAGGTAATCCAAAGCTATATTTGTTGTGATATTGTAACACCCACGATTCAATAAATCTTTGATTAGCAATGAATCATCAACAGTCCAAACACACAATTTTAATTTCATTTCATTAAGCAAGTGGAGCAATTCATCAAATACTGCAGTATATGGTAATTGTATTTTACGAATCCCTTTAGAATAAAGATCCTGTAGAAGATCACGTAATTCTGAAATATCCATAGAACTCAACTTACTAATATCTATTAGATTTTCCAAGTTAAAGAATAACTGATTTCTATCAGCAGGATTAATATCAGATATGTTGATTTTCCCAGATATAACAATCTGATCGAAAACGCCAAATTCCTTCGCTTTATTTATAGCATACAAAGGGATAGAATCTTGTTTGCAGTCTACATTTAAGATTATTTTGGTATTATTACTATCTATTAATAATTGATAAACATCTATAAGTGATAATGCTTCGGAATAATCATCTAAGGGATCATGACTAAGATAAACCTCTGATTTAGATGACATTTGACAATCAATCTCAAGTGCATCAACATTAGAATCTAACATTGACTGAATAAATTCATAACTGTTTGGTTTGTATCCGTCGCTTCCCGCATGTGCTGTAATCACTGTATTACTTCCTTTCATTTAATATTTGAATCGACATTTACGCCTGTGAATACTTTCAAAATTTTATCGTCCACCTGAATAAGTAAATGCTTTAATTATATGTCTTTGAGCAAACAAATAGATAATAAGAATCGGAATAACAAGCAGTACATTACTCGCCATCATCGTATGATAATTTGTTCCATCTTCCGCATTAATCATCGCTACAATACCTACAGGTAAGGTGCGTGCGTCGTTATTCGTAGTCAATACTAATGGCCAAAAGTATTCATTCCAAGTTCCAATAAATGTTAATAACCCCAATGTAACAAGGGTAGGTATTGCCATAGGCAACATGACTTTTCTTATAACTGTGAATTCAGTCGCATTATCTAGTTTGGCTGCTTCAATAATCTCATTAGGAATACTACGAAATGTTTGACGTAACATAAAAATACCAAATGCACTTATCGCAAATGGCAAAATTAAAGTTGGCAACGTATTAATAATCTCCCATTCAGCGAACATAACAAAAATTGTTAGGAATGTTAACTGTCCCGGAACCATCATACTAACCATAACTAATCCGAACATAACCTTTTCTCCCACAAATCTATAACGGGCAAAAGCATATGCTGCTGTTATCGTAGTTATAAATTGAAGTATGATAGTGGTGAGAGTTACAATAAGTGAGTTTGTTAAAAAGTTCCAAAATGGCATAGATTGTATTGCATCTACATAGTTTAACCATTGCCAGTCCTCAGGAAATAATGTTGGAGGAAATTGCAATGTTTCCCCCAACGTTTTTAGTGACGAAGAAAACATCCAAAGAAAAGGAAAAAAGAACACTATAAATATAAATAAGCTTAAAATTAAATGGGAACTTTTTTTTACTATTTTCATTATTTACCTTCCTATTCTTATGCTATTGATATTGGACACGTTTAGATTGTGTTTTAAAGTATATTATTGTCAAAATAGCCAAAATTACTAATAATACTACTCCCATTGCAGATGCATAGCCAACATTGAAGAATAAAGTCCCCTCTTCATAAATTTCATAAACAATTGTTCTTGTTGAGTTTAAAGGGCCGCCTCGTGTCAATATCTGTACAGTTTCAAATATCTTAAAGGAATTGATTATGTTTATAATTGTTATGAAAAATAAAGTTGGTGATATCATTGGCAGTGTAATTTTCCTGAAAAATTGAAATGAGCCGGAATTATCTAATATCGCAGCCTCATATATATATTTTGGAATTCTTTGTAAAGCAGATATGAAAATTAAAACATTGAACCCTACCGATTTCCAAACTGATATAAGTATGATAGAATTCATTGCCAAACCCGGACTCCCAAGCCAGTCTTGTGATGTAATACCGAAAAATGAAATGACATAATTCAGTAATCCATAGTCTTTGTTCATAATCCAGGACCATAGTAGGGATACAGATGCCAGAGAGACGACATAAGGGAAAAAGGAGATTGATTGTAAAAATCTGTTGAATCTAGTATTCTTTTGCAAAAATACTGCTAACAATAAACCCAAACCTGTACATAAAAGAACATTCCAAAATACAAAATAGAATGTGTTACCTAGTGATTGTAAAAACACTTTATCTGAAGCTAGTTTTATAAAATTATCGAATCCAATAAATTGCATATCATTTATCATGTTCCATTGATGGAAACTTTGATATAACATCCTTAAAATTGGGTATACATTAAAAAGAATGATTACAATCATCGTTGGTAAAACCAAAAAGTAGGGAAATAGTTTTCTTTTCATTTTAAATATGCACCCTCTTCCCTTCCTCATCAAAGTAAAATAATTTTTGTTCAGGAAGGTACAGTGTTATTTCATTTTCGTCCGACATATCTTCCTTTTGAAATGTTTTAAAATATACTTTTCCAAAGCTGCTTTCACAATTATATATAATTTCTGAACCTAAATATTCACGAGTGATAATCTTCACCTTTATGATCAAATCATTTTTGTTCATTTTTTCAGATGTACTATTTAGAATAACTTCTGCTGCAGATGGTCTAAATCCTACATATTTGGCTTCAGGAATGGGGGGATTATAGTCAGGTATTTCATTTATTTCATACGTATTCATAGATGGTGATCCAATAAATTCTGCAGTAAATAAGTTAGCCGGATCTTCATATAACTTTTCAGGAGTATCATGTTGTTGAATTGCTCCATCATTCATTAAAATAATATTAGTTGCCATTGACATTGCTTCCGTTTGGTCGTGAGTAACATATACAAATGTCGTATTCATTTTTTTATGCAATTCACTTAATTCAATGCGCATCTGTGCTCTTAGTTTTGCATCTAGGTTTGATAGTGGTTCATCCATAATAAACACCTTTGGCTTTTTGACCATGGCTCTAGCTAAGGCAACTCTTTGGCGCTGACCACCTGATAATTCACCAGGCTTTTTTTGAAGAAAATCTTCTAAGCCAACTATTTCTGCAATTTCTGTAACAAGTTTGTCACGTTCTTCTTTTTTGACTTTGTTATTAATTAATCCAAACTCTATATTTTCTCTTACGTTCATTGTTGGGTAAAGTGCATAGTTCTGAAAAACCATTGCTATATCTCTATCACCAGGTTCTACTTTTTCCATCGATTTATCATCAATATATACTTCTCCACTAGTAGGTTCTTCAAGGCCAACAATTAGTCTCAGAGTAGTTGTTTTCCCGCACCCACTTGGTCCAATCAATACGGTAAAACTACCATCTGGAATTTTTAAATTTAAATCTTCTATTACATTCTTTTTATTGTCATAAGACTTTGTGATATTTTTCAATTCTATTGATCCCATAATATCCTTATATCCTCCATCTATATACTTTGATTATCTTCAAAATACTCCTGACACCTCAGAATTACTCAAACTTTCTTTTTGAAAATCTTTAGCTTCAGAATAAAACGTAGCGACTGTGATGATTTCAAGACCTTTGCTATTCATCATTTCTTAGCTCTTGTGGAATACTTTTCACGATTTCAATAATTTCGTTTGTGAACTGTTATTATTAAGTTCGTATTGATCTGGTAAGATAAGCTGTGTATTTCTTTTCTCGCAACTTGATTCCTTCCCGTAAATCCGTGAACATACCGGTGAGAATGTTGAGTACAGAACATCTCCGGTGCTTTACGATCTGTGTGACATGTGTAAATATCTTGTTTAGGATAATGTTCCTATCTTTTATTTCTATATTCAATTGTGTTTTCTAACTCGTCAGAAGCAAATATATTGATGCCTAGGTCTACTGCAATATTTATATCTTCTGTAGTATCAATCGGTACTAATGTCATTTGTAAGTCTTGATTTTTAGCAAAAGATACCTCTTCTTCAGTAACATCGTTTTTAAATAAACCTACACAATTTAACAAATCATAGTAATTATCTTCATTCTCCGGTTTGTTCTTCATCTTAGAAAACAAAAAGCCCTGGGTAAACATTTTCTTATTATGCGCTGCAACGATAACAGGATAGTCAAAACTAGTTAGTAGTGTTCGACTAAGTAGACTCCTCTCTTTTAACATGAGATAAACTTCCTCTAGTAAATCTACACTATCTTTTTGTTCTTTTATTTCAACGAAATGGTATAAGCTGTCGTAGTTCTTAGTCAAATTGAGGTATTCTTCAAAAGTAGGTATCGTTTCATTTGATTCCGTATTATCAGGGTTTAATAATTTATATTCCCGTAACTCTTCAAGAGTTAAATCTTCTACTCTCCCACTACCATTTGTCATTCGATCAATTGATTCATCATGGAAAATTACAATTTTTTGATCTTTTGTGTAATGAAGATCCATTTCTATAGCATCCACATTTAAATCTAGTGCCTTTTGAAATGCTAGCAAAGAATTTTCCGGGAACTTTGACATATATCCTCTATGTGCACAAACATAAATCGTATGATTGTTTTTTAATATTTCCATTTTTCATCACATCTTTTCAATAATAATGTTAGATAATGTTTAATTTTTTAAGATAATGGGTAATAGTATTTTAGTCTTAACAACTACAAGACTATTAAGGAATCAAATTCAAAAGAATTTATTAACGATTTTCTTCTAAAACTGCATTGGCTTCATCTTCGTATGATTCCAATGTCGGCATAATTTCAACATCTGTTGTAAGTAGTTCAGTAATCATATTAGAGACAAGGGCAACAACTTCAGCATATCCTGGTGCATTAGGTTCAATACCAGCATGGTCTAATTGGTCTAAAGCAGTTTGATATTGTGGATTTTCTTCATTAATCGCAACAACATCTGGATGTTCTCCTAAACTTTGACGTGTAGGTAAATATCCTGTGTTAACATGTGATTTTGCAGCTTGGTCAGGTGCTGTTAACCAATTCATAAATACAGCTGAAGCTTCTTTTTCTTCTTCAGATTGTCCAGCTACCATTACAATGTTTGCTCCTCCTGTAGGAACATTACGGATATCATCTTTAGTTGGAATAAAAGCTGTGCCGATTTCAAAACCAGCGTCTTCTGCTATTGTTAAAGTATTAGCTAAACTACCAGTTGAAGCGAGCCAAATACCTAATCCCTGGTTTGCAATAGCAGTTGTTTGATCATCACCACTTTGATAGAAATCAAAGTTTTCTTCTTCCATATTTTCACGAAGGAATTCGAATAGTTCTACTGTAGATTCAGATGCAAATATTGCTTCGGTCATATCTTCATTCATTATTCCACCACCACTTTGGCGCATCAAAGCATCAAAATGCCACTGGTCTGGTATGAAGCCCATACCTGTATAGCCATTTTCATTTAAAATTTCAGATGCTGCCTTAACATCATCAAATGTCTCTAAGTTTTCATCAATTCCGAGTTCTTCAAATAATGTTTTGTTGTAATACATTAGAGGAGTACTTCTTAAATAAGGTAATCCATATTGAACATCGTCATAATAACTATTTAATAATAATCCTGGATAGAAATCATCCAAAGATTCATCGCTAATAAAATCACCAATCGGTTCTAACATGTCATTTTTAGCAAATTGGAGTACCCCAAGTGAGTTAATAACTGAAATGTTCGGTACTTCACCGGCCACAAATCCACTTTGTAATTTCGAATAAATATCATTATAGTCGCCCTGGAACTCCGCATTTACATGAATACCTTCATCGGCGCCTACTGTTTCGTTAAATTCTTCAGTCAAAGATTCGTTACTTTCACCAACTGCATCACCAAAAGCATACCAAAAAGTAATTTCTGTAACTTCTCCATTTTCCTGCTGAGTTTCAGAGTCATTTTCTGAGTCGCTCGCTTGAGTAGTTTCATCTGATGATGAACCACATGCTACTAATATCATTGAAATACTAATTATGAAAAGTGATAATAGTATTCCTTTCATTGACTTTCTATTCATTATTTTTCCTCCTAGTTTTAGATAAATAATTACATTTAAAAACTATATTATTTAATAGATTTTTATAAAACTCATACCACCTTTCAAAGTAAATTGTCGACTGTAATTTTACTAAAAAACATCTAACGAAAGATTGATATCTTTCATACAGTTTTTATATTATCATTTTTTTCTTCAAAAAAAGGCGGGTTAATGTAATCTTTACAATTCTTTACCCTAAGAAAATAATCCTGAATTATACCTGTATTCAGGTTTTTAAGTATATTATAATTATCTCAAATGTGTTTTTAAGACAGTTGAGGGGGTTCCATTTCCTTTAGTTGTTTCAAAGGAATATAAGAACTAAACTATAAGAGGTTTACTTGTATTTCACCAGAATAATGCTTAAATACTCCTTTTCTGAATAGGAGTAAGGGATAGTAAAACGACACCGCAAATACGAATCATTTGAAAATCGTCTTTTAATTTACGAACCTGTCGAATATTGGAGTCATTGTCTTTAAAGTTATATTTAATTTGTATTTCTAATGGAAAATCAATGTTTTCAATCATATCTAAGATATATTGACTACCATCAACTGAAACAATCAAATCCCCAAGTTATATGTTACTCTAAAGGGTAGGGAGAGGAATAACGGGAAGGGATGTTGATAGATTGAAGTTTGTGAGGTTAAATATTATTAGTATCTTATACGCTCTAATTCTATTTGTTCCTGTTGAATTTATGTTGAATGTGACAAATATTAGCAATTTAACTGGGGAACAGACGAGATTAGTGAACATCATGGCGACCATTACATTTCTAGTTATTGTCCTAGGTGCCGGACTGACCTTATTATTTCCAACTAAAAAATGGTTCGGACAGGACAAGATGAAGTCCTGGGCAGCACTCCTTTGGATACCGTATTTTGCTTTATTTGTTTTTATCTTTACCCAAGCATTTCCTGCCATTGCCGCTCCGATACCAACTAACGAAACTATCTTATGGGTTTTAGCAGGAACTTTAATTATCTATCCATTTTATATTTTAATCATTAACCACTTCAGTACAAGATAGAAAAGGAATAAGATGAGAGAGAAAGCTTCTTACTTTAGGGCATCGTACATACTTTAACCCTTGTTCTGCTATTGTGATACAAGGGTGCTTTATAAAGAGACGGAATTTTTAAATATTGGGGGTGAAGAATCTTGAAGGCAATTGGCTAGGCCGGAATAATGCATGTTTCCATTCTAATCATTTGGATGGTTATCCATATTTTATTTAATCAATTAAACCCGGTGGTCATCAATGATGAGGCTGCGATGGCACAGACAGGTATCGAATTTTACAGTAATTTCCCTGGACTTTTAGGTTTTGACCACGGGAGTAAAGCCTTCGTTATGTTACTATCCGTCCTACTGCCAATTGGTCTGTACATCCATTTTAAAGAATTGAAGATTTTTCGATTAAAAAATACCATCGCATTAGTTGCAGGTTGTTCTGGATTTACTTTGTATGGCTTATCCCTAATGCTCCAAGCAGTGACCGTTGAATATGCGTTTAACTTGTACCGTACCACGGAAGATACGGTAGCTCATTCTTTTGCTGTCTTGCTATATGATTGGGCCATGCTAGAAGGCGGGCTTTCAGTCAGTATGTATATTCTAGCGAACCTTTGCTTAAGCCGTTGGGTTATGATTCATTCAATCGGTCTATTTTCATTTAATTCTTTTAAAAAGATTGGTATATTTGGGTGTATTGTAGGAGCCATACAAATTATCGGTTCCTTTCTCGCTTGGTTCTTTTTAATGCAGGCAAAACAAAATATGCACGATTTTAACGAAGCGATCGGATTGCTATTTACAATCTGGATTGCGATGATTAGTTTTCAAATGATTCGGGGAAAAATCACGATAAAAGAAGATAGGAGTAGAATTTTATAATGACAATCCATTTACAATCATGCAGCAGAGAGCATCTGCAAGAGCTTCGAGAAATTAGTTAAAACACATTCAATGAGACATTTAAAGATCAAAATGCGCCGGAAAATATGAAAGCTTATATGGAACGGGCATATCACCCGGCACAATTGGAAAAAGAACTGTCTAATCCCTCTTCCCAATTCCTTTTTCTTTATTTTCATGGGGAGCTTGCCGGATTTTTAAAGGTGAATATCGGTGATACCCAGGCAGAGGAAATGGGTGAAGATGCCCTTGAAATTGAGCGGATTTACATACAAAAGGCTTTTCACAAAAATGGCCTAGGAAAATACTTATTCAATAAAGCTTTAGAAATCGCGGAATCCCTTCATAAAAAGAAAATCTGGTTGGGTGTATGGGAAAAGAATGAAAATGCGATTATGAAAGGTTTTTTTATTCTGTACATGATTATACTTATTGATTTTCAAGCCTTTTTGGAATGGAAGTATTTAAAGAACTCCAAACAATATATCACAACGGTTATCATTCTCGTTCTCGCCGTACTTTTTATTTACAATCTAGAGAAACTCTTCTGGTTTTTATGAAATAGTGAATAACAATCGAACTTAGGTAAGCCTGCAAACCTGTTTCTAGCGGAGAGACAGGGTTTTTGATTTTTCTTCTCATGAATGGTATTTGCTCTTACTTGTCAGAAAGCTTATACTTCTAGCAACTAAGATTTTCGAAAGATAAAGGAGGGATGTCTTTTGAGCAATAATAAAAGAATCGAATCAAAGGGGGTTGTTGTTGTCATTATAACAGCAGCCTTTTTATTTACATTCAGCCAATTCTTGCTCATCACCGCTTATCCGACCATCATGCGGGAATTCGATCTGAACGCTACCCAAGTCCAGTGGCTGACGACTGCATTTTTGCTTACGACAATTATTTTTATTCCAATGACTGGGTATTTATCCAATCGATTTACTTCAAAATCGCTCGTTGTCTTTTCTCTTTCCTGCCTACTTGTTGGAACAATTATTGGTGGATTTGCTCCAGACTTTTATACATTAACATTTGCCCGGGTTGTCCAAGCAATTGGAGCAGGAATTATTCTGCCACTCGTACAGACGATTTTGCTTACTGTGTTTCCTTATGAACGAAGAGGATTTGCGATGGGCTTACTCGGTGCAGTCGTAAACGTAGCGCCTGCAAGTGCACCATCTATTTCGGGAATTATTATTGATTTCTTCAGTTGGCGTTCCTTACACTGGATGCTGCTCCCGATAGTACTTCTCACGTTAATCCTAGCGATATTTCTGATGGAGGATGTGCTGGAAAAACAGGATTCAAAGCTGGATTTTCCGTCCATCATTTTATCTGCTATCGGTTTTTCATTTTTCATTTTCGGTTTAAGTAATATTAGTGTACTCGGATTTTGGGATGTGTTGGTGCTTGCACCGATAGGGATTGGATTAGTTGCGCTTATATTCTTTATCACGCGACAATTTCGCTTACCCCTACCGATTCTTGACTTGAGATTGTTCGGTCATTCCACATTCCGACTCATTATGATTCTTGTCTTCATCAATCTGATGCTGTTATTATCTGCAGAGACGATTCTCCCGATGTTCGCGCAGGATGTGCTCGGGACAAATGCATTTGTATCCGGGTTCATCCTTGTACCGGGAACGATTATATTGTCGATTATTAACATTATTTCAGGGAATCTATTTGACCGGTACGGAGCAAAACGGATTGCTGTAATCGGCTTTGCTTTTATCTCTGTTTCGCTCCTATTACTCAATACGGTAACAATGGAAAGCTCGCCTTATTGGATTATGCTATACTTCTGTTTATTCATGGCCGGATTCGGGTTAAACCTTATGCCACTTGTAACATTAAGCATGAATGTACTTAATAATAAAGATATGGCTCATGGATCTGCTATCGTTAATACAGTACGGCAATTCGGAATGGTGTTTGGAATTATCGTGCTTTCGACTATTATTAGTGTCACGACCTCTGTTATGGATGCGCCGTTTAAAGTCGGAACATACTGGGGAACGACTTTTGCGCTTCTCGTGATGGCTGGAATCGCTATCTTTGGTACGGTGCTTTCCGTATTTATACAGGAAGAAAAATAAGGGGAACGAAAAAGGATGTTTAAAAAAGGGAAACATCTTTTTTCGTTGAATGTATATAGTAGAGGAGACATTACTGACAAAATTGTCCCATGTGGAACAATTGGAGGATAATCATGCAAAAACTATTTACTAGTGTATCGATTATTTGTTTTCTTTTTGCATTTTTTATGTTCTGGTATCTTTCCTTAAACATATCCATTCCTTTTATCGACCATTTATATAATATAAGTATCTTTATCCCAGTTATCATCAGCATCTTAGGTGGAATCAGTGCTTTCTTTGGACTGAAGGGGTTTCCACGGAAAACACTGCTTGTTATGCATGTTTCGCTGATTATTCTGCTTAGTTTTTTTATATTTATCGCTATGTTCGGGTTCCAGGAACCATAGAAGGAAAGGATGATTGTAACGGGCTATGTTTTAATATTATCGGCATCATAGTTTTCAATATTTAGATGTGCTCGAAAAAACGTTTCTTGCAAGAGATCCTCTGCCGTATGATGATTATGACAAAGGGAAAGAAGGAAGCGATATAGATCAAAAAAATACATCTGATAAATGTTGTCTAAATTAATCCCCACGTCAGATACTCCCCCTCTATCTATAACACGAATTAGAAAGGAAAAAGTTACACCAAAAATAAAAAAGCACCGCTCTATAGCAGTGCTTGCCTATTTTAAAATCTTCTTTAATTTCTCACCGAAGCTGGAAAATAACGATTCTTCAACCTTGTCGAAGCCATCTCCAGCACAATCGCAATAATAAGAATGGCATAAGTGATAAAGCCAACTTCCCTTAAATCGAAATAAAATCCAGATGCCATGAAGAGTTCGAAACCAATTCCTCCCGCTCCAGCTGCGGCTCCCATTGCAACTGCAACACCGAAGTTGATTTCAAAACGTAAGAACGTCCACGATAATAAATAAGTAAATGTAGAAGGTAGCACACCGTGCGTAACGATATGCCACCAGTTAGACCCAGTTGCACGCATCGCTTCTAAAATTCCATTATCCACCTCTTCAAAGGCTTCTGAAAATGCTTTGACAAGATAGGCAATCGAGTGGAATAGCATTCCCAGTACCGCTGCTTCACTCCCTAACCCGGCAGCAATTGCAAAAATAAGGACCCATAACACCGTCGGAACAGCACGGATAAATGCCATGACCATCCGGACAGTTTTTGATACCCAAGCTTTGGACAAGTTTTCCGCCGCCATAAATGAGAGGAATAAAGCAATAACTGCTCCAATGACAGTGGCTAACACGCCTAAACCTACTGTTACCCCAATCTGATACATTGCCTCTCCCCAGCTAAAATGGCTCAGGGAGGGTTCCAGAAACATCGTCTTTAAATTATGCCATGTCTCCGGTATCGCACGCTCAAGGCTCAACCCGGTATAATCAAAGAAAAAGAAAGCTAGAACCGTGAGAAGAGTCAATACAGCAATCGTCCATTTCGTGACGAGATCAATCTTATTCCCTGATTTAATATTGATTTTGCCGTTCTTTGCCCGTTTTATGTAAAGTTGTTCGAGTGGAATTTTCTCCCTAAATGCTTCCATTATAAAATCACCTTCCTTATCCGGTTGGATATCAGTTCAATTATAATGACAGTGATGACGATGGTGAAGGTGACAAGGGCAACAGCATTATAATTCAGTGATTTATAATACATATCAAAAGTGTAACCAATTCCCGTCCCTGTTAAAATACCTACGAGTGTCGCACTCCGGATATTCGTCTCAATCATAAAAAGAATCCAGCTGAGCATCTGTGGTAAGCTTTGCGGCAGTACTGCTTTGCTTACAATATGAGAATACGTTGCCCCTGTAGCTTGCAATGCCTCTACTGCACTGTGCTCGGCCTCATCAATCGTTTCGATAAAAGCTCGTGTTAGAAATCCAAGTGTGCCAACGAATAACGCGAGGAATCCAGTGAGTGAATTTTGCCCAAAGGAAATAAGTAAAATAAGGGACCAAGCTACAACTGGTATATTTCTTGAAAATGAAGCGATGAAGCGAGCAATGACACTAAAGATATTATTGACTTTTGTCGTTTGGGAGCCCATTAATCCTAAAAATAAGGAGATGACTGCTGCTAAGGTCGTTGCTGCAATGGACATGAAAATTGTTTCATTCAGTTTTGTCAGAATTGCTGGCAGTCTTTCCCATGTTTCAGCAGTAATCCACAGATTGGAAGCTATCCAGCTGATAGCAGCGGGGAAGGTTAAGGCACCTTCAATAAAGTTAAAATCCGTTATCACTGCTGAAAAATAGGTCACCCCAATAATGATGATAAAGGCGATAGTTGTCATCCATCTGCTTTTTCGAATTGTTTTTTCCTTCACACTTGTTTGCTCCTTAAACCGTGATTAATTCCCGTTGTTTCGTACCATAAATATGATTAATCTGCTCTTCAAGAAGCAAAGCACTCCTTCCATCAAAAACAACCTCACCTTTTCTAAGACCAATAATCCGGTCCGAATAACTTTGTGCAACTTCTACTTGGTGCAAGTTAACGATACACGTAATACCCAATTCTTTTGTGATCGATTGTAAATGATCCATAATGACTTTAGAGGAGTTCGGATCTAATGAGGCGATTGGTTCATCACAAAGAATTAATTTCGGGTCTTGAATTAGCGCACGGCATATACCGACACGCTGCTGCTGGCCACCACTTAATTGATCACAGCGCTTATAAGCATGTTCCGCAATCCCAAGCTTGTCTAGTAAGTAAAAAGCCTGTTCCTTTTCTTCTTCTGTAAAACGTCCGAGAACACCTTGAACCGTATTTTTATAACCAAAGCGACCATGAAGCACATTTTCAATGACAGTTAAGCGAGGAACTAAATTATAGTGCTGGAACACCATACCGATATCTGTCCGTAACTTACGTAAATCTTTTTTCTTCAACGAACCGACATCACGCTCATCAAATAGAATCTTTCCATGATTAATCTCGACCATTCGATTGATACAGCGCAGTAAGGTTGATTTACCTGCTCCGGATGGTCCGATTACCGAGACAAACTCGCCAGCTTCCACCGTAAAGCTTACGTCTTTCAACACCTGTGTCTGTGAATCATAGGACTTCCCAAGCTTCGCAACCTGTAATAATGTCATTTTTTGAACTCCTTTTTTATTAACAGGATAGAGTATGCAGTCTTGCACACTCCATCCCGTATTGTTTTTACTTAGTTTTGCAGTTCACGGATTGGATTGAACCACTCATCTTCTACTGGGACAAAACGTTCATCAGCCGATTTATAGAATAAACCGGACGCATCGGAGTCTTCTGGTACAAAAATTTTTTCGTTATTTGCGATTTCGTCAGAGGCGAACAGTTCCTGAATCGTTTCATAATCTTCTTCACCGATCACTTCTAAGTTGGCAGCAAATGGAGCATTCAGTACTGGAGTCACACTAATTAGTGTGAATTCTTTCCCTGTAACGGTGTTGAATGGTTCTGCAGCATCGTCTTTCACTTGGTAGACTGCTCCAGGTGAATTTGCATCACCTTCTGCTAATTCAACATAACTCTCAACACAAGTATCACAGAATGCTGCAACTTCAACGGAATTGTTCAAGAGGTTAACCGCTGAACCTTGGTGCGATCCACCGAATAACACTTGAGAGAAGAATGGTCCGCCTTCCATCAGATCTTCCTGTGTTAAATCGCCGTATTCCTCATGATCGGCAAAATAATCAACGATACCAGAGGATGGCACCACAAATCCTGATGTTGAGCTGTTTGATACAAAGGAAAATGGCTTATCTACAATCGTATCCAGTGAAAACTCACCGTCTACTTTGAAATTATCTTGTTCATCGACATTTACCGCTAACCAGCTATGGTAGATCGCGTCATCCAATGTGCCGGATGGACCTGATGGTACGACGATAGGCTCAACTGCATCATTGCCATTCTTAGCTTCTATGTATCCTACCGCTCCCATGAAAGCTAGGTCTGCATTGTTGTTTACAAGCGTTTCGATTGCGATGGCGTAATCTGTCGTTAAGTGATGCTCAACGGTTTTACCAGTTGCTTCTTCAATAACACTGCCGATTTCGTCTCGAGAAGATTTCATATCATTACCGGATTCGTTCGGATACCACACGATATCAATGACGTCATCCACCTCACCACTTTCTGCTGAACTATCCGAACAAGCAGCGAGTAACAGAATACTTGCAAACAGCATTGCTAACACACACCATTTCTTCTTCATGAAATTTGTTCCCCTCCATTTTTAATTTCGAAAAATTGTGGTCGAGCTTCATTTCAACCTATCTCCATCGCCTATTAAACCACAATTTATTAGAAAAAATAGCGTTTTTACAAGTTTTTAACCGTAACTTTATAAAATTAAAACTATCTAAACAATGGATTAAATGGACTTAGAACCGCGCCAATTTCAATCTTTGAGCCAAAGGAGCCATGATGATCTGTCCCGCCAGTCATAAAGAGGCCAAAACTCTCTGCCAAGGCTTCTACTTTGTCCCGGTCTAATTCTGTGTGATCCGGATGATGCAGTTCGATTCCAGCTAAACCGACTTCGACAAGCTCTGGAATGAGTTCATAAGAATCAAGTTGTCCCGGATGGGCAACAACAGGAAGTCCACCATCTGCAACAATTGCTTCGACTGCATCAAATGCATCGATATAAATAATGTCTCCAGCAGCTGGACCCTCTCCTTTAAAAAGCTTCCGGTACAGTGTTTGATAAGTATTGGAATCATAAGCTGCATCTGTAAGCTGAGTCATCACATGCTGTTTATAAATAGTTGTACTAGGCTTTGCTGCTTCTAACACTCGTTCCACATGGAACCTGTATCCTGCCCGTTTAATCTGCTCGATTTGCCATAACGTGTGCTCGTGTCTTCGTTCGAAGAGAGGGGTGCAGAGCCGGGTGATATGCCGTGCATGCTGGTCATAGTTATAACCAAGAATATGAACTTTACGATCCCGTTCAAAATCATAGGCAGAGATTTCAATTCCAGGGATGGCGGTAACATCATACTCTTTTTCTAATCGTTTCGCTTCAGCCAACCCAGCCACCGTATCATGATCAACAAAGCTAAGATGAGTGACACCATTTCGCTTTGCTTCCTGGAACACTTCTTTCATTGTGAGCGAGCTATCGGAGTAAGAACTGTGCACGTGCAAATCAGCCTTCACTGGCGATCGCCACCTCCTGCGTAACTTTTCGCGTCCGCATATCGTACACCTTGTCACAGACGCCTTCCATAAATTCAATATCATGAAAGATTCCGAGCAAGGTCGTTCCATTTGCTTTCAGCTTTTCAATGATTTCCCGCACCTTCATTTTCGATGCGTAGTCTAAGCTTGCGGTTGGTTCATCGAGCAGGAGAAGTCTTGGTTTCTTTACGGTTGCGATCGCAATATTCAATCTCAACTTCTCCCCGCCGGAAAACGTATTTGGGTACGTATCCCAAAGGGCTTCATCCAGTTCAAAGTGATCCAATGCCTTTTCCGCTTCGCAGCGTGCTGCTTCTTCTGTTTCACCCATTTCCAATAACGCCTTCTCCACTAATTCTCTTGAAGTTGTCCGCGGCATGACATTTAAAAACTGTGAAACATAGCCAATTTCATATTTTCTAAGGTAGAGCATCTCGCGTTCCGTTGCTTTTGCGAGATTCACTTTTCCATATCTGGCAGAATCATAAAGAATTGCACCTGCGTCCGATAAATAGGAACGGTAGATACTTTTTAAAACTGTTGATTTACCACTCCCGCTCCTCCCGACAATTCCAAGAAACTCTCCTTCTTCAATGGAAAAATTCACTCCCTCAACGGCTTGGATTGTTTTTTCTAGATGGTGGATTGTAAATTGCTTTCCAAAATTTCGGATGTCTAGCATTGTCATAGGAATCTCCTCCTTTAATTCAAGCGATAATTCGTTGTCGTAATCACAACTCCATTCACCATCGTCATCGTAAGCATCGGATAGCCATCATCCATCTTTTCAATCAAAAGAAGATCTGCCTTTTTTCCTGGCTGGATGGAACCGACCTCATGATCTAACCGAACTGCTCTTGCCGGATTGATGCTGACCATTTGGACCATGTCCTCGAGCGGATAACCGTACTCCTCATGTAAATTAAATACAGCATGAAGCAGGGCGGCGGGATAATAATCACTGCAAAGAATATCAATACAGCCATGCGCAATCGCTTCAGCAGCTGATAAATTACCAGAGTGGGAGCCGCCAAGCAGCACATTCGGAGCACCTGCGACTGTTTGTAAACCCGCTTCTTTCGCTTTTTTAGCAACTTCGAGTGTAATCGGGAATTCACTAATCGTCGTGCCGAAAGATTTCACTAAATCAACTTTTGCAAGATGGTCATCATCATGCGATGCGACAGCAATTCCTTTTCGGATAGCAATATCTGCAACTTCTTTTATTTTTTGCGTGGTGAGAAAGGTGCCATTTTGCCGTTCTTTAATAATCGTTTGGACGTCCGAATCTGTCAGGTCCCGATAACCTTTCAACGTCTCACTGTACACTTCCAGATCCCGGTATTGTCCTTGACCAGGTGTATGATCCATAAAGGACAAGAGATGAACTTTTCCAGCTTCAATGTTTTCAATTAGCGAATCAACTTCATCGATATTATCCACTTCAAAACGGGCATGGAGCCTGTGACGGATCAAATGTAATTCATGGTGCGTCCTGGCAATTGCATCAACGAGCCGCTGCACGTTATGCGGATAACGCATCGGCTTATGCGTGAATGCATCCTCGCGGTAAAAAGAAAGGGAGTGGAACATCGTCGTAATACCATGACTAATTAAGATTTTCTCTGCTTCCCGTAAGCTAATATCCATATCCATCATGCTCGTCGGACGCGGGGAAACAATGCCTTCAATATAATCAGAATGGATATCAATGAAACCCGGTGCAATGAAGCCGCCATTTGCATCGATTTTATTAGCACGAGGGAAATGTGCGATTTTTTCTTCAGGAATGATTTCCTTTATTTTTTCATTTTCTACGACAACGGCATGATTCTCCAAGATTTCTTGTTCCAATATAACTTTTCCATTATGAATGATATACAAGTTTGCTTCCTCCTTCGTTTACAGTAGGGAATATACTAATTGCTGGGTGTAGGCATGCTGCGGGTCTTCAAGGATCTGGTCTGTCAACCCATCTTCAATAATCGACCCGTTCAGCATGACAATCGTCCGGTCGGCAAGCATCCGAATCACCGCTAAGTCATGCGAAACGACAATCATGCTAATTCCAAGATCACGTTGAATGCCTTTAATCAAATCAAGCACATTCGCTTGCACCGATAAATCGAGTCCAGTCGTCACTTCATCTAAAAATAATATCGGTGGGTTATTCGAGAGAGCTTTGGCAATCTGAACTCGTTGCTGCATTCCACCAGAGAAATTCCTTGGCTCCTCTTTCATTCGAAATAATGGAATGTGAACATGCTCAAGTAGGCTCTTACTCACCGCTTCCATGTCACCAACATGCCGGTTACCTGCTGCAATTAATTTCTCCGCGATATTACCGACGGAGGAAAAATCCATTTTTAACCCGCGAATCGGATTTTGATAAACCATGCCATATTGCTGATTGCGGATGGCACGCTTCTGCTGGGAAGAGAGCGTGAACACATTTTTCCCTGCTAGAGCCGGGATATGATCGAGATAGACGGCACCGGATGTGACCTCTGAATCGAAGTAGAGGCACTGCATCATCGACGATTTTCCGCTCCCACTTTCCCCGACAATGCCCAGAATCTCACCGGGATATAAATCAAAGGAAATGTTTTGACAGGCATATACCGTTCCACACGTTGGACAATAGTTTTTTTCCAAGTTCTCTCCACCATCACAGGATGAACAAGCTTCTCCAAATTGCTTTGTTAAATCTCTTACACGTAGTAAAGGTGCTTCATGCATACGTCTTCCTTACCTCCGCTTCCTCATTCTCGTTTAACCGTTCTAAGCAATAACTTGTGTCATTGCATTGATAGATTGTTTCATTCGTGACAGGGTCCTCGAGTTCATCCAAAAATACATTCTCTGCTCCACATAAATGACAGTTTTCCCCAGTAAAGGACTCCACTTGAAACGGATAGTCATCAAAAGCAAGGGAAGATATATCGGTATAAGGTGGGACGGCGTAAATCTTCTTCTCTCGCCCAGCACCAAAGAGAATAAGTGCGTCTGATTGATGAAGCTTCGGATTATCAAATCTCGGAATCGGACTCGGGGCCATAATATAGCGACCATTTACATAAACGGGGTGATCTGCACCTGTTGCTGTCTTTCCATATTTCATAATTTGTTCGAATAATTGAAGCCACGCGCCACTGTAATCCTCTTCCGAATGAAGGATTTTCGTTTGATATTCACTTGCCTCAACTCCGCGTAATGGTTCCGGCATGGGAACTTGCAGAACAAGGATTTGATTTTTCGTAAGCGGCACTTCAGGAATCCGGTGCCGTGATTGAATGAGTGTCGCATCCTCGGTTCGTTCCACGAGTCTGACACCAGTCGTCTTAGAAATGAGTTTTTTAATACTCACCGCATTTACCGATTCATCTGCCCCTTGGTCTATTACTTTCAGCACGTCCTGTTTACCAATGAGAGAAAGGGTGATTTGCAGCCCTCCAGTACCCCATCCCCGAGCAATCGGCATTTCCCTTGAGGCAAAGGGAACCTGGTAACCAGGAATTGCAACTGCTTTTAAGAGGGCTCTTCTAATTTCCTTTTTCGATCCTTCATCAAAAAATGCAAAATGGGTTTTAGCTTTCATCGTCGCTCACTCCTCGTTTAATCTGCCGCACGCTATCGAGTTTCGATTGGAAAGTGACATAATGCGGTAACTTCAGATGGGAAATAAATCCTGTCGCTTCAACGGAATCAATATGAAGAAGCACGAACTCCTCATCATGCGTCGGGAAATCTCCCTCGGGATGATCAAGACATTGATCCAGAATGCTCATCGCAATCGCCTTCGTTTCATTTTGCCCGTAACAAATCCCGTAGCCAATCTCAAATTCTAACTTTTCCTCATTCCTGCCGTTCTTTTTCGTGATCGGTACGAAGGATTCAATCTCAGTTACGCGAATTTCACCAATATAAAAGTCATCTTCCGGGTTGCCGCTTCCCTCTACTGGATGAGCGGTATGAATTGGCAGCCTGCCAACTCGAACTTCTCCGACCGTCGGATGCACTTGACCGTAACCTCTTAATGATGCATAACCGAGTGCAGTAACTGCTCCGGTTTGTCCTCTCGTGAGCACTTGTAATCTTGCACTTCTTGATGCCGGAAAGCTAAGACTTTCTTTTGTAATATCAATCGGTGCCGTATCATTTAACGGGTACGTTTCAAATAAACCTTCTTCCCTCAAGTAATCAACGACTTTAGGAAAATAAGTAACTTTTCCTTCCGTTTGCTCAAGATTGTTTTCAAAGTTTTTCAGCCACGTTGTGATTTGTGTTTTATCTTCTTCCAGTAAATTAAAATCAAGTAAGCGGTGGGTGTAATCTTTCGTTGCACCGAGTAATTGACCACCAGGGATATCTTTAAAACTCGCTGAAATTCGGCGTTCGACAAACATCGTCTCCGGCTCCACTGTTTCACTCGTATAAAGTCTTGGTAAAGTCGAACGATGAGCACGCAGAAGAAAGACGGCTTCCTCCATACTGCCTTCCGCTTGTTTAATCGCAAGCGCTGCAAGAAATGGGGAGTATAGGCTGCTTTCTGACATCACTTGGTCGATTAGACTTTTCATTGTAGCCATAATCGTTTCGACTTCGATAATTTCCTGCTCTTTCAGGCGTTCGTATGTCAACCGTTCCATCGAAGCTTCAATTGCCTTTGTGCCACCTTTTACCGCGACATAGCCCATTTATTCCACCTCCATAACTTCGACATTCGTTGTTCGTGGTACACATACGAGTTGCATATTGCTATCCGTTAAAATGAGGTCAACACCTAATGGGAACTCTGTGACTGTTGTATTTCTTGCTTCCCAGATGTTGTTCGATAATGTATGTAGCATCGTTTGCTCTTTAATGCCAGGGCCAGTTAAACGGACCGTTATATTCCGTTCTGTAAAATCAGTGTCGATAATGAATGTTGCTGCACGATGGGGAGCGATTAGTGTGCCTTTCTTACATATTTCCAGTGCTTCTGTTATTTCCGCCTCTGTGGCATCAGGAAGCACAATGATAAAATCTGCTTTAGCAAGTGTTGTGTGGGACGCAAGGGTGTAAGCTGATATTTTACCAGCAACTTGTTTTTCCGCACGAGGCAAGACATGAAAGCTAACCTCTGCATCAAATAGTGTGAGCAACGTAAAAAGAGTCGCATCATGTAGCGGTAAATCAAGGTCATTCTTTCCTTCGAGTTTGCGCAACGATTGAATTTCACCTGGACGTGACATTGTATGTAAAATTTCACGGAAAACAAACTGCAAATCATGTACTTCATCAATTGCCATATTATCTCTCCTGTTCGTTTTTATTCGTTAACTGTCCATTTCCATCGTTTGGAAGTCCACTTTTGTTTCAAAGAGTTTGGTCTGTTCCAACGCTTTTTGTTCATTAATCCTTACTTCTTCTAATAAAAGATCTGCTCCCCATCCTTGAGTTTCTGGTAAGTTTGCGTTGTAAGCTGCATCAATTATTGCTAACTGGCGTGCAATCTGCTCCTTCATTCCTTCGACAATACCAATGCCGATTGCTCCATTGATTTCTATTTTTGCTTCGGTAATAAGCACCTCACCGATATAAAAAAGTGAATTTTTAGCAGACTCCCGCATTTTCACCATCGTAAGTCCGTAGTGCGGGGCAATAATTTCCTTCCACTCATAGGTTGCTGTTATTGTTTCAGATAATCTTTTGGCCAAAATAGGGTTTCCTTCGATAAGAATTCTCGTCCGTCTCCGTCTTTTCATTTTTCCGCCCAACCTCCTTCACAATTTAAGCTTAACTTGTCGCCAAGTCGGGTGTGTTAAGCTAGTGTTTAGTTTCTGTAAAAAGTGGGACAAGGGGTCCGTGCATTTGTCCCAGTAAAAAAAGAGGTTGAGACATAACCTAAACTTATCGTTATGTCCCAACCTCTTCATTTAATGGTCTTTCCAATCACTCACTTAGAAAAAATCTGTGAAGTACGTCTGTTTTCTCGGAATAATATATTCTAACAGTTCAATTGCTTCAGTGTCTCCACTAATCAGTTCCAATTGATATAAATCTTCCGGTCGCTGGTAACCTAGCAGCATCGTAATAAGTTGTTGCACCGTGCAGCTTATCACAGGACCTTTTATATTATTCATTACTGACTCGTAGACGATATCAATCTTACCATCTGCCTCATGAAGTGTGTATATCCCCGTATTCTCTTCTATAAAAGGATCTTCAACCCTAATAGATAATGAACCGAAGGCTGTAGAGATACTACTCATATACTCCTTTAAAAAAGCTTCCACATCCACAATCCTTGCCATAAAATATGGCATGATCTTTTGCTTGAAGCGCGGTTCATGCACGAGTAATGGCAATAAATCAATTTCTGGAACAACCATTTCTACCTTTTCAGCCATGGAGTCATGATTGGCGATAAATTGCATGAATACCTTAAGTGCATTCGTCGTATTGTAAACAAACTCATCTACCTTGAACAACCGGTCTTTTAGCTGATAAATAATATATCCTTCCGCCTGGTTCTCTTCATCATAGGCGACTGCAATCATATGCTGATCTTTAAGTACTCGCTGTTTCCACCATTTTTCATCTCGCAATAAAGCACCATTGTAATTTTTGATATACTTGCGGTATATGGAATCCAGTAAAGGGATGTCGCTATTCACTCTTCTGACATAGCCTTTCCCGTTCCAATTCTGCTTTACATTTTTCATTGGGATCTCATAATGTTTTTCTGCAAAAGCCACCTCCCAGCCATATTGGCGGTAGAATGGAACAGAAAATGGATGAAGGAATGAAATCGTCTGTCCTTGTGCTTTCATGGTCTGCAATGCATGAAGCAGCAGCTCCTTTACCATTCCTTTTCTCCGGTATTCAGGCCACGTCGCAACCGAAGCTATCCCTCCCATCTCAAACGGGATACCATTAATAGATACAGCTAATGGAATCAAATGCAGCTTAGCAGCGATTCTTTCTCCATCCATCATCCCCCAAATAGCATATCTTTCTGCTTCTTCTTTTTTCTTATGTAATTCCTCTTCTGTTAGTTCATATTGAAATGCAAATTGGGATAATGAAAATATCTCGTCATAGTGACTTTGATTTAATTCAATGATTTTCCCCATTTTCGATACCTCCCTATGTTAACCTGCAGTGATGTCATAAGTGAATTTATCACTGCGATATAAAATTTTCGTGTATTCTAGTACTTCCTTCGTCTCCATGTCCAGACAATTCGTTTCAACGACTAGGAGAGGAACGAGGCTTTGGCAGGAGAGGAGTTCTTGCTCTTTTGCGGTAGGAAACGTAATGCTAAGCATTGTTTCGCTACTGGAAAAATGATTGTATCCAAGTTTGCGGTAATAAGCGAACATTGACGTAATCTGCGGACCGTCTTCCTTTATCTTGGGAAAGTGCGCTTTCCTAACAAAGGAATGATGAATTGCAATCGGTTCATTATCAATGAAGCGCAGCCGGCCGATTTGGTAGACTGCATCCGTTTCTTCAGCTTGAAGTGCATCATAAATTTTCTCGTCAAAATTGATTTTTTCACAGTACCGGTTTTCAGTTTTTAAATCATAACCGAGTTGCTGCATCTTTTCCGTAAAACTTGTTTTTCCCGTAAGCGACAATTGAATTTGCTTCGTTTTTTCCTGTAAATACCGTCCTTTTCCTTGGACAGAGTAGACGAGTCCTCTCTCTTCTAATTTCGTTAGGGCACTGCGCACAGTCATTCTTGGAACATGGTATCTATCGGCAAGTTCATTTTCCGAAGGTAGTTTTGTCCCTGGAGTGATTTTTTTCGAAACGATTTGCTGCATGATATCATCCATAATATCCGTATCGGTAAAAGACATGAGGAGCGCCTCCTTTAATCTCTCTTAACTACTGTTAGTTTATCACGTTACAATTGAAAAATAAAAAACGACTCTAGACAACACCATTTTGTGATGTCTAAAGTCGTTGCTCACGAAATATGTATACCGTGCACCTCACGTCGATACGACGTCCCTATGCGCTTCTTAGCTTCATGGCTCGGCCAAGGCTTCCCTGCGGCACACAAGAATGACCACTTACTGCTGCTTCCTTCCGGACCTGACAGGGTTCATGGGTTCCTGTTGCGCAGGACCCGAGCGTCAACACCAATTCACTAAGGCTGACCATACAGTCGCCGTACCTCGGCAAGGGATTCGGCCTCGCTATAGCGGATTGCGAGTACAGGGCACCGCTACCTCCCCGCTTAGCACGGTAAATACCATTATAACGTTTTCCGTTACTGTTTGCAATGGAAAACATTTCATAAACGGAAGCGGGAGTTTACTTATTTTTTCGCTGCCTTAGCGTCTTAAAAAAATCAGTAAGTAAACTGGCACATTCTTCCTGTAAGACACCGCTTGTTACTTCTACTTGGTGATTGAACCTCGATTCCTCCAGCAAATTGAATAACGTTCCCGCACAACCGGCTTTCGGATCCGGTGCCCCGTAGACAACACGTTTAATCCGTGATTGCACGATAGCTCCAGCGCACATCGGGCATGGCTCTAAGGTGACGTATAACGTACAGTCCTCAAGGCGCCAGCTGCCGACTTTTTCATTGGCCGCTTCGATAGCGAGAAGTTCAGCATGCGAGAGAGTCTGTTGCGATGTTTCCCGAAGATTATATCCGCTCGCAATGACTTCACCATCCTGAACGATGACTGCACCGATCGGCACTTCATTTCGCTCTCTTGCTTTTATTGCTTCACTGATCGCTGCTTGCATAAATTTTTCATCAGACATAAGATAACCCACATTTCTATAGAAGTTTGAAATCATAAGATTAGGAAATAACTAATAAGACATTTATTTTAGATATAATATCCACAAAGGAGCGAATACGATGCAGAACTTGAAAGATACAGCCGTTGTTTTCATTGATATCATCAACGATTTCAATTTTCCCGGTGGGGATAAATTATTAAGAAATACAGAGAAGATTTTGCCAAATTTAATCAAGCTAAAAGAATTTGCAAAAGAAAATAACCTGCCAGTCATCTATGTTAATGACCATTATGGATTATGGCAAGCTGACTTTGATAAAATTATTAAACAGTGCACGAATCATAGCAGTAAAGAAATAATTGAAGCGATGAAACCAGATGATGATGATTATTTCTTTATTAAACCACAACATTCCGCCTTTTTCCAGACGCCGCTCCATTCGCTGCTGACTGATTTGAATCGGTATTCGCTCATTCTTGCGGGAATAGCAGGGGATATTTGTATTTTATTCACAGCGAAGGATGCTTATATGTATAAAATGGACCTGCACATACCAGAGAACTGTATGGCTTCAGAGGAAAAGAATACAAATGACTATGCGCTATATTTAATGCGCTCCGTCATGAAAGCAAATATTGATTCCGTTTGAACCTCTCATGACTGAAGTCACGAGTGTTCTTGTTTATTTATAAAACTTGAAAAACACTCTCTCAAGAATAAACTTGAGAGAGTGTTCCACTTATTTCAATACATTCAGTGATTCTCGGGTAAATGCTGGAATATCGTCTGGCTGCCGGCTCGTAACGAGTTGGTTCTGGCAAACGACTACTTCTTCATCTCTAACCTTCGCTCCAGCATACTCCATATCTACTTGAATTGATTTATAACCTGTTGCATCACGGCCTTCGAGCGTTTTTGCTGTAATGAGTAACTGTGGACCATGGCAAATCGCGAATACCGGTTTTTTCTCGTCCATGAAATGTTTGGCAAATTCTACAAATCGGTCATCCGCCCGCAATTGGTCTGGTGAAAAACCACCTGGGATAAAGAGAGCGTCAAAATCGTTCGGATCCACGTCATCAATTCCATATTCAATCGGAACCTTGGCGTCCTTCTGTTTCCCGATGACTGTTTCACCTTTTTTTGCACCGATTGTAACTACTTCATGTCCGGCATCTTCAAATTCCTTTGCCGGCTCTGTATATTCCGAGTCCTCAAATAGGTCTGTAATGACTGTAGCAATTTTTTTACCCATCAATAGCAACTCCTTTATTAATGATTATACATAATGAAGTGTTCCCATTTTATGATTTCTAAAACATAAATATCTACCGGTACAATGTATTTTCGAAGCTTGCGATCTTTTCGAGACGACGATAAATTGCACCAGGCATCACAAATTTTTTAAAAGACTTTCTTTTTCCTATCTGTAATAAATCCACTCGTCCTTCTGTGCCATAGTAAAAGGCTTGCCAGGTGAATTTGGAGCAATAATTAGCTTCCAGCCGGGTTAAATCGCGTACATACGTATAGCGTTGCACATTGTCATAATACTGCATTGCCCATTTTGCTGCTTGACTCGCTTCCTGTTCATTGGAATGGCGGAGAATGGTGATTTTTTCTTCCTCCCGGTGACGCGAAAGATAGATTGGCATACTATCAGCGTGACCGAACTCCTTCCAGCGATTCACATGATAAATACGGTAATTCGTACCGACAATTCCGGTGTGTCCGACTAAAAATGAAGAAAGGGCATACTTATGGGAATAGAGCACATCACCAGGCTGCATTCTAATAGTTGTTCCTGGGTAGTAATGGATAATAGCTGTTTCTTCATCGTTAGTTGTACAATTCATGTGTATCTTCCTTTTTCATCCACCGTTTAATATTTTATAAACTGTTATGCATCATGGTACACAAAATCCGCCAATTGCACTGGATTTTCCGTTTCCAGATAATAATCTTCAAATCCTGCACTCTTATGCATGCAGGATTTTTTAACTTCAATTAATTTTCCAATGTTGATGTGTCTCCAGTTGGCAGCCCGAGCTCCCATGACTTCAAGAGGCGGCGCATAATTTTTCCGCTTCTCGTTTTTGGTATCGTATCCTTGATTTCAATTTCCCTTGGTGCAGCATGCGCACTTAAACCAGTTTTGACAAATTTGCGGATGTCTTGAAGTAAATCCTCTGATTCCTCATATCCATCATTTAGTGTAATAAATGCTTTAATAATTTCTCCACGTTCTGGGTCGGGTTTCCCAATAACACCAGCTTCCGCAACAGCAGGGTGTTCAATCAATTTCGATTCAACTTCAAATGGACCAACCCGCTCTCCAGATGTATTAATCACGTCATCCAGACGCCCCTGGAACCAAAAATAACCATCTTCATCCCGGTAAGCACTGTCTCCAGAAATATACCAGCCATTGATAAAATAACTTTCAAATTTACCCGGGTTATTCCAAATCTGGCGCATCATTGCTGGCCAGCCCGCTTTAATTGCAAGATTACCCATCTGATTTGGCGGCAGTTCATTTCCTTCGTGGTCAATGATGGATGCTTCAATTCCAGGAATTGGTTTCCCCATAGATCCTGGTCGGATTTCATTACACTGGAGATTCACAATCAGTTGTGCACCTGTTTCTGTCATCCACCATGTATCATGAATCCGTAAATCAAAGGCACGCAATCCCCATGTAATCACTTCCGGATTGAGCGGCTCACCGACACTTAAAATATGACGTAATGCGGATAAATCATACTGCTTCACTTTATCTTCCCCGTGACTCACAAGCATGCGTAAGGCCGTTGGAGCAGTATACCAAACTGTGACTTTGTATTTTTCAAGTGTTTCATACCAGGATTCCGGTGTAAATCTTCCACCGCGGACAACATTCGTCACCCCGTGCAGCCAAGGGGCAAATATACCATAGCTTGTCCCAGTCACCCAGCCTGGGTCTGCCGTGCACCAATACACATCATCCGGCTTCAGATCAAGGACCCACTCTCCGGTCGCATAATGCTGGATCATGGCGTTATGCACATGATAGACCCCTTTAGGCCTGCCAGTGGAACCAGACGTATAATGCAGCAGCATCCCGTCCTCTAAGTCAACCCATTCCATTTCAAATTCATCTGACGCAGCTTCCATCTCTTCTTCAAAACTAATGAAAGCTCCTTCCTTATCCGAATCCTCGCCAACGATTATGATATTTTCCAAATTGGGGAGTTCCGTATAAGGAACACGCTCCAATAATTCAGCTGTTGTAATGAGCACACTTGCTTCACTATCTTTTAACCGGTCTCTTACGGCCTGCTCCATGAATGCTTCAAAGAGGGGACCAGCAACGGCACCGGTTTTTAAAACTCCAAAAAAGGCGGCATAAAATTCCGGACTGCGCGGCATGAATAGAAAGACGCGGTCTCCTTTACGTACATTATATTTTCGAAGTACATTCGCAAACTTGTTACTGCGTTTACTCAGTTCAAGAAATGTGAATGCTTCCTCTCGGTCAGGACTCGAATAGATTAATGCAAGCTTGTCCTTTTTCTCCGGGTCTTCTGCATGGCGATCCAATGCTTCATACGCCATATTCACCTTTCCCGTCTGCTGCATACTGAGATGCTGCAACACATTCCCCCAGGAAAAATTCTCCCTGTATGAATCATAATCCTGTAAGTTATAGTCCCCATCTCTTGCGGGAATTGGCTTCATATCCATCATTCACCTCTCCTTTTTTGTAACCGTTAACATTTCTAACTACATGAAATAATGTAAATCTTGTACGAACTTAAATCTATTTTAGAACATTTTGTGACACTTTAAAAGTAATTTAGCTGAAAAGTTTCGGAAACGTTTTTTATTAAAAGAGCAAAGCACAGAGATAAAGTCTGCCTGTGCTTTTAATAAATGAGCATTATTATTCTTTAAATAGATAAGACAAATCAATCTGAATACCACCAAAAAGCTTTGATGTAACTTTTCCATGATCTGTTTTCATATCGGATTGTTCATATATATTTTCGCGATTAAGCGAATAAATTGTAATGGTATTCAACATCGGATTAGCAATCCAATATTCCTTGACACCATAATCCATATAGATGTTCAACTTGGTGACTAAATCATGCGACTGACGACCTCGTCAAGATACCGATTCATTTCATTACCTCCCTAGGATAGGTTTAATGTAATACATTTTAAGAGATGTGACCAGTCAAAAAATAAAAAAATCATTTATCCACATGTGGATAAATGATTTTTTAAGCGGCCCCGGCAGGATTCGAACCTGCGACGCATAGTTTAGGAAACTAACGCTCTATCCCCTGAGCTACGGAGCCATAGTGGGGAAGATAGGTAACATTACTATTATACAAAAATTAAGAAGAAAAACCAAGAGCAGAAAGGAAAGACAGGGCAGTTTTTCCCCGCCTTTTTTCTCTGCTTAAAACGTTTTTCCCAAATCGATGGAACGAAGCCGGGCACTTTCGATACAAGCGATAATAATTTCCTCAAAATCATTTGATTTAAGCGTTTGTAGTCCTGCTGCAGTTGTTCCACCTTCACTCGTAATATTTTCCCTTAAAGTGGAGGCTGGTTGCCCTGACTGCTCCAGCATTTTCCCAGCACCGATAATTGTCTGGGTAATCAGCGCATCAGCCGTAGAAGCTTCCATTCCGGCTTCTAGAGCCGCTTTTGTCATCGCTTCAACAAAATAGTAGACGAATGCTGGACCGCTCCCAGAAACGGCTGTCACCGTATGCATATCCGCTTCATTCACTACCTTCGTTATTCCAATCGATTGGAATAATTTCTTCGTAAAATTGATTTTTTCTTCATCGACATATTTGCCGCCTGCGATTGCAGTGGCTGAATAACCAATTTGTGCTGATGTATTTGGCATCGCTCGAATGACAGCATTCCTTTTTCCAATTATTTTCTCAATTGTTTCCGTCATGATGCCTGCAATAATAGAAATGACGAGTTGATCTTCTCTTATAAATGAGCGGATTTCACTTATTGACTCCGTTAAATCTTTTGGCTTCATTGCTAAGATAACGACATCTGCCAGGTCTAACAGCTCTTCTTTATCATAAGATGTCTGCACGCCATACATAGCTGCTATATCATTCAATCGTTCCTCATCTTGTTTATTTGTTACATAAATATCATTTTTATCTACTGTCTTCGTCTGCAGTATGCCGGCCATGATTGCTTCTGCCATCGAGCCGCACCCTACAAACACAATACGTTTACGCAATTCGAACACCTCTTCTTTTCTTTTTCACAACTAAAAAAGCTGATTCCATCCCTGCAACAAGGACGGAATCAGCTCCGCGGTACCACCTATTTTTGGCAATAAATTGCCCTCTCTGCATTGATAACACAGTTTCCTGCGGTTAGTTTATCGCTAACGACTCCCAGGTAGGTTCATACAAGCTTGTGCGCAGGGATCTCTCAGCCGGTGAATCCCATTTTCTGTCGGACAGTTCGCGTATTACTAGTCTGATCATCGTCTAAAGTGTATGTTATTTCTGTTAATAGTAGAATGAATTGTATTCTTTGTCAAGTGGGGATTTCGAAAATGGGTACTATTAGGTGAGTAGTTCGGTATTTTATTATGAGAATGAGAGCGGGTTTAACTTAAACTTGAGCATGTATGTTGTAAAGAACAAAAAACGCTCCATTCAATAAGAATAGGCGTTTTAAAGGATTTATGATTTATAAATATGGAGGAGGTAGAGGGATTCGAACCCCCGCGCGGTTTGACCCGCCTTTCGGTTTTCAAGACCGACCCCTTCAGCCAGACTTGGGTATACCTCCATAGTCACAAGATATAATATACCATAAATAATTTATGCTTGTCAATCTATTTCAGAGAAACTTATGAAAAAAAACCAGCTGGCGACATTTTCTACAACCAGCTGGTTAACATGCTCTATTTAATAACTTCTTTTCCACCCATATAAGGAATAAGTGCTTTCGGTACGACAACAGAACCGTCTTCCTGCTGGTTATTCTCTAGTATAGCGGCGACTGTACGACCGACTGCAAGACCAGAACCGTTCAATGTATGCACGAATTCAGGCTTCGCATTCGTATCACGACGAAAACGTATGCCAGCACGTCTTGCTTGGAAATCCTCAAAGTTAGAGCAAGAAGAAATCTCCCGGTACGTGTCCTGGCTGGGAATCCATACTTCAATATCGTATTTTTTTGCAGCAGTAAATCCTAAATCACCAGTACACATGCTCATCACACGGTATGGTAACTCTAATTCCTGCAGGATTTTCTCCGCGTGACCTGTTAATGTCTCCAATGTCTCATAAGAATCCTCAGGCTTTGCAAAGTGGACGAGCTCGACTTTGTTAAATTGATGCTGCCGAATCAAACCTCTCGTATCACGTCCAGCAGAGCCAGCTTCAGAACGGAAGTTGGCACTGTACGCAACATACCGCTTCGGTAAATCAAGCATGATCTCATCACGGTGATAGTTCGTGACGGGTACTTCTGAAGTCGGAATCAAATAATAATCCCAGTCCTCGAGTTTAAAGGCATCCTCCGCAAATTTCGGAAGCTGTCCTGTACCGGTCATACTCATGCGATTCACGATATATGGCGGTAGGATTTCCGTATAACCGTGATGATCTGCATGATAGTCCATCATGAAGTTCAATAAAGCACGCTCAAGCCTTGCACCAAGTCCCGTATAGAAAACAAAGCGGCTACCGGTAACTTTAGCTGCACGTTCGAAATCTAAAATGTTCAAGTTTGTTGCGATATCCCAATGCGGTTGCACTTCAAAAGAGAATTCCGGCTGCTCTCCCCACGTGCGATGGACGACGTTATCTTCTTCATCCTCACCAATTGGCACACTCTCATGTGGAATGTTCGGGATGGCATACATGACCTGTTCAAGTCTTGCTTCCACTTCTTTCAATTCTTTATCAAGTTTGGAAATCTCCTCACCGACTTGACGCATTTCCTGAATCGCAACATCCGCATCCTGCTTCTCTTTCTTCAACTTCGCAATTTCTTGTGTCGCAGCATTTCTTTTCGCTTTCAACTGCTCTGTCTCAGCGATCAATTTCCGGCGTTTCTCATCGAGTTCACCAAATGTATCGAGCTCGGATAAGTCTTCACCCCGGTGCTGAAGTTTCGCTTTCACTTCTTCATAATTGTTCCGTAAAAATTTCATGTCCAACATTTGCATTTCCTCCTTTTATTAGAAAAATTATATTTTAAAATCAAAAAACTCCCATCCCTAATAATAGGGACGAGAGTTGATATTCCCGCGTTGCCACCCTTGTTGAAAAGAAAATCTCTTCCGGCTCGATCTGCTTTAACGGTGCAGAGACCCCGGGTTTATTTACTCTGGAACAAGTCCTGTTCGATAAACCAGTTCAAGGATGGATTCACAGCTTTTCAACGTCGATTCGCACCAACCATCGACTCTCTTTAGAAGAACGAACTGCTACTATTTCCTGTCAATACCTTTAATTCATCTGATTTGCTACCATCATAGCCGATTCACTTAAAAAAAGCAAGCATGCTTTAGCTAATATTTCATTGCTACTTTAGTTTTATTCTTTATATAGCAAAAATCAATGCTTAAATATATTGTTCATTTGGCTATGATTCCTATTAGAACAGATTAAAACAATCCTTTAATCCAATCTACTGCTGTTGTGAAGACATTGCCGAAGAAGTCACCGATTGCACCTATCGTAAGCATAAACCAGTTTGCTTTTTCAACTGCTTCATCACTGACCACATCAACAACGACGGATTCCTGGTCGAATATATAACCATGATCGGTTGCTTCTCCTTGATATACAAGCGTTGCAGTACCAAGCTTTTCACCTTTTTCAATTGGTGCGACAATTTCGTTGTTATCATTCAGCTTCTCTTCATCAATATTATATTCCAAACTGTATAATTCCGTTTCTTCAGATTGGATTGGAATCGCAATGCCCTCACTAATAGAGACACTGACTTCATTTTCTTTACCTTTAGCTACAGGGAGAGTTCCCTCGTCTTCCAGCTGATGACCAGCCGGGAATAATTCTTCAGATGCGAAATTATTGAAACCATAATCAAGTAATTTCGCTGTTTCTTTGAAACGCTCTTCTTTTGAACCAGTTTTCATCACAACGGTAATGAGACGAGTTCCATCCCGTTCCGCTGTTCCAGTAAACGTGAATCCAGCAAGCTCTGTATTACCTGTCTTCAGTCCGTCCATTCCTTCATAATGGAATGACTGTAGATATGTCGCTTCATGGGGAAGCATCCAATTTAAGTTTTCTACTTTGTGCTCATCAAATTCTACTTCTGTCTGGCTGGAAATTTCTAGAGCTTCCGGGTAATCATTAACTAAATGATAGGCAAGCTGAGCGGCAGAGCGTGCAGACAAAAGGTTACTCGCATTCGGATCGGTTCCTTCTGGCATGTCATCGCCTAGGGAATCATTATCAAGACCCGAACTATTTACAAATTTATATTCGGAAAGGCCTAATTCCTCAGCCTTGTCATTCATCATTTTTAC
Source organism: Oceanobacillus alkalisoli (assembly GCF_022213125.1). Classification (NCBI taxonomy): domain Bacteria; kingdom Bacillati; phylum Bacillota; class Bacilli; order Caryophanales; family Bacillaceae; genus Oceanobacillus; species Oceanobacillus alkalisoli. The sequence goes on along the minus strand of NZ_JAKNRA010000003.1, from coordinate 168,045 downwards.
AAATTCCGTTTCAGAACCTGCAATTAATTCAGCAAGTGCAATGGTTGTCGCATTATCAGAGAAGACAGCCATCGCATTATATAAATCACGTACGGCATAATCTTTATTTTGTGTTAAACCTATTCCTGAAAACAGGACATTAGCAGAAATCTTATATGCATAATCGCTGATTTGTGTTGTTGTATCCCAGTCGATTTTTTCTTCATCGATTGCTTCAAGAACAAGATATTCCGTCATCATTTTCGTCATACTTGCTGGAGGAAGGGCAATATCTGCGTTTTTCGCATAAAGAACTTTTCCAGTCCCCGCATCAACTAAGATGGCAGACTCTGCATTTAAATCAAGGGTACTTTCTGCATGTATCGTGAGTGGCTGTATCATTAACGATGTAATCAGTAATACAAATGCAAGTATTCCTGATACAGTTTTTTTAGTAACTTGAATCAACTTATTTTACCTCCAACATGATTAAAAAATTTATAGTGCAGCACCTAAATATTCTATCACATTTTCATCAAAAAAAATAGAAGGAGCTAAGTCCTGATTCTAGTAATTTCCCTATCTATTCACCCCCGTTCATTTTACCTGCTTAAAGGATAAAAAAACACCTATTTTTCTATCAGGTTTGCGTGTAACCTGGGGGAAAAATAGGTGTTTATTTTAATAAAGTGAAACTTCATTCGGTAGGCATATTACAGACTGTTAATGCGTGATACAACTTACTGTACCGAATAGTTCGGAGCTTCTTTTGTGATCTGCACATCATGTGGATGGCTTTCACGGAGGCCGGCATTCGTAATTTTAACGAATTGTCCGTTCTTACGTAAGTCTTCAATCGTTGCCGTTCCACAGTATCCCATACCAGAACGTAAACCACCGATTAATTGATGCGAGATATCTGAAAGTGCGCCTTTATAAGGAACACGTCCTTCAATTCCTTCTGGTACAAGTTTCTTCGCATCATCGGTATCTCCTTGGAAATAGCGATCCTTGGAACCTGCTTTCATTGCGCTGAGGGATCCCATTCCACGATAAACTTTATATTTTCTGCCTTGGTAAATTTCGGTTTCCCCAGGGCTTTCCGTAGTACCTGCGAACATACTACCAAGCATGACCGCATGTGCTCCTGCAGCAATAGCTTTTACAATATCACCGGAATATTTGATTCCACCGTCGGCAATAACAGGTACATTGTATTCTTGTGCTGCTTTTGCACATTCATAGACAGCTGAAATTTGCGGTACACCAACACCAGCTACAACGCGGGTTGTACAAATAGAACCTGGCCCAATTCCGACTTTGACTACCGTTGCACCTGCTTCAATTAAAGCTACCGTTCCTTCTGCAGTTGCGACATTCCCTGCAATAATATCAAGATCCGGATAAGCGGCTCGCACCTTTTTCAATTGATTCAATACACCATCTGAGTGACCATGGGCTGTATCAATTACAATGGCGTCAACGCCAGCTTCGACGAGCTTCTCAATACGGCTCATTGCGTCTCCGGTTATACCGACTGCAGCTGCTACGAGTAATCTACCTTGGGAATCCTTTGCAGAGTTCGGGAACTCGATGACTTTCTCAATGTCTTTAATCGTGATAAGACCTTTTAAGATATCATTTTCATCAACGAGGGGAAGCTTTTCAATCTTATGCTGCTGCAGTAACTTTTCCGCTTCATTCAATGTTGTACCTACCGGGGCAGTGACAAGATTCTCACTCGTCATTACTTCAGATATCTGGATGGAATAATCCTGGATAAAGCGCAAGTCACGGTTCGTTAAAATACCGACAAGCTTTTGCTCCTCGATATCATTTACAATCGGCACACCAGAAATCCGGAATTTACCCATAAGATGTTCAGCATCATATACTTGGTGCTCTGGCGTTAAGAAAAACGGATTCGTAATAACACCACTTTCAGAACGTTTTACCCGGTCGACCATTTCCGCCTGTTCTTCAATGGACATATTCTTATGGATTACTCCGAAACCACCTTGACGTGCCATCGCAATTGCCATTTTTGCTTCTGTAACGGTATCCATCCCGGCACTAATAAAAGGGGACTTCAACTTCAACTTTTCGGATAACTGTGTTCCAAGTTCCACTTCATTCGGCAGTACATTTGACTGGGCAGGAATAAGCAATACATCATCAAATGTTAAGCCTTCTTTCCCAAATTTATCTTCACGCATGTTTGTTCTGGCCTCCTAATATATTCTGTAACCAATCTCGTCTTGTTTAGCTATTTTTATTTACTTTACGCCAATTGTTGACGTTTTTCAACCAGATCGAATTTAATAGGAATAGTAAATAGATTCTAAATCTTTACAGTTAGTAGTTCATCCTTTTTCTAGAAAAAATCCCCAGGCATACTGGGGATTTTACCATTTATTGTTTTTATATTTCCGATAATAGTTAAATTGTCTAAGCAGCATATAGAATTTACGCTTAAAGCTCTTATCCTTTTTATAAAAGAGGGGGTTACCCCATTTTTTTTGTTTAATAAGCCGATTCACATCTTGCTTCACTGCATCATTTTCGACAAAGTTGTTTAACACAATCCGTGGCACAACGGAAAACAGATATTCTTCATTCAGATAGGTAGTTGACTTTTCCTTATCATGAAGTACATCATCGACAATGTACTTTGCCATATTGTGCCCAAGTGCCGTTACATAATAGCTGGAGCGGCCTTGGCGGATATTGACTTCAAAGATTTTAAATTTCCCATCACGTTCATCATATTTCATATCGAAGTTAGCAAAGCCGACATAGCCGACTGTCTCTAGAAATTGCTGTAGCTTTTTCATCATTTCTTCGTTGTAACGAGTTAGGACGGATGTATAGTTACCAATCGCTGTTGCGGTATGCTCCTGCAAAACAACTTGTCCGAAAGTAACAAGTTCCGTTTTACTTTTCGAATTCAAATAAAGGACGGAATCCCACATGTACGTGTCGTCTCCCGGTATATAATCTTGCATAATCAGTTCATCCCGGTAGCCGCTTTCCTTAATCATCTTAATGACCTTATCTGTTTCTTCCGGTGTATTTACCCTGTATACCTTTTCTTGACCAGTGAACGGGTGTTTATAATATTCAATTCCGTTACTTGGTTTGATAATAATTGGATAGGTCATTTCTTCCGTGAACGGAGCATCGTCATTACAGTCATAGAAAGATGTCGCCGGTGTATCAATTCCGTATTCACGGCAAAGTTTATAGAAATTTGCTTTCTTCTGGAGCTGATTCATCAGATCCTCGGAAATATAGGTGAAACGGTAATAATTTTTTAATTCTTCATCGTGTTCGATGATCAAACGGACATACGCATCGTTCGTGCCAACAAGGATTAATGGGTGATTGCGGTTCTGTAAGCTTTCTGCGAGTTCTTTTAAAATCGGAACAAATCTCCCTTTATCCGTTAAGTCAGGATGAATGTCGATCCGTTCAGGAATCGTGCTAAAGCTAGTAAATCCCATTTCCTGCTTTCCGACAAGAATAGGATGAATATCGTAGGCTTCATGGAAGGAAATCGCCATATTATAGGCATTGATATCCGTTCCAATGATAACTGGGGTAAAAGATTGATTATTCATAATGCCTCCTGTTTCTTTCGTAAAGAATTCTATCTGTATTGGATTTTAATCGTTTGAATATAAAGTTTAATCTACTGAAATGAGGTTTAATTAGTTACTTGATTAGGGGAGTGTTAGGCTGGCAGTTACGATTTTCGGTTCATTAGAAGCCCTGTAAATGACCGAAAGAATATCACAGCCGACGGATCATTAGAGCCCTATATACAACCGAAGCTCTACTAAACAACTACCTTCAGGCATTTAATCCCTGCCAAACGCTAAACCCACTTAATCTAATATAATCTCCTCAATATGTAAATTAGGATTCATTTGCAAGCCGATAATCTCACCTGTCTCGTGTAATTTCACTAATGGGGACGCTGGGTGATCATCATCAAAGTAAACAATTTCCCCTGTCTTATGATTCGATAGGTGGACGGTTTTTCCGACGGCTCGCCTGGCTAAACTCTCAATAAAGGATTGAACAATCTGTGGATCAAGCTTCGTATATCGTTCCTGGAAAAGTTCTTCCAGCGCTTTAAAAACAGATTGCTTCTCCAAACGGTCACTCGTCATCGCATAGTATGTGTCACAGACAGCAAGGATCCGGGCAAATGTATTGATCTGTTCATTCCGTATGCCTAGTGGATACCCGCTCCCGTCCATCCGTTCATGGTGCTGCAAAATGGCAATTTTTCCTGCCTTTGATAAACCGGTCACTTTTTCAACCATCCGGTAAGAGTAAGTTGAATGATTTCTCATATCGTTTTCTTCGGGTTCGGTTAGGGGAGATCCTTTTGTAATTATACCAAAATCAATCCGTGTCATCCCAGCATCTGCAAGGTAGGCGGCTAAGCCAATCTGAATCCATTCCCCTTTACGGTAGCCTAGCTCCTTTCCTAAAAATGCAGAAAGGAGACTGACTGCAACACCATGGTAGTAAATATAATCTTCTCGTGTTCCGTATTGATGGAGCGTGAAAATTTCCATATCCAATTCCTCAATCCGTTCAAGCAGGGGAAGAATAGACTGCCTTACCTTTACCATATCAATAGGAACATTGTTATTCCATTCGGTGAAAAGTTGTTTATAATCCCGCACCGCTTCCATGTAATGGGCAGGGAAGGAGCGATCCTCTTCAGGTTCCAAGTAAATTTTCTTCTGCACAGGTTTCGGCTTTTCTACACGTTTTGGCTGTTCTTTCGCAATAAATGTTTCACCGTTTTCCAGTTTAGTCGAAACTTCTACGGATTCAATGAGAAATTTATGTAGGACGGTAATATGTTCATTTGTTAGGACTGTTCGCTCATTTATAATCGGATGACCGGATTTACCCAATACATCCAGTAAAAGCACGGTACCTGCAACTAATTGTGATGGATGAACACGCATACTTCTACCTCCAAGGAAAAATTAGGAAAAGTGACCCGCCTTAAACGCTTAACCGTTTATTCCGGGTCACTTCGAATATAATTATTCTTCTATATCTTCGTCATCATCTGTTTCATCTGTTTCCGGTGATTCTTGGATGTCACTGTTAGGTTCACGATCATTTGTATTTTCTGTTTCTGTTACTTCTGACGAATCTTCTTCAATTTCCAGTTCCTCTTCATCATCAATCTTAGCAACAGTTGAAACTTGTTCTTCGTCCTGTAGGCGAATGAGGCGGACACCCATTGCATTTCTTCCTGTTTCAGAAATTTCTTCCACCGGGATACGGATAAGAACACCAGCAATTGTAATGAGCATCAGATCTTCTTTGCCTGTCACTGTTTTCACTTTCACGACTTTTCCGGTTTTATCCGTAATTCGGCACGTCAAGACACCTTTACCGCCACGGTTAATCCTGCGGTATTCTTCTTCAGGCGTCTGTTTCCCGTAACCATTTTCCGTCACATGAAGAATGTTCGCTCCAGGCTCTATGATTTCCATCGAGACAACTTCATCCTCATCCCGTAAAGAAATACCTTTCACCCCGGCTGCTGTTCTTCCCATCGGACGAATTTGGTCCTCCTCAAAACGAATTAGATAGCCATCTTTCGTTGCAATCATTACATCCTTTTTCCCGTCCGTTAAGCGAACGGAGATAAGTTCATCTTCGTCGCGTAAATGAACAGCAATCAAGCCGCCTCGTCGAATATTCGTAAACATGGAAAGCGATGTGCGTTTAGCAATTCCATACTTCGTCGTAAAGAGAAGATATGCTTCTTCATCATATTCTTCAACAGCAATAACTGCGTTGATCCACTCATCACTTTCAACTTGCAATAAGTTGATGATTGGGATTCCCTTTGCAGTACGACTGAATTCCGGGATTTCATAACCCTTCAAGCGATAAACCTTTCCACGGTTTGTGAAAAAGAGTATCGTATCATGGGTTGAGCAGGAGACGAGTTGTTCGACAAAGTCATCTTCATTCGTTCCCATTCCTTGAATTCCGCGGCCGCCCCGGCGCTGTGTACGATACGTAGAAGCCGGCAATCGTTTAATATAGCCATTGTGGGTGAGCGTAATGACAATGTTTTCTTCCGGAATCAAATCCTCATCCTCGAAGAATCCAGCCCCTCCAACAACAATCTCCGTACGACGCTCGTTACTGAAACGCTCTTTAATTTCAATTAATTCTTCGCGGATGATTTCGAGTACTTTCTCTTCATCAGCAAGAATTGCTTTCAGTTCAGCAATTAGTGCGAGTAATTCATTATATTCATTTTCAATCTTTTCACGCTCTAAACCAGTTAAACGCTGAAGTCGCATGTCTAGAATAGCTTGAGCCTGTTTTTCTGATAGACTGAACTGTGTCATTAAGCCTTCACGGGCAATTTCAGTTGTTTTCGAATTACGAATCAAGCTAATGACAGCATCGAGGTTATCAAGTGCAATCCGTAATCCTTCTAAAATATGAGCACGAGCCTCTGCTTTCTTCAGTTCAAAAGCAGTACGTCTTTCAATGACTTCAACCTGGTGCGTGAGATAATGCTCCAGGCATTGTTTAATATTTAAAATTCGCGGTTGCCCGTCGACTAGTGCTAATGTGTTCACACCGAATGTTGTTTGCAGAGCCGTATATTTATATAAATTATTTAAAATAACGTTCGCATTAGCGTCACGGCGGATTTCCATTACAATACGCATGCCATCACGGCTCGATTCGTCACGCAGATCGGTAATCCCTTCAATTCGCTTATCCCGGACGAGTTCAGCAATCTTTTCTACCAGTCTTGCTTTATTCACTTGGAATGGCAATTCGGTTACGATAATCGTTGATTTCCCATTCGCATGTTCTTCAATATCAACCTTCGCCCGCATCGTAATCGAGCCTCTACCTGTTTCATAGGCTTTTCTTATGCCGCTTCTACCAATGATGATTCCCGCCGTCGGGAAGTCTGGTCCTGGGAGATACTCCATTAATTCCTCGACTGTAATCTCTTCATCTTTTGATAGAGCAAGAACAGCATCAATCGTCTCACCTAAGTTGTGAGGCGGGATATTTGTCGCCATTCCGACTGCAATTCCTGACGTTCCATTCACAAGCAAGTTAGGAAAACGGGCAGGGAAAACAGCTGGTTCTCGCTCTGAACCATCATAGTTATCTCTGAAATCAACTGTATCTTTATTCAGATCCCGGACTAATTCCATCGATATTCTTGATAATCTCGCTTCGGTATAACGCATTGCTGCAGCTTGGTCACCATCGACAGAACCAAAGTTTCCGTGACCATCAACAAGCATATGGCGATAACTGAAATCTTGTGCCATTCGCACCATCGTGTCATAAACAGCAGAGTCACCATGCGGATGATACTTACCGATTACTTCCCCGACAATACGGGCGGATTTTTTATATGCTTTATCCGGCGTCATACCTAAATCATTCATCGCATAAATGATTCTGCGGTGAACTGGCTTCATACCGTCACGTACATCGGGTAAAGCCCTTGATACAATAACACTCATAGAATAATCAAGGAAAGATGTCCGCATTTCCTGACTAATATTTATTTCCTGTACATTCCTGCGTTCTTCGGCCATTTCTGTTACCTCCTAGTCGGGAAACTCCTTTTCCCCGTACACAAGAAATGAAAGAGGGGAGCGATATCGCCCAAGTCCTCTTCATTTCCACATTCTATATATCCAAGTTTTGGACGTATTTTGCATTTTGCTCAATATAGTCACGGCGCGGTTCTACTTTATCGCCCATGAGCATATCAAAGACTTGATCCGCTTCAATCGCATCCGTCAGCTGAACTTGAAGCAAGGTGCGGTTCTCTGGACTCATCGTTGTGTCCCAAAGTTGATCAGCATCCATTTCACCAAGTCCCTTGTAACGCTGGATGACTGGCTTTGGTGCTTCTGGCAGTTCAGCTAAGGATGCCTGTAATTCCTCATCACTATAAACATATTGCACGTTTTTCCCTTGTTTAATTTGGAATAGCGGTGGCTGTGCAATATAGATATATCCGTAATCAATTAATGGGCGCATATACCGGAAAAAGAATGTAAGCAGCAAGGTGCGGATATGAGCACCATCGACATCGGCGTCCGTCATAATTACGATTTTATGATAACGTGCTTTTTCTATATCAAATTCTTCACCGATTCCCGTTCCTATCGCAGTAATCATCGAACGAATTTCCGCGTTAGATAGGATTCGGTCGAGTCTTGCCTTTTCCACGTTCAGAATCTTACCTCGAAGCGGCAAAATTGCCTGGAAATGCCTATCTCTACCAGCTTTAGCAGAACCGCCGGCAGAGTTCCCCTCTACGATATACAGTTCACTAATAGAAGCATCTTTCGAGGAACAGTCAGCGAGTTTACCTGGTAAGTTCGAGATTTCCAGCGCACTTTTTCTTCTCGTTAGCTCTCTTGCCTTTTTCGCAGCGACTCTTGCGCGGGAAGCCATTAGTCCTTTATCGACAATAATGCGGCCAACCGTTGGATTTTCAAGGAGAAATGTTTGGAACGTTTCACTGAAAACTTGGTCGGTAACCGTACGAACTTCACTGTTTCCCAGTTTCGTTTTCGTCTGACCTTCAAATTGCGGGTCCGGATGCTTGATAGAGACAATTGCGGTCATTCCTTCTCGTACATCATCCCCAGTTAAGTTTGTTTCATTTTCTTTTAATAATCCGCTTCTACGGGCATATTCATTAATTACACGGGTTAAAGCACTACGGAATCCAAATTCATGGGTACCACCCTCATACGTGTGAATATTATTAGCGAAAGAATAAAGGTTAGAGGCAAAGCCGTCATTGTACTGAACTGATATTTCAACTTCAATACCTTGCGATGTGCCGTTTGCATAAAACGGTTCATGAAGCACTTCTTTATTCTGGTTAATATACTCAACATACGAATTGATTCCGCCTTCGTAGTAATAGCTGACAGGCTCTGCATCTTCCCGTTTATCTTCAATTGTGATGGTAAGACCTTTGTTTAAAAAGGCGAGCTCACGGAGACGCTGCTCTAATATGTCAAATTCGAATTCCGTCGTTTCCGTGAAAATTTCCGGATCCGGTGTGAAATGGATTTCTGTTCCTTGAATCTCTGTTTCACCGATGACACCGAGTTCTTTTACTACTTTACCTTGTTCAAAGGCAATCGAGTGAATTTTCCCTTCACGGTGTACGTACACTTCGAGACCGCTGGAAAGAGCATTTACAACGGATGCACCAACTCCGTGGAGTCCACCGGAAACTTTATAACCGCCACCACCGAATTTACCGCCGGCATGAAGAACCGTCATAATAACTTCGACTGCTGGCCGACCTGTTTTCTTTTGGATGTCGACAGGGATACCACGACCGTTATCTTTTACGGTGATGCTGTTGTCTTTTTCGATGATGACTTGGATATGATCACAGTAACCAGCAAGGGCTTCGTCGATACTGTTGTCAACGATTTCCCAGACGAGATGGTGGAGTCCTCTTGAACTTGTGGATCCGATGTACATTCCTGGACGTTTGCGAACAGCTTCGAGGCCTTCCAAGACTTGAATTTGTTCCGCGTCATAGGATTGATTGTTAGATACATTTTCTGCCATAAATCGCTCACTCATTTCTATTTTCTATCCAGGGTTCGCAGTCCAAATACCTCTTTCTTTCCACGGGCAATGAAGAATTGCAGTTCATTCTTCTCTGCTGGTAAGCCTCCTCGGGCTGACGCTCTGTGGGGTCTCACCTAGCCTATCCTCCCGCAGGAGTTTCAAGGTATTTGGACTGCTCCCAGGAAAAACTTAAATTTCATTCTTTCAACAAGATAAATACTATAATCAGTCTGGATAAATCTCAGTAATCATAGAATTACTCATAATAGTCTTCCATGTGTTTGATGGTTGCTTTGATGCTTGTGCGTTTTTTTAGGGTTGCTACGGATAGGGTGCTGACGTAGGTTCCTTTTGTCGTGACCATCATGGATTTTGCTTGGACGGTTGGTCCTTTTAATGTTTTTTCTTGTTTGGCTTGGTCTACCATTTCTTGTAAAAGCACAGATGAGGAGATAAGCTCGTAATCAATTATTGCAATAATTGTTGAGGATTGTATGACATTCCCATTCCCAATATCGATAAACATAAGGTAAGTAACGACCTCCTTTAGTGTTTTTCTACAGATACGGTTCCATTTGTCACCCGGAACAATTCTGCTTCTTTCAATGTTTCATGATGAATACCATCAACGCTTGTTGTCGAAACAAAGGTCTGTACTTTTCCTTGAATGGTATTTAACAAATGGGATTGTCTAAAATCATCCAGCTCACTTAATACATCATCCAACAATAAAATTGGGTATTCGCCGACTTCATGATGGATCAGTTCAATTTCTGCGAGTTTCAAGGAAAGGGCGGTAGTCCGTTGCTGGCCTTGAGAACCATAGGTCTGAACATCCATCCCGTTTACGTAAAAGGTTAAATCATCACGGTGGGGACCGATGAGACTTGTTCCTCGTTCTATCTCCTTCTCTTGAATTTCTTCGAATTTATGCCGAAAAGCCGTTTCGATTTCTTCTTCGCCGTCCTGCTCAGATACATCGACACTAGCATCGTATTTAATTTCCAGCTCTTCCAGTTCTTGACTGATTTGATGATGAAGGGGTGCTGCCCATTTTCGTAGCAGTTTCAAAAAGCTGAACCGTTTTGCTAGAGTGATGGCAGCATGCTGGATTAACTGTTCGGTAAGAACTTCAAGCATCGTTACTTGATTCCCACCCTGACGTTGTAATTGTTTCAGAAGAGAATTTCGCTGTTTTAATATTTTCTGATACTGTGCCAAATGATAAATATATGTCGCTTGAATCTGCCCGAGCTCCATATCAATAAACCGTCTCCGGGCTTGAGGAGGTCCTTTTACAAGTGTCAGATCCTCCGGGGCAAACATGACGACATTTAATGCACCAATGAAATCACTTAATCTGCGTTGTTCCAAATGATTTAGTTTTGCCTTCTTTCCTTTCGTGGAAATAATCATCTCAAGGGGAAGTGCCTGGTTTTTCTTTTTTACTCTACCTTCTATTTTAGCATATTCTTTGTCCCATTGAATAAGTTCTTTTTCTTTTGTTGTCCGGTGAGATTTGGTAAATGCAAGACAATAGATTGCTTCCATCAAATTTGTCTTGCCTTGTGCATTCTCCCCGATAATGACATTCACTCTATCGTCAAAGGTGAGCGTAAGTGCGTCATAATTTCTAAAGTTTTTAAGGACTAGCTGTTCGATATGCATATACCTTAGTCCTCAGCACTTACGATATAAGCGTTACCTTCGACTTCTACTATGTCACCTGGATATAACTTGCGGCCGCGGCGATGTTCGACTTCTCCATTTACATTTGCCCCTACATCTTGTAGATAAGCTTTCACCATGCCGCCAGATTCAAGGATATTAAGAACTTTAATCAATTGACCCAGCGTTATATACTCCGTTGTTATGTTTACTTTTTCCTGCATATCACTCATCACCAAGTTTCCTTTTAGTCTCTTTTAAAAAAATAAAATATATTTTTTCCCGTAAAAGACATGTTAGTTTTAGTATTTACCGTTAAAAACTCTATAAACCTATTTTACTAAAGTTTTTGCTATTTTGAAAGGTAATCCACTGGGGAAGGGCAAAAACTTCTCAAAATGGCTTATTTTTAGTTTTAGATATAACAAAGGCGGAAGCGCCCTTGCAGGTTAAAAACGCGATCGTCTTCGCAACACCTGCACTAGCACATCCAGTAGTCGCAGCAACGTACAAACTGTGCCTCCCAGGATGGGAGGTAGTTCGATGTTGCCCGAGGAAGGGGCGAGCTTAATCGAACCTCCTTTTTACCGGAAGGGAGAAAAAGGAAACTCAGGCGACGAGAGTGAGTTGATGTTGATGTTGACTTTCACCACAAGGGTATAAGTGCGGCTAAGCCTCTGGCTGAAGCCAATCGGCAAGTCTTCTTTATCGATTGAAGGAGTGTGAAGTTTGATAGTTGCTGGGCGCAGAGCGGACATGGATAGCGCTAGCAACTTTAATTATATACAACCTTCCTATTTTTTTAGTTCCCTAAGTAAGTAGAAAACACTTACCCACATGTGGATAAGTGTTTTCTTTATGAGTTTTTATAAAATTAATATGTTCGTACTGGTAAAATTAATTGTAAAATCGAATCGTCCTCTTTTGGAATGAGTACAAACGGGCGCATTGCTCCAGTAAAGTCGATGATTACTTCATCATATTCCATGGATTTTAGTGCATCCATCATATATTTCGAACTGAAAGAGATCTTCAATTCTTCACCTTCAATCGTTTCTACTACAATTTCTTCGTGTACATTTCCAACTTCTGGTGAGTTACTTGTAATTTCTACGATGGAACTCTCTTGAGTCGTCAATTTAACGACATTATTCCTTTCTTCTCGTGCAAGCAAGGAAGCCCGGTCAATCGTATTTAGTAATTCTTTTGTGTTGACGACGATTCTTGTTTTTCTTTCTTCCGGGATCAGTCTTGAAGTTTCCGGATAATTTCCGTCGAGTAGACGAGAGAGAAAGCTTAAATGCTTTGTGCGGAAGAGAATTTGGTTATTCGTAACATTAATTTCAACCGTTTCTTCCGTATCATCCAATATTTTATTTAACTCATTTAAACTCTTTCCAGGAACAACCACATTATGAAACTCAATTCCGACTGCCTCAATAGCCGTTTTCCGCATTGCTAAACGGTGGCTGTCAGTTGCAGTGAAAGTAAGTTCATTATTCTCCAGTTTAATATTTACACCAGTTAAGATCGGACGTGTTTCCATTGTTGATACAGCAAATACGGTCTGTTTGATCATATTTTTAAATAATGGAATTGGCATTTCAAAGCTTGTTTCTGCTTCAAGCCTTGGTAAGTGCGGATATTCTTCTGCGCTTTGACCAACAAGGGTAAATTCAGATTTTCCAGAGCTGATTTTTACTTGATGATTTTCTTCTACAATGAAATCCACTGTATCTTGCGGTAATTTCCTTACAATATCAGGGAAATATCTTGCTTGAAGTACAATCGTTCCAGGTTCAATATTTTCTACATTTACATTTCCATTGTCTTCACTAGGAATAAAAGATTCGATCGAAATATCAGAATCACTTCCTGATAATGTAATACCATGAATGCTTGCTTCAACTTTCATTCCAGAAAGAATTGGAATGACTGGCCTTGGAGTGATTGCTTTCATTACATCTTGAACAGCAGTTATTAATAAATCTCGTTTGATTGTAAATTTCATGAATTTGTCCTCCTAGCGGAAGTTCTATATATATATTATTTATTATAAAAAACAGTAATAATAGTAATAAGGCCTGTTGATATGTGGATAAGTACCTTGATATCTTGTCAGACGAAGTTTTACACACGTTGATAATCTGTTAATATCTATGAAAGCTTATGAACAGTATACACAGGCAATCCTTTAAATTGATTTGATCGTTTCTATAATTTCATCGATTTCCTGACTGAAAGAAGCATCATCTGCAATCATTTTTGAGATCTTTTCATGAGCATGTATAACAGTTGTATGATCTCGTCCCCCAAATTCATCGCCAATCTTCGGTAATGAAAGGTCGGTCATTTCCCTTGAGAGGTACATGGCAATCTGTCTTGGGAAGGCGATTGATTTCGTCCGTTTCTTGGCAGCGAAGTCTTCCATACGAATATTATATTTTCTTGAAACGATTTCTTGGATTCCTTCCACGGTAATTTCCTTTGGCTTATTGCTCGGAATAATATCTTTCAATGCCTCTGCGGCAAGGGAAGCATCAATATCTTGATTGACTAGCGAAGAATAGGCAACTACGCGAATAAGTGCCCCTTCTAACTCACGAATGTTCGTATTGATTTGATTTGCAATATAAAGCATGACTTCATTTGGAATCTCAAGTCCTTCTGCTTTAGCCTTTTTATTTAAAATTGCGATTCTCGTTTCCAGATCAGGCGGCGTAATATCTGTTATAAGACCCCATTCAAAGCGCGAACGCAATCTATCTTCTAATGTCGGAATTTCTTTTGGCGGACGGTCACTAGAGATGATAATTTGTTTACTTTCTTCATGTAATGCATTAAATGTATGGAAAAATTCTTCCTGGGTTGATTCTTTTCCAGCTATGAATTGAATATCATCAATTAATAGGACATCTATATTCCGGTATTTATTGCGAAACGCATTGGATTTATTTTCCATGATTGCGTTAATGAATTCATTCGTAAATTTCTCAGAAGTAACGTAAGCAACTTTCGCTTCCGGGTTATGTTCTCTTACATAATGACCAATTGCATGCATCAAATGGGTTTTACCAAGGCCAACTCCCCCATAGATAAACAGCGGGTTATAAGCTTTTGCGGGAGCCTCAGCAACAGCGAGGGAAGCAGCATGTGCGAATCGGTTTCCAGCTCCAATGACAAACGTATCAAATGTATATTTTTCATTTAGCATCGATTTAGGAAAATCATTATGATTCACTGGTGAATTTGTTTCTAGTTTGTCTTGTTTTACTTCCTCTACAGCTGGCGAAGGATCGGGAATAATGAATTTCGTATCAAGTCTGGATCCGGTCACTTCTTCCAGTACTTCATTGATGACATTCGTATATTGGTTTTCCAACCAATCTCTCGCAAATTCATTCGGTGCAGATACAATCAATGTTGTTTGGTTTATTTCTACAGCTTCTGTATTTTTTAACCATGTATCGTAGCTTGGTTTACTAACCTTTTCTTCAATCTTTTCTAAAGCGGCTTGCCACAGCTCTTCAATATTTTCCAATCGGGAATTCACTCCTTTCTGAATGTAGATTGTAACGCGGTAGTTTTTGTAGACAGGTTAAAATAGCCTCCCTTAATTGCCCAATTGGCAGTAAAAAAGGAGGTGAATGCCAAGTTTTCTAATAAAAAGGCTGTGGATGAATGAATATGTAGTCCTTAAAGTTTAGCATGATTTATAAACTATATCCACAAATCTGTGGAAAAAATAATTAAGAAGCTGTGAATGACTATCCACAACGTTGTCCACAACCTGTGTATAAAAATAATAAGCAATTAGTTTTCCACAGGAGAAAACATACTAATAATAGCAAATAAAAGCTTGTAACGCAAGGGGTTTCAAAAGTTATCCACAAAATTCCCGGCGTGTTTACAAAAAAGTATCAACATACGTTTATCGTGTGAGTAAATTGTCGATAGCAGTCGAATAATCTGGATGTTAAAAAATAGTGGGCGTGTATAAGTTGTTGATAAGTTTATAGCGCTTTTCTGGTGTTATACAACAAGAGAAGATGAAGAGGTGAAACTTTTTAAAAAAATTGTAGTTGACATGGGGGATAGGTTTTACGTATAATTATTGAGACTGTCTACTGGATTAGTTAATGATTAAACTTTAGATATTAGAATCCCTAGGAGGTGCAGTAATAATGAAAAGAACATTTCAACCGAGTAACCGTAAGCGTAAAAAGGTACATGGCTTCCGTGCACGTATGGCTACGAAAAATGGACGTAAAGTATTAGCACGTCGTCGTCGTAAAGGAAGAAAAGTATTATCCGCATAAGCCACTGATCAGTCAGTGGTTTTTTTATTAGAAAAGTGGAAGCGCTCGTTTAGGGCGCTGAAACTAGACATATTAAAATAAGTGCTTTATCAATTTGGGTAAGCTAGAGAGTAATAAAGGTGAAGTGAATGAAAAAAGCATATCGGATTAAAAAAAATAACGAATTTCAATACATATTCAAGCACGGAAAATCATTCGCAAACCGTCAGCTTGTCATTTATTATGCCGAAAAAGCGGAGCAGGAGCATTTCCGAATCGGCCTTTCTGTCGGAAAAAAAATTGGAAATGCTGTGAAAAGAAATCAGATTAAACGCTATCTCCGTCAGGCCTTTCATGAAATGGAAGCAGATATTAAACCGACAGTAGATATGATTATTATTGCAAGGCAACCTACGAAGAATATGGGATTTCACGAAATGAAAAAAAGTTTAAGTCATTTATTATATAAGCAGCGTCTTTTTAAAAATAAATAAAAAACAAGTTAAACATAGAATCTTATCTGCAATTAGGATAAAATAGCAGATAGAGTTTCACGTTCACGCTAAGGAGGAAAAATGTTGCGCAAAAAATATATATTGCTATTTGCAATGATCGGCCTTGCATTGCTGCTTGCAGGATGTACGGAGATCAATGAGCCGATTACTGCAGAGAGTGAAGGGATTTGGAACACTATTTTTGTGTACCCGCTCTCCTGGGTTATTACAAAAATAGCTCATATTTTCAATAATAGTTTTGGATTATCTATTGTTATCGTTACGGTTGTTATTCGTCTCTTAATTTTACCACTAAGTATAAAACAGATTAAAAGTTCTAAAGCTATGCAGGCTATTCAGCCGAAATTGCAAGAAATCCAGAAGAAATACAGCTCGAAAGATGCGAACACTCAACAAAAGTTACAGCAAGAAACAATGGAACTTTTCCAGCGAAATGGTGTAAATCCATTGGCAGGATGTTTACCGATTTTTGTCCAAATGCCTGTCTTAATCGCAATGTACCATGCGATTATGCGGACGACAGAAATCAGTCAATATAATTTCTTGTGGTTCGAACTTGGTTCACCGGACTATGTGTTGCCGTTTCTTGTTGCTGGATTCACATTCCTGCAGCAAAAACTCATGATGTCTACAAATACATCAGCATCCCAGAATCCACAGATGGCAATGCAAATGAATTTAATGCTTTATATGATGCCGATTATGATTGGTGTCATGTCGTTCTTCTTCCCAGCAGCTCTTGCGTTGTACTGGGTAACAGGTAATATCTTTATGGTTTTCCAAACATTACTAATCAATAAACCAATGATGACGAATACCGATACTGGAGGAGACAAAAAGTGAGAGAAATAACTGCTAGCGGTTCAACAGTTGAAGAAGCTGTACAATCAGCTCTACAGCAGTTAAACACGACTGAGGACCGTGTTGAAATTGAGGTTATCGATGAAGGTAAAAAAGGAATACTCGGTTTAATTGGAGCGAAACGGGCCATTGTAAAGGTCAGTGAAAAAAAAGACCCAATTAAAGAAACGGAAAATTTCTTGAAAGAAGTTACAAAGAATATGAACGTCGACGTTGAAATTAAAACAACGATAGAAGACAATCATGTAGCCTTTGAAATGGGTGGCGAAAATATCGCCATTCTTATCGGAAAACGCGGACAAACACTCAATGCCTTACAGTATTTAGCTCATCTAGCGATCAACAAACAGAAAGAAATCTATTACACCGTAACCTTGGATGCGGAAGGGTACCGGGGACGCAGACGCGAAACGCTTGTATCACTTGCCCATAAGATGGCAGATAAAGCAAAACGCTTAAATAAAAAAGTTGCACTCGAACCGATGCCTGCCTTTGAAAGAAAAATCATCCATAACGCACTCCAGGATTCGACTGAAATTACAACCTATTCCGATGGACAAGAACCCCACCGGCATATTGTAATCAAACCATAATAAATAGAAACTTTAAAAATCACCCTTTAAAATCGGGTGATTTTTTTATGCTTAAAGAATCTGGGGCAAGGGGGTCAGTGTGTTTATCCTAACTTGACTATCCACATGTGGATAAAATGCAATGACAAAAAAGGTATGACAATCTAAGAAAATTAATGTGGATAACTTTATTTTCTCGCCGATTTATGTTATTCTTTTTTGTTAGTGACGTTTACTGGAAAACGTGCTAATTTAACGATAGAACAAGTTGGAGGTGTAGCAATGTCGACAGATACAATTACTGCGATTTCAACACCAGTTGGAGAAGGTGCAATTGCAATCGTGCGTTTGAGCGGGCCGGATGCAATTACTATTACAAATGAACTTTTTACAGGTAAGGATCTTCATGAAGCAGCAACCCATACGATAAATTATGGGAGGATTATCGACCCTGAGACGAACGATATTGCAGATGAAGTAATGGTTTCTGTTATGCGGGCACCGAAAACATTCACGCGTGAAGATATAGTAGAAATCAATTGCCATGGTGGAATGGTAGCAGTCAATAAAGTATTAGATATCATATTGTCGAAAGGAGCACGTCTGGCAGAACCCGGAGAATTTACAAAACGTGCTTTTCTTAATGGAAGAATAGATTTATCACAAGCGGAAGCCGTCATGGACCTGATTCGTGCAAAAACAGATAAAGCAATGTCTGTTGCTGTGAAACAAATGGACGGGCGCCTATCAAAACTCATTACCGAATTACGTCAGGAACTTCTCGAAACCGTTGCTCATGTTGAGGTAAATATTGATTATCCGGAATATGATGACGTCGAAGAGATGAGTCATGAAATGATGCGGACAAAATCAAGAGAGGTTCATAAGCGGATCAAAGAGTTGCTTGAAGTGGCCAACCAGGGGAAAATTCTCCGTGAAGGGATCGCTACTGCAATTATCGGCCGTCCAAACGTTGGAAAATCCTCTCTGATGAATACCCTCGTACAGGAAAATAAAGCAATTGTCACCGATATTCCAGGAACAACCCGTGATATTATTGAAGAATATGTGAATGTCCGTGGTGTGCCGCTTCGTCTTGTTGATACTGCAGGTATTAGGGAGACTGAAGACATCGTTGAAAAGATCGGTGTGGAGCGCTCGCGGCAAGTACTGCAAGAATCCGATTTGATTCTCTTCGTTTTAAACTTTAATGAAGATTTAACGGAAGAGGATAGGAAACTATTCGAAGCCGTACAAGGACTTGATTATATTGTCATCGTCAATAAGATGGATTTAGAACAAAAAATCGATCTCGAAAAGGTGAGGGAACTTGCTGGAGAACGTCCGGTAATTACGACATCTTTACTAGTAGAAGAAGGAGTAGAACAGCTGGAAAGGTCAATTGCTTCAACCTTTTTTGAAGGTGAGATCGATACAGGAGACATGACTTATGTTTCGAATATCCGTCATATCCAGCTCCTTAAGCAAGCAAAACAGGCACTTGAGGATGCGATGGAAGGCATTGAACTAGGAATGCCACTTGATATCGTTCAGATTGATGTAACCCGAACGTGGGAGCTTTTAGGTGAAATTATTGGGGATACGGCAAGCGACAGTCTTATCGATCAGCTGTTTTCTCAATTCTGTTTAGGAAAATAAAACTTTTAATGAATTTCATAATACGTATTTAATGCTTCACCATCACCATATGTAGTTGGCTCGTTCCCAACTACATACGGTGATGGGAAAGCCGACTTTGGTAATTATGAAATTCATTCCTTTGTTTAAATAAAATAAAAAAAATATACATGTTCAATTGTGGATGTAAGTATGGTGGTCCGCGTTCACTTCCAGCGCCCAGCGGATAAGCAAGTGCGCTTCCACTTTTGATCATATGAAAGGGTGAATGAAATGACTTTTAATGCAGGAAATTACGATATCATCGTTGTGGGGGCAGGACATGCCGGTATTGAAGCGGCTGTCGCTGCAGCAAAAAGAGGCGCAAAAACGCTGATGCTGACTCTTAACATCGATATGCTCGCATTTATGCCATGTAATCCTTCTATCGGCGGACCAGCAAAAGGAATTGTTGTCCGTGAAATTGACGCTCTTGGTGGTGTCATGGGGAAGGTGATTGATAAAGCATCGATTCAAATGCGTATGTTAAATACAAGAAAAGGACCTGCTGTACAAGCGTTACGTGCACAAGCTGACAAAACAGTCTACATGCAAGAAATGAGAAAATTAGTGGAGAACCAAGAAAATCTGACACTTCGTCAAGGAATGGTTGACTCCCTGATTATGGAAGACGGCGTTTGTAAAGGGGTTGTGACAGAGACGGAAGCGGAATACCGTGCTGAAGCAGTTATCATCACAACAGGAACCTTTATGCGTGGAAAAGTATTAATGGGTCATTTAGAATATGAAAGTGGTCCAAACAATCAGCGTGTTTCGGTTAATCTTTCCGAAAATCTGGAGGAACTTGGGTTTAACCTGAAACGATTCAAAACAGGTACACCTCCACGTGTAAATAGTCAAACGATCGATTATTCGAAAACGGAAATTCAACCGGGAGATGAAAATCCGCGTAATTTTTCCTATGAAACAACGACCAAAATTATCGATCAGCTGCCATGCTGGTTGACACACACAAATGAATTTACACATGGAATTATTAACAATAACTTAGAGCTTTCTTCCATGTATTCTGGAGTGAAGCGGGGGACAGGTGCCCGTTATTGCCCGTCCATTGAGGATAAAATTGTTCGCTTTGATGATAAGCCGCGTCATCAAATTTTCCTTGAACCTGAGGGAAGAAATACGGAAGAAGTTTATGTCCAAGGACTATCGACTTCACTTCCAGAGAACATTCAATATGAAATGATTAAAACAATCCCAGGACTGGAGAAAGCAGAAATAATGCGTCCGGGCTATGCAATTGAGTATGATGTCGTAGCTCCAACACAATTATGGCCGACACTGGAAACGAAAAGTATCCCAGGTCTCTTTACTGCAGGACAAATTAACGGTACATCCGGATATGAAGAAGCTGCTGGTCAAGGAATTATGGCAGGAATTAATGCTGCATCAAAGGTCCTTGGAAAAGAGCCCGTTATTCTCGACCGTTCGCAAGGCTATATCGGCGTACTGATAGATGATCTTGTAACGAAAGGGACGAATGAACCTTACCGTTTATTAACATCCCGTGCTGAATACCGTTTGCTTCTTCGCCATGATAATGCGGACATGCGATTAACGGAAATCGGCTATGAAATCGGCTTGATTTCTGAAGAACGCTACAACAAATTAGTAGAAAAGAAACGACTTGTAGAAGAAGAGATAAAAAGACTGAAGAAAATTATCATTAAACCGGAACAAGCGAATCATCTCCTTGAGACAATCAATTCAACAGCCTTAAAAGACGCAACGAATGCATATGACTTGTTGAAACGACCGGAAGTAAACTATAACTTTATCGATCAAATGATTGAATCAAACGAAGCATTGGATGAAGAAGCACGTGAACAGGTTTATATCCAAGTCAAATATGAAGGATATATTAAAAAGTCGAATGAACAAGTCGAGCGAATGATGAAGATGGAAGATAAGAAAATCCCGGAAGATATCGATTATGACGGAATCAATGGCCTTGCTTCCGAAGCGAAAGAGAAGCTAAAGAAAATTCGTCCATTGTCCGTTGGGCAAGCGTCTCGGATATCTGGTGTGAATCCGGCTGATGTTTCTATTCTGCTTGTTTATATTGAACAAGGAAATATAGCAAGGGTTGCTAATTAAACAAGTACGTTAACATAAGCATAAAGGAGCGTTATCTTTAGATGAATCCAGAACAGTTTCGACAAGCTCTCTCGGAGCAGGGGATTGAATTAACCGATGAACAAATGAATCAGTTCGCTATTTATTACGAGACCTTGGTAGAATGGAATGAGAAAGTAAACCTTACAGCAATTACAGCTGAAGAGAATGTTTACTTGAAGCATTTTTATGATTCCATAACACCTGCATTTCATCATGATTTTACCGGTGAACAAACAATTTGCGATGTAGGCGCTGGTGCAGGATTTCCCAGTATTCCATTAAAAATTTGCTTTCCGGAGTTAAAAGTAACAATTGTGGACTCCTTGCAAAAACGGATTGTCTTCCTGAATCATCTTGCTACTGCTTTAGATCTCGCAGGCGTATCCTTTTATCATGACCGAGCGGAGAGTTTTGGCAAAAATGTGAAGTTCCGCGAAACATATGATATTGTTACGGCTCGTGCTGTGGCGAGAATGTCGGTATTAACTGAACTTTGCTTACCATTAGTGAAGAAAAACGGCATATTCCTTGCTCTAAAAGGAGCCCAGGCTGAAGAGGAATTAGAAAATGCCAAAAATGCAATAGAATTATTTGGTGGCAAGACGATTGGTCAAAAAACATTCACACTGCCACAAGAAGATAGCGAAAGAACAATCTATTGGATTGAAAAACGTAGAAAAACACCAAAAAAATATCCGCGCAAACCTGGTACACCGAATAAAAATCCAATCGAATAACAATTCTGCCCGCTAATGAATATTAGTGGGCAATTCTTTTTTTTAATAAAAGGTGATCCTCATGCACTTTCATAATGAACCACGCATGAAATATATTGCTAAATAGGTCCTTTTATTACGTAATTATGGTAGAATATTATAAGATAGAGAGAACAGAGACTCATAGAGTAAGATAAAATGTTTCACGTGGAACATTTTATCATCATGCACTAATTTAGCGTAAAAGTATGTAAGGTGGTGTCAACTAGTGGTGAGTCCTTTTAATCGGCTTTTTGGAATAGGGGATAAATCGAATTCGGAGGCTGAAGAAACAGAATTCCTTCTGAATGAGGTCGTCGAATTGGAAGTTAAAAAAATTGAGCCCAATCGATTTCAACCTAGAACAATTTTCGATGATGAGAAGATACAAGAATTAGCGCAAACCATTCATACACATGGCATGATACAGCCAATTGTTGTAAGAAAGTTGGATGAGGATCGCTTCGAACTCATTGCTGGTGAGCGCAGATGGCGAGCTGTAACTTCCCTGGAGTGGGAGCAAATACCAGCGATCATTCGTGAAATGTCCGATACAGAAACAGCTTCTGTAGCCTTAATCGAGAACCTTCAGCGTGAAGAGTTGACAGTTATTGAAGAAGCTAGGGCATATTCCCAATTATTGGAGCTTCATTCTTTGACACAAGAAGCACTTGCGCAACGTTTAGGTAAGAATCAATCTACAATCGCAAACAAATTAAGGTTATTAAAGTTACCAGAACCTGTTCAAGAAGCGCTGTTGCAAAAAGTAATAACGGAAAGACATGCGCGGGCGCTTATTAAATTAAAAGATGAAACGAAGCAATTGGAAATACTGCAGTTGATCATCGATCAAGAACTTAATGTGAAACAGACAGAAGAAAGAATCGCTGCATTGAATGTGAAAGAAGAAGCTCCAAAGCGGAAGCGAGCACAATTAAAAGGAATAAACAAAGACATTCGCATTGCAATGAATACGATTCGGCAATCCCTTTCCATGGTCTCTGATACTGGAGTTAAAGTAGAGTCGGATGAGCAGGAGATGGATGATTATTATCAAATTACGATTAAAATACCAAAAAACAACCAGTAATAATCATCAGATATGGATTATATCCATTTAAAATACCCATCTTTTCACGTGAGATGGGTATTTCTGCAAGATTTTAAACAACATATATTTTTGTGTTATTTACTAGTAAGTTTGAATCAATTTATATTAGATTACTAAAAAAATAGTCTAACTCTAGTATTTAATGATAAAATAAATAGTATATTTTTTAGGTAGGTGTCAACATGGTAAAAATAATGTCCATCGCAAATCAAAAGGGTGGCGTCGGGAAAACAACATCATCAGTTAACCTGAGTGCAGGACTGGCTTCATTAGGAAATAAAGTCCTTTTGATCGACACGGATCCACAAGGAAATGCAACAAGCGGAGTAGGGATTAATAAAGCAGATGTACCGTACTGTATCTACAACGTACTTGTTGAAGAAGTTCCTGCAGAAGATGTGATTGTTTCCACAGATATGGTCAACTTAGATATAATACCTGCAACGATTCAACTTGCTGGGGCGGAAATAGAGTTAGTACAAATTATGTCGAGGGAAATGCGGCTGAGTAAAGCATTAGAACAACTTCAAGAGGAATATGATTATATTATTATCGATTGTCCACCATCATTAGGTCTTCTTACGCTTAACGCATTAACCGCCTCCAACTCCGTCATCATTCCAGTACAATGTGAATATTACGCTTTAGAAGGATTAAGTCAGCTCTTAAACACCATCAGACTTGTTCAGAAGCATTTAAATAAACATTTGATGATTGAAGGTGTTTTACTAACAATGCTTGATGCACGAACGAATCTTGGAATTGAAGTCGTAGCCGAAGTAAAAAAATATTTCCAGGAAAAGGTGTATAAATCGATTATTCCACGGAATATACGATTAAGTGAAGCACCGAGTCACGGTCAGCCAATCATTAACTATGATCCTAAGTCAAAGGGAGCAGAAGTGTATCTTGAATTAGCAAAGGAAGTGATGCAGAGTGGCGAAAGGGTTGGGTAGAGGTCTAGAAGTGTACTTTCCCGACATGGGAGAGCAGGATGAACAGATGGTTGAAGAAATAGCAATCAATGAATGTCGCCCAAATCCGTATCAACCAAGAAAAACATTTCAT
This sequence comes from Oceanobacillus alkalisoli, assembly GCF_022213125.1. Taxonomy (NCBI): domain Bacteria; kingdom Bacillati; phylum Bacillota; class Bacilli; order Caryophanales; family Bacillaceae; genus Oceanobacillus; species Oceanobacillus alkalisoli. The sequence goes on along the minus strand of NZ_JAKNRA010000003.1, from coordinate 143,754 downwards.
GCGGATGCGATTGAAGAGTTAAAGACAAGTATTCTAGAATACGGAATTATCCAGCCTTTAATTGTACGAAAAAGCATCAAAGGTTATGAAATTGTAGTAGGGGAGAGACGATTCCGCGCAGCAAAAGAAGCAGGATTAGAGACAGTTCCAGTTGTTATAAAAGAGCTTTCCGATGAACGGATGATGGAGCTTGCTTTACTAGAGAACTTGCAACGGGAAGATTTGACTCCAATTGAAGAAGCGCATGCTTATCGTAATCTAATGCATGAGCTCAAAATTACTCAAGAAGAATTATCAAAGCGTCTTGGAAAGAGCAGATCCCACATTGCAAATACTGTTCGGTTGTTATCTTTGCCGGATCAAATTGTTGCCTATATTAATAATGGTGAGTTATCTATGGGACACGGGAAAGCGTTAATCGGATTAAAGGATAAGGCAAAATTGATTCCACTTGTTGATAAAATCCGCAAAGAAAAGTTGAATGTTAGACAAGTAGAGAAGCTTGTTGTTGAATTGAATGAGAAAAAACCGGTGCGTCAGGAAAAACCGAAAAAGAATGTATTCATACAAGAACGTGAAGCAATTTTACGTGACCGATTAGGCACTTCTGTCACGATAAAGCAAGGAAAGAAAAAAGGTAGAATCGAAATTGAATTTTACAATGATGATGACCTTCAACGCATCATCGAATTTCTTGAAAAATAAGAAGAAGGACCAACGATTTATTTGTTGGTCCTTCTTTATCACGCATTAACGGTCTGTAATACCCCAGCTCTAAGCGTGAGGAAAAACCAACATGTGAAGGTGTGGGATAAACAGTCCGTAAATCCCTGAATCTGTTCAACTAACACGCAGTGGGGAAAGAAAAGCCCCCCACTGCGTGAAGTTTCACTTTATCAATTTAGAATGGAATACATATTACATGAAAATGTTTCACGTGGAACATTGAGAAAAATTTGATTATATGTGTTGTTCCACGTGGAACACGAAAGGGAATACGAAGGTGTAAATGATGGTCTTATTTGGAACAATTGTAAATGCGTTATTAATTGTTGCAGGCAGTATTATTGGGATGTTTTTCACTCGTATCCCAGATAAATATAAAGAAACAGTGATGCATGGGATAGGACTTGCTGTTATATTAATCGGTCTACAAATGGCTTTTTCCACAGAGAATATTGTCATTGTACTCATTTCTTTATTGTTTGGTGCGATAATCGGGGAGTTCATGCGGATAGAAGATGCTTTAAATCGATTAGGGATGTGGCTGGGAAGCAAGTTTACGACAAAAGATGATACGATTAGCGTTTCGCAAGGGTTTATTACAGGGACGATGATCTTCTGTATCGGCGCAATGGCAATCATTGGTGCATTAGATAGTGGAATAAGAGGGGACCATGAAGTTCTCATTACAAAAGGGATAATTGACGGTTTTACAGCCCTTGTATTGACGACTACCTTAGGGTTCGGGGTTGTTTTTTCGGTTATCCCACTCATCCTTTATCAAGGGGCGATTACGTTATTCGCTACTCAAATTGAAAAGTGGGTTCCGGAAGCGATGCTAAATGGATTAATACTTGAAATAACATCGGTCGGTGGTTTACTAATTGTCGCTATTGGGTTGAATTTATTGAAAATAAAAGAAATCCGTATTGCCAACTTAATGCCTGCCTTATTCCTCGTTGTACTGATTTATTTTATTTTCCAGATGTTTTAGCCATATAAAAATAGAGTCACTATAAAAAGTGGCTCTATTTTAAGCTATCTACATATTTCTTTGCATCAATTAATGACAGGCCTTTTTCCATACGCACATATTTCACTGCCTTTACATCACCAACCGTAGCAATCTTTTCTTTTACCGATTGCATAAATTCTTCATCATTCTCTAAATGGAGTGGTTGCTTGTTCCGTTCTGCCAGCCGATTGATTCGTTTCGTTTGTCCATAAATAATCAAAAGAAGAACTCCATTTAAAAATAATGAAGCGATGAATAGCCACTCTATATCGATGAATAAAACCTCCAGTTAGAGTCGTTTCATCACGCATTAACGGTCTGTAATCCCCCTTTGAACGTGAGGAAAGCCCAAAATGTGAAGGTGGGAGAGAAACAGTCCGTAAATCCCTGATTCTGTTCAACTAACATTCAGTGGAGGTACCTTTCCCTCCACTGAATGAAGTTTCACTTTATAGAATAAGATTTTCTATAATCTATCACTCTAACAAAAGCATACCAAATAATGGGAAGGGAACACAAGAAAATATAAAGAATCAATTTAATGAATTTTATAATACGTAATTAATGCATCACCATCACCAATGTAGTTGAGTTGGTTCGTTCCCAACTACATATGGTGATGGAAAAGCCGACTTTGGTAATGATGAAATTCATTCAATTGTTAAATCATTTCGTTTCTTTCCGGGTAATGACGCAGAACAGCAGGCCGGATAAAACTTGGACTTAATTGTTGATCGATACGATCCAGTAATTCAGCGAACGTTTCGGCCATATCCATCACCATTGATAATCTAGTGCTTTGCAAAACAGCATGATCCATAAAACCACCTGAATTTACAACTCCTGTAAGATGAATTTCTCCAATCTCCGGAAGTGCCTTCTTTAAGGCAGCACCAGGCTTCAAAGGGCCAATTCCTGTTATTAAATGACCGATGGAAGCATGCCTCCCTAAGCAAGCATCAACTGCAATGATAAATGGATGCCTATGTTTATGTTTAATATCACTGATATATTCTGTTAAATTTGTTGCGTGAACCGGTTGATGGAGGGTGCCGTAGATGTTTAAATGCCTCGGTTTTTTTGCAGTAAGTAATGTGCCGGTTAAAGGTCCAAGCGCATCTCCTGTCGAACGATCGGTTCCAATACAGACGACGATGTACTCACGTGGCAATCGCGGGAACCAGGAAATAATCTTTTCGCTCACCCTTTCGATAGCTTGTTCTTCATTGTAATGGATTCGAAAGTTGGAATTCTCTTGTTCTGACGTTTTCTGATTCATAGCTTATCCTCCAAAAACATATTGGTATAGTATATGGCTTTTTTCTGAAAACTATACATCATGAGTGGAGGAATAAGCATGATTCGTGCAGGGATAAAGAATATGTTTTTAATAACAGGTGCAATAATGGGGGCGGGTTATGCGTCAGGGAGGGAGATATGGCAATTTTTTGGTGCGGGAAGTGGACTGGCAATTCTTTTGTTCACGGTTTTCTTTATTGTCTGTACAACAACAATTTTAAATATCAGTTATGAATTGCAGAGCACGAATTATGTTCCAGTACTTCATCGGTTGACGGGAAAGAAATTGGCATTGGTTTACGATTATTTAATCTTCATTTATCTTTTTAGTGTAACGGTCGTGATGATTGCGGGTAGTGGGGCAACGTTCGAGTCATTTGGAATCCCATTTTGGTGGGGAATTATCTTTATTATTGCAGGACTATTAATTATTTTTAGTAAAGGAATTAGTGAATTATTAAATATCAATCAATTACTAATGCCATTGTTAATCATAGCTCTTGTTGTAATTCTTCTCGTTTTTATGAAAGACGGGGATATATCATTCCATCGTAATTGGGAAAAACAGGACAATTGGACTGCTGCTTTTCCATTTACTGCATTAAACATTTTACCGTTAATTGCTGTATTGGGGGCAATAGGGAATCGGATAAAATCCAAAGGTGAAATATATATCGCCTCCGTTTCAAGCGGTCTCATACTCGGTATTATCACATTTATATACAATACAAACTTAATGGAGCTTGCTGAACAAGTAGAGTTACCTGCCATCCCGCTATATTTAATTATTAATAATTATGGACAAACTGTAATTGTCGTTATGATGCTGATGCTTTGGCTTGCTATTTACACAACGGCTGCAGCAACTTTGCTAGGGATGGTTACTAGAGTAAATAAAAAACTCAATCTATCATTATTAAAAGCAGCTGCGATTATGTTGACGATTATGCTGCCATTCAGTCTTATCAGTTTTACTCAATTGGTTGCATTTATTTACCCATTATATGGAATATTGAATCTATATATATTAGTCAAACTACTTCTTTATCCGGTATGGAAGAATAATAGGTGAATTTTAATTGTAACAGAGGCACAAACACAGGTATAATAAGGAAAGAGCACATTTGCGTTGTAAGATCTATCAAAGGAGGAATCAGATTGGCGGATAAAGAATTTACTTTAAATGATATTGTTGAAATGAAAAAACCACATCCTTGTGGAGAAAACCGCTGGAAAATCATCCGCATGGGCATGGATATCCGTATCAAATGCCAAGGCTGCGACCACAGTGTCATGATCCCTCGTCGGGAGTTCACGAAAAAACTTAAAAAAGTCCTCGAAAAAGCGGAATAAATTTGGATAGAGGGTTTGAACGATATTAATACAAAAGGCTCTAAAAACAGCTAACAGTCAATTTTGTTAGCTGTTTTAGTGTCTATACGGTTTAAATAGCATATTATTTTTTCTTTTCATTCGAACTAATGGAAGGCTTGGTTCTTGTAATGTGTTGTTTTAAAACCTTTTATAAATCATCTATATTTGATAAACATCCCAAAAAGATAGTATGATAATAGAGGAGTAGTCAAGGAAAACGTAAATATGGCATGCAAATGACAAAAGTAGGTACAAACTTGTTACCTATTTTTCTTTTTTTAGTTTTTTCTTTTTCCGATTACTTATACTATAATTGGAGTAACGAACGCGTTCGTGACGAAAGAAATCCTTAAGGAGTGGAATTTTAATGAGCCTTACAGCAGGAATCGTTGGGCTTCCGAACGTTGGAAAATCTACATTATTCAACGCAATTACACAGGCAGGGGTCGAAGCTGCAAACTATCCGTTCGCAACAATCGATCCAAACGTCGGTGTAGTGGAAGTACCTGATGAGCGTCTAGATAAATTAACCGAACTTGTAAAACCAAAGAAGACGGTACCGACAGCTTTTGAATTTACCGATATCGCAGGAATTGTAAAAGGGGCAAGTAAAGGAGAAGGACTTGGTAACCAATTCCTTTCCCATATTCGTCAAGTGGACGCCATTTGCCAGGTCGTCCGCTGTTTTGAAGATGAGAACATTACTCACGTGTCTGGAAAAGTTGATCCGATTGATGATATCGAAATCATTAATCTGGAGTTGATTTTAGCAGACTTGGAAACAGTAGAGAAACGTTATCAGCGTGTGGAAAAGCTGGCAAGACAGAAAGATAAGGATTCTTTACAGGAATTAGAAGTGTTAACAAAGCTGAAAGAAGCACTCGAAAATGACAAGCCAGCACGTACAGTCGAATTCAATGAAGACCAGGATAAAATTGTGAAAGGGCTGCATCTCCTTACAAATAAACCGATCCTTTATGTTGCGAATGTGAGTGAAGATGAAGTTGCTGATTCTGATGCGAATGAATTTGTGCAGAAGGTAAAAGATTATGCGGCAGAGGAAAATGCGGAGGTAATTGTCGTTTGTGCAAAAATTGAAGAAGAGATTGCTGAACTGGAGCCCGACGAGAAAAATATGTTCCTGGAAGAGCTAGGTATTGCAGAATCAGGCCTTGATAAACTGATTAAAGCCTCGTACAACTTATTAGGCTTTGGAACATATTTCACTGCAGGTGAGCAGGAAGTGCGCGCCTGGACATTTAGAAAAGGAATTAAAGCACCACAAGCAGCTGGAATTATCCATACGGACTTTGAGAGAGGGTTTATCCGTGCTGAAACGGTATCCTATGATGATTTGCTAGAAGCAGGTTCAATGGCGGTAGCTAGAGAAAAGGGAAGAATTCGTTTAGAAGGGAAAGATTATATCGTTCAGGACGGCGATGTTATCCATTTCCGCTTTAATGTATAAAATTCCGTGAATAAACGTAAAAAAAGGGATCTCGAAACCTTGTTTAAAGTAGAATAGTTTGTTATAATATCTTATTGTGAGTAATTATATTTTATAAATTGCTCCTTGCTCCCAGAAAATTACTGGAAGCCGCTAAGACCAAAAGGAGGTGTAACGGATGAACAAATATGAAATTATGTATATCATCCGCCCAGATATCGAAGAAGAGGCGCAAACAAACCTAATTGAGCGTTTCAACAAAATTCTAACTGATAATGGCGCGGAAATCACAAAAGTTGATGAGAAGGGCAAGCGTCGTCTTGCTTATGAAATCAATGAATATCGTGATGGATACTATGTTGTCATTAACTTCACTGGCGGTGAAGAAGCAGTTAACGAATTCGACCGTCTAGCTAAGTTCTCTGATGATATTGTCCGTCATATGGTAATTCGAGATGAACAATAATAAGGAGTGGTTCTGATGTTAAATCGTGTCGTATTAGTAGGCAGGTTAACAAGGGATCCTGATTTACGTTATACACCAAACGGAATAGCAGTGGCTAACTTCACTGTCGCAGTGAATCGTCCTTTTTCTAATCAGCAGGGAGAACGTGAAGCAGATTTCATTAATGGTGTCGTATGGCGCCGCCAAGCGGAAAACCTTGCAAACTTTATGAGAAAGGGTAGTTTGATCGGTGTCGATGGTCGTTTGCAAACACGTACGTATGAAGGTCAGGATGGTAAGACCGTTTTTGTAACAGAAGTTGTTGCAGATAGCATCCAATTCCTGGAGTCAAAAAATGCTTCTCAAGATAGAGGCGGTGGTGCACCAGGATACCAGCCGAACCAGAACCAATTTCAAAATCAAAACCAGAATCAGTTTGGTGGACAAGGCCAGTTCCAACCAAGCCCGAACCAAGGCCAAGGTCAGAGTCAAGGTCAAGCAACGGAAGATCCATTCCGCAATAATGGAGAACCGATTGACATTTCAGATGATGACTTACCATTCTAACATTGGTTAGAATGGCTTATAAAGAGTTAACTTAACTGTTCGTAATGAACAATCGATTATATAATTTACATTTAAGAGAAGGAGGTAATCGCTCATGGCAGCTCGTCGCGGACGTGGTGGTAGACGCCGTAAAGTATGTTATTTCACAGCTAACGGTATTACCTATATCGATTATAAAGATGTTGATTTATTAAGACGTTTCATTTCCGAACGTGGAAAAATTCTTCCTCGTCGTGTAACTGGAACATCTGCAAAATATCAGCGTAAACTTACAGTAGCTATTAAACGTGCTCGCCAAATGGCACTTCTGCCATTTGTTGCGGAGTAAGACAAAAACACCTCAAAACGTTTTTCTTTCGTTTTGAGGTGTCTTTGTTTTTTCTTTTCTAATTACTGCTACTCACTTCCATGTTTCGAATACGAATCAGCCGGTTATACACATCCATTAAAAATCCGAGTCCAAACATAAAGAATAAAGTACCAATACCAATCCCGGACATTTCAGATCGATATAAAATAATACCAATACTAATGAATAATGGCACAGCCGTAAATAAAATATTTCCGACTGTATAATTTTTCATCAATTTACCGAATGCTTTCAATAAATAGTCCGTCGGTAAGTAAATCGAGCCAGCTTGGAAATAAATACTGACGCCGATGGCAATAAAATTAAGGCCAACAAACAAATACAAACCGCGTATGAAAGTATCACCTGGAATGTAGATTGATTGATGGAGGTATAAGAATAAATCAATAAAACCTCCAAAAATAAAGGCGAGAATGAGACTTTGTCCAATCATTTTTAAACTGAGTCTTACGTTCATCAAATAACTAAGCAGAAAAGAAAACATATGTAAAATAATGACACAAACTCCAACGGAAAATGGTAAGATATATGCTAAGTTTTCCCCTGCAGAAGTCCACGGTGCACTTCCGAAGTTCGCTACAATCATGAAACTATTACCTAACGCATTTAATGAGACTGAAAGAATATAGATGAATAATTGTTTCGTATGAATTTTACTGATACCTCCATTTGAAAAAATTACCACACATCAACGGTCTGTAATCCCCTAGCTCTAAACATGAGAGGAACTCAAATGTGAAAGTGGGAGATAACAGTCCGTAAATCCCTGATTCTGTTCAACTGACACTCTGTGGGGAAGTAAGGAACCCCCAGAGTGAAGTTTCACTTTATTTGTTCTTCTTCCGTACTCTCCGCTTCGGATACTTCAAGATCATTAAAATTAATAGAACGAGAGAATAGATAATCGCAAGGAACAAATATTTATCAGAGATTGGTAAAAATGATGCGAGCAGCATATATGCGAAGAAAGGAATCGTCGTTGTGAAAGCAAGCAGCTTCCAAATGATCTGATACCTTAACTTTCTCTTCATCAGTTTCGCCATTCCGATTCCAACATACGCCATTACAGAAATAAACAAGAATACAGCGATTGTTAATGGCAGATAATAGAACATAAAGAAATAAATCAATTTTAAAATCACAGGTAACCCGCCAGCGAGCCCCTCTGTGCTCCGGAGCTGAAGGACGAGATGTGGAATAGAGACGATAAAAATTAAAATAAATAAGTAAAAAACAACGATATCCATACTGATCCGGTTTAGCTTGAACATCGCATTTTTATTAGGCAATTTTAGACTATTAATAAATGCATCTATGAGAATCATGGGCTCCATCCTTATGTAAACATACTTATACATTATAATTATAGATGATATCCCAAATAAATGCTTTGATTGTGGCTGAAATTTCAACAGGGAAATCACCAATTGAATTGGATAATTCAGTAATCTGAATGAATTTCATAATTACCAATGTCGGCTTTCCCATCACCATATGTAGTTGGGAACGAACCAACTCAACTACATATGGTGATGGTGAAGCATTAAATACATATTATGAAATTCATTAATCTGCTAAAAAATATTACCCGGGAAATAATTTCGGGAAATTTCGACAAGCAATAAGTAGAGAGTCATTTCGAAATGATTAATTCCTAGAGCATATCGTGACAGGCAGTACATTCTCTTGAAGGATTTCACGAACGTTAACCACGAAATAATAGAGGCTTTCATGTTAAGATAAGAGGACAATATAAATTAAAAAAACAGAGGTGCATGCAAGAAATGAACGATACAAAAAAACTGACAGAAGGAGCACTCATTACAGGAGTTTACCTTATTCTCCTGTTTGTTACATTAGTACCGATTTTATCAGCTTTTGTGATGATTCTGCTCCCGCTGCCTTTTGTCATTTACACATCAAGACATGGAATTAAGCCAGGATTGCTTGTCGTAGCAATAGCTTCTCTTATTAGTATGATTCTAACGATTATATACTTACCACTTACCCTTATGATGGGAGCAGTAGGGTTGTTAATTGGTCATGCGATTAACAAAAAACGTACCGCTTATGAAACATGGGCTTATGGAACGCTTGGTTTTATCGGAGGCCTGTTATTTACGCTTGCTTTCACGCAAGTTCTTCTTGGAGTGAGTTTTGTTCAAGAAATCGAAACGATTGCAACGGAGCAAGTCGATTGGTATATTTCTCTTATGGAAGGAGTAGGTCTCGAGTCCGAAGAATCCGTAGACATGGAAGCATTATTTATAGAGCAAATTCATTACTTTGTTAACCTGATGCCAGCTTTCGTTGCTATTATTGCGGTATTTTTAGCGTTTCTTGTACAGTGGGTTAGTTATAAAGTATTGAACCGGATGGAAGATAAAAAACTATACTTTCCACCATTTCGTAATTTAAAATTACCAACGTCTATCATCTGGCTTTATTTAATCGTCATTATTGCATCCTTTATCACGCTTGATCCGAACGGTGTTATGTTTATTGGTGTGCAAAATGCACTGATTATTTTAGAAATGTTACTCGTTATTCAAGGATTCTCATTCATCTTCTTCTTTACGCATTATAAGAAGTGGTCGAAGGTAATTCCTATTGCAAGTATCGTGCTAACTATCCTGTTTCCAATATTTCTCCTTTATTTCGCTAGGATCTTAGGTATAATTGATATAGGATTAAATTTGAGGGCTCGCCTTCAAAAAAATAAATAATTTTTAACGGAAGCAAAATTGGAGTGAACAGTTATGCCGGAGATAAAAAGGAAGCGATTATTAGAAAATCATATTTGGATTATCTATATTCTATCCGCCATTTTGCTTGCCATCCTTTTTTATTATGAGTGGAAAGTTGGAATAGCAGGTACCATTCTACTGCTCACTTCATTAGCTTATAGTATGCATAAAGAAAATAAGCGTATAGAAGAGCTGCAAAATGAAATCAAGCTAATTTCAACCCGCGTCAAGATGGTAGGGAAAGAGGCTTTAAGTGAGCTTCCTTTTGGAATTGTGCTTTACGATGAGAATTATAAAATTGAATGGGCAAATCCGTATATGCGACAATTTAATTCAGATGAAGCAGAAGTGATTGGTTCCTCCCTTAATTTCTTGTCGGAAGAATTGATTACAGATATTAAAGAAGATCGAGATGATACGATTATTCCATTGGATGAATATTATTTTCACACGAAGATTAATAAGAATGAGCGGTTAATTTACTTTATTGATGAAACCGAACGAGAACAATTACGCATCCTTTATGAAAACGATCAGACGGTTTTATTTGTTATTTTCCTTGATAATTATGAAGATATCACGTTGCCAATGGATGACACGTCAAAAAGTCAGCTCAATTCAGAAGTTACTGCCCTAATTAATGATTGGGCGAAGCGGAACGGTCTTTATGTGAAGCGGACTTCTCAGGAACGTTTTCTCGCGATCGGAACGAGGGAGATCTTAAGACAAATAGAAGAAGTGAAATTCGATATTTTGGATGAAATTCGGGAAATCACCGGGGATCAGAGTACGAATGTCACGCTAAGTATCGGAGTTGGCCAAGGGGACGTGCCTTTACCACAGCTTGGTGAACTTGCCCAATCGAGTCTGGACTTAGCGCTTGGCCGAGGTGGGGACCAAGTGGCGATTCGGGATGAGGCCGGCAAGGTTCGTTTTTATGGTGGAAAGACAAATCCGATGGAAAAACGGACCCGCGTCCGTGCCCGAGTTATTTCTCATGCAATGACAGACCTTGTGAAAGTGAGCGATAATGTCATTATTATGGGACATAAATCACCGGATATGGATTCAGTTGGTGCAGCGATTGGGATTTTAAATATTGCAAAAGCCAATGGTGTGGATGGTTATATTGTATTTGACCCAGATGATGTGGATACAGGTGTACAGCGTTTAATCGATGCGATTCAGGCTGACGAGGAGCTCTGGGCACGATTTATCGAACCAGACCAGGCAGAGGATATTATGACGAGCCAGAGTTTAATTGTTATCGTTGATACACATAAACCATCAATGGTCGCTGAACCTGCTTTACTTTCAAAGACAGAATATAAAGTGGTGATTGACCATCATCGCCGCGGTGAAGAGTTTATTGATAACCCTACACTTGTTTATATGGAGCCATATGCGTCTTCAACCGCTGAACTCGTGACAGAGTTATTGGAATACCAGCCAAAAACAATCAAGTTAAGAATGCTCGAAGCAACCGCTCTGTTATCTGGTATTATAGTAGATACGAAAAGCTTTACGTTAAGGACAGGTTCCCGTACCTTTGATGCAGCCTCTTACTTAAGGGCGAAGGGTGCAGATACTGTACTTGTTCAGCAGTTATTAAAAGAAGACCTCAGTATTTACTTGCAGCGCAGCAGATTAATCGAGCGAACGGAAATATACCGAGAAAAAATCGCCATTGTTGCTGCAGAGCCAGGGGACACGTACGGGCCTGTATTGATTGCCCAAGCCGCTGATACACTTCTAACGATGACGGGAGTGACCGCCTCCTTTGTAATCTCTGAGCGCGATGACGGTCGGGTTGGTGTCAGTGCCCGTTCGCTTGGACAAATTAATGTCCAGATTATAATGGAACGAATGAACGGCGGTGGACATTTAACGAACGCTGCAACTCAAATAGAAGATACGACCGTTCATGATGTTGAATTATTATTAAAAGATATCATTGATGAATATTTCGAAGGGAGAGAAACGGAATGAAAGTAATTTTCGTGAAAGATGTAAAAGGTAAAGGAAAGCAAGGAGAAGTAAAAGACGTAGCAGAAGGTTATGCAAGAAACTATCTCCTAAAAAATAAATTGGCGATTGAAGCAACGCCAGGAAACTTAAAAGCGCTCGACGCAAAGAAACGGAAGAGCGCACAGCAAGAACAAGAAGAAAAAGAGGAAGCAATCCAGTTAAAAGATAAACTCGCTGACTTAACAGTGGAATTACAAGCGAAATCAGGGGAAGGCGGCCGCTTATTCGGCTCCATTACAAGCAAACAAATTGCTGAAAAGCTAGCGAAAGATTATGGACATAAAATCGATAGACGTAAAATCGAACTAGATGAACCAATTCGTGCTTTGGGCTACACAACCATACCAATCAAACTCCACCCAGAAGTATCCGGATCCATCAAAGTCCACGTCACCGAACAAAAATAATGGGACATGGGGGTCAGAGCACTTGTCCCAAAATTTGGGGCGTAAGGGAGGGGGCAACTGTCCCAGAAAACCCTGAACAAAGTCGTCCCAGCGACTCACGAATCTCGCGTGAGTCCTTTTTTACTTCATGAATCGACATAAGAGAGGAGGAACCACCATGGATCAAGGACTAAATAACCGTACACCACCACATAATATAGAAGCGGAACAATCGGTCATCGGAGCGGTATTTTTGCAGCCGGAAAGCTTTACCAGTGCATCGGAAATTTTGATGCCGGAAGACTTTTACCGGGCGAGTCATCAACGGATCTTCGCTGCAATGTTGCAGCTTGCGGACCGGGGTGAACCAATTGACGTCATTACCGTTACGACTTATTTGAATGATCGGAAGCAACTAGAAGAAGCAGGCGGGGTTACGTACCTCATGCAAGTCGCTGAAAGTGTGCCGACCGCTGCGAATATTGAATACTATAGCCGGATTGTAGAGGAGAAAGCATTGCTTCGCCGCCTCATTCGTGCCGCAACAGATATCGTCACTTCAGGATTTGAGCGCGAGGATGAAGTCGATGACGTTTTAAATGAAGCGGAGAAGACCATTCTTGAAGTTTCCGGAAGAAAGAACAGTGAAGGTTTTAAAAATATAAAAGACGTACTTATTGACGTTTATGATAAAATCGAGCAGCTTCATGAAAATCAAGGAGACGTAACTGGGGTTCCGACTGGTTACCAAGAACTCGACCGGATTACGAGCGGGTTCCAGCGAAACGATTTGATTATTATCGCCGCCCGTCCTTCCGTCGGTAAGACCGCGTTTGCCTTGAACGTTGCTCAAAACGTTGCCGTAAAGACGAATAATAACGTTGCGATCTTCAGTCTCGAGATGGGAGCGGACCAGCTTGTCCAGCGGATGCTCTGTGCGGAGGGAAATATTGATTCCCAGCGGCTAAGGAGTGGTCAGTTGCAGGCAGATGACTGGGGAAAGCTAACAATGGCAATGGGCTCTTTATCGAATGCTGGGATTTTCATTGATGATACACCAGGTATTCGGGTAAGTGAAATCCGTTCGAAATGCCGCCGGTTAAAACAAGAACATGGCCTTGGAATGATTATGATTGACTATTTACAGCTCATTCAAGGAAGCGCCGGCTCCCAGGAAAATAGACAACAGGAAGTTTCCGAAATATCCCGTTCTCTAAAAGGATTGGCAAGAGAGCTGGAAGTACCGCTTATTGCACTGTCACAGCTCTCTCGTGGCGTTGAATCACGTCAAGATAAGCGCCCAATGATGTCCGACCTTCGGGAATCGGGAAGTATTGAGCAGGATGCTGATATTGTTGGTTTCCTGTACCGTGATGATTACTATGATTCCGAATCGGAAAAGCAAAACATTATTGAAATCATTATATCCAAGCAACGTAACGGTCCAACCGGTACCGTCGAACTTGCCTTTGTGAAAGAATATAACAAATTCGTTGACTTGGACTATCGCTACAGCGAACAAGACATCCCACAAGCACCCATCCAAGCATAAAGCACGAGCACAAACCTCGTGCTTTTTTGAATTGGTGCGGGACTTGGGGTCAGACCAAATAGGTACAGACAGATTGGCAAAAGTACGTTAAAATAGAGGTAAGCGTTACATGAAAAGGATGTGGCAAAATTGAATCAGAAAATATTAGTTGTAGATGATGAACAACCAATTGCAGATATATTAAAATTTAATTTAGAAAAAGAAGGATACCAAGTTATTGTTGCAAACGACGGTGACGAGGCAATCCGGATGGCGGAAGAGGAGGATCCTGATCTAATTCTCCTCGATATTATGTTGCCGAATAAAGATGGAAATGAAGTCCTGCGTGAAGTGCGTAAAACAAAGAGCATGCCAATTATTATGCTGACCGCAAAGGATTCAGAAATTGATAAGGTGCTCGGCCTTGAGCTTGGTGCGGATGACTATGTGACCAAGCCATTCAGTAACCGTGAGCTCATTGCCCGGGTAAAAGCGAATTTGCGCAGGCAGCAGCTGCCAGAGGAAACAGAGAAACCGACGAAAAACATCGTCATTGGAAATCTTACTGTTTTCCCGGATGCTTACGTTGTTTCCCGTGACGGGGAGCAAATCGAACTAACCCACCGTGAGTTCGAATTATTACATTACCTTGCTCGTCATATCGGACAAGTCATGACCCGGGAGCATCTCCTTGAAACCGTTTGGGGCTATGACTATTTCGGGGACGTTCGTACTGTTGACGTAACGGTAAGAAGGCTGCGTGAGAAAATAGAGGAGAACCCGAGTAACCCAGCATGGATTGTAACCAGGCGCGGGGTTGGTTATTATTTACGTAATCCTGATCAGGAGTAGTTGCGATGCATAAAGTCGGATTTTTTCGTTCGATACAATTAAAATTCATTATCATTTATATTCTCTTATTAATTTTAGCTGTTCAGCTTATCGGAGCATTCTTTACCGGACAGCTTTCCAATAACCTGGAAGAGAGCTTTAAAGATAACGTCTCCAGTCGAATGGAGCTTCTTAGCTATAACTTGGAGCTTGTCTTTAATCGAGAACGTACAGAAACAGAAGAAGGAATCAGTTTGGAGTCAGAAGTGCAAGATATTGTAAATGAACTCAGCACCGATGAACTGACAAACGTAATTGTTGTAAACAATCAAAGTATCATTATTGGTACGAATAACAATTTGCTGGAAATCAATCAGCGGATTACAAGAGATATTATCCAACAGGTACTTTTTTTCGATACGACAAATGAAGATGATTTCATTAATGAAAGCGGTGAATACGTCTATGTCCGTGTAGACCCGATTTTTGATAATGAAAATAAAGTAGTCGGTGCGATTTACATGGAATCCTCATTAGAAGGCGTATACAATCAATTGGATGAAATTAATAAAATCTTCCTGCAAGGAGCCCTGCTTGCGATTGCCATTTCCGCCATTATCGGTGTGCTTGTTGCCCGTTCAATTACAAAGCCGATCAAAGAAATGCGCAGGCAAGCACAAGCAATGGCGAAAGGCGACTTTACACAAAAGGTCAAGATATACGGGAAAGACGAAATTGGCCAGCTGTCAGAAGCGTTTAATGACTTGAACAGCAGGCTGAGACATTCTTATGCAACGATTGAAGAAGAACGCTTTAAGCTCAGTTCCGTTCTCTCCAACATGTCAGACGGAGTAATAGCAACTGACCAGGAAGGCTCGATTACATTAATCAACGAAGCTGCCGGAGTTTTATTAGGAAAAAATCCGGACGATTTGATTGGCGATGATTTACTGGATGTTTTACAACTTGATGAAAAACTTGTCGATATATCGGAACTACGGGAAAATAGTTCGATGATTATTGATTTCAGTGATGATAACCAGCCATTCCTCATTCGGACAAATTTCTCCACGGTGAAAGATGACCAGGATGCGGTGAATGGATTCATTACGGTGTTAAATGATGTGACAGAAGATGAAAAAGTCGAACAAGAGCGCAGGGATTTTGTATCCAACGTTTCCCATGAGCTAAGAACCCCGCTTACGACAATGAAAAGCTATCTCGAAGCATTGGCGGACGGAGCATGGGAAGATAAGGAAATCGCACCGAAATTCCTCGAAGTTACGCAAAATGAAACAGACAGGATGATTCGGATGGTAAATGATCTTCTTCAGCTTTCCAGAATGGACGCAGAGGAATATTCGCTCCACAAAGAGGAAACAGATTTTATCGATTATTTCCATCAGATTATTGACCGGTTTGAAATGAATTTGCCGGAGACGATGACAATTAAACGGGAATTGCCGAATAAGAAATATCAAGTATGGATTGATAAAGATAAGATGACACAAGTTCTCGATAACATCATATCAAATGCGATTAAGTATTCTCCAGAGGGTGGCAGAATTTTCTTTCGAGCAGAGAATAAACGCCATTACTTACTCATCTCCGTTCAAGATGAAGGGATGGGAATACCTTATGATCGATTGGAAAAAATCTTTGACCGCTTTTACCGGACAGACCGGGCAAGAACGAGGAAGCTGGGCGGAACAGGTCTAGGACTTGCAATTACAAAAGAACTCGTCGAAGCTCACCATGGTCGAATTTGGGCAAAAAGCAGAGAAGGCCACGGAACGACCATTTACTTTACACTCCCGCTTATTAAGAGGAAGCGGAGGGATATCCGATGAAATTTGAAACGATAAAAACGTTTATACTCACTGTATTGATAGGAATTAGTATTCTCCTGTCTTTCACATTATGGAGTTATCAGCCGAACTCGAACCAGGTAATCAGCAGCGAGAGTGGAAATAGAGAGGTTGATGCAGGAGGGTCGGGGGAGGAAACGAAGCAGAGTCTCATAAAGCCGACAGATATTATTTTTCACACTGCTTCAGGTTATTATGGGTTTAACGACCCAACAGCACAGGATCAGCTGTATCAGCAAATACAAGAATGGAGCATTTCAAATTATGAAGTGTTGGATAGTGATGAGACGGTCGAACGGTCTAAAGAGATGATTGAGCTCATATTTGGAGATGAAATTCCGACAAAAATACTCGACCCACTATTTAATTTTGGACCAGATGATATTATTTTCCCGAATTCGTCAATGAAGCGGTTGTATATTAGCTTCGTACACGATAGTAAGTCCTTGCAGCTTGAGTTTGTCTCGGATGAATCGAATCAGCGCGCGGTAGCATTAGTTAATGATATGAATATTTATGAGCAATTGTCGGTTATGATGACGGAGATGGATGAAGATGCTTATCGGGAATATCTAGTGATGAATGAGCAAACGAACCCAATTTATGTTCCATCGGGTAAGGTGAGCTTGAGCTCTTATTCCATTACACCAACACAAATTGAGCCAACATTATTCGTCAATATTCTATTCCCCAACCCCGGAGTTGTTCGCGTAACGAATTCGCAGACGATCGGGGAAGCTTATTTTACGGATAACCGGCAAATGAGTGTTTATCAGAACGGGAAGCGAATGGAGTATATTAGCCATATTTCACCGTCAACTGATGAACCGGATCGTGTTATCAATGAAGCAGACTTGCTTGACCGGAGTATCAGTAATATTAATAATCATAGTGGGTGGACCTATGAATTGCGCTTGGATCAAGATTATCGCTTGGATGATGTCAATTTGAATACAAACCAAGTGACGTATCAGATGCATTATAAGAGCTATCCTGTTTTTAATATTCATAAGCTCGCCACCATCCAGCAAAGATGGAGTGTTTATCAGAACAGCATGCAGCTCGTTGAATATGATCGACCACTTTATTTATTTGATAGTGAATTCGAACTTCGGGAAATTGCACTTTCATCAGGAGAAAGTATTATTAGTTCTTTAGAAACGGATACGGATGTTTCGATGGAAAATATTCAAGATGTTAGAATAGGTTATGAGTTGAACTACCAGCGGGATGATCAGAACAGTGAATACTTTGAGATGATTCCAGCTTGGTATAAGAAAGAAAACAATTCATGGCAAAAAATCGTGTTTGATGAAGAAACTCAAGGGAGAGGAGGGAACTAAGGATGCAATGGGGAAATATTAAAACATTATTTATCCTTAGCTTTCTCATCCTCAATATTTATTTGGTCTCTGCTTTCATCGACAGGCAGCAAGATGTCGGCTTTCTCGACAATCAAGAATTGCCGATTGAGGATCAGCTCGCTTCGGAACAAATAACGAATGACGCCGATCCAGTAGATGTGACCGAAGCGGCCTATATATCGGTCATCCAACGGGAATTGTCAGATGAGGACCTTGAGGAACTGGATGAATTAGAAGAACAGACGACAGAAGTTTTTAATAATAATATGATTATCAGTGAATGGAATAGCCCGATTCAGCTTTCAAAAGATATGACTAATGAAGGGCTGGAAACAGCGATTCTTCCCCACGTGCTTTACGGAAACGAATATACGATTTCAGAGTGGAATGAAGAATTGAATATATTGATGTTTTTCCAAGTGAAGGAAAAAAGCCCCATTTATTATAATGAGAACGGTTTGTTGCTCGTGTATTTAAATGATGATAATGAAGCGACCCATTATAGCCAGACGATTCTTGGGGAAGTCGAAGTTGAGGATGGACCTGTGCAGTTGAATCAGCCTACGCAAGTGATCGGTCAACTCTTCAAAGCAAATTATTTACAACGTGGGGATAATGTGTCGCGTATACAGATTGGCTACTATTCGCGGATTTCTGCAGAAGGTATTCAAGTATTTGCGCCAACATGGAAAGTGACGGTAAATGAGAGCCGAGATCATTTCGTCAATGCGATTGAAGGTCTCATTTATGAAAGTAATGAGACAGAGTTTTTACTGAATATCATTGGTGAACACACTATCCGGATGAATATGTTAGATGAAGAAAATGAGCTAAGGGAAAATTTCTTACCTCTTTTAGAGGATAGATTAGAGATGGATAATCGGAGTGAAACAGAATGAGTTTACGTTTTAGTGTACTCGCATCAGGGAGTACAGGGAATGCTTTTTATATAGAATCGAAAAAAGAAAAGATACTTGTCGATGCGGGGTTGAGCGGGAAACAGATTGATTTACTATTTGAAAAAGCTCACCTTGACCCGAGCGAGCTTTCCCGCATCTTAGTGACGCATGAACATAGTGATCATATAAAAGGACTTGGTATTATTGCGCGGAAGTATAATTTGCCGATTTATGCAAATGAAAAAACATGGAAAGCGATGGAACATTCGATTGGAAAGCTTACCGTTGATCAGAAGTTTGTTTTTAACCGAGAAGAGGTACAAACCTTTGGCGATATGGATATCGAATCCTTTGGTGTCTCTCATGACGCTGCGGAACCACAGTTTTATACATTTTATAGTGGCGGGAAAAAAGTTGCACTCGTGACCGATTTAGGTTATGTATCAGACCGGATTAAGAAAACAGTGGAAGACGCAGATGCTTATATTTTTGAGGCGAATCATGACGTGGATATGCTTCGGATGGGAAGGTATCCGTGGAATGTGAAGCAGCGTATTTTAGGTGATTCCGGGCATGTATCCAATGAAGATTCTGGACTTGCTCTCGCTGACGTCATTAATAATAATACGCAGCGGATTTACCTAGCGCATCTAAGCTTGGACAATAACATGAAAGACCTTGCCCGCATGTCCGTGTCACGTGTACTCGAAGAACGCGGTATTAATATTGAATTATGTGACACCGATCCAAAAGAACCAACCTTATTATATGATGTTGTTTAACAGGCCAATCAGGAAATTCCTGGTTGACCTGTTTTTTTGTGCTCTGACCCCAATATCCCGCTCTAAAAGCGTTATGAATATAAGACTTTTGGTAATACTAGCTTTAAGAAGATAGTAATGGAGGAGGTTAGTGAATGGGCTATTATAAACGGAGAGTGCACAGGAAATTTTACTGGCTCACTCCCCTGCTTTTAGGTGTTATTATCGGTGTTTTAATTGTCTCTGTTGCGATTCCAGAACTAATGAAAGCGAATATTATTCCCCAAGCAACAACAGACGGAACGAGCGAAACAATTCATAACGGATTAAATAAACCACTGCAGAACACTTCGGTGAGTGTCGATGTATCCACACAAGTAACCGATGTTGTCGAACGAGTTACTCCAACTGTTGTCGGCGTAACGAATATCCAACGCCAGAATGATTTTTGGCGGGAGAAAGGCTCAATCGAGGCTGGAACCGGTTCAGGAGTGATTTATAAAATAGAAGATGGGAATGCTTATGTCGTAACCAATCATCATGTCATCGAAGGAGCGGATCAGATTGAAGTCGTTCTTTATGATGATACACATGTTGAAGCAGAAATGATTGGAAGTGATCTGTTTAGTGACCTTGCTGTCATCCGGATGCCGAGTAATACTGTAAATGATGTGATAGAAATTGGTTCTTCTGGCAATGTGAAGGTCGGTGAACCAGCAATCGCGATCGGCAACCCGCTCGGTCTCATGTTTTCGAGCTCGGTTACGCAAGGTGTGATTAGCGGTACGGAACGAACAATTCCGCAAGATTTTGATATGGATGGTCGTCCTGATTGGCAGGCAGAAGTTATCCAAACCGATGCTGCCATCAATCCAGGAAATAGTGGCGGTGCCCTGATCAATATCTACGGTCAGCTTATCGGTATTAATTCAATGAAAATTAATGAAGCAGCGGTAGAAGGCTTGGGATTTGCAATTCCAGTTGATCATGCCCTGCCGATTATGCAAGAACTTGAAACAAACGGTGTGGTAGAGCGGCCATTCCTAGGAGTTGAAGTCTATTCTTTAGATGAAATTCCACACCAAGAATGGGAGGATACATTAGCTTTACCAGCTGAGGTAACTGGCGGGGTCTATATTTGGAGTGTCCAGCCTTTATCGCCTGCTGACCAAGGTGGTCTGGAACGATTCGATGTCATTGTCGAACTGGACGGTAAGCCGATTACGAACGTCATTGATTTAAGACAAATTCTTTTCCATGAAAAGGAAATCGGCGACACCCTACCAATTACCTATTACCGTAACGGAGAGATTCATGAAACCGAAGCAACTCTTACTGCTCAATAGTGGGACATGGGGTCAGAGCATTTGTCACAGTAAAAGGTGCAGTATTTTAGATGCTGCACTTTATCCACTGAACTTTCAAACAAATGAACCCTATTATCCACAGCAAAAGCGAACTTATTAACATTCCGTGGATAAGATTTCACGTGATTTCTATATATAGTAGTGGAAAATCATTCCATAACAAAATAAGTAGGAACACTTGTGCATATGTGGATAACTTTGGGGATAATCACAGCGTTTCAACAAAAAAAAACTCTTATCCACGATTTATCCACGGATAAATACTCCACAACGTGAATAACATTCCACATGTTTTCACTTATTCACAATCAAACAAACCTTCTCTCTTGAATCTACTCCCAACAAAGCATATAATTTCTAGTAGACTTTAAAAAAGGAAAAGGAAGTGCATCACGTTGATACGTCGTTTTTTCTCTTATTATAAGCCACATAAACGGCTATTTATTGTCGATTTCTCGGCAGCAATAATTGTGGCAATTCTTGAACTTGCTTTTCCACTCGCTGTTCAGTGGTTTATCGATGATCTCTTAATGGGTGACGACTGGAATATTATTTTAACAGTAGGTGCGTTACTCTTAATTGTGTATATCATAAGCACCCTGCTCCAATATGTTGTAACTTATTTCGGACACAAATTAGGGGTAAATATTGAAACCGATATGCGGAACGAATTATTCCATCACGTGCAAAAACAGTCTTTCCGTTTTTTCGATAATACGAAGACCGGTCATATGATTAGTCGAATTACGAATGATCTCTTTGATCTCGGCGAGCTTGCCCACCATGGTCCCGAAGACTTTTTCATTTCCATCATGACATTTCTAGGTGCTTTCGTTATTATGTTTACAATCAATCCAATGCTTGCACTTGTTGTGTTAATCGCCATTCCGATTCTTATTTTCCTTATTTCATACGGAAATATTCGCATGAACCGTTCGTGGAAAAAGATGTATGAAGATATTGCCGATGTAAATGCCCGAGTGGAAGATGCAGTTTCTGGTGTACGTGTCGTTCAAGCGTTCACGAATGAGCAGTTTGAAATGAAACGATTCAATGAGAATAATAAAAAGTTCCGCCGAGCGAAACTCGGAGCGTATCGCGTTATGGCGACGGTTCACTCGAGTATTTATCTGCTTATGCGGCTTATGACATTGTTTGTGCTTGTATTCGGTGCTTGGCTCACCTTCAATAACCGACTAACATACGGGGAACTTGTCAGTTTTATTCTTCTTATGAATGTGCTTACGAACCCGATCAATAAAATTACGGCCCTACTCGAGCTATATCCAAAAGGGATGGCCGGGTTTAAGCGATTTACTGAAATGCTCGATGTGGATCCAGACGTAAAAGATAGACCAGATGCAGTTGACGCGGGCAACCTCAAAGGGAATATTGAATTTAAAAATGTTACATTTGGTTATGAGGAAAATAAGCAACCCGTGCTCGATAATCTGAATTTAAACGTTCAGTCTGGGGAAACAGTGGCTTTTGTTGGTCCGTCCGGTGCCGGTAAAACGACCATTTCTTCTCTGATTCCGCGATTTTATGATGTGGACGATGGCAGTATTTTTATTGATGGCATGGATATTCGCGATATGAAAAAAGCTTCTCTCCGCAAAAATATCGGAGTCGTCCAGCAGGATGTCTTCCTCTTTACAGGGACACTCAAAGAAAATATCGCTTACGGTAATCTTGATGCGACTGATGAGGAAATTTATGAAGCGGCTCGCCGTGCGCATATGGAAGAATTTATTGCAGAACTTCCGAATGGCTACGAAACGCAAATCGGTGAGCGCGGCCTTAAGCTTTCAGGTGGACAGAAGCAGCGGATTGCGATTGCCCGGATGTTCCTGAAAAACCCGCCAATCCTTATTCTCGATGAAGCGACGTCGGCCCTCGATACAGAGACAGAGCGAATTATTCAAGAATCATTAAATGAACTCGCAGAAAACCGGACAACCCTTGTTATTGCTCACCGTCTTGCAACGATTAAAAATGCTGACCGCATTATGGTCGTTACGAAAAATGGGATTGAGGAACAAGGAACGCATGACGAGTTGATTACACAAAATGGGATCTTCGCAAGACTTCATAATGTGCAAATGAATTAATAAAAAGCATATCCATCTCACTTTAAAAGGAGGTGGACATGCTTTTTCTATTTTTCCTCATAAATATTTTTTAAAAACACAACCTATATAAAAAGGAGCTGATCATGATGGGCAAGTTACTATTCACGATAATCACTATTTCACTCTTCCTCTTTCCAATCGCTGCAACTGCAAATCCAACACAAAATGAACCGAGCACAGAGGAAGAAGCCCCTTCCTACGCCCAATGGGGCCGAGTCGCCATGCAAGCAACGAAGGAGAGGTACCCTGAAGCTGCAATCATCGATTATTTACATATCGGTGCGATTACAAGGGACGGAATAACAACGGAAAAGTTTAAATTATGGCTGCGCGGCAAGGAAAAGGAATTTGGCGTCTATATCGATATTCGTTATAACAAAGAAACGGAAGAAATGATCGATATAACATTCCAGGAAACCGACCGATAAGAACAAAATACTCACTCCCATTCAGAGCGAAGCATACCGTAAACGACATGATCTACAAAATGGTCATACAGCCACTCGGACTGTCGGATTGTTCCTTCTTCTTTAAAATTCAGCCGCTCTGGAATCGCCCGACTCTTCCGGTTCCCAACTGCGGCACGAATCTCCATCCGGTTTAAATCAAGCTCATAAAATCCATAATGCACAAGTCCGCTGACTGCCCGGCTCATAATGCCACGCCCGACCATGTCTGTCGCAAGCCAGTAGCCGATATGCCCGACACGATTTGGCCAATCAACTAAATTAAAACCGAGCATTCCGCATAGTTTGCCATTGTAGATAATTCCACAGTTTAACGACCTTTTTGCGTCGTACGCTTCAAGTGAATGCTGAATAAACGCAAGACTATCCCGCTCCGTTTGTGTCCCGTCAACCCATGGCAACCACTCGCGAAGCTCCGCCCGTGATTTTTCCGTCAGCTCGAACAATTCACTGGCATCTGATTCCTGAATAAGCCTTAATGTAATTTCTTCATCAAAATCTAATTCAAGCATGTTACTCCCCCTCTTATTTACCGATACCCATTATTAAGCTATCTGTTTATTTTTAATCATACAAAGTTCCTCCTTAAAAAGAAAGTCCTATTTGAAAAAGAATCGAGCAAAAAGCACATTTTATTTTATTTTCACTGGACGCTAGTTTATTATAGAAGTAATAAGCATTTTTAACGGGCTCAAGGATTAATCAAAGGAAGGAATCTATACTTGTGGATAATATAACGCGATTAGAAATAAACGGGAAAGAAATCATTCTGGTCGGAACGGCGCACGTTTCCAAGCAAAGTGCCGAGCAGGTAAAAGATGTTATTGAAGAAGAAAGACCAGATGCTGTCTGTATTGAACTGGACGAGCAACGTTACCAATCGATAACCGACGGAAACAAATGGCAGGAAACTGATATTTTTAAAGTAATCAAGCAAAAGAAAGCATCGTTACTCCTTATGAACCTTGCCATCTCCTCTTTTCAAAAACGAATGGCAAAACAATTTGGTATTAATGCTGGCCAGGAAATGATTCAAGGAATCGAATCGGCGAAAGATGTCGGAGCAGAGCTCGTTCTCGCTGACCGAAATATTCAGGTCACGTTTTCACGAATTTGGGGAAATATCGGACTCAAAGGAAAAGCCACACTGCTCAGCCAAATTATTTTCAGCATCTTCAGTAATGAAACAATTACCGAAGAAGAGCTAGAGAAAATGAAGCAACAGGACACCATTAATGCAATGCTTCAAGAAATTACGGAGAACTTTCCGCGGCTGAAAAAGCCGTTGATTGATGAACGAGACCAATACCTCGCCCAGAAAATTAAAGAAGCACCAGGAGAGAAAATTGTCGCTATTCTAGGAGCGGCCCATGTGCCCGGGATTACAAAAGAAATACATAAGGAGCAAGATTTAAAAGCATTGACGAAGCGGCCGCCCAAGTCAAAAGCACCAAAAGTTATTGGCTGGATGATTCCACTCGTTATTATCGCGCTCATTGCACTAACCTTTTTCCAAAATCCGGATGCCGGGATGCAGCAAATCTGGAGCTGGCTCCTCTGGAACGGTTCTTTAGCGGGTCTCGGAACGATTATTGCGCTTGGTCATCCACTCGCTGTGCTTACAGCAATTGTTGCAGCGCCCTTTACATCTTTAAACCCATTTCTTGCAGCTGGCTGGTTTGCGGGATTAGTCCAAGCATGGATGAAAAAGCCACTCGTCCGCGATTTTGAAACATTAGCAGATGACGTGACAAGTGTCAAAGGATTTTGGAATAATAAAGTGACCCGTGTATTACTCGTTATCGTGTTGGCAAATCTTGGCAGCTCCTTAGGTACATTCGTTGCCGGAGCAGATGTCATTCGCCTATTTATTCAAAACTTATTCTAATTGAAAAGAAAGCACATTCCTTAGGAACGGTGTTTTCTTTTCTTTACCTAGACGTGAACTCAGTATCTTGAAGGAGGAAAAACCAAGTGATCATTGTGATCATCGCTATACTATTCGTTCTATCGATTTTCTTCTCTGTAAGTGAGACAGCGCTCACCTCGTTAAATCCGGTAAAACTGCAAACCCAGGCAAAAAATGAGGACAAAAAAGCACAAAAGCTCTTGCGAATTATCGAAAATCCGAGCGAACTGTATATCGTGAACGTAATCGGCAATAATATCGTGGATCTTTCCATCGTTTCCCTTGTCGTTTATTGGACGTTGGATACAAACTTTAACACGATTTTAGCTGTTACGATTACGATTTTGACGATCATCATTTTTGCGGAAATCATTCCAATAACAATAGCCCGAGCAATCCCGCAAGAAATTGCATCAGCAGTATGCCCCATTATTCAGGGTGTTATCAAAATATTAAAGCCAATTATTTGGCTCCTCGGGAAAATGTCGCTTCTTATCACAAATCGTTTTCATAAGGAGGGAATGGAAGAAGTCTCCGTCTCAAAAGATGAACTGCGAACACTCGTGGAACTTGCGGGGCTCGAAGGAACATTCCGAGCGGATGAATCATACCGGATTAAAGGTGTGCTGGATTTTTACAATTTAAATGTCCGTGATGTTATGAAAACACCCCGGGTAGATATTGTCGCCTTGCCAATCTCGTCCACTTATGAAGAAGTGCGTGATTTTGCGATTGATAACCGATTTACACGCTTCCCTGTTTATGACGAAGATATCGATAATATCGTCGGAATCATGCATACGAAATACTTACTTTCATGGTCTGTGAATCCCAACCGAAAATTGGAGGAATTTATCGATTCCGATCCACTCGTTGTCTATGAATTCCAGCCGATTGAAGAGATTTTCCGCAAGATGACGAAAGAACGGAGACATCTCGCCATCGTGCTAGATGAATATGGCGGGACAGAGGGAATTATCACGCACG
Source organism: Oceanobacillus alkalisoli (assembly GCF_022213125.1). Taxonomy (NCBI): domain Bacteria; kingdom Bacillati; phylum Bacillota; class Bacilli; order Caryophanales; family Bacillaceae; genus Oceanobacillus; species Oceanobacillus alkalisoli. Next base: position 117,237 of record NZ_JAKNRA010000003.1, on the reverse strand, counting down.
AAGATATTATTGAAGGAATGATCGGACTTGAGATCCATGATGAGATGGATGAAGAAAGTGAAGTATTAATTGAAAAACTGACACCAACGAAAGTAATTTGTGATGGAAAAGTTACGTTGCACCGTTTAAATACAATATTCCAAACAGAAATCCCTGAGGAAGAGGACGTTCTCGCCGCCTACTTACTAAGCGAATTCAAGGACTTTCCAAAAACCGGCGACACACTCGAACGAGATAATCTTACTTTTAAAATCCTCACAGTAGAAGACCGCACCATCCGTAAAGTACAGATTGTGAAATGAAAAACGAATCCTTATGCTTTTCATTTTGTCGAATGATGTCGAAAAAAATGCAGGAAAAAACCGAACAATCCATCGTGCTTGTTCGGTTTTTTTAGTTTCTTATGTAGGTTGATTCTTTATCTAGTACATGAACCTTTTTATCCTACGCCGAAATTATTTCTCCTGTTTTCTCTTTTGATTGAGTGTCGCTAATTGATTAAGCAATTGGTCAAGTTCCTGTGAAATATTTATTAGCTTTTCATAAGTGGCATTGTTCGTATAAGCTTCGTACATTTTCAATCGCTTTTTCTCAATCTGGACCACCAATCTATCTCTCTGGTCCGCGATAGATTCCTCACTCCTTTAAAGTGATATTATGTATAATAACCGTTTTGTAAAAAAATAAACAAAATACATTTTTTAAAATAAGAGAACAAACTGCTCTACAGAGGGATTGGAGAGAAGAATCAGGATGAGAATCATTCAAATTGCCGGGTACAAAAATAGTGGAAAAACGACCCTTTCTACCCGAATTATTAAAATGTTTACGGAAACAGGACTGAAGGTGGGATCGCTTAAGCATCATGGCCATGGCGGCATTCCACTTGGTTTTAGTGACACGGACAGCGAGCAGCATCGCAAGGCCGGCGCAATGTTTGCAGGGGTCGAGGGAGAGGGAGTTTTTCAGTTTACAGCTCCTGATTTGAGGGTGGAGCAGCTTATTGACTTTTATGCCTTTATGAAAATGGATGTCCTTGTGGTGGAAGGATTTAAAGAAAAGCCATTTCCTAAGCTCGTGCTTTTGTCAGAGGAAAAGGAACGAAGGTTGCTTGATAGAGTAGAGAATGTAAAAGCAGTTGTGTCCCCTTTTTCATTTGGGAGCGCGGCTGTGTTACCTACCTTTAAGCGTGATGAAACAGCTGCGTTACTAGCTTGGCTGAAACAGGATATGATAGATAATAAAAGTGAATACGAGTGGAAATAGAGAGGAAGAACGAAGATGAAAATAACAATCATATCTGTCGGTAAATTAAAGGAAAAATACCTCAAGCAAGGTATTCAGGAATATCTGAAACGGCTTTCGAGTTATGCCGATGTTTCCATTGTTGAACTTTCCGACGAGAAAGCTCCTGAAACGATGAGTGATGCGGAAATGGAAACCGTGAAACGAAAAGAAGGCGAACGAATTCTAGGCGCGATTAAGCAGGATACGTATGTCATTACATTAGAAATTGAAGGTAAAATGCTGACGTCAGTTGGGCTTGCTGCGAAAATGGATGAGCTTGCAACGTATGGTAAAAGCAAGGTTGCTTTTGTGATTGGCGGATCGCTTGGGATTAGTGATGAGGTAAGGAAGCGGAGTAATTTTGCGTTGTCGTTTTCGAAGCTGACGTTTCCTCATCAGTTGATGCGGTTGGTATTGTTGGAGCAGGTGTATCGGGGATTTAGGATTATTAGGGGGGAACCTTATCATAAGTAAAGGCGGTTTTTAATTTTATAATGTAAGTTACAGTCCCTCACGAAGGGACTGGTGTCGAGATAGGAAATGGAAGTGTCTTTCATACTGTGTTGGTAAGTTGCACCGCTGAAACCCGTGGACGAGAATGCATGTTGGTGGCGCGAGAGAGGAGTATAGAAAGCCTCAAGAACAGGGTTATTTTATTCATATGGTTGATGACTTAAATATAGCAAAGTATTATCTAGAAAAAATGCTCAAGTAACGGGAGACAATTTCTATGGATTAATAACTTCATCAAACATTAGTCATGCTAAAAAAGGATATATTTAAATAATGCAATAATGATCAATCAAACCGATCCAAAAGAGAATATTGATTCTTGGTTTTTTTAGAAGTTCTTCTAATTTAGATCTCGCTGCAAGCGAATTTGTGTGTCAAGTGTATAGTGCAAAATAAAGGTGCAGAGTATTGCAAAGGATTTTAGCGTTACAACTTTACTTTGAGAGGCGGGCATGATAGCCTTCATTGGCAAAGTCAGCCCTTGCTACGGCTGGCTTCATGGCTTTGTACTCATGCCCGCAGAGGCTCAAAGTCAAGTTGCAACATTATGTAATTGCAATTGCAATCTTGTGTATTTTTTGTTTTGCAAAATACATCAAGGTCTTGAACTAAACCTATCGTATACTTTGCGAGGGATTTTATTTTACAAGATGGTATGTGGAGTATTAATGCTTTAAAAGAATATAAAAGAGGAGAACAGACAATAAGAAATATATATCGTGTTTTACTATCGAGGGGCAGGATTGGATTATTTATTTATCTTCCAAAAGAGGAGATTTACTTTGAACACGTAAATTTTTTGAAGCAGTAGGGATTCAAGAGGTATAGGGTACTGTTTCAATTAACATTTACTAGTGGTGGTTTGGCGCTTCAAGTTATGTTTTAATGAAGACTAACAACATATAGGAGTGAGATGGATGGATGGAAATAAGAGAGAAGATATTCAAATTGGCAAAAGAGTTAGGGTCGTGCAAAAAAAAGATCAGCGTTCCGGAGAGTTAACGGAAGGGGTTGTCGCTAAGATCCTCACTAATTCGGCTACACACCCACACGGCATTAAAGTGATGTTAGAGGATAAAACTGTCGGAAGGGTAAAAGAAATACTAAATAAATCTCTGTATCAGTAAAACAAAGGAAAACGAGTTTAACAGAGATGGAAGATAAGAATTCCTTTGATTACTGATTGAAGTTAAGATAGGCATTAAAAAGACCGCATTTAGATACGTCAGGGAGAATTGTATCACAAATGGCGGAAAATAGAAGAGCGAAATTTTTATTATGTAGTTGGGAACGAACCAACTCAACTACATATGGTGATGATGAAACATTAAATACGTATTATGAAATTCATTCGGGTTAGAAAAAATAAATTAATTTGCTTTAAAGGTTGAAGAAGGCATTTTCAATCTAGGGAATTTATTCAAAGAACCGTTATAGGCAATAAAAAATAGAATTACCAATCGGATTTGAATGGTAATTCTATTTTTTACGCTATCATCATTATTAAACTTAATTAATAATTGTACCTAAATATCATAGGTATTATGTAAAGTATTCATGGAAAATTAAATTATAACGGTATATCAACTGTGTCAGGATTTTCACATGTACAGGATTGTTCTACGCGAAGTGTTAAATTATTACTATCTTTAGGAACCTCCATAGCAGGATGGTCTTCTGATTTACCTTTATAAATTAATTGATCAGAAAAGAAACCAAGGGAGCCGAAATTCTTTTTGAAAGAGTCATCTCCTACTCTATCCATAATAGCGGACTATTTGATTGTCTGTAACGACATTAATTATATAGGGGATCCGTGATTCTTCTCCAGAGTTATTGGTAACCTCAAGATACATAACTATAAATTCCTTATCGGTATTTGGTTATTGTTTTTAAGTAGCCATCACTCGTACGTGAGTATCTGTTACGTAATAGTTATGTACATTAATGGAAAGGTCAAATATTTCACCTGCTTTGTTTACGTCGATTACTTCCCCATCATATTCATTTAAAGCATCCACATCTTCATGTATGACAGTTTCCTTCTTTATTTGGTGCAAACGTTTGCGCGAACTTGTGTATTGATATATAATAGTTACTATTGAACTACTAAATTTTTGGAGGTAATATTAAGCTGTTCACACATAATTGGTATACTAAAGATTCAATTTCTTTTCGCTATGCAAACGATTGCATCACGATGATAGAAAATCAATAGAGGTTATGTTGAATTTTAGACCATTTATTCGCAGGTTTGAAACATTCTGCCTGTACAAGTTCTAACTCGGGCTGTCGCTCAGAAAGACAGAGATGGCCAAAAAATTCTCGCTTTTTAGGTTACAGGAGGTAAACATTATGCTTGAAGCAAAGCCGGTAGACAATCACGGAGAAGAGTCAAAACAATCACTACCTAATTTACCAATTACTACAATATGGATGATTAGCTTTGGATTTTTAGGTGTGCAAATGGCATTCTCATTGCAAAGTGCAAATATGGGTCGTATTTTTCAGACGCTTGGTGCCGATCCGACTCAATTAGGATTTTTCTTTATTCTGCCACCACTCGCAGGCTTAATTGTCCAGCCGATTGTGGGGTATTTATCTGATCGTACGTGGATTCCAAAAATAGGTCGTCGTCTTCCATATTTAATTGTGGGTACGATTGTGGCGGTCATTGTTATGTGCCTGCTCCCAAATGCCGGTAGTTTTGGGTTTGGTTTCGGATCATTGATGGCTCTGACCTTTGGTGCAGTTGCTATTCTTTTTATGGATTTATCATCTAATGTTGCCATGCAGCCATTTAAAATGATGGTTGGTGATATGGTTAACGAAAAACAAAAAGGGTTTGCCTATTCCATTCAAAGTTTTCTCTCAAACAGTGGTGCGGTATTAGCTAGTATTTTTCCTTTTATCCTGACGATCATGGGGGTTGCTAATAGCGCGCCAAAGGGAGTTATACCACCATCTGTAGTCATTTCTTTTTATGCAGGAGCAATTATCCTGATTATTTGTAGTGTGTTTACAGTAATTAAGGTTAAAGAATATCCACCAGCTGAATATGCTGCATATCACGGTATTACAGAGGGGTCGAATAAAGAGAAAGTAGGCATATTCCAATTGCTTCGTAATGCTCCGAAAGTATTTTGGACGATTACGGTTGTGCAATTCTTCTGTTGGATGGGCTTTCAATATTTATGGACATATGGGACAGGTGCAATTTCTGCAAATGTTTGGAATACGTCGGATCCCACAACAGCTGCTTACCAAAGTGCTGGTAACTGGTTTGGTGTGCTATCAGCTGTGCAGGCAATTGGAGCGGTATTATGGTCACTCGTCTTGTCCCGCGTACAGAGGGACAAGCGTAAACCTGCATATGCTTTAAGTTTAGCTCTTGGGGGCATTGGATTTGGTTCTGTATTCTTTATTCATAATCAATGGGCTCTTATTGTTTCATTTATCTTAATTGGTATCGCTTGGGCGGCAATGATGACTTTTCCTTTTACTATTCTTACAAACGCCTTAACTGGTGAAAAAATGGGAACGTATCTCGGACTATTCAATGGCAGTATCTGTTTACCGCAAATAATTGCTTCTTGTTTAAGTTTTATTTTGTTCCCAGCTATAGGCTCATCTATGCCAGCTATGATTTTAATTTCAGGTATTCTGCTTGTTATTGGTGCACTTTCCGTTTCTATCATTAAAGAAACAAGTGCCAATTAATGAAGTTCTATTAAATATAAATTTAGGCATGCATAGGCTAACTAACTTTTGTATGATTATTAAAAAAAGATGCGGACTCATGTACGCCTCGTTAATTTCAATCATACACAGTTGATAAATTTTACGTATCAAGCTTTGACATCTGCTGATTCACAGATCTTCCAATCAAGCTATGAATCAGCAAGATGTTTCATGAAAGAAATAAAAAATCCATCCCGGTTTAAGAATCGTATTATTATCCCAACTTAATGAATTTCATAATACGTATTTAATGCTTCACCATCACCATATGTAGTTGAGTTAGTTCGTTCCCATCTACATATGGTGATGGAAAAGCCGACTTTGTTAATTATGAAATTCATTCAACTATTATTGTGGAAATAAAATCAACGCTACCTTAAATAACAGGGAAAATATTGGATTAATTAGGCCAGACTTTCTTTAAAATAAAAAAATACCGAATGATGGTCTTGTTCGTCAAGGAGGAATAGAAATGGAAAGAAAATGGTGGAAAGAAGCGGTAGCATATCAAGTTTATCCGCGAAGCTTTATGGATTCGAATGGAGATGGAATTGGAGATATACAAGGAATCATTTCCAAGCTGGACTATATCAAGGATCTTGGTATTGATGTGATATGGATTAGTCCCATTTATAAATCTCCAAACGATGATAATGGATACGATATAAGCGACTATCAAGATATTATGAGTGAATTTGGGACCATGGAAGACTTTGACCAGTTATTAGAGGAAACACATTCCCGTGGTATGAAACTTATTATGGACCTTGTGATTAACCATACATCTGATGAACATCCATGGTTCATTGAGTCGAGATCATCTAAAGATAACCCATATCGGGATTATTATATTTGGCGTTCTGGAAAAGATGGAAAGGAACCGAATAATTGGGAATCGATCTTCGGTGGGTCTGCCTGGGAATATGATGAAAAGACAGATGAATACTTCCTGCATGTCTTCTCAAGAAAGCAGCCAGACTTAAATTGGGAAAATCCAAAAGTGCGTGAGGATTTATATGAAATGGTTAATTGGTGGCTAGATAAAGGGATTGATGGCTTCCGAGTTGATGCAATCTCCCATATTAAAAAGGCTCCTAATCTTCCTGATATGCCGAATCCAGACAACTTAAAATATGTTTCATCTTTTGATAAACATATGAATCAAGATGGTATCCAAACGTTCTTGGAAGAACTAAAAAAGGAAACATTTGATAAATACGATATTATGACCGTTGGAGAAGCAAATGGTGTTAGTGCAGATCAAGCAGACGAATGGGTAGGCGAAGAAAAAGGTAAATTTAATATGGTTTTCCAATTCGAACATCTTGATCTCTGGGGGAAAAGCATCACAGGCGGGCTTGATATTCATTCATTAAAAGAAACACTGACAAGATGGCAAAATGGCCTGGATGGGGTTGGCTGGAATGCCCTATTTCTTGAGAATCATGATCAGCCCCGTTCTGTGTCCTCTTGGGCAGATGATGAAAAGTATAGAGTTGAATCCGCAAAATGCTTAGCTACAATGTATTTTCTCATGCAAGGGACTCCTTTTATTTATCAAGGGCAGGAAATTGGCATGACGAACGTGCAATTCGATTCAATTGATGATTACCGCGATGTGTCGACCAAAAATCTTTATCAAAGTGAAAAAGAAGCTGGGAAAACACATCAGGAAATCATGGAAATTATCTGGAATACTGGACGGGACAATTCCAGAACTCCAATGCAATGGAATAATGAGGAAAATGCAGGGTTTACAACAGGAACGCCTTGGATAAAAATGAATCCTAATTATAAAGATATTAATGTTGAAGATTCATTGCAGGACCCACATTCCGTTTATCATTATTACAAAGAGCTAATCAATTTAAGAAAACAAAACGACGTACTGGTTTATGGACATTACAACTTGATTCTACCTGATCATGATAAGATCTATGCTTATACAAGATCACAGGGTGATGACTTGATGTTAATCATAACGAACCTCTTTGCTGAAGACGTAAAGTTCACGATGCCGTCAGAGCTAGACGCATCTTCCTATGAACTATGTCTGTCTAATTATGAAGTGGATGAAAGGGAAGGCGTTAGTGAGTTTACGTTAAAGCCATATGAAGCAAGAGTATATAAGTTAAATCGTTAAGTTTGAAATATTGGGTTGCCCACTGTATAGGGCAGCCCATTTTTTGCAAGAGAAGAAACACCTTCACGCTAACAAAGTTGTTCAATTTATCGATGTCCTTACAACGGGTGTATATATAGCAATCCCTCTATCTAATTTACTAAGTCAAGTAGACAAATGAAATAGTCTCATTTCTTAATAACCTCTTTCTTAAAGGAATAAATTCTCCTTTCAAATAATAAGAACTATCATATAACGTAAATGAAGGAGGTATGTCATGTCCGGGAGGATTTGGTTAGGTGTGCTGTTTCTCTTATTTGGTTTAGGTTTTCTCCTGCATCAAGCAAAAATCATTGATTTGTCGCAGTTGTTCTCTAATTGGTGGCCGCTCCTATTAATGATGATCGGGATGGTTCTGCTGATTAGTCGGAAGCATTCTTCAGCAAGTTCAGGTCTTTTGTTCTTATTAATCGGTCTTTTATTTCTAATGAACCGCTGGTTTGATTTGAACCTCAAAGCCTATATTTTGCCACTTCTATTTATTATTATTGGTATTGTCATTATTTTTACGAGGATAAAACGAGAAAAAAATATCCATATAGCAGATGATTTAGACACATTCGTGCTATTTTCCGGTGCGGATATTAACAGTCAATCACAAACCTTCCAAGGTGGAACGGTGACGACGATTTTAGGAGGAGCAGAAATAGATCTTCGTGATGCACAAATTATCGATGGAGCTTCCATTGATTTAACGACTGTCCTTGGCGGGGTGGAATTGAAAGTTCCGGATGATGTCCAAGTTGAAATATATGGGATCCCCATTCTTGGCGGTTGGGAGGATAAAACGAGGGTCAGAAGACAAACGGAAGAAGTTCCCGTCTTAAAAGTTAACTGCCTGACGATCCTAGGCGGAGTGGAGATTAGAAATTAACAATAAGAACCATGGAAGTGATGAAAGAAAGTTGTAAGAAGTTGATAAACCATAGGAATCTGAAGTAGCATCCCCTCCAATTCATGCATAGGCTAAAGCATGTTCCAGGAGAGGAAGTGAACGATTGGACTTAAGTCTTTCTCATTTACTATACGGCTTGTTTACAGTCTTAATTATTATGACAATGGTTTTCCGTAAAGGGGTTGTTTTGCCAACCTTAGTTGGAACATTTGTCATTGCATGGGTGTATAAAGGGAATATTGTGGATGGATTTACGTCTATCTTTAATGCCAATTTAGTTGCTGCACAGGAACTATTTAGTATCTTTTTAATTATTACGTTTATGCTGGCGCTCCTTCATTCTTTACGTGATTTAGGTGCGGATAAGCGAATGATCCAGCCAATCCAGAAACTAATGGTGAATGGGCATGTTTCCTTTTTTGTCTTGGTAGCGGTAACCTATATTATTTCTTTATTTTTCTGGCCGACACCTGCTGTTCCATTAATATGTGCGTTACTTGTTCCTGCTGCGGTACGATCTGGATTACCAGCTATGATAGCTGCCGTTGCGATTGCGCTTGCTGGGCAGGGAATGGCGTTATCCTCTGACTATATTGTGCAAGTTGCACCTAGTTTATCTGCCGCTTCAGCTGGTATTGATGCTGAATCGGTAGCTGATAAAGCACTGGTAATGTCACTAATTGCTGGTGGAATAGCTATTTTGTTAGCTTACTTATTTAACAGGAAATCGATCCGTTCGAAAGATGATCCATTAAATGAAATGGAGATGCAGACACTACAAACTTCTGAAAACTCTACAAATAAGGTAAGAACCGCCCATTTGACGACGTGGAGTAAAGTTTTTGCTGTATTGGTCCCTTTAACGCTTCTGATTGTCGTCATTTACATGATGTATAATAAGCTATTCTCGGGAAGCGGTGATTTGGTTGGCGGAGACGGCGCTGCATTCGTAGGCGGCGTTGCGGTAATCCTCTTATTATTATCGACCGTTGCTTTTGGGAAGCATCATGCTCTCGATTATATTAGTAATCACATTACAGATGGTTTTGTCTTTGCTTTTAAAGCAATGGGACCAGTTATTCCAATTGCAGGTTTTTTCTTTTTAGGAAGTCCTGATTTTTCAGGGAATATTTTAGGTGTAGAGGAAGGTCCAGCACTTTTATTTGACCTTGTTACTGCTACACAGGAATACTTGCCACAGAGTGCAATACTCGCGGCATTCAGTTTGTTGGTTATTGGTATTATCACTGGACTTGATGGATCCGGGTTCTCCGGATTACCGCTCACAGGGGCACTTGCAGCTTCATTAGAAGCATCTTCCATTGATGCGGCGACGTTAGCAGCGATTGGTCAAATGGGGGCAATTTGGACAGGTGGCGGGACGATTATTGCGTGGTCCTCGTTAATTGCAATTGCAGGATTCTGTGGAGTGTCTGTCATGGATTTGGTGCGTAAAAATTTCTTTCCTGTCATGATTGGCTTGATGGTGATGACAATTTTGGCAGTGTTTTTACTCTAATACCCTTCCTTTTGTTTCAATAGTGAGAAACATAAAGACAGGTCTATCGCCTGACTGTGTATCAGTATAGGGGCGAGGACCTGTCTTATGTATGTTGAACTTACTCTTTTCCAGTTCCGGCTGCTCTCATCGTCTCTTGGATATATTGAGCGGATTGATGTAACAACTTCATTCATTTTTGCAAACTTGCTTTAGAAGGGGCTAGTCACGCTTTAATGTATTAATTTAGAACAGATAGTTGAATGAAGTCTAACTATATTATACTTCTATTTCCATGTTTTACAGTCAATTGTTAAGGGTAAAATGAAATAACTATCTAATGGAAAGGGGTACATTATGGCTGAGCAATCATTATACGAACGTCTAGGTGGCATTTATAAGATTGCAGCTGTTGTCGATCATTTTGGTGATGCATTAGCTAGTGACCCGATTGTTGGGGAAAATTCCGCGAATTCTTTTCTGAAGGATTGGTATGCAAACAAAAGTTGGCGGGGAGCAGGTTTCAAAGTTTTAACTACCTTGTGGGTTAGTGAAAAAGCTGGCGGACCCTATCATTATGTCAGTACAGAACCTAATCAGGATTCCCTTGATTTAGAACCGACACACTATGATATGAAGCTTACAGAGGAAGAGTTTGATGCCGCAGGTCAACTCTTAGCTGAAACCCTTGACCATTTTGATGTGCCTGACAGGGAAAAGAATGAAGTGCTTGATGCCTTTATGGCACATAAGAATGAGGTTATCAGCGGTACGATTAAATAATCTCATGATTGAATGTGATCCATATGTTAGATTTTTTAGTTGAAAAAAAGTCCAAACACCTCCTAATGAAGAGAGGAATTTGGACTTTTTTGTTTAAATCAATGGACAGGTATATTTTTCAATCGTTTCATTAAGAAAGGGAAGAAGTACTGTTTCCTTCCTTTGCCCCTGTCGGGAAACGATGATGACGTTGGAGATTAAAAATGAAATTAGCACTTATGTGGAGAACCGGTCAAATTTAACTTAAGATAATCCTGCCTTCCTTGCTGTACTGCCTTTTTTTGGATGTGCTCGGTCAACTCTTTATCAAAGATTCTAGCTAATTGCTGACATAAGGTAAGCCGCATTGTCCGTACGAATAATCTTCTCCACGCTCCAAGACAGTAATTTCAGCTGCATGATCTGTTCGATAAATTTCCATAGCTGCACTCATTCCTGCGACTACTCCGCCAATAATGACATGTCGCAATATACTATCCTCGCTCATGGTTCTTTCAAACAATACACCTTCATTATATCCTATTGTTTCCCTATTCATTATAAGTCTAATATCCTTTATAAAAAATGACAAAACATATATCATAAGCAAACGTGACGTTAGCGGAGGAATCAAGCTCCCATGTCCAAATTATTCGAAAGGTTTTACATCTGCAAAACATCTTGTAATATGTCGATTTCATGCTATACTTGTAACATTTAAAGTGAATATTATTTTCATATAATAGCAGGAATATGGCCTGCAAGTTTCTACCGGTTTACCGTAAATAAATCGACTATGAAAAGTAGCAAAAGAATAATTTTGCCATTGTGGCTAAAATTCCTCTTTTTATTTCGAGATTCTCTGCTCGGAAATGATTGCTTCTTCATAGTTGTCGAAGCAATCATTTCCGAGCTTTTTAATTTGAAAGGAGATCGTTATGGAACGATTAAAGCAAAAGATTATAAATGAAGGTAAGGTATTGTCTGATTCTGTATTGAAGGTGGATTCGTTTTTAAACCATCAGATCGATCCCGTATTAATGCAGGAAGTTGGTGAGGAATTTGCTTCCCGCTTTCAAGATAAAGGAATAACAAAAGTACTAACACTGGAGTCATCAGGAATTGCTCCATCGGTCATGGCTGCGTTACGGTTGGGTGTTCCGACGGTATTTGCCCGGAAACGTAAATCGCTAACCTTAATTGATCACTTGTATAGCGCTGAAGTTTATTCCTATACGAAACAAGAATCAAACACCATTTCTATATCGAAAGATTACATCACAAGTGATGATGTTGTGTTAATTATTGATGACTTTCTCGCTAATGGACAAGCTGCACTCGGTTTAATCGATATGGTAAAACAATCTGGAGCAGCATTAGCAGGGGTTGGAATCGTTATTGAAAAAGGTTTTCAAAATGGCAGAAAGCTGATCGAGGAAAAAGAAATTCGAGTAGAATCACTGGCGATTGTTTCTTCGCTAGAACATGGGAAAGTAACCTTTAAGGAGGATTAACCTAGATGAAAACAGCGGCATTAGGAATGCAACATGTACTTGCAATGTATGCAGGCGCGATTTTAGTTCCACTTATAATTGGGGGTGCACTAGGGCTAACAACGGAACAGCTCACGTATCTCGTTGCGATTGATATCTTTATGTGCGGAGTAGCAACGCTTCTGCAAATAGTCAGCAACCGTTTCTTTGGAATTGGACTTCCGGTCGTGCTTGGCTGTACTTTTACAGCGGTAGGTCCAATTATTGCGATTGGCGGAGAATTCGGTATCTCAGCAATATATGGTTCAATTATTGCTTCGGGAATTTTTATCATTTTGATCAGCACGATATTTGGGAAGTTAGTTCGCTTTTTCCCTCCGATTGTGACGGGAAGTGTTGTTACAATCATCGGATTAACCCTCATCCCTGTTGCCATTAATAATTTGGCTGGAGGACAAGGCGCTAGTGACTTTGGTTCATCGACCAATCTATTATTAGGATTCGGTACGTTAACGTTCATCATTTTAATGTATCGCTTTTCGAAAGGATTTGTTCGCTCGATATCAATAATCATCGGTCTTTTTGCCGGTACTCTAGTAGCAGCTGTTCTAGGTAAGGTTAATTTTAGTGCCGTTGCGGAAGCTTCTTATTTCCATATGCCGCAACTTTTCTACTTTGGTATGCCGACATTTGAAATTTCCGCTGTGATTACGATGTGTCTTGTCGCCATGGTATCTTTAGTCGAATCAACGGGTGTTTATTTTGCGCTCGGTGATATTACAGATAGAAAGTTATCGGAAAACGATTTAGCAAAAGGTTATCGCGCGGAAGGGATTGCGGTATTACTAGGGGGAATTTTTAACGCCTTTCAATATACGGCATTCTCTCAAAACGTTGGTCTCGTACAATTAACCGGTGTGAAAAAACGCAGCGTTATCCTTGTGGCAGGAATTATCTTAATTATTTTTGGTTTAGTTCCTAAAATTGCTGCCTTAACAACGATTATTCCAACTGCCGTATTAGGTGGTGCCATGCTTGCCATGTTCGGCATGGTGGTATCCCAAGGAATCAAGATGCTAGGAAAAGTAATCAGTGAGTCTCCGGAAAATTCGATGATTATTGCTTGCTCGGTAGGAATGGGACTTGGCGTAACCGTCGTACCCGACCTATTCTCTGTATTACCAACTGGTATACAAATTTTAACGAATAACGGGATTGTTGCAGGGAGCGTAACAGCAATTGTGTTAAATATGATATTTAATATGCGCCCATTTACATCGAAACGTTCATCTCCTCAAGCTGTACAACAAATGGCAGAACAAGAGGCTCTCTAGTTCTTCATCTAGTCTCCTGACCATTTTCACCCGAGTTAGGTTACATACATCTCGCCTCCGAATAGGATGTAGTGTAAATGACTAGGATTGCGAGGAGAATGTATGTGAATAACCATTATTATCCATACTTTAATCGTTACAATAATAGGCAGGGTACCGAATACGATAACAGATATAGCGGGTATAGACAAATATCGATAGAAGAAGCAATGAATATTGCAGTAGGAAGAGTCCCAGGACAAATCGTTAAAGTGGAATTAGAGAAAGAACAAGGTGTTTGGGTATATGAAGTCGAGATTATAACTGCACAAGGCGTTAAATATGAAGTGGAAGTCGATATGAATACAGGTAATATTGTAAAGATCGAAGTGGATTAAGAGCTAAGGCACAATGGGTGGGGAAAAAGGAACAGGAACGCTCGAAAATGGAATAATAGACGTATTTTTAACGAAAGAAGATCATTCAACTGATGGTCTTCTTTTCGTTTCTTAAACAATTTCCTGCAAGTGTTGGATAAACAACAGATCTGCAATACTATTGGTGTTAGTCACACTCACTTCTGAAGTATAATGTACTTGTAAGCTGAGGATTAGAAACTTGTGAAGAAAACGGAATTTCCAACCGACTAAATAAACAAAGGAGAGTAACTATGGCATATGTATTACAGGTTGACTTTAAAATGGACGGGCCGTTCGGAGATGAAATGGCAGAAGCTTTTTCCGATTTAGCAAAAAGCATTAATGAAGAGGATGGCTTCCTCTGGAAAATTTGGACAGAGAATCCAGAAGCAAATGAGGCTGGTGGAATTTATATTTTTGAAACAAAAGAAACAGCTGAAAAGTATATGAAGATGCATTCGAAAAGATTAGCGAGTTTTGGAGTAGAGGAAGTTAATGCGAAGGTCTTTGCTATCAATTCAAAGCTGACGGAGATTACGAATGGACCAGTAAAATAAATAAAGTCATAAAAAATTAAGTGGATTATTCAAAAGTTAGAGATTTTATTATGTAGATGATTGGCTAGACTGTGTTCTGTATCCGACAGACTCAATCAAGCCAATCTTATTTTTATTGTTTATGGTTTCGAAGATATATTCATCAATTCATCGTCTTAATTATTTATAAAAATAATCCATCAGTGAATTATCTGCACTGGTTGCTTGACGTAATATCCTTTGTAATACGTTGTTCTCCTTTACTTTTCCCCATTTATTGTTCGAGAAGTGCATCATAAAGATTAAGAATTGGCATCAAATATAAACTCTGTACCTAATTTAAATTAAGTTGATTATACTCCCTTGCTATTTTTTCCTTTTCATTCATCCATCTTTGGGCTTTCATAAAATCTTATTCAATCTTGTAGTGGCTTTTCGTGAAGTAATCAATAACTCTAAATTTTCATCTAAATATTCAATAATAAGTATAATCTCAAATTCTATGTCCTATTTATTCATAAAAAATAATCTATCCGATTTTCCTACATAAAGAGAAAAATATATACCATTAAAATTAAAAAAATTATGTTGACATCGGTATACCTGTCGACTAGAATAATAGCAAATAGTTAGAAGTTTAGGTTGATTGTAAAAATTATATTTAAAAGTCATCCATAATATCTTGATGGAATTTTGAATATTCAAGTGAGTAACTTGATCTTGAGAGTCTCAATCCTCCTTGTGTCGCTGGGAAATTATATAATCATAATTCAAGCTATCAAAATTCTTTTCAAATTATTGTTGACATTAGTATACTTGTCGACTAGAATACTTAGTAAATAATTAGAATATTTGGAGGTAATGGAAAAATGGATATTTTGAAATCGTTTACAAGATTAGGGTCTGAGTGGATTGATAAGTTTTCGAATATTAACGAAAGTGCCTCAATTAATGAATGTTTACCTAATAATGGTGCTCTGAATCATAATATAAGACCTATTTTGACAGAATCACGGTTATGTGGATCGGCATTTACTGTACAAGCGTCTCCAGGTGATAATCTTATTCTACATAAGGCACTAGAGCTAATTAGACCAGGAGATGTATTAGTAGTATCATACGGTGGTTATCTTGAGTCAGGGGGAATGTTTGGTGGAGTCCTGAGTACAATTGCTAAAGAAAAAGGATGTTTAGGTCTGGTTACAGATGGTTCGGTTAGAGATTCAAAAGCTATTAGGGATATTAGGTTCCCTGTATATTCTGGGGGCATTAATATTAAAAGTACCACTAAGAGAGTGGGGGGGAAGATAAACAATCCAATTAATATTTGTAATGTAACCGTTAATCCAGGTGATCTAGTTTTCGGTGACGATGATGCTGTTGTTATCGTACCAAAGAATCAAGTGGCTGAAGTTTATAAAAAGGCGTACACACGTGAGAAACAAGAAGAGGTCACTTTAAAAAAGTTTAGAGAGGAAGGAGTTATTCCATTCGAGAGTAACTTCCAAAAGATTTTTGCGGATCTTCAGCTTAGTGAAGAATAATTATCTCTGAAAATTGGGGAGAAAAGATTCAGAACGAAATTTATTATTCGACAAATAGGGATTCATCGGATGATAAGCGATATATTTAACAAAAAATATTACACATATTTGTATTATTATTGGCTTAAGTAGCTCATTCTTTTTGTTAAACACAAAACAGGAGGCAAATAAGATGGTGAATAAATTTGTGAATAAATTTGCTAATTCTAAGGTGCAAAGTATTGGTCCTTCGGCTTCTAGCTCTTTAAATGATAAAGCAATGGAGTTGCGCGCAGCGGGGAAAAAGATAGTTAACTTGACAATAGGTGAGCCAAATTTTGATACCCCCAAACGCATAAAGGAAGCTGCATATAAAAGTATTGAAGCTGGTTTTACTCACTATGTCCCAGCTCCAGGAGTTAGTACTTTAAGGGAGAGTATAGCTAAGAAGCTACAAAATGAAAATGATATTGAGGTTGATCCAGTTGATGAAATCATTGTCACTCCAGGAGCTAAATTTGCCATTTATCTTGCAATCATCACATTCTTAGAAGAAGGTGATGAAGTCTTAATACTAGATCCCTCTTGGGTATCTTATAAACCATTAGTTCAACTTTCAGGAGCAAAGCCAGTTTCAGTTCCACTACACTATGATGATAATTTTAAAATAACACGTGAAAAACTCGAGAAAAATGTAACAAGCAAAACGAAGATGATTATCATCAATTCCCCTAATAATCCAACGGGAAGAGTTTTTACGAAAGAAGAAGTCAAAGAGATTAATCAATTTATTTTGGATCATAATATTTTGGCAATTTCAGATGAGATTTACGAACATATTGTATACGACAATTTTAAAAATATTAGTCTAGCTAGTGACCCCTCTGTAAAAGAAAGCATTATCACAATAAATGGATTTTCAAAAAGCTATGCCATGACTGGATGGAGATTAGGGTATATTGCTGCAGAAAAAGAATTAGTCAAAGAAATGGTTAAAGTACAACAGCATTTGGTAAGCTGTGCAACTTCTTTTTCCCAATATGCTGCAATAGAAGCGTTTGATTGTGAAAGTGAAGTGAACTTAATGGTGGAGGATTATAAAAGAAGGAGAGACTTTTTGGTTTCTGAATTAAATTCATTGCCTGGTTTCGAATGTAGGTCTCCAGAAGGCACTTTTTATGTATTTGCTAAGGTTAATTACAATGGAATGAATTCTGAAGAATTTAGTCAATATATTTTTGAAAATGCTGGTGTTCTTGTAACCCCAGGGGCAGCCTATAATGATAATGAATGTATTCGATTGTCATTCGCAGCTTCTATGGAAGAGTTAGAGGCCGGTGTAGAAAGTCTAAAAAAAGTTTTATATGAGTAGATTGTGAATTCGTACTACCTGTAGTTTTAAAATATATTTATAAGGAGAGATTCAAATGAAAAAAAAATACGGTCGATTACTATTAATAGGTTTTTGCTTACTTTTTACTATTTTTATAATGGCAGGTTGTTCGGGTACCAACTCGGAGGCAGAGGCTCACGATGATTTTCCAAATAAAACGATAAATATATATTCTCCCTATTCTCCTGGGGGGTATGTGGATATAATCACCAGGCAGTTGGCTGACCAACTTGAGGATGAATTAGGGGTTACCGTCAATGTAAGTGATCGCAGTGGAGGTGGGGGAATTGTAGCTATGACAGAGATTTCTAATCAAGACTCTGACGGTTATACACTATCCGCTGCTACTGATATATCTCATATGCATTTTGAAAACGTTGATTATGAAATCGATGACTTTACGTATGTTGCGTCAATGGCATATGCTCATCATCCTGTAATTGTACGATCAGATAGCGAGTGGGAAAGTATGGATGATCTGCTGGAGTATGCTAAGGAAAATCCTGGTTCACTTAAATGGGGCTCAGGCGGTATAGTAAATCCAGTGGTACTAGCAGCAAGAGAATTATTTGATACAAGTGGGGTTGAGACAGAGCAGGTGCCATATAATGGCGGATCTGAAGTTTTATCTGCTCTACTAGGTGGAGATATTGATGTCGGTGTTATTGCAGATTTTAAATCCTCTCTCGAATCAGGTTCTATTAAGTTATTAGCCGAGAGTTCCCTTGAAGCAAATCCAAGTTACCCAGATGTTAAAACATTGGAAGAACTTGGATTAACAGGTGAAGGACCTCCTACAGTATATGGTATCGTTGGACCAAAGGACATCCCAGATGAAGTTGTAGAAGCAATCGATGCGGCTATGGAGAAGGTAATTAATTCTGATGAATATAAGAATGCAATGGATAAATTAGGAGTACAAGCTTTTTATAGGGGTTCAGAAGATTATGAAAAACTGATGTTTGAAGAAGATGAAAGATTGGGAGAAGTAGTCCCGAAATATCTTAATGATGATGAATAGGGGAATTTTATGACAAGAAATAAAGAGGCTATATTATTTCTATCAATTGGAATACTGGGCATTTTAAGTGGTATATTTATTTTTCCAATTTATATACCAGATGTAATTGGTAAGGAGTTAATTACACCAGGATTTTTCCCTTTCTTAGCGTTATTCATTATTATAATTTCTGCCATTGCAGAGGCAATTTCTATAATGAAGAAAAAAGATAAAACTGAAAAGAGGGAATTTTGGGAAAAGGGGAAAGGAAAACAAGCGGCAATTATTATAGCAATATTTGTTTTTTATATTTTTGTTGCTATAAATTTATTTGGATTTTATTTAGCGAGTCTACTGCTTTTGATTGGTGTTATAAGATATTTAGGGGAAAAACGTTGGTGGATGTCACTCATAATAAGTATAGGAGTTATAGGTATCATCCATCTTTTATTTAACATGCAGTTGGGAGTAAACTTCCCTAATAGCATCTTTTTCTAGCAAAAGGTTACTAGCGATGTTTTCCGTGACTTGTAAACCATGATTTGGAAAAGGTGTAAAAACACCTTTTCCAAAATTAAACTTTAACATATTAGTATTGATTTGGAGAACCAACTAGAATACACGCCGCTTGTTCCGTATCAAAAAAATAGTACGTTATAAAGAGGGCGTATGAGCTTTAATCTTGAGGTGATTGAGAAATTGAGGTGAGTTGATGTGATAGATCAGATTATAAATTCTGCACTTCAGGTCTTGCAACCGGAGACTATTATATTGGTTTTAGTCGGTGTTGCAGTTGGCCAAATAGTGGGCGGTATTCCTGGGATGACAGGAACTATGGTAATGGCATTATTAATGCCATTAACTTTCGCAATGCCTATATGGGTCGGCGTTCCCATGTTGCTTGGTATACTCAAAGGGGCATTATTTGGGGGTTCAATTTCAGCAATAATGCTTAAAACTCCTGGGACACCAGCCGCGTTGGCAACCACCTTTGATGGATACCCGCTAACGCAACAAGGTAAAGGGAAAAAAGCAATTAAAATGGCGTTGGTAGCTTCAACTATTGGAGATACGTTTGGCACTATTTGTTTAATATTTCTTTCAGGAATAATAGCTTCTGTGGCAATTATGTTTGGAGCACCGGAATACGCCATCGTCATTTTATGCGCATTATTAATTTTAGGAACACTCCAAGGAAGATCTTTTGCAACCGGGATGTTGTCCGCAGGTTTGGGTCTATTACTTGGAACAGTTGGAGTTGATCCAGTAGTAGGGCTGAGTAGATTAAGTTTTAATAATCCTCAACTTTACTCCGGAATTGAGCTTGTACCGTTATTAATAGGATTGCTTACCATCCCTGAGATATTTAAACAGATGGAAGGTACTGATGCAAACAAGCGAGAGAGCGCTATCAAATCTTCTGATAATAAAGAGGATAACAAACTTTATTGGAAAGATTTAAAAAAGGATAAAGGGCTTAAAACTTTGTTTAGATCTTCATCAATAGGAATGGCAGTGGGTTCTATTCCTGGATTAGGCGCAGAGGTGGCGGGAATTGTAAGTTATAATCAAGAAGTATTAAGCTCTAAAAACCCTGAAAAATATGGAAAGGGTGAATTAAAGGGAGTAGCAGCGACAGAGAGTGCAAACAGTGCAGCAGGGGGTTCTAACTTAATTCCATATTTGTCACTTGGCATCCCAGGTGATACATCCATTGCAGTTATTGCTGGCGCTTTCTTAGTGCACGGAATTACTGTTGGGCCGATGATGTTTGTAGAAACCCCCGGCGTAGTATACGCGATATTTATAGGGTTACTGATTGCGAGTCTATTAAACTTATTAGTTGGACAAGTAATGATTCCATTAATTACAAAGGTTTTAACTGTTCCAAAGGGATTCTTGTTTCCAAGTGTATTTGTTATAGCTGCCGCGGGTACATTTGCATTTCGTGGAAGTTTCTTTGATGTCGGTGTAATGATGGTTTTTGGTCTAATAGGTTATATTATGATGAAGCTGGATATTTCTGTGATTCCATTAATGATTGCTTTCATACTTGGGCCAATGCTTGAAACTCAAGTTCGCCGGACTGCAGTTTTAATAAAATCAGAAGGAAGTGTGCTTTTCTTATTTGAAAGACCTCTTTTTATAATATTACTGCTTGTTTTAATTGCCATGACTTTTCTTATCATTCGTTTTAAGCGTCGTGTAACCCCTAGTAATATGCAGTAATTAAGGTACAATATAAAACTTCGGAGGTGGATTTTTTGAAACCAGTGATAGACATAGTAGCAGACATGGGAGAAGGATTTGGTAGCTACTC
Organism: Oceanobacillus alkalisoli; assembly: GCF_022213125.1. NCBI lineage: Bacteria > Bacillati > Bacillota > Bacilli > Caryophanales > Bacillaceae > Oceanobacillus > Oceanobacillus alkalisoli. The sequence continues at coordinate 96,362 of NZ_JAKNRA010000003.1, read as the reverse complement.
AATAGCTGATGATTCAAGACTATTAGACTTAGTAAGTTCCGCAAATATAGCTTGTGGATTTCATGCTGGAGACCCCCAAATTATGAGTAAAACAGTAAAACAAGCTGTTGAAAAAGGAGTGGGGATAGGGGCGCACCCTTCTTTCCCTGACCTGGTGGGATTTGGAAGAAGGAAAATTGATGCAACGCCTTGGGAAGTTACAACCGATGTTCTTTATCAATTAGGCGCATTAAGTGCTTTTACAAAAGCTCATGGGGGTAAAATACAACACATTACCCCACACGGGGCACTAGGAAATTTAGTTGCAATTGATAGAAATTATGCCAATGCAGTGTTAGATGCTGTAGAGTCGTTTGATCCTAAACTTATCATCTTGTCTCAACCTGATGAGTTTCTCTTTGCAGCCAAAGAGAGGGGACTAAAAACTGCAGCTATTATGTTTGCTGATCGTTCTTACAATGATGAGGGTAGGATTGTGTCGCGTTCAGAACCAAATGCTGTTTTACATGACCCGGAAATTATTGTACAGCGTTGTCTAAATATGGTCATTGAACAAAAAGTGACCACAATTACTGGGAATAAGATAAAAGTCCAAGGTAATGCACTACTTTTACATGGAGATAATAAGGGTGCTTTAGAACTTGCTGAAAAAATAAAGGCAAGCCTTGTCGATGCAGGAGTGGAGATTCAAGGTATCGAAAAACAATTATTTTTATAATCATTTTCGTAAAGCTCATATATGGTAAGGGGTGAAGAATAAATGCTAAAACCGGAGTTAATCAATTATGGAGATTCAGGCTTATTAATAAGTTTTTCGGAACACTTTTCAATAGAGGATTGGAAGAAAACACATTTTCTTACCAACGAAATAAGAAAGAAAAATATTCGAGGGATACTCAGCATTGTACCAACACTAACTTCACTATTTATTCATTTCGATTTACTAATAATTGACAGAACAAATTTACTAGATTGGATTAATAGAATAATAGAAGAAATAAATGATAAAGAAATCGATTTAAAAAGTAAACATTACAAAATACCACTAGCCTTTGGAGGTGAATATGGACCGGATTTTGATTTAATCGCAGAAGAAGTGAAAAAAAGTAAAGAAGAATTAATTCAAGCAATAACATCTCAACCAAACCGAATTCTATGTTTTTCAAGAGGACCTATGATGGAAAGTCCGATTAATAAAAGTGTGAAACGAGTTAGTTCTCCTCGTCCTTCTGTACCTGCTGGAACTTTAGGTATTGCTTTCGGGCAAATATCTATATCATCTATGGATGCGCCAAGTGGATGGAAAATGTTAGGTCAATCGCCTACAACTTTATTCGACCATACAGCCGAGCCACCAGGGATATTAAACCCAGGAGATTACTTAGAGTTTTTTGCGATTGAAAAGGATGAATATGAATTTTACAAATTAAAACATATTGAAGGAATGGATGTAGATTATGAATAACTCTCATTTAATTACAGAGGATGTGAAAATAGCTACTATACAGGATGCAGGTCGATTTGGTTATGAAAAATTTGGTGTGACAATTAATGGTGCTACAGACACTTATGCGTACATGGTAGGAAATAAACTCTTAGGCAATAACTTGTCTGAACCTTCAATAGAAGTAATGATTTTTGATTTCTCAATCAGAAGTGAAGTGGATGTACTTTTTTGTGTAACTGGTTGTCCAGCAGATGTAATAATTGATGGTAGATTGGTAAATCAATGGGAAGTACAGAAATTGCCCGCTGGAGGTACGTTGAGTATCAAGAATATGCGTAAGGGCTTAAAAAATTATATAGCATTTGCAGGAGGGTTAGATGAACCCAAAATCCTTGGAAGTGTATCACTTGATACAGTTACGAAATTTGGTGAGCCTTTACATAACAATCAAAAAATAAAACTCAAGAACACTAACGTTTCTTTAAATGAAACAAATGCGGATCTTAGAGATTTTGAAATTCCCAGATATGGGGCTCCATGGAATATACATGTGAGTGATGGACCAGATACAAATAAATTTGAAAGCGAACTAAAAACATTTTTTACATCAAAATATCAAGTTTCTCCACAATCCAATCATATTGGAGTACGTCTAGATGGTCCACCTATTGCTCATTCCACCTTTAAGGAGGTGTTATCTCGTGGAGTAGCTATTGGAGCTGTTCAGGTAGTTCCTAGTGGGCAACCTATAATCCTTCATAGAGGCAGAACTTTAACAGCGGGATACCCAGTAGTTGGTACTGTTGCTTCTAGCGACCTTGGTCTAGTAGGACAAGCTAAGCCCGGTGATGAGATAAAATTCACATATGTATCTGTAGAAAAAGCAGAGAGTATATATAAAAAGCAATTCGGGTTTTTGATTTGATTTTACTTTGATGGTTCTGTAGGGAGAGGTGATTTTTTGTTCAAGAAAATTCTTATAGCGAATCGCGGAGAAATAGCAGTCCGTATTATCAAAACGTGTCGTGAATTAGGCATTAAAACAGTAGGAGTTTATTCGAAAGCAGATAAAGATACATTACATGTGAATTTAGCTGATGAAGCTTATTATATAGGTGAATCTAGAGTAAGCGAGAGTTACTTAAATATCGAACGCATTATTGAGGTGGCTAAACAAGCAGGTGCAGAAGCAATTCATCCTGGTTACGGATTACTGTCAGAAAATGCTGAGTTTGCTAATGCATGTGGTATAGCTGGTATCACTTTTATAGGTCCTTCTCCTGAAGTGATCCAAAAAATGGGCAATAAAATACAGGCAAGAAAATTGATGGTTGAATCAGGCATACCTATAGTGCCAGGTACAAGAAGACCTTTAAAAAATTCTGAAGAAGCTGTGGAAGTAGCTAGGGAAATTGGTTATCCGATCATGTTAAAGGCAAGCGCTGGTGGTGGTGGTATCGGTATTGAAGTTATTCACAACGAGGACGAACTCAAACAAAAGTTTACGAACAACCAAAAACGATCAGAAAACTTCTTTGCCAGTGGGGAAATGTATTTAGAAAAATATATCATAAATCCACGACATATAGAGGTACAAATTCTAGCAGACAAATATGGCAATACAATACATCTTTGGGAAAGAGATTGTTCCACTCAAAGACATCATCAAAAAGTATTAGAAGAAGCTCCTGCTACCTGTCTAAGTAGTGAAACAAGAGGTAAGTTAGTCAACACAGCTATAAAAGCAGCTAAGTCGTTAGCGTATACAAACGCTGGAACTATTGAATTTTTAGTCAGTGAAAGTCAAGAAATTTTCTTCTTAGAGATGAACACGAGACTTCAGGTAGAACATCCAATTACTGAAGAAATAACCGGAGTTGACTTAGTAGAAGAACAAATACGAATTGCAATTGGACAAAAATTGAGGCATCGTCAAGAGGATATTCAGTGTGATGGGCATGCGATAGAGGTTCGTATATATGCTGAGGATCCAGTTACATTTTTCCCATCACCAGGAACGATTTCTAATATTTCATTTCCGCAAGGTGAGAATATAAGGCATGAGTTGGCTATACGTGAAGGCTCAATCATTACACCCTTTTATGACCCAATGATAGGGAAAATGATTGTTAAGGGAGCAGATAGGCAAGAAGCGATTTCGTCGTTAAAGAAAGCTTTGGAGGAATATGTAATTGAAGGTATCAAAACCAATATTCCAACATTAATGGAAATAAGCAGTCATCCTAAATTCGACAATGGAGAAATAACAACAAACTTTTTGACAACGGAATTCAAATCACTTTTGAAAAGTAATGGGAGGTAAAAATGAATACTATTATTTCGAATATCGCCGGCACGGTTTGGAAAGTTAATGTAACAGAAAATGAAAGGTTGGAAAAAGATCAGACGGTTATAATACTTGAGTCTATGAAAATGGAGATGCCCATTACATCCAGTGTAAAGGGAACTGTAAAAGAAGTTAGGGTTAACGAAGGAGACTTTGTTAACGAGGGAGATATATTAATTCAATTATATTAGTAAATCATCTAGATATAGTAATTGGAAAAAACACCGCTTGAACATAATATACGAGGGGGAAAAATAAAATGCATGGATTAGTAAGATACGGTACGGATATTGGACATTTTAAATTTGAAACTGATTTACCAATCCCGAAGGTTGGTAAGGACGATCTACTTGTAGAAGTGAAAGCAGCAGGAATATGTGGTGCAGACTTAAAGCATTATAACGTAGACAATGATGCGGAAGAAACTGTAGAAAACAGAAGAATAGCAGGCCATGAATTTTCCGGAATTATCGTTGAGGTTGGAGAAAATGTTACTGATTGGAAGGTCGGAGATAGAGTTGTTTCCGAAAATACCGGAGGAGCTTGTGGTAAATGTCATGCATGCTCTGTAGGAAATTTTTTGGTTTGTCCACATAAAAAATCTTTAGGACTAACAGTAGGTATGGATGGTGGCTTTACTAAATATGTAAGAATTCCCGGTAAAATTTTAGAGGTTTATAAAAATGCAATTTTTAGAATTCCTGATAATCTTTCTTTTGAGGAAGCTGCATTGCTAGATCCAATGGGTAATGCCTACATGGCCTTAGCACAGCGTTCTAAGCTATTACCTGGTGAGAATGTTGTGATATTCGGTGCTGGACCATTAGGTTTATGTTCTGTACAAATTGCTAAGTTGATGGGCGCAGTTAATATAATACTAGTTGCATCTAGGAGGAACGAGGCTGTACGTTTTAAGATTGCAGAAAAACTTGGAGTTACCCATTTTATAGTAAGCGATGAGGAAGATGTAGTGAACAGAGTAAAAGAAATAACAGGTGAAAATGAAGTAGGGGTGATTGTAGACTGTGCAGGTCCACCAGAAGTGCTTAAGCAGTCTTTAGAGATTCTTAGGACTAACGGTCAAATTGTTAGGGTGGGCATGAGTTTTGAACCAGTTGATTTTTCGATTAATGACCTATCAATGAATGCTATTACGCTAACAGGTCACATGGCCTACGATACAACATCTTTAAAAAATTGTTTAAAGCTACTCGAAAAAGGCATGCTCGATGCAAAATCATTAATTACACATCGTTTACCATTATCTGAGTGGCAAAAAGGATTTGAACTCATGCTAAGTAGAGAAGCAGCCAAAGTAATCCTAACATACAACGAGAATTGAAAACGAGAGTGCCTATTATAATCTAATACTATAATATTACTAAACTAAGTTGGACAAAGTCTTCTAGAAGTGGCCTAGATCTTTTCAGTGGGCAACTTCTAGAACCTTGCTGCCGAGCAACTTTTACATTATTAGTATTATGTCTTCTTAAATATAAATATATAATGTGGAGAGGTTTAATCATGATCAAACAAAGATCTCGAGGTATATACTTTGCACCTTCAGTAATGTTAATTGATATTTTCAAAGCTAAACAACAAATTGAATTCTTAAATGAAAATTCCCATTTTTTTCACATAGATATTAAAGATGGAAATTATGTTAAAAGTTTTGGAACAACACCTATGTTTATTGAACAAATAAAATCAATAACTACTGTTCCAATTGATGCACATCTAATGGTTACTAACCCTTGGGAGCATTTGGATGAAATAGCTAGATCAGGTGCCAATTATATAACTTTTCATTCTGATACTGTTGCAAAAGAAGCATTTCGTACTATAAATAAAATAAAATCTCTAGGTTGTAATGTCGGAGTCGCCATAAATCCATCGGCCTCATTAAATGAAATTAAACATTATCTCCATTTGCTGGATAAGGTTACGGTAATGACTGTTGATCCTGGATATGCTGGTCAGCCATTTATTATGCATATGTTAGATAAAATTAAAGACTTGGTTAAAATACGTGAGGAAAATGGTTTTGATTTTTTAATAGAGGCTGACGGTTCTATTGATGAAAAAGTTTACCAGGAACTATACGAAGCGGGCATTGATATCATAGTACTTGGAGGACCAGCATTGTTTAACAAAAATCCGAATATTAATGAGGCATGGAATATTATGATGAATAACTTTGAATCAGCTACAAATAAAAAGTCAATTCATTAATAATATATAGGTTGATTGTAGGGATTCTATCATCGGAGCTTGAATATTAGAGGAGTGAATAATAATAAATAATTAATTATTAAGGGGTTATATAATATGGATTATCCTGAAAAATGGCTAAAGAATGATACGTTAGGTGAAAAAATAATAAATAACTTGCGATTAAATATCATTAGCGGAGAAATACCAACTGGAACAATTTTGACGGAAAAACAAGTATCGACTAACTTCCAAACAAGTCGTTCCCCAGTAAGAGAGGCGCTTAAGGTCTTGGCAAATGAAGGTCTAATAGACCTTGGCCGTATGGGTGCAAAAGTTTTGGGTTTAACCGAAAAAGACGTTGATGAGCTTTATGATGTGCGATTTCTTCTTGAAAACTTTGCTTTCCAACGAGTGATGAACGATTTTGATGAAGAAAAAGTTAGGAAGTATACAAAGATTGTACAGAAAATGGAACTTTCTGCGGAACAAGATGATTATCTAGAGTTTTCTTATTATGACCTTCTGTTTCATGAAAGCATCATACTTGACACAAATCATAAGAGAATCTTATACACATGGAATAATATTAGGCATCTTTTACTCTGTCTATTAATCGTTGCAACTAAAAAAAGGTTTGCAGAAGAGAAGGATCAAATTTATAAATTAGTACAAAATCATGAACATTTAATCAATGTGCTTCACTCTCAAGATAGTGACCGTTTATATAGCTTAATAGATGAACATTTTATCGATACGAAACAAACAGTTGGAGAAGCATATTTTAGTGAAAAAAAAGGAGTAGCTAAATGAGTAAATCTAAAGCAGTCGTTATTGGAAAACTAGATAACAATTTGATGGAAAAATTGCAGGAGCAATGTGAATTAAATGTATGGGATAAACCAAGCCGTATCCCGCAAGAGTTATTATTAGATTGGCTAAAAGATGCGGAAGGGCTGATTAGCAGGGGGGATATTAAGATAGACGATGATTTATTATCCCATGCACCAGCATTACGTGTGATTGCTCAATCATCGGTTGGATTTGATAATGTTGATATTACGGCATGTACAAAATATTCTATTCCATTTGGGAATACTCCTGGTGTTCTAGTAGAAGCAACAGCCGATTTAACATTTGGTTTAATGCTTTCCTCAGCAAGGAGAATTCATGAAGGATGGGAATATGTTAAGGCTGGAAAATGGGATAGTCCCTTTAATATTCCATTAGGTGTTGACTTGTATGGGAAGACTTTAGGAATTGTCGGAATGGGGAATATTGGTAGGTCTGTTGCAAAAAGAGCGCAAGCAAGTGGAATGAACATTATTTATCATAATCGTAGTCCAAGGGAAGAAAATGAAAAGATTGGTGCGAAATATGCTTCTTTTGAAGGTTTACTTGAGGAGTCAGACTTTATTATTGTACTTGTTCCTCTGTCTGAACAAAGTCGTCATCTATTTGGCAGAGAAGAGTTTTCTAAAATGAAGCCAACTAGTTATTTTGTCAATGCTTCAAGAGGGGCCGTGGTTGATACAGTAGCACTTTATGAAGCTTTAGTAAATAAAGAAATTGCTTATGCTGCACTAGATGTTACAGACCCTGAACCAATAAATACGGATAACCCAATAATGAGTCTTCAAAATATATTAATTACACCTCATATTGGCAGCGCGACCCATGAAACAAGAATGAAAATGGCCTCATTAACTATTGATAATTTATTAGCTGGCTTAAATAGAAAAAGTCTTTTAACTTGTGTTAACAGTAATGTTAATTACTAATCAAGCTAACAATTTAATATTTAACAGGAATATTGATTGGAAGAATGTGTAGGGAGGGTTTATGTTGACAAACATGAAAGCTGGACAATTCTTTTCCGGAAAAGATGTAAGGATAAAACAAGTACAAAAACCCATTCCTAAAAAAGATGAAGCATTAATTAAAGTATCTTCAGCGGGAATATGTGGAACAGATATGATGATTTTTTTCGGCAAGCATCCAAGAGCGGAAGCTCCCTTAATAATGGGGCATGAATTTAGTGGAATAATTGATTCAATCAATGGAGTCTCTGATTTTACAGTTGGTGACCGTGTAGTAATCGAACCAACTATTAGTTGTGGAAAATGTCCGGCATGTGAGGCAGGACAAATGCATGTATGCCAGGAATTAAAGTTAATAGGAATCGATATGGATGGTGGTTTTGCAGAGTATGTAACCGTACCAATTAATCGATTGCATCGGGTGCCGAAAGAGCTTTCCTTATCTGTCGCTGCATTAGCCGAGCCACTTGCAGTAGCGGTTCATACTGTTAGGAGATCCAGTCTTAAAATTGGTGAGAATGTCGCCATTTTAGGTGCTGGCCCGATTGGACTTTTAATAGGTATGATTGCTAAATTAAACGGAGCGAATAATATTTTTATTTCAGATATTAGTCCTTACCGTTTAGAAAAGGCAAAAGATTTGGGGTTACATCCAATTAATGCGGGAGAAAAGGATGTTGTCGATGGAATTTTATCCTATACAAATGGAAAATTGATTGATACCGTTTTTGAGGTTGCAGGTACCGAAACAACTTTAGAACAAACGGTAAAACTAATAAAAACACAGGGGAAAATTGTAGTAGTTAGTGTGTTTAAGAATAGACCATTAATTGATTTGACCTCCATGCACTTTAATGAAATATCATTAACAACTACCCGTTGTTATAGTAAAGATGATTTTAGAACAGCAATTGATATTATGGCTGGTGGAAAAGTCGATATATCCGCAGTAATCTCCCATCAACTAAAAATTGAGGAAATCGAAAAAGGTTTTTCGCTTATGGGAGAGCCTGATAAATCATTAAAAATTTTAATACAACCATAAACAGGGGGTAACTCTATTCATGTTGAAATCTTTTTCTTTAGAAGGCAAGGTAGCAGTAGTTACTGGTGCAACAAGAGGTATTGGGCAAGAAATGGCATTAGCGCTAGCCGAAGCGGGAGCCGATATAGCCTTATTGCAACGTAATGTAGAGAAAGAAGAAACAAAAAAAGAAATAGAGAATTTCGGAAGAAAATGCGTCATTATAGCCTGCGATCTAAGGGATAATGAACAGGTTAAACAAGCAGTCCCGTCTGTAGTGGATTACTTCGGAAAGATTGATATCCTTGTCAATAATGGTGGCATCCAACGCCGTTCTCCTGCTGTAGACTTTTCAGAATCTGATTGGGACGATGTGATGAATGTTAATTTAAAAGCCGTTTGGCTTTTAGCGCAGCAAGCGGGAAACTATATGGTTCCAAAGAAAAGTGGAAAAATTATTAATGTAGCATCTTTGAACTCTTTTCAAGGTGGAATCAATATCCCAGCCTATGCATCCGCAAAAGGTGGGGTAGCCCAGTTAACAAAAGCACTTGCAAATGAATGGGCACAGCACCATGTCAATGTAAATGCAATCGTCCCTGGCTATATTGCAACAGATATGAATGAAGCACTCATTCGAGATGAAACGAGAAGTAGGCAAATTTTAGAACGTATCCCTGCTAGTCGTTGGGGAAGCCCAGAGGATTTCAAGGGTACGGTAGTATATTTAGCTTCAGATGCTTCAAATTATGTGCATGGCCACTTGTTAGCTGTTGATGGCGGTTGGATGGGAAGATAATTTTATTATAATTGAAAAGTTCTGTTTCCTGAGATCTTATTAGAATAAGCTTGAAATGATATGGCATGAGAATTAATTATCGTTTAGGTATTCTGGGACTTTAAATGTTAAAGCAATTGTTTCTGGCATGACAGGTAAATTAATTGCAGAACCTGAAGAAAGATTAATTGCGCTGGGATGAAATGGACGTTTGAGATCTTTGATTTAAGAAAACTTGAATAAGATGGAACAGAGAGGCATAAACAAATTTGCCTCTTTATTTTTTTGCAAAAAGTTATTTGCTAGGGAATTTTGATAAATCAATTGATATGCTTGTTCAAGCTAAATCTATCAATATCTTTGGTATGAGGCCTTATAAGCCGGTCGCGCTTTATTTTGAACAGCTAATTGGAGAGTTTTATCCAAAGGTAAGGCAGTTAAGTCACGATTCTGAAGTAGTGTTAGATAAGGTGATGCAAATAGAAAATGAGGAGGTTTTATTAGTTTTTTCCTTAGAACCATATACCGAGCGAATTATCCGGGCCGCTAAAGTAGCGCATGAACTGGATATCCCAATTATCTTAATCACTGATCATATTTCTTGTCCGATTATGAAGTATGCAACAACAGTCCTGAAAATCGAAGCAAGTGACGACGTGTTCTCGATTATCCCGACGATAGCTCTAATGGAAGCAATGGTAATTGAATTTGGGAAACGTTTTTCCGGTGACTCGATTGAAAAGCTGAATAAATTACAAAAGATACTGAAAGAAAATTATGTGACATTTTCTTATTAGGATGGTTAAATGAATATCGTTGCTAAGTAAAATCAGGTGAGTCAACTAAACACTGCCTGATTTTATTGGTTGTTTAGAAAATATAGAACGTATTTTGGGAGGGAAACGATTGAAGCAGAGAACGATTAACATTCTATTAGTCATTACAATTATCTGCATCTCCTTATCTGCAATATTTGTGAAATTATCGAATGCACCCTCGACGGTGATGGTCATGTATCGGATGTTTTTAGCATGTTTAATCATTCTTCCTATGGTTATTAAACATCGGAAAGCATTTCTTAGGATACGAGTTAGAGAATGGGTAGCGATTGTATTTGCTGGTATCTTTTTAGCTGGGTATTTTGGATTGTGGTTTAAATCCTTAAATCATACAACCGTGACAAGTTCTACTCTAATTCTAGCATTACAGCCCGCAATTGCCTTAGCTCTAGGACTCCTCTTCTTTAAAGAAAAGGTAGATATCCGTACTGTGTTTGCGATGGGTGTTGCTTTTATTGGTGTTGTCATTGTTGGAGGAGGTAATTTAGGGGGCGGTAGTGGCGCCTTCTTTAGAAATATTTTATCTTTCTGTGCCGTCGTATCTGTTGTTCTATATTTAATGATCGGTCAACGGAATGTAAAATCGATTAATCATTGGGTATACAGCTTTTTAGTGTTCTTTATGGCTGGGGTAGCGGTTGCAATCTTTAATTTAATTGGCGGGATACCGTTTACTGGTTATAGTGCAAATGATTGGATCGTATTCATTATGCTCGCCATTTTTTCCAACAGGAGCACATATCATTTTCAATATGCTATTAAACTATGTCAATACAACAACGGTATCCATGGCTACGTTGGGAGAACCAATTGGAGCTTCTGTTTTAGCGATCTTCCTCTTAAATGAGATGCTTACACCTGTGGAAGCTGTCGGTGGTATCCTGATTATTGCTGGAATATTTTACCTTCTGAGACTACAGGGGGACCTGAAAGAGGTTGCCCTCAAGGAATCGGAAAGCTTGTAAAGTGAATGGGTACATCGATAGAATATGGGTACATGAATGAAGGAGGATTACAATATGATAACAGAGACAGATAGAAAACATTTACGCTGTTGTGTGGAACTGGCAAAGTCCGCTCTCGAGAAAGGTGATGAGCCATTCGGTTCTGTCCTTGTCTCAGCGGATGGAGAGGTACTATTTGAAGACCATAATCATGTTGCGGGCGGAGATCATACGCAACATCCGGAATTCGCTATCGCGCGCTGGGCAGCGGGGAACATGAAGCCGGAAGATAGAAGAGAGGCGACTGTTTATACTTCAGGTGAACATTGTCCGATGTGTTCAGCGGCTCATGGCTGGGTTGGTTTAGGCCGGATTGTGTACGCAAGTTCGTCGGAGCAGCTTGCCGAGTGGATGAGTGAGCTGGGAGTTGCTCCGTCGCCTGTTCGAAGTCTGCCAATCCAAGACGTGATTCGGGACGCAGTAGTTGATGGACCAGTTCCGGAACTTGCGGAACAAGTACGGGAACTGCACTGGAAGCTGCATGGGAAGTAAGAGGAAACAATTAAGCTTGTGATATTGATGCGGTCAAGGGACTTGTTCCCTTGACCCTTTTTGCATGTACGCTAAGATCTTAAAATGTCTGGAGTTATTACGGAATATACGGTAAGTTATAACTATACATAATGCTAAAGTAATGGGGATGGACCATATGAAAATCGAGCGCTTAATGAAAACGTTAGATAGATTGAATGAATTAGGTGAGGCGGATAGAGGGATTGAGCGGATCGCCTATACATCCGAAGAATATCTCGCAAAGCAATATTTGATGAGGGAAGGGACCTTGCTTGGGCTTGGAACAGAAATTGATGCAGCGGGGAATGTTATCGTCCGCCTGCCTGGTGCAGACGACTCGCTTCCCCCTGTCATTATTGGGTCTCATTTAGATACGATTTATCAAGGTGGGAAGTATGATGGTCTGCTTGGTGTTGTAGCTGGATTTGAAATTATCCGCTCGATAAAAGAAGCAGGAACCCAGACGCAGCATCCGATTGAATTAATCGGTTTTACTTGTGAGGAATCGTCACGTTTTAACTTTGCGACGCTTGGTAGTAAGGTGATGATGAATAAGGTGAACCTTGCGACATTGGAAACATTGAAGGATAGAAATGGAATATCGCTAAGGGATGCGGTAAAGGAACAGGGACTTGAGTTGGATCAGTTCCCACAGGCAGACCAAAGTGATAGACGTGTAAAAGCATTTTATGAATTGCATATTGAACAAGGGCCAAAGTTGATCCAGGAGAATAAACAAATCGGTATTGTGACAGGAATTGCGGCACCGCTTCGATTGGCAATTCATATTTCCGGAAAGAGTTCCCACTCTGGAACGACTGGGATGAAGAATCGACGAGATGCATTGCTTGCTGCAGCTGAGTTAGCGCTTGCTGTTGAAGAAGCAGGTCTTTTTGAAGATGAACATGAAACAGTTGCAACGGTCGGTGTACTGGATATAACGCCAAGGGCCATGAACGTTGTGCCCGGGAGTGCATCAATCAAGGTGGATATCCGCAGTATATATGTCGATTCCCGTGAACGGGTGCTTGAACGGATAAAGGAAAAAGCGGAGCAAATCGAGAGGAAGCGTGCGACACCCATTTCAATGGAAGTCATCCAAAATGATGACCCGGTCATGATGGATGAGGAATTAGCGCAGGCGTTTGCGGCGACATGTGAAGAGGCCGGAGTTTCTTATATGTTCATGGCAAGTGGTGCAGGTCATGATGCGATGAACACCGCTTCCAGCTGGCCGACTACCCTGGTGTTCGTTCCTTCTGTCGATGGATTGAGTCATCATCCTGATGAATTTACAGAGGAAGAAGATATTGAGGTTGGGGTTGCTTTATTGGAGAAGGAAGTTTTGAAGCAAGCGGTGATTTGTGGGTAAGCGGGCGTCCAAAGGTTGCTCCACGCTGGTGTGGGGCGTTTTTTTGCTTATTTGGTCGTTAATGGTGCCACTCACCACCCGACCCGGTTGCTTTTTGTTAAATTAGTCACTGACAAAATTGCTTAAAGCCCGACTCAGGCATACTGATCAATCGTTAACTGACAAATCCCTGTTGCAACTAAATGCAACAACCAAATAAGAGAAGCGGCCATTTACTCCGCTTCTCTTATCGAATGAATCGGTGAAATTTGCTCTCTTGACCCTTTTTGCATGAAGAAAACAACGAGAACGAGTGCAAGGCCAGCTATATTCCAGATGACACCCGGGAAGATGAATAAACAGCCACTACCAAGTAAAAGTAACCGGTCGAGCGCGGTCGCATTCGTTACAAGCCAGCCAATCATCGCTCCAGTAAGTGCAGTAATACCTAGTAAAGCAGTAAGAACAGCTAGCACGATTTCTCCAATTGAACCCTCCAGCAATAATGCCGGTTCCAACACGAACATAAATGGAATAAAGAACCCAACGATTCCGAATTTCACTGCCTCTAAGCCCACTCGGTTCGGATTTTCGTCGGCAATTCCAGCAGCTGCATACGCTGCTACGGCAACAGGTGGTGTGATTGCTGAAAAAATGGAGAAATAAACGATAAATAAATGTGCTGCCATTGGCTGAATACCTAATTCAATTAATGTAGGGGCAGCAAGCATCGCAGTTAAAATATACGCAGCAGCTACTGGCATGCCCATTCCTAATACAATACAAATGACCATTACAAGCAGCAATGTAGGGATAAAAAGTCCGCCCGTTAAGCCAAGCACGATACTCGTTAATTTTCCTCCGAGCCCTGTAGACATGATGGCTGTAATGATCAAGCCTGCAACAGCACAAGCCGCCGTAACAGGAATGGATGATCTTGCCCCGTCCACCAGCGCTTGAAATGTCGCTTTAACTCCAATACGAGTTTCCCTGCGAAACCAGCTTACGACGATAATGGCAATAATGGCGTAAAACCCTGTTCGCGATGCACTGTAACCTTGAATAAGAAAATACATAAGCACAATGAAAGGGATGAAATGGAACCATCCTTCCTTTAACACCTTTTTAATGTCTGGTATATTCTCTGCTTTCGGCCGAGGTATATCAGAACGCACTGCCTCTAAATGAACCATCAACAGCAAGGAAACATAATAGAGAATAGCTGGAATCGTAGCAGCAAGGGCAATCATTCCATATGGGATTTGGGTTACCGCGGCCATTAAGAAGGCAGACGAACCCATAATCGGAGGCAGAATGCTTCCGCCAGTTGACGCTACAGCTTCAATTCCTGCAGCAACAGATGGTTTATAGCCATTTTTTTTACTCACTGGAATCGTAAAGGATCCTGTTGCAACGACATTCGCAGTTGGACTTCCGGAAATTGAACCGAAAAAGGCGCTCGTTAATACAGCTACTTTGGCAGCTCCGCCTCGTGTTCTCCCAGCAATCGCAGTCGATAATTGAAAGAAAAATTCACCTGTCCCAGCTTGCTTTAAAAATGCGCCAAACAAGAGGAACATAAACACGAAAGTTGCCGCTACTGAAATCGGAGAACCCCATAATCCGTTATAACTGAAGGCGAGCTCATGAATGACCTCTATAAAAGAAAACTCCCGGTGTTGCCAGATTCCCGGCAAATAATGCCCGAAGAAAATATAACAAAAACCAACGAGCAGAATCGCAATAATTGGAAAACCCATCGTGCGGCGTGCGGCTTCAATTGCTAACAAGATAAACACAAGCCCGAAAAATAAATCGAGAGTCGTGAGCGGGTCCATAATTGGAATTCTTATCGCTATGCGCTCCGCATGCAGCGAAAAATAAATGCCAGCTAGAATGACGAGGAGTACCGCTGTATAATCGATCCAAGTCGGATTTTCCGTTGTTTTACCTGCGTGGGCTTTCCTGGAATAACCATACAGCAAAAAGGCGATTGCAAGAATACCGGATAAATGCAATGCCATTTGATTCAGCGGATCTAATTTCCCCCAAATGACCGACCAGATTTGATAGACTGCTAGAATACAAGCAAGCAGTCTAAAGATATGTAAATGATAGGATGACAGCTGGCGACGGTACCCATACCCGAACCAGCCGGTTATACGTGTTTTTAGGTTCACCATTGAACAAACTCCTTTATCGGAGGCTAAGCTCCGTCCACCTTTGGATTATTTTTCAAGCAGCCCTTTTTCTTTAAAAAACTTCTCCGCTCCCGGATGCAGGGGGAGTTCTCCAACATTGCTCATATTTCTTTTCGTTAATGCTTTAAATTCTTCATGAACGGTATCTAAATAATTCAAATTATTATAAATACTATTTGTGACAGCATAGACTTCTTCATCAGAGACATCTTTATGAACCATGAGAATTGCCGGTGTGCTCACCGTATGAACGTCTTCTGCGAGAAAATCATAGGTTCCAGCTGGAATGATGTTCGGCTCCATTCCTAGGTTTTTGGCAATAGTCTGGATCACTTCTTTTTCAAAGGAAATCATATTCAAATTTGTCGTAGTTGCTGCTTCGATAATGTTACTGGAAGGAGCGGATTCAGCATTCCCCGCAGCATCAAGCCTACCGTCAGCCATGAGTTCAAAAGCCATCGAACCAGAGAGGAAATCAACTGAACCACCTTCAGAAATGATCTCTTCATAGCTCACCCCATAAAATTTTAAAATTTCCCGGGTAATAACTTCGCCTGCTGAACCTTGTTGGTTCACTGATATGCGGAGTGGATCATTACTTTCTAATAAGTCCGCAATCGAGGTGACCCCAAGCTCTTCTCTAGTAAAAAGCTGATAATAGTTTGCGGGGACAACGACACTGACGGCACGGATATCTTTAAAGGCTTGGTTGTACGGTTCTAGTCCTCTATAAGCAGCATAAGCTGTCATCGAATAGGACAGGCCATAGGGAACTTTTCCTGTTCCAACCATTAATGGATTCTCAATAATGCTTCCAGGCTCGACCGTTATAAATGATCCACCATTCTCCCGGCGAATCGACTCCGCAATCCCTTCCGTAAACACCGCCCAAGCACCACCAGTTCGTCCGCCTTTGATTGTTGTTGAAAGCTGCGTATTTTGCCCATCGGCTGGTTCAGAATTTGTTTCGCTTCCACATGCGACTAATAATGTGAAGCTAAGTAAGATTATCGACAGTTTCCAAACGTTTCTCATCTTGCATCTCCTTGCCGGAACCTTAGTTATTTTCCTGTTCTTCTTTTACAAGCAAACTAATATCCAATGCTTTCACCGAGTGGGTTAACGCACCTAGTGAAATATAGTGCACACCTGTTCCTGCATATGTTGCTAGGGTTTCAAGGTTGATTCCACCAGACGCTTCCGTGATAATCGGGGGCGGCACGAGCTTCGCAAATTCCTTCACTTCTTCCGGAGTCCGGTTATCAAACATGATCACATCAGCTTTTGCTTCCACAGCTTCGATTACCCCTGCTTTACTTTCTGTTTCGACTTCAATCTTCACCATATGTCCAAGTGCTTCTCGGGCTTTTTCGACAGCTTTTGTAATCGACCCTGCATAGGAAATATGGTTATCTTTAATCATTACACCATCATATAATCCGTTCCGATGATTCTTACCACCACCGACCGTCACTGCATATTTCTCGAACATACGTAAGCCCGGTGTCGTTTTTCTTGTATCACAAATTTGAATGGAAGAGTCATTCAACGTTCCTACACATTGATTCGTCAAGGTCGCAATCCCACTCATGCGCTGGAGTAGATTTAAAATAACCCGTTCCCCAGTTAAGATATTCCGAACTGAACCGCGGACTTCCGCAATTTTCTCGCCCCTTTGCACATAGTCTCCGTCCGTATAGTAAAGAGAGACTTCTAACTTTGAATCTAGTAAATGATAAGCTTGTTGAATAATGTCTAGGCCTGCAATAACTCCAGATTCCTTCGCTATAAAAATACCGCTTCCATTTTGCTTCGCTGGGAAGATCGCATGACTTGTCAGGTCCTTATCTCCAATATCTTCTAGAAAAAAGTCTTCTAACATTTTTCGTAGTTTGATTTGATTCATTGTATGTACGCTCCATTTTCATATTTATTAAGAGTTTGATTGTTAATTACTTCACATGTATTGCATAAAAATAAGCTGGATGAGATAATCTAGGGTGGGTGTCATGACATCTATATTTACATAAAATTAATATAATATCAAGCACTTATTATAAAAATCTATACAAATAAGGGGATAAAGCACATGCAAGGTAAAGAAAAAATGTCATCCAGTGAGCGTCAGAAGCTGATTATAAGGGAGCTCAAAAAGTCAAAAGAGCCAATTACCGCTTCTGTATTTGCGGAAAAATCGAATGTATCAAGACAAGTGATTGTGCAAGATGTGTCGATTTTAAAAGCAAAAAATGAACCAGTTGTCGCAACGAGTCAAGGTTATATTTATATAAGTGATCAAGCGGAAGATAATATGGTACGAAAGACAATTGTTGTGAATCATACACCGGAACAGACGTTAGCGGAATTGTATATTATGGTCGACCATGGGGTGACGGTGAGGGATGTGAGTGTGGATCATCCGGTTTATGGGGATATTACGGCTTCGATTCGCGTGAGTAATCGAAAGGAAGTTGATCTCTTCTATCAGAATTTGCGGGTGCCGAATGTTGCGCATTTGTCATCTCTTACGAATGGATTGCATTTGCATACATTGGAGGCAGATTCTTTGGAAAAGATTGAGGAGGTTTGTCGGGAGTTGGAGAGAGCGGGTATTTTGATTGGGGAGGCGGGTGAATAGGTGAAATGAGTTTTGATAGGTACAGGCTAATTCACGTGACCGTCACTTCTCGAATCTAATATAATAGTATGATACAGTAAAAAGATATGATTTTAATTTGTTGACTATCAATGTCTATTCATAATATAATAACCTGTGCAATAGTTAAATTTATATTTAACTTATGAAGGGAAGGGTAGAGTTGTATACATTAAGTAAAGAAAGAGTAAGAGCTCATATGGAAAAACGCGGAATACAAACACAAACAGAATTAGCTGAACAGTTAGGAGTAAGTAAAAATCAATTATCCATGATACTTTCCCCTAACTACAGTCCTATCAAATCTAATGTTATAAAGTTATGTGAAACCCTTGATGTAGAGCTTGATGAAATCTCCGAACAAATGAGCTTTGGCTTTGATCTAGAAGAGATAGAGGATAATAAAAAGACCTCGCAAAAAATAGTGAAAGAAACAGATGATAATAATTTTGTTGAGGTAAGAGGAATAAAACCTAAAAAGGAATATAAGGTATTAGAATTATTCGCTGGCGCTGGTGGTCTGGCACTTGGTCTAGAACAAGCTGGTTTTGAGTCTATTGGAAATATTGAATTTGACAAGCATGCTTGTAATACCTTAAGAAAAAACAAACCTCATTGGAATGTAATTGAAGAAGATATTGAGAAAGTAACGGAGGTCGGCATAGAAAACTATATTGATGAAATTGCGGTAGGCGAATTGGATCTCTTATCTGGGGGATATCCTTGCCAAGCATTTAGTTATGCTGGCAAAAAAGAAGGTTTGCAGGATGCCCGAGGTACATTATTTTATCACTTTGGTAAGATCTTAGATCAATTAAAACCTAAAATGTTTTTAGCTGAGAATGTTAGGGGCCTTGTCAATCATGATCATGGGAGAACGCTAGAAACAATGCTAAATGTTTTTTCCAGTATCGGTTACAAAGTGAAATGGAAAGTTCTTAAGGCATTAGATTATGATGTAGCTCAAAAAAGGGAAAGAATTGTTATTGTTGGTGTTAGAAATGATTTAATAAATAATTATATCGATATAAATTTTAAGTTCCCTAAACCTTATGGTTATGAACTAACTTTAAAGGATGTACTTAAAGATGTCCCCGCATCTGATGGAGCAAATTATCCCGAATCTAAAAAGAAAGTTCTTGATCTTGTACCTCCAGGAGGATATTGGAGAGATCTTCCTGAAGAAATAGCGAAAGATTATATGGGAAAAAGCTATTACTCTGGTGGTGGGAGAACAGGCATGGCTCGGAGGTTATCTTGGGATGAACCATCATTGACTTTAACTACCTCACCTGCCCAAAAACAAACGGAAAGATGTCACCCAGATGAAACCCGACCTTTCACCGTTAGGGAATATGCAAGGATACAAAGCTTCCCTGATAGTTGGGAGTTTGATTGTTCTATAAATAATGCCTATAAACAAATAGGAAATGCTGTTCCTGTTAACATGGCGAAAGCAATCGGATTATCAATTATCAACACTTTAAATCAATTTAATTAGAAAAGTGAGGATGCAATTAATCGCATCCTCATTTATTTTACTTCATATTTTTCTCGTAATTCTCTTATTTTTCCTTTCGATTCTTTATTAAGTTGCTTTTGGTTTTCTTCTGATACATTTTTTTGACTTTGAAGAGCTGTTTCTATTTCTTTAGCTAATTGTCCAATGACTTCTTCTAAAAGTTCTGTACCATCATATTCTAAAGCTATTTCCCCCATTACCTCACCCAGCACATCATAAAAGTTAGCGTGTCCAGTTAGTCGATGCCAAAAGTCTTTACCTATGATAACGGGGTAGTCCTTATCTATATTTTTATAATGGTTACTTAATTGATCAGGTGTACCATAAAATACTCCCACTATTAAATCATTTAAGCCAATATCGAGATTATTTGTTCGGGCTAAGTTTCTCACACTGTCAAAGTGATTTTTAATGGTAGTGACGTCATCCCTGTTTATTGTATTTGGCCCGGCTTTAATTTGGCAGTATTTTTTTCTTCCGTCTACCATATCAATAAATTCAATATCAATACCTTGTGTAGTAGAACCAAAGCCTTTCAATATTTGACTACAATATTTTTGCAACTGGTTTCCAAATATAGTATTAATTGAAGGTCCGAGAGTTCTAGCATATACTAACGCTTTTGCAATACTCTTGGCATCATCCTGCCCGGTTAAAAATCTTGCTTTATATTTATCAAGGAATGGATTCAGATTGAATGCCTTTAATCTAACTAATTTCACTGTATTATTAACATGATTTTGAGCTATTTCTTTCTTGAAAAAATCCTTGAAATTTTCGATAATTTCATCTAGAGCCTTTTGGTTTAATTTATCCTGACTCAATGGATTTCCCCCTTTCATGTAAAATTAAAATACAATATGGTATAATGTTACCATTTATCATTGTCTTTTACTAGGTTATAAGTCAACCGAAAATTTGCAAACGGGAGCAAAAATTCAAAAAGTAACACAAGATATTAAAAAAATTCCGATACAACTAATCATTGACTTCGACAAATTTATAAATTACATAGAGACTTGCTGAATGCTTTACCACGATTGGAAGAGGAGTGAATAAATTGGTAAACGTCTGACCACTTTTCCACACCCAATTAAATTAAAACGCGAGGTGATAAATAATGAATTATAAAGAGTTTATGGAAATTATTAATAAAAAATTAACGAGCATGTCAGACTCCGAAAAAGACAATTGGATATTCAATCTAGCTAGAGTCACGAAGGAAGATAAAAGAAATGCATTTTTAAGTCCTATAATGAATCAATCGGATCAACATTTGATTACCGCTGATTTGGAATGGATAGAAGCACTCTGTGAGGATATAGAGAGTGGAAAAGTTTATTTTGAATGCACTAGCTATGAAGTGTATGGTGAAAGCTATTGGGATAGAGATTTTAAATACGATTATTTCGATGAGTTTAGAATTGGAGATGATTTGTTAAGGGCTTTCCAGCTAACAGAGGAATTGTTATATCAAAAAGATTACATACAAGCTTCTAAATTCTATGAAATGCTTTGTATGATGGTGTTTCAAATAAATGATGGAGATACAGAAGAGTGGGAAGAACTTGAATTGGAGGATCTTGTAGAAGAGAATATCATAGAATTAGATTTACATCATATTGCTCAACATGCAATCTATGCAAAATATCAGGCTATGGAAAGAGAAAAGAGACCTGCCGCAATATTTAATTATTTTACATGGAAATTGTCGAATAATCTAAGTATGGAAGAAATATTTACTGTAGGTCCAGAGGCACTTCCGAACCTAGACTTATTTATGGAGGACTGGATTGTCTTTTTAGGGAATAAAAATGGAGACTTGGCAGGGAAACTATTAATCGAAGCATGTATGTATCAAGGAGGAATTCGCAGACTATGTGAAACAGCTAAGGACGTATCGAGAAACCATCCCATACTTTATAAATATGCGTGTGAGTATCTAGTGAATCGAAATCAAATGATAGAGTGTGAAAAACTCGGGCTTGAAGCACTACACCAATTGCCTGAAAACTTGATTATTCGAGCTAGGATTGCAGATTTGACTGCTGTAGCTGCAAATAGTTTAGAACATCATAATATTGTAGAAACATGCTATGTGGCTGCCTTTTATTCGGATTCATCTTTAAGTAACTATTTCCGATTATTTCAACTTAATGAAGATGGATTTGAAGTAGCAAATAAAGCGGCAAAACACGCAAAAACATTGCCCGAACAAAAAACGGATTATTTTAATCGGATAAATCGACAGTTATTAACAAATAACCTTTCAAAGGAACAAAAAAAGGTTATTGATTTTATTAATGCTGAATTTGATGTTATCTATGAACATTGTAAAAAGGATACAACTGCATTAGGATGGACGAACAGTTTCATAGGGATAGCTGTGCCACTTTTTATTTTAATGTTAAATAAGAGGTCAGAAATTACAAAAGCTGGGCAACAGCTTATCAATAGTTTAGCACACAGATTAGGATATACAGATTCCAAATTGCTTGAAAATCAGTTTTTAACTTGGAAAGAAAAAATTGATTTATCAGCTGAACAATATGAAAAATATATTCAATGGTTAACAAAAATAATAGAACGAAGGACAGATGCTATTGTTGGGGGAGGCTACCGTAAGAGCTATTATAAGGCAGCCGCACTTATCGCCTCCTTGGGGGAAACCTTGGAGTCCAATGGGGATTTAAATGCAAGAGAGCGGATAATAGAGCATTATAAAAAGGTACACTCCCGAAAAAGAGCATTTAAGTCGGAATTTGAAAGGTTTCATAGTTAGAGATTAAAAAGCCAAAAAGTCAATTATGACTTCACTTAAAAGTTAGCACTACTCTCGTTATTTTTTGGGAATAAATGAACGGTGCACTAAGTAATATATAGGAATTAAGTAGATAACTAGATATAATTACCCTCATGTGCTACGATGTAATGAAATAGTACTATATCGGAGGTAGTGATTCAAAATGACTATGAAATTCAAATCTAGCATTCTTTTCTTTCTCATTATTTCTTTTGCGCTGTTTCTAGTTGCTTGTGGTGGAAGTGGACACGCAGGCGACACAAATGATTCGACTGCGGATGAAGCGGAGGCAAGTGCAGCTGAAGAACAAGATGATGAGCAAACGCAAGAACAAGAAGCAGAACCAAAATTAGAAATCGTAAACTCAACAGGTGGAGCATGGGAGAATTCAATCGGCACAATCTGGGTTCATTCTTCTGCTGTTTTTGAGAATACAGGAGATGTTCCGATTGAAATTGGTGAAACACAGATGAACTTTAAAGATACAGAAGATGGCATTCTAGGAACTGCCTCAATGATTTACTCGGTTCCGAGCGTTGTAGAGCCTGGTGAACAGGCTTATATAAGTGAATCAACAATTTTGGATACGGCAACGGATGCATCCGAGTATAAAGAGACTACTTACAATTTTTCTTTTGATGAGACAAGTAACAGCCCTAATCTAATGGAAGTATCCGGTGTAAATGGTACTACTGGTGCTGATGAGTATTCACAGCCTTATACAGTGACCGGTGTAGTGACGAACACTACAGAAGAATTACAAGATGATATCAGAATAGCTGCGGCACTTTTTGCAGAAGATGGATCATTGCTAGGAGTTTTAAAAGGTAGTGTTGACGTTGGGCTAAATCCTGGAAGTGAAGCTGGATTTGATTTATCCTACCCTGATTTACCTCAGGAAATTGCTGACAAAGTAGAAACAGTTGATGTTAAAGCCTATGGTTGGACATGGTAAATGATTTAAATATGATAATAGAGTGGTACTCATCAATTCGCTGGTGAGTTACCACTTTTTTCATAGTAAGCGTGACATCAATATTGTCCAAGTTCCAAACACTAAAATTTAAAAGCCATAAGATTAAATGACATAATGCACATTCTCACTTATGGCTCTCTATCCGTTAGTCTAAATCCAATTTCAAAAGAAACCCTATTTCTCCGCTTTATCTAATGGTAACGATGAATCTGCTGTCCATTCAGTCATAGAGCCATCATACATTGCGACATTATGTTGACCCAATTTGTTTAAGAGGAGTGCATTCCAAGTTGCAGCAATCCCGCTGCCGCAGTAGGTTATCACCTTCTTATTTGGATCGAGCGCTCCCACCTTTTCAAAGACTTCTCGTAATGCTTCATCATCATAAAGTTCCTTCGTGTTAGGATTCGAGAAATTGCCGAAAAATACATTTACACTGCTAGGAATATGTCCGCTTCGTGTGTAGGTATCTGTTTCTCCGTTAAAATCAGCTTCTGTTAAGCTATTAATAAGAATAACATTCTCATCGTTGATAGCATTTTTTACGTCTTCTTTTGTTGCTAACAGTTCTGGCCGACGTTTCCCGGTAAATGTCGCCTTCGGATAGGTTCCAGGCTCAGTCGTTACCGGACGCCCCTCTTCCTGCCATTTCGGAAATCCTCCATCAAGAACTGCAACATTGTCAAAGCCTTCGTAATTCAATTGCCAAGCGAGACGTGATGCCCAGTCTGAAGCGATGATTGGTGCTCCAACTGTTGCAAATCCCTGATCATATACGACAACATACGTACCATCACCAACGCCCAGATCGCTAATTTTTTCCACAAACAATTCCCTTGGTGGAACTGTGAATTTGAATGTTGAATCGGGATCGGAAAGCTCTTCAAGTAGATCAGCGTAAACAGCACCAGGAATATGGCCTTTTTCATATGCATCTTTACCTGACCAAACATCATAATAACCGCCATTTTCCGGTTGTTTTAAAAATGTTGTAGCATCTAACAATCTTAAATTAGGATCATCCAGTCTTTCAGCTAACCATTCTGTAGTGACAATTAATGGAACAGTATTCATGATGCTCTCCTCCTCAAAAAATTGTTCTAATTATATAGTTTATTAATCCTATATAATTAGTCTGAATTAGTTAAAGGATAGCACGTGAATCTTATAATAGCAATAATGAAGATTGTTAATATTTTTTTACCAATCAGTAAAGCAGCTGAGAAGAACGATTTTAATTCATCAAACATGCTAGGCACTTCTCGAATATTGTTGAAGTGTCAGGTAGCTGGAGCAACTCGTTAAAAGTAAACGAACAAACGACCCTAGGAGCCATCCTATGAACCACGATATGGACCACTACCCGAACCGCCATGCGGGCCATTATCTGGACCACCATCCGCCCCCTTTAATTAAACAATACAAGACAATATAAATACAAAACAAAATAAGAGATGCATCTGCAGCAGATCTGCATAAGACTATTTATTCTGCAAGTAAGATGAAAGACTATTTAGATTTCGGACTTGCATTTCGGGAAGTTGTGGATTATACTACAAATTATTAGATCTCTTCCGCTAGATTATTTGCAATTCCTTTTAACCATTCCCATTATTCACTAAAAATAGCTTAGCAGCTTTCACACAAGGTGGTATTGTTTTAAATTAACTTTCTACCAAACACAAAACACTTCCTAGCTCACACACCAAGCCTTTAAAAGGATGTAAAGCGATGGCAGCTATGCCAGTACTTATTAAAGAAAATCCCCAAATACAACCCTGCACGAAGCATGATCAACTCTACAAACAAATCTTCCACATATTTTTTAAAAGAATCTCTTGAAGCCTTTTCCCTGAAGTGCATGAATACCTTGATTTCCATACCATTAAGCTGATGTCGGAGGGAGCCTACACATGTCTTATTGAAGGAAAAAACTGCCGTCGCGATATTGTTGTTGAAACGTAACTGAAAGACTAAAAATCAATAGTAATTTCATTTCGTGCTAATGCTAGGGTTTCTTTTAGAATTAGGAGGATAGTAAGTGTGCGTGCCATGTAAGATTAGGACGGTTCAGGCTTCGGAACCTGAGTTGTGTTTGTTGAATCGCTATCTTCTCGTCATATTTCAGATAAATGGTAAACGATGAGCAGCTACAAATGAAGGGAGACGATACAATGAGCAATAAAAAAGTGAATAAAGACAAATCTATTGTTAGAGAAGACCATCTGACCTATGATGACTACGCCTTGATAGATGATGAAAAGCGTTACGAGTTGGTAGACGGGAAATTGGAGTTGATGAGTCCGGCGCCATCGACGATTCATCAGCTGATTAGTTCTGAAGTATTTAAGCAATTATCTTTAACTTGTGAAACCGACTATCTCATTTTCTTCGCCCCCATTGATGTCATCTTGTCGCCAAAAGATGTACGTCAGCCAGATATAGTGCTGGTTTCTCGAAATCGCATGGAAGTTATCTCTCAACATGGTATAGAAGGTCCTCCCGATCTTGTCATTGAAGTTATATCTCCCTCGTCTGTGAAACGAGACAAAATTGACAAGTTGGCAACTTATGCACAATTTAACATACCAGAATACTGGATGGTTGACCCGCGGATGGAAACGCTCGAGCAATATATTTTGAAAAACGACCGCTACGAACTTGTTAATCTATTTCAAGATGACGAGACCGTTCTATCCCCACATATCAGCTGTATTGCATTTACAATGAACAACGTGATGGAGAATATTCCTGACATCAACTATTGAATAAGAGGAATGATAACATTTGGTTTATGAATATCAACTATTTTAGGATTGATGGCTATGCGAGAATGTGTAGTAATCACGAAGGATATTAAACCTTCGACAAATTTCGGTAAGTGACAGGCATTAAACTGATTTTGTCGTAAAGCCAGGCACTAACACCACTCCCATTCCTCTCCCCATTCTTTCACTTTTTCACGTAGTTGTGATTTTTCCCGCTGAAATTACATAACACGATGCCCATTAGCACCAGAAGGATGGGGAAATCCCGTTAAGTAAGTATGATGTGATAATTGTTGTTCATCCTTTAGCTTAAGTACCACCTGTTCCACCGTTTTTCCAAGGGGAATGATTAATGCAGGTTCCCTAATTTGCGCTAATTCTTTTGGAAAATCTAGGAAAGCGTAATGATGTAACAAATTGGAACGATTTATCGCCGGCTGATGTCCAGTATAGTTACTTCCTTTAAAAAATACCGGATATTTTATAACGGATGTTGTATGAAGTAGATATCTGTTTTTACTGAACAGGTCGGTTGAGTGAGCTATACCAAGTACGCTGGGAATACCGCATTGATCGATCATATCGATAAGATTTTTCCTCATGGAAGCAGCAAATCCAGCTGCCTTTTTAGTTTCTGTCAGGCATGTTTCTAACTTGTCGTCAGCTGCAAAACTCTTTATAAATTGTTCATAAGCGATTTTCATTTGTCTCCAACCAGGGGTAATTCCAATAATAACTACTTTGGCTTCACGGTTAATATATTCGTTGTGAGGGGCATAGTACATTTCAATATCCCCGTCTCTTTCGATTAAAATCTGTTCTTTTAATAAATCTTGCTTGGTGAGCGGTCTATCGAGGGGTAATGTTTCAATCAATGGTAAGAAATGATGTATTGTTGGCTGCATTATGTCACTCTTTTCTATTCAATCATGGATATTTTAAAATAAACATGATTTAATGAATTTCATAATACGTATTTAATGCTTCACCATCACCATATGTAGTTGAGTTGGTTCGTTCCCAACTACATATGGTGATGGAAAAGCCGACTTTGGTAATTATGAAATTCATTCGATTGCTTATATGATAAGATTGACGGGTAAAGTCATTGGCCGAATGCCCCTACCCACCAATCTATGTAAAAGTTTTAAGCGCTTTATTTACACTCCTGACAACTTCCCTCTGTATTTATAAACGTTGCGAATTCATTACAGTATTGACAGGTATTATCATTACTAGGTAGTATTCCCACAGTGTTGAGGAACGTATCGTCTAAATCCTCAAAGTATTGATTGATAAGCGGATACTCTAAGCAAGTATTCCCTTTTGTGATAGCAACAATATCACAGTTATTAGCGGGCCAATGTATTACTCCGATAAATAGATCATTTTTATTCGGTGTACTTTTTGGGAATTCTGCTTTAAATCGCTTCATATTCGGAAATATGTAAGTTTGGATGTTGGCAGGTGTCCCTTGCCATTTCTTTTTAATATACGTGAATTTCTCTTCCCATAGGTCAATTGGTATGGGATCTTTAGCTGTTTTCTTTTTTAAAAGTGATTTTAACATAAAAGTGCTCCTTTATAACTATGTGTGTAATCTAAATAAAACCCTCTAATAAGACATCTAAATGTGTCTGTATCAGAGGGTTTCTTTATATTTTGTAAAATCCTTTATCAGTATAACTGAAATGATATTATTATTCAATGGCTAATGTATTGTGATGAATGACATGGTTAAAAATTACCACTTAGATAATGTATATGATAAGCCTTGGTTGTTTTCCTATAAAAGGAATTTGCGGTTTATTCATATTTAATAATAAGGCAAATTCTATAGTGGGAAAGATAGGAAGTTAAGTGATTTTGCAGTGGTGCATGATGAGCTTCGTTATTTTAACGAGGACCATATAAGAGATAACGAGCCGACTGAAAATGATGAGGGTGGTTCTGAATCAGATATGGAACTTCAAAAAGGTAGTAACAAGGAATTCGATAAAAATCGAGGTGCGGAATAACAGAAGATGGAATGACTGCAAATGAATCACAATTTGCAGTCATATTTTTGCTCTAAGTCGCTACTTCTTCAATCCCTTATCAACAAATAAACAAAATATGGGGCCCCAATCAAAGCAACCATAATCCCAGCTGGAATCGTCGTATCAATCAAATTTCTTCCAACCGTATCCGCAACCAGCAACAACCAGCCACCAAGTAAAATTGCAATCGGGATAAACAGTTGATTCCTTGGTCCGACTAGTGATTTTGCAAGATGTGGTGCAATCAGTCCGATGAAGCTGATTCCCCCTGTGACCGAAACCGCAGCAGCTGCTAATGCAACAGCTGTTAATAGTAGTGTGACGCGCTCTCTCTCAATAGAAACCCCAACACCAACCGCAACAGGTTCACTTAATCCAAGCAGGTTTAACCGGTTCGCTCTATATAAGGTAAATGGAATCAAAATGATGAGCCAGGGAAGGAGAGCGACAATAAATGGCCAGTCTGTTCCCCAGATGTTTCCCGCGATCCATTTGGCGATAAAATCTACTTTCTCCCGCTCGGCAGAGGAAATAATTACGATCATTGCACCTGAGAGTGCCGCAGAAAATCCAATCCCGATGAGCACAAGATTTATAGGTTGCAAGCCATTTTTTCTACTATAGGCAAATAGATAAATAAGGAAGCCTGTCATAACTGCGCCGAGAAATCCAACAACTGGAATCATGTAAACAAAACTTCCTGCTTCAATCGGGAAAAATAAAAAGAAAACGGCAATGGCGACTCCTGCCCCGGAATTAATACCGATAATGCCGGGATCAGCCAAATCATTTCTCGTAATTCCTTGCAGGATTGCTCCAGATAAAGCCAGAGCCATCCCAGATAGAAGGGTAATCACTATCCGTGGCAAGCGAATTGAATATAAGATGAATTCTTCATTTCTACTGCCAGACCCGAGGAGCGTCTGGATGAGTCGGTCAAAGGTTAAGCTGGATGAACCGATGCCCATGCCTATTATAACCGTCGATATAATAAGTAATAATGAAATGATTAAAATGATGCGCTGTTTTTTAATTAATGCCGGATGTATCATACGAATGCTCTTCCTCCTTTACGAACGATGAGGAGGAAAAAAGGTAAGCCGATCACGGATATGATGGCGACAACAGGTGTTTCAAATGGTGCATTCAACGTGCGTCCAACTGTATCAGCGAACAGCATGAAGGCAGCTCCTGCAATCGCAGCCATTGGCAAGATAAACCGGTAATCCGTCCCAACAAAAGACCTGACGATATGCGGAATCATCAGTCCAATAAACGTCAAATTCCCTACGAGGGCAACGGATGCGCCTGCGAGGATAATAATGACGATAAAAAGCAGGATTTTAACTTTGAAAATATTTTGCCCAAGACCAATCGCTACCTCTTCATTCAAACTGAGAATCGTCAGCTGCTTGGAAAGGAAAATCGCCAGTACAATTCCGATCAGGATAAAGGGCAAGATAATTTGCAGTTGCTTCCAATTCGTACCGATCATTCCGCCTGCTGTCCACATGGAGACATCTTTTGATATTTTAAAATAAATCCCGATCCCCTCAGCAATGGCAACTAGAAATGCGGAGACCGCAGCTCCAGCAAGTACGATGTGAAAGGGAGAAAACCCACTCTTTTTCATCGAACTAATGCCAAATACTAATCCGGCTCCGATTGCCGCTCCGTCGAAACAGGCAACCATCGTGAGAAAATAGTTGGCTGTAGGGAGAAGGGCAATCGTAATTGCTAAAGCCGCATTCGCACCGGCCGTTAAGCCGAGGAGCCCAGGATCGGCGAGCGGGTTGCGGGTTAAGCCTTGCATGATCGCACCAGATACAGCAAGCGCTGCTCCGACAGCTATCGCAGCAACTTCCCGGGGCAAGCGAATTTCACGGATAATGGAAATTGCGTCATTCGACTCAGAAGTTGTGAGTGCGAGCCACACATCTTGAACCGAAATTTCCGCTGCCCCAAAGCTCATCGCAAGGAAAAACATGCAGATAAAGACGGGAATGGCTAGTATAAATTTAAATGCTAAAGCTTTTTCCTTCATAACTTTATTTTCCTAAAAATCCTTCTTCAAAGAGTGTGAGCTGCTTTTCCAATGTAACCGGGTCGCTGAATGATGCACCTTCCCCTTGCATATCAATCACATTACCACTCTTCACAGCCGGTATATTCTTGTAGGTGTCCGTTTCCTGGAAGGCGGTGTCTGCCTCGGAATATTTACTTAGCACGATATAATCACCTGCAAATTCTGGGAGCACTTCTGCCGATAATGTATAATAACCTGATTCGGATGCGTGTTCCTTTACTTTTTCAGGCATTTTGAGTTTCATTGAATCATATAAGATTTCTGTTCCACGGGCAAAGTCTTCGCCGTAAACATAAAGGTCTTTGCCATAGGCTTCCATAACCGATACGGTTGCATCCTCGCCAATCTTGGCACGGACTTCTTCACCGATTTGCTCTGCGCGCTGTTTAAAGTCTTCCACCCATTCTGTCGCTTCTTCCGCTTTCCCAAGGAGTTTGCCAATTTCGATATGTTGGGTTAAATAATCTACTTTGCCCCATGTAAAGGTTACAGTTGGTGCAATTTCTTCTAACTTTTCAAGATTGTTCACCGTTGATAACGCAATAATTAGGTCTGGTTCCAATTCCAAGATCCCTTCCAAGTCATCTTCTGAAACTTCTGCTACATCTTTCAATTCTTCTGCAAAGGTCGGATTGTCTTTAGACCAGACATCCACACCAACAACGTTCACTCCTAAATGGATGACATTTCCTGTATAACCGGAGAGGATGACGACCCGTTTAGGATTGGCGGGGACCTCAATCGGACCTGTCTCCGATTCGTATGTAATGGTTTCACCTTTGTCTTCTGTTGTGTTACTTGTTTCTTCCGTTGCATTGGAATTACCGCAGGCGCTAATGAGAATGAGCAGCAGCAAAAATGGGATGATTCGTTTCTTCATATTCGTTTTCTCCTTTCAGTAGGTTATATGTCATACACATTGGTTTATTCGTGCGCGGATCTCGTCCGATAACGGCATCGATTTGAAAAACTTCCCGGAGCACTTCCGAATTTATAATTTCTTCACAAGTCCCGGCTTTCACGATCTCTCCTTTCTTTAGCGCAATGATATAATCAGCGAACCTGGCCGCTTGATTTAAGTCATGCAACACCATAATAATCGTACGGTTATGTTCTTCATTTAATTTCTGTAATAACTCTAAGACCTCGAGCTGGTGCGCCATGTCTAAATAAGTCGTTGGTTCGTCCAGAAAGATAATTTCCGTTTCTTGTGCGAGCGTCATGGCAATCCAAACTCGTTGGCGCTGACCGCCGGAAAGAGAACTGATCGGGCGGTATTTAAAATCTGCTATACCTGTAACTTCAAGTGCCCAATCGATGACTTCCAAATCCTTTTTCGTTAAACGTCCGAAACCAGTTTGATAGGGGAATCGCCCGTAGGATACTAGCTCTCCAACCGTTAGCCCATCGACACTTTCAGGAGTTTGAGGAAGTATTGCCATTTTTCTTGCGAGCGTTTTTGTGTTTTCTTTTACAATATCTTTCCCATCTAACAGGACGGAGCCTCCTTGGTGAGGGATAATCCGTGTAATAGCCTTCAATAAAGTAGATTTTCCACAACCGTTGGATCCGATGATCGTTGTAATTTTCTTATCTGGAATGGTTAAACTGAGATTTTTAACGATTGAGTGATCCCCATAGCCAATATATAAATCTTCACCAGAAAGGCGGGTCATTTATATTACCTCCATCCTAAATTAGTGACATTTAACTGATAATGATTATCAATTTCAATTATATATGTTAATATATAGTTAAATTTTCAATGTGTCAATGTCTATTCAAAATTAAAATAATTTGGGGTTGGAGTGGATGAGGATGAAACAAGAGGAACTGTTTGATGTAACGATTATTGGTGGAGGTCCGGCCGGGCTTTATTCCACTTTCTATAGCGGTTTACGGGAAATGAAGACGAAGCTGATTGAATATCAGCCGCGTCTCGGCGGGAAAATCCAAGTTTATCCAGAGAAAATGATTTGGGATGTCGGTGGGGTGCCGCCCGTTCCAGGGGAAAAGCTCATGGAGCAATTAGTCGATCAAGCGTTGATTTTTGAGCCAACCGTTGTGCTCAATGAGAAAATAGAAGAGATTTCCCGTAATGAAGCAGGACATTTTATATTGCGGGCGGCTTCAGGCGAAAGGCATTTTTCAAAAACAGTGATTGTCGCAGTTGGAGCGGGGATTTTAAATCCGAAAAGACTGGAGATTGAAGGGGAAGAGCGATTTGAAGTTGCGAATATTCATTACGCAGTCACGTCACTTAAACGATTCAAGGGCAAAACCGTGCTTATTTCAGGGGGCGGGAATACGGCAATTGACTGGGCGAATGAACTCGAGCCGATTGCGGAAAAAGTATATATGACATATAGAAAGAATGAACCGACTGGTCATGAGGCGCAAGTTACTAAACTGCGAAACAGCTCTGTGAAGTGTCTTCCGCAAACGATGATTACGAAATTAGTTGCTTGTGAGAACGATAAGAAAATAGAATCGGTTGAGATAACAAATCAGGTGACTGGGGAGAAAATTGAAGTTGCTGTTGAAGATGTGATCATTAATCACGGGTATGAACAGGATGCGAGTTTACTACAAAAAAGTAAATTAAATATCAAAATGGCGAATGACTTTTTTATTGCGGGTAATGCCCACTGTGAATCATCCGTTCCCGGCCTGTACGGTGCTGGAGATATTTTAACTTTCGATGGGAAACTGAATTTGATTGCTGGCTGTTTTCAAGATGCCGCAAATGCTGTGAACCGGGCGAAGCAATTTATTCAACCGCAGGCCGATGAATATGCGATGGTGTCCTCACATAATGATCTTTTTCAGAAGCGGAATCGGGAGTTGGTGGAGGAGATGATGAGGGAGGATATTTGCTGTAAGAAGTCTGTAAATCAATACGAATAAATTAGAGATATCGATAATATTAGTCTTGTAATCAAATAAAACACTCAGTGTTGAATTTAATCTGAGTGTTTTGCCCAATCTCTATTTTAATTAATAGAATGAATTTCATAATTACCAAAGTCGGCTTTTCCATCACGATATGTAGTTGGGAACGAACTAAATCAACTACATATGGTGATGGTGAAGCATTAAATACGTATTATGAAATTCATTAAATAATATATTCATTAATGAGCTGATATACTTTTAACAGCAATTGATCCATGTTTTTATCTTTCATGAATCGTAATTCCACACGTAAACCACCAGATAAGAATAGCTTGATTTCTGAATCTAAATCTAATCTACCAGCAGTCTCAATAGAATACGTGATGATATTTTTAAACGGTATAGAGAAATATTCTACTTTTTTCCCAGTAATTCCTTGCTTATCTGCAATCAGGATTCGCTTGTCTGTGAATACGGCAATATCTCTTATTGTTTTCACACAAAATTGAACCTCTTCTTTAGGTGAAAGAAATTTAGCCATATCGTCCGAAAGGGGTATCTCATTGTAAAAGGTGAATACTTTGTGTTTCATTTGTTCTGCCATTTTAGTTCCTCCTTTTTGAAAAGACGAATCTATTATTTGCGGCTATTTCCCTATAAAGGAGTTATTATAACAGCTACAATAAAAAATAAGCTAAAGGAGGGATCCTTGGATAGACCCCTCCTATTTTTACACCGGTCGAACCGTGATTTCATTAACATTTACATAATTAGGCTGGGTAACAGCATAGACGACAGCCTTTGCAATATCAGTTGGTTCAAGCTTTTTACGGCCATTCCAGCTGTTGTCACTGCTTAAGTTCGTATCGACCATGCCCGGTGAAATATTGGTTATTCTTACACCTGTTCTAGCGAGTTCTTTTTCTAATCCTTGAGAGATGACCCGGACCGCATGTTTTGTAGCGCTATAAACGGTATTTGTTTTTGTTACTTCAAGACCGGAAACGGAAGCAATATTGATAATATGGCCAGCCGACCGGGATACCATAGAAGGTAAGACAGCATCGATGCTGTAAAGCGTGCCTTTCACATTCACGTCAATCATTTTTTCCCATTCTTCCACCTTGCCAGATTGTACGGTTGCTGTTAGCATTTGTCCAGCATTATTGACAAGAATGTCCACATTTCCTAGCTCCGTTTGTGCCTGTTCCACGAGTTGATTAACGTCATTCTTAGCGGATACATCCGCCTGGACAGCAATGACTTTCACTTTTCCATTTGTTATTTCCGTAATTTCATTCTTTACTTCGTTCAACTTATCCATTCGGCGGGCGGCGAGGACGATATTTGCCCCTTTACTTGCTAATTCCTTAGCAATAGCAGCACCAATTCCAGCACTGGCCCCTGTAACGATTGCTGTTTCCCCTTGTAATTTGTTCAAGATAATCTCCTCCTCCTAGTTGTCGCTACCATCTCGCTCTTTTATCTCTTTGATATGAAGGCGATTGAAGTTATTCTCAAATGGATAGCAAAAATAAAGCATTTGCACTAATTATTAAGCATTTGTTGTTAATACTCAAGGAGTATGCATACTTCGATGATTTTGCTAGATCTAAAGTATAGGTATTTCAGCAAGCTGATTATCTTTGTGTATGTTTACATGGTGGGAACTAACGTTCCTGAATTTGTTTAATTTCGTGCTGGTAAGTGATATAATGATTTAAAAAATGGTACACCGCTAGTTATTGAAGTACGAAGGAGGCTTTGAGATTAAAGATAGAAAAGTGCGAAGAAACATAACGTTATGAAAGGAGGTCATCTAACTTATCAGAACTATGCTTCAATGAATGATCAGGAGCGCTATGAATTAGCGGGAGGGAAACTGGAACTGATAAGTCCATCTCCTTCAACGACTGATCAACTGATAAACGCAGAGATTTATAATCAACTATGCGAAAGGTTGTATGTCTAACTTCTTTATTTTTTTATGCCCCAGCCGATGTTATTCTTTCTCAAACAGAGGTCCGTCAGCCTGATCTTGTTATGGTTCGCGTCAGCGCGTGGAGATTTTGACAGACCGTGGCATTGAAGGCTCACCGGATCTTGTAATTGAAATCATTCCTCCTTCTCCTTGAAACAAGATAAAATGAACAAGTTAGTTTCATATGCATATTTTAATATTCCTGAATATTGGATTGTTGATCCAATTGGGGGCACTTGAGCAATATATATTGAAAAATAAACGCTTTACTATGAAACAAGAGTAAACGGTTTTGAATAAAAAAGCAGCAATATCAGAAGGGATCTATCCTTCTAATACGCCGCCTTAAGCTAGTTATTCAGGATTGCAATGATGCTAGTATAGTTTTATGGACACATCTAAGTTAAATTTATACAATGAATTTCAAGGAGGATGTGTCCTAAATATTGACGTAGATCCACAACTTATAATTTAGTTTAAATTAGCGATTCTCCACCTTCTTCTTGCTTAACTAACTTATTGTCATACATCTTAATGAAGGGCAGCCAAACTATAAATGCTGCAAGAGCAGAAACCAATGCAACAATGATTGCCAAGTAGTCCCCACCTGTACTCAAGAAAGCTCCGGCACCAATTGGAGTAGGCCAAGGAAGTTGTGCGATGACAGGACCTATAATTTTTAGTTTGATCGCCCAATAACCTATTGATGCTGATACCATTGGTGCTAGGAAAAATGGGATTGCTAAAAAGGGATTATAGACAATTGGTAATCCGAATATTAGCGGCTCGTTAATATTAAAAATACCAGGAGCAAGAGCGGCTTTGCCTAGAACCTTTAATTGCTTTGATTTAGCTAAAAATGCAATGAAAATACATAAGCCTAAAGTAGCCCCCGACCCCCCCATATAAACAAATGCATTTTGGAATTCGCCTGCAAATGGAATGTTTGCTCCATCTATGTTAGATTGCAAGTTTGTTAGAACGATTGGTGTCAAGAAGCCTGAAATAATAGTTGCCCCATGAATACCTACAATCCAAAGAGCGGAGATTAAGAAGTAAATAATTAAAATACCTACCCAGCTACTTGTTAAATTAACAACAAAGCCAAAAGGAATTGCAACAATCTTAAAGATATCAGTCCCCAGTGCAACTAGAATACCATTGATTAATAAAACAACAAAAGCTACTAGAAATGCCGGAATTAGGGCTGTGAATGACCTGGACACACCCTCTGGAACGGCCTCAGGCATTTTAATAACCCAATTTTGTTTAACACACAATCTATAGACTTGCACCGCTATAACGGACATGATGATTGCTGTGAATATTCCTGTCGCTCCTAAGCGACTTACCCCATCTGCAACCATTTCCCACCCATGGACAATTGTATTGTCTTCATCAATTAGATGTACGAGAGTCATTTTCCCATTCTCGATAACTAACTGAGGAACAGTCATAAAAAATGCAAACAAAGATAGTAAAGCACCATTTAACGGGTTTAGGTTTAGCTCTTCTTCTTCAGCAAATATTTTTGTATACTCATACCCAATAACGAGGCCAAAATATAACGCTAATATTCCCATCGTTGTTTTGTTTGCTAACATATACAAATCACTAATTCTGAAAAATGTATTATCAAAAAAGCCCTCTAAAAAAGTAAATGTCTCTGGTAGTACGTTCAAGACTAAGAACATCGATCCTACAATTACAAACGGAATAGAAGCCATCCCTGCAGCCATTATGGCACGCACTATACGGAAGGACGCAATTTTACCCATTGGACCCATTAGATATTTTTCTAAGAGAGCAAATACTTTATTTTCACTTTCCATTGTAATTTCCCCTATCTATTATTAATTAATAGCTTGTTCATATTCCTTGATGCGTTCAAAATGTTTATCCTCATTATGTTTAATCGAATGTAAACGCTTGAGAGTGATCGCACTTAATATTATTCCTAACATTAATATCGCTAAAATAAATAGTTTAGACGACCCTTTTTCAATTAGGAAAGGGTATAACTGGGTAAAGGAAGAAGAAAAATAAGTTGGTAATAACAATATAATATTTATCACAAGTTGAATTTTAAAATAGAATTTTGTGTGTGTTGCATTATTAGTATGACTGCTAAATATTTTTACCTGTTCGGCAGCACTCACAACAAATACGATGATTAATACCAATGGGATAAAGAATAGTGACGAATCACTCATCAATAATGAGATTAACCAATAAAAATTTGTAAAAAAGAATGACGCGGATACATATCTTACAAGTAAATATCGATTAAAATACATTGATTTTACACTTAACTTTTTTCTGTTTTGTACTATCTGTGCCATTTCATCTTTTTTCATTTAAATCCCTCTTCTATTAATCCAGCTCTCGCTACTAGCGTTTAGTAGCGGGGAAGCTGTTTATTAATAAGCGTGCCTTATTTCCACTCAATTGGACTTAATCTAAGAGCAGATCATTCATCCGGAAACTCTTGTAAAATCACATTCGCTAACTTTTCAATCCCCATAGGAATCGGAACATATGCCTGAGGTGGGATGTTTACAACTGGTTTGCCTGAACGATCCCCGGCATCTTTAAGCCTTTTATAGTACATTTTTGTTTGAGGACTTACCAAAAATAAATCAAAATCACCTTTTTCAATCAGTTTTTGACCTTCATTAGCTCCTGTTGCTTCTAATTCAATATCATGACCCTCCTTTTTAAGAAACTCTGTTGTTTTCTTAGCCATTAAAGAAGATGACATACCACCTGCACAAATAATTAACGCCTTTTTCATTTTACATCCCTCCATAGAAATATAATTTCGCTATTTAGAGGCTATCGTTAATCCAAGTACCGAGACACCCTAACGACAGCGCTTACATTTGCTTGAATATTTTCTCCATTATTATCAATGACTTCCTTGTACCAATAAAAGCTCTTCTTTTTGATACGTCGAAGGTCGTGTTTTCCGTCTTCACTCTGATTAACATATACAAACCCATAGCGTTTCTGGAATCCATTTAACCAGCTGAGAAGATCAGTAAAGGACCACACACAATAACCAATCATGTCAACACCGTCTGTAATTGCTTCCTGAATAGCCTTTAAATGAGTGTGAATATACTCGATGCGGTAGTCGTCGTTTATCGTACCATCCGCTTCAACGGTATCGTATTCACCAAGACCATTTTCGCTGATTAAGATTGGTAATCCGTAGCGGTTCGTTATTCGACGAAGACCAATCCGTAATCCTTGTGGGTCAATGTTCCAATCCCAGTTTGTTGTCTCTAGGTTTTCATTGGCAACAGTTTTAAAGAGTCCTTGTATACCAGTGCTCTCCATTGTACCTTTTTTACCTGTGGTGTTGAAGTGACCATCCAGTGTAGCGCCATCCAACGGATTTTTTTCATAAGTAGTCGTTTGATAATAGTTCACTCCCATGAAGTCAGGCTTTCCTTCTTTCAATAGTGTGAAATCGCTCTCTTTTACTTGTGGAGCAATACCTCTACGCTTGAGGTAATTCCAAGTTGCTTTTGGATACTCACCCCATGTGTAGACATCCATCCACCAGTGGTTTGTTAACTCTTCCGCGTTTTCTGCAGCTAATATGTCTGCTGGTTTTGATGTGGCTGCATAGGCTGGTGAGTATGCAAAACTTGGTCCAATTTTTCCATCAGGAACATAGTTACGAAATTCCTTAATAGCAATCGCATTTGCTAAATTAGCATGGTGGTTCACTTGATAGAATAGTTTGTCATCTTTTACCCCGGGTGGGTGCATACCTGTTTGATAGCCCAGTCTAGTGAATATATTTTGTTCATTTAATGAAACCCAATATTTCACACGGTCTCCGAACTCCTTGAATAATGTAATACTATAATTTCTAAAGTCCTCGACAATTTGCCTTGATTCCCAGCCACCATACTCATCTTGAAGAGCTTGTGGTAAATCCCAATGATAAATGGTTAATATTGGTTCAATACCATGCTTGACCAACTCATCAATTAAACGATTGTAAAAATCTATACCTTTTTGATTTACTTCTCCTTTTCCATTTGGAAAGATACGTGTCCATGCTACAGAGAATCGATAGGTTTTCAAGCCCATTTCAGCCATTAAAGCTATATCTTCTTTGTAGCGATGGTAATGATCAACAGCTACATCGCCGTTGGTATCTTTGAATGTTTTCCCAGGAATACGGACGAATTCGTCCCAATTGGACTTTCCTTTTCCATCTGTATCCCATGCACCCTCTACTTGATATGCAGCTGAAGCGGCTCCCCATAAGAAATCCGTCGGAAATGGTTTAAGTTTTTTGTGTAACACTGTACTAGTCCCTCCTTAATTATGAATCCAATAAGTCCTCTTACGGTTCCGGAAATGTTTTCTCCAGAACCATATTCAAATTAATTTACTGTTTCAGTTTGGAAAAATTGTGGTAAATATTCTTTATGCGCTTCCAACATTTCATCCACAATTTTCTTTGCAATCGTATCAGAAGGCGTAAGCGGGTTAATTGCTAATGCGAGAACTGCTTTATTATAATCTCCTGTCACAGCTGCTTCTGCCGCAGTCCGTTCAAATGATTTAATTTGTTGAACTAGTCCACGTGCTGCTACAGGAATATCCCCCATTGTTAATGGAATTGGACCGTCCTTTGTAATAATACTACTTACTTCCACAGCTGAATCTGCGGGAATACTTGCGATCGCGCCATTATTCCTTGTGTTAACTGGTTGAATATCACGCTTATCTTTATAGATGGAAGTGATCAAACGAACAGCTGCATCGGAATAATACGCTCCTCCACGTTCTTCGAGTTGTGGCGGCTTAATATTTAGATTTTCATCTTTATATAACTCAAATAACTCTTCTTCTAATTTCTGAACAACCTCTGCACGAGTTCCTTCTTTCTCAGCACTTTCTATTGCTTTATCTAACATCTCTTTTGATTTATAGTAGTACATATGATAGGGGCACGTAAGAGCATTTAAAGATTGAATAAACGCTGGCTCCCAACCCATACCATCTATATTTTTGACAAAACTACTATTTGCCGGATCGGATAACTTCTCAATTACTTCATCTTTGACACTAACTCCATCAACATATACATCTAACCCATATACCATATGGTTTAGCCCGGTAAAATCAATACGAACTCGGGAGTGTTCTACGTCTAGTAATTTAGCAATCCCCATCTCCATTCCAATAGGTACATTACACAGACCGATAACTTTATCAATATTGGAGTAACGAAGAACTGCCTCTGTTACCATCCCAGCAGGATTTGTAAAGTTGATTAACCACGCATTTGGACAAAGTTCCTCCATATCTTTGGCAATATCTAAGATGACTGGGATCGTACGTAAACCTTTAAATAACCCCCCTGGGCCGTTCGTTTCTTGACCAAGTACACCATATTTAAGTGGGATACGTTCATCTTTTGCACGTGCATTGAGCAAACCGACACGGAATTGAGTTGTGACAAAGTCGGCATCTTTTAGTGCGGCTCTTCGATCAAGTGTTAAGTGAACATCAATCGGGAGACCTGCATTTTCAATCATTCGTTTAGCAAGGTTACCTACAATCTCAAGCTTCTCTTTACCCTCTTCAATATCAGCCAACCACAATTCGGTCAATGGAAATTCATCATATCGTTTAATAAAGCCCTCGACTAATTCTGGTGTATAACTTGAACCTCCACCAATTGTAGCCACTTTCAACTTATGATTAGACATAATAATCCCCTTTCCAATTATTTAATTTTATTATGAAGTTCAATTACTTCTTCAGCTAAATCAACAACTGTCATTGCATTCATGAGATGGTCTTGTGCATGTATAAGTAACAAACGAATCTCTATTTTTTCACCACGAGCTTCTCCTTGGATCAGATCCGTTTGGAACCGATGCGCTTTACTCATTTCTTCATTTGCTTCCTGGATTTTTTGATTAGCTGCTTCAAATTCTCTTACTTTAGCATGCCGGATTGCTTCCATTGCCAAGTTTCGAGCGTTTCCGCCATGTAATATGATTTGAAAGCTTACTTCTTCTATATCCAATGCTGCTTTGCCCCCCTTAAGTCAATACAATCTATTCATTTGACTCTGCTTACATATATATAATAATGTGAAATCGCTTTCGATTGAATCCATAGTTTTTCCTTAACGCTAAGGAAAAGATTACATGGAAATTAATCTATATTTACACAATAAAAAAGACCGGGTAATATCAACCCGGAATTTTCTATATATTGCTTTAATCTATATTGTTTAGTATCTCCAAAAATTCTTTCTTGTTCTCACAATTTATCAGCTGTTTGACCTTTTTTTCGTTATCAATCATTCCAATTAAATAATCATACATCCCCTCTATATTAGGAGTTTTATTCTTCCCTAGACTTAATAAACAAACAAATTGTACACGATTCTCTCCCCAATTAATAGGCTTTTTCAACGTGCATATCGCCCAAATTGTTTCATCTGTGTGCGGACTCATGGGGTGGGGGATGGCAACCAAGTTTCCGAAACTAGTTGGCGATAATCGTTCTCTCTCAAGTACTGACTTACCAAATGAGTCATCAACATAGCCTGCCGACTCTAGTTCATTCACTAAAAATTGAATAGTGCCTTCTTTTGTCTCGAGTTCTTGATGAAGAAAGATTAGTTCCTCTTTCACATAGACGACCTTATCTTTATCCCTATCTTGTAAACAATCTTCTATTTGTTCAATATCTTTTGTACCTAATATTGTATTTACGAATATTACTGGCACAGGTAACTTGCTTTCAATTGGGATAGTTGTAATAACAAAATCAATTTGTTCTAGAGTAGTTTGATTTAAACGATAATAATCGATTGTATCTACAACTATTAATTGATTAAAATACTTAGCTTGCAATTTATACTTAAGTAACATGGCGCTACCCGAGCCAGATGCACAAACGATAATACAACGCTTTACATCTTGATTCATTTGTTGTCTGTACATGGCGACCTTTATATGTAACGCAATATAGCCAATTTCGTGCTCATCAATTTCAATCTCTAATCTATTTTTTAAAACTTTGCTTGCTAAAATCGCAGCATCAAATGCAAGTGGATATTTTGCTTTAATCTCATCAAACAATGGGTTTCGCATATTCATTCCATAGCGTAGACGATTTATTGCTGGTCTCAAATGCAATCCTAACGCGATAAACAGTTCTTTATCGTTTTTTAATTGTAATTTTAATCGTTCATCTATTTTCATAATAATCTCATTGATTATATCTCTTAATTCATTATCTACAAATGTTTCAAACTCTTGTTGACTTAAATTAGTTGTTGCAATTTTATTCATCCCTAAGAGATGAATCGCAATATATGCAATTTCCTGCGCAGGAAAACAAACGTCAAAAGACGATTCAACTTTTTTTACTATTTTTTCCGCCACTTTGTATTCTTTTTTTGTGTATATTCCTTCAAAGTCCTCAGGTGGGAGAAGGATATAATTTTCATCGCGAATTCGTTTACAAGCGATAGCGAAGTGAATACTTAAATTATTTAACTCAATATCAGATAGATAAATCTCATTCTTTTGAATTTCTCCCAAAATGATAGCTTGAATTTTATTAAATTCTTTTTTTGAAAATAGGGAATCCGGGGGGGGGGGGGTGGCATATCGAATGTAATACTTTCTCTATTCAATAAATACTCCGACAAGCAAAAGCGAAAATTCATTTCACTCCCTGTAACCTTCACACCATAATATGGTTTACTTTCTATCTCTAGTTTAAAACTTTTTATTATTTTTCTTACTTCAATTAAATCATTTTGTAGAGTTGATTTGCTTATATATAGTTCTTCAGCAATATCGTCTAATTTTATGTAACCATTTGCTAATAAAAGTTTTCGAATAATATAGCTAACGCGCTCTTCTGGTGTATTTGGTGATTGGTTTGCTAGAGTATCCGAGTTTTTAAACAGCCTTTGCAAAAACAATTTGAATGTATCAGTGTCTTTTACTTCCAGTACATAGCCAATTCCTCTGGTTGACTTAATGCATCCACCACTATGTAATAGGATCTCATTAAGTTCCTTTATATCATTTCGAATCGTTCTTGATGTTACTTGAATATTGTTAGCTAAATCATTACTGGTAATTGGAGTTTTAGTGGACATTAGCTCTTTTAATATCTGCATCATCCGATTAGTCGGCATCCCAATCACTCCTGAGGTAATTTTTATGAAATCATCTGAGATTTCCACGAAATCTGTTACTTCTTTCACTTCTGCGTATGATCCTCTTACAATTTTTTTCCCTTCCGGGGAGATGTCTTTTTGTATAGCTGCATAAATCTCTTGTGCATGCAATAATCGTGTGCCCTATGCCCATTTCTTCTAGATCTTGAATGATTTTAAGTCCCAATCTATTAGGGAGGAGTGATTCTAATTTAATCACTATCAAACCTTCTTTTCGTGTAGGAAAAAGCAGCATCTTGAAGAGGAATTAACCGCCTAAAGATGCTGCTCATTACATTTACTTCTCTTCCGTTACTCTCTTCACTTCCGCAACGACCTCTTCTGCGGTTCTCATTTCTAAAGCCTTCTCAGCAAGTTCCACCATATCCCGCTTACTCAATCCACGAATTTGTGATCTGGCTTGTAGGATAGATGTCGCACTCATGGAGAACTCATCTAGTCCGAGTCCAAGCAGGAGTGGAATAGCTAGCTCATCGCCGGCCATTTCACCACACATACCTGTCCATTTACCTTCACGGTGTGAGGCGTCGATTACCATTTTTACAAGACGTAAAATGGCTGGATTGTATGGCTGGTAAAGGTAAGAGACTTGTTCGTTCATGCGGTCAGCAGCCATAGTGTATTGAATTAAATCATTCGTTCCAATACTGAAGAAATCCACTTCTTTTGCGAATTGGTCTGCGAGTACAGCAGTAGAAGGGATTTCTACCATGATTCCAACTTCGATTTCATCAGAAACCGGTGTACCTGCTGCTACCAATATTTCTTTTTCTTGCTCTAAAATTGCTTTCGCTTCTCTAAATTCTGCAAGGGTCGCGATCATTGGGAACATAATTTTTAAGTTGCCAAAGACACTTGCTCGAAGCAATGCACGTAGTTGCACACGGAAAATATCTTGTTCCTCTAAACAAAGACGAATCGCACGGAATCCAAGGAACGGGTTCATTTCTGTTGGTAAATCTAAATAAGGTAGTTCCTTATCTCCGCCGATATCTAGCGTACGAACGACGACAGGTTTTCCGTCCATGCCTTCTAGGACTGCTTTATATGCATCGAATTGTTCTTCCTCTGTCGGCAATTGGTCGCGTCCCATATAAAGGAATTCAGTACGGTAAAGCCCAACAG
This sequence comes from Oceanobacillus alkalisoli, assembly GCF_022213125.1. Classification (NCBI taxonomy): domain Bacteria; kingdom Bacillati; phylum Bacillota; class Bacilli; order Caryophanales; family Bacillaceae; genus Oceanobacillus; species Oceanobacillus alkalisoli. The sequence continues at coordinate 51,731 of NZ_JAKNRA010000003.1, read as the reverse complement.
CTTCCCCGCCATTATTCTTCACACCTTCCAAATCATCCGGTGTTCCGATATTAGCAGCTAATTCAACGTGTTCGCCGTCTGCCGTTACGGTCTTCTCATTAACAAGCTTGGCCCATTCCGCTTTTTTCTCTTCATAACGAATCTGTTCTTCTTTATAAGAAGCGATTGTTTCCTCTGTCGGGTTAATATGAACTTCACCTTTAAGCCCGTCAATAATAAGGAAATCGCCATCCTTAACATCTTCTGTCACCGTTTTTGTCCCGACTATTGCAGGGATTTCCATGGAGCGAGCCATGATTGCAGAGTGGGAAGTCCGGCCGCCGATATCCGTTGTAAAGCCTTTGACAAATTGACGGTTCAATTGCGCGGTGTCGGATGGTGTCAAGTCTTCTGCGACAATAATTACTTCTTCTGAAATCATGCTCGGGTTCGGGAGTTGCACACCAAGTAAATGGGCATGAAGGCGTTTCGTCACATCGCGGATGTCTGCGGCACGTTCTTTCATATAGTCATTATCCATTTGTTCGAACATTGTAATGAACATATCAGCCGTTTCTTTCAGGGCATATTCTGCATTCACTTGTTCATTTTTAATCTTATCCTCAATAGGCGAGATTAGCTCTGGGTCACTTAATACGAGTAAGTGTGCCTCAAATATTGCAGCATTATCCTCGCCCAATTCAACTTTTGCCTTTTCACGAATTGCTTCAAGTTCATCCTTCGATACACTAAGGGCGACTTGGAACCGTTCGACTTCCTTTGCCGTGTCTTCCACTTTTCTTTTTTCAAAGGAAAGATCTGGTTCGATTAACCGGTAAGCTTTAGCAAGTACGATGCCACTTGAAGCCGCGATACCTTTTAATAGCGTCATTATTCTGCTAATCCTTCCTTACTCATTGTCTCTTCTAGTTTTTCCAATGCTGCTTGTTCATCGTCACCTTCAGCACGAATGATGATTTCAGCGTCTTGGCCAATTCCGAGTGACATGATCCCCATGATGGATTTTAGGTTAACGGATTTTCCGTTGTATTCTAACTGAACGTCTGATGTAAACTGTCCAGCAGCCTGTACTAAGGCTGATGCTGGACGTGCATGAATTCCTACTTTATCAATAACTGTAAACTTTTTTTCTACCATTTATCTCATCTCCAATATTTATTTATTAAAACTATAGCTTATAGTTCTTCGCCGTTACTTTCAATGACTTTCTTATACCAGTAGAAGGAATCTTTCTTGCTTCTTTCCAGTGTACCATTACCTTCATCATCCTTGTCAACGTAGATCATGCCGTAACGCTTCGACATTTCGCTTGTTGACATCGATACGAGATCAATCGGTCCCCAGGCGAGGTAACCCATTAAATCAACGCCATCACCGATTGCTTCTTTCATTTGTTCGATATGTTTTCTCATATAATCGATACGATAGTCATCATGGATCGAGCCATCTTCCTCGACTCTATCATAGGCTCCTAAGCCATTTTCAACAAGGAAGAGCGGCAGTTGATAACGGTCGTACAGCTCGTTTAACACTACCCGTAAACCAACTGGGTCAATTTGCCAGCCCCACTCTGATGCTTCGAGGTAAGGGTTTTTCAATGTGTTCATGAGATTACCTTCCGTGCGCTCGCCTTCAGGGGAGTTAGAAGATACCATCGACATATAATAGCTGAATGAAATGTAGTCGACAGGGTATTGTTTTAAAATCTCATCATCGCCAGTTTCCTTCACAATTTCAATATCATTTTCTACGAAGAAACGGTCCAGATATTTCGGGTACTCACCGCGAGCATGAACATCTGCAAAGAAAAGGTTTTCCTGGTTATCCTGTTGCGCTTTGAGCACGTCTTCAGGGTTTGGTGTGTTCGGATAGTGGCTCATTCTTGCAAGCATACAACCCATTTTTCCATCTGGAATAATTTCATGAAGTTTCTTCGTTGCAAGGGAACTCGCTACGAATTGATGATGCAGTCCTTGGAATTTTGCTTGCACCGGGTTTTCTTCTTTATCAGATAAGATTCCACCACCGGTATACGGGCTGATTGTAATCATATTGATTTCGTTAAAGGTCATCCAATATTTAACTTTATCTTTATAACGGGTAAATACTGTCTCTGCGTAACGTACGAAATGATCAATTGTTTCACGTGAAACCCAGGCGTTATATTTTTCTGTTAAACCATAAGGAGTTTCGTAGTGAGACAAGGTCACAACTGGTTCGATATTATATTTCGCTAACTCATCGAACACATTGTCATAAAACTGCAATCCAGCTTCATTTGGCGTCTCATCATAACCGTTCGGGAAAATTCTTGACCAGTGAATGGAAAGTCGAAATGCTTTAAAGCCCATCTCAGCAAGAAGTGCAATATCTTCTTTATAACGATGGTAAAAATCGATTCCTTCTCGTTTTGGATGGCGGGCAGTCGATTCACCGCTTAATGTTTTCCGGATTTGTTCGGATGTAATTTCCATCGCATTATCTCGCTTCCGCTCTTCCCTAGGGATATATTCAACAAAGTCCGCTGCCGATAATCCTTTGCCATCTTCATCAAAAGCACCCTCGATTTGGTTGGCCGCCGTTGCACCACCCCAATAGAAGCCTTCTGGAAATTGTGATTTGAATGTAGCCATTCTATCTCTCCTTCATTTTATATTATTTATAATTAGCTGTCGTCTCTTAAAGTTATTTCACGACAGTTAATATGTCATCTTCTAACCCAACATATCTTGATTTTTCTGGAATAATATCTAAATAATCAGCTGTATTCGTAATAATGACAGGAGTTGTCGTTTGGTAACCCTCATTTTTAATTCCTTCAATATCAAAGGAAATTAACTTCTGTCCCTTTTTAATTGTTGCTTCTGCGTCAACATGCGCTTCAAAGTGTTTTCCATCCAATTGAACTGTGTCAAGGCCAATGTGAATTAATACTTCTACACCGTCCTCACTTTCTAAGCCAATCGCATGTTTCGTGGGGAAGAGGGTAACTACTTTCCCGTCAAATGGTGCGACAACAACGCCATCGCTCGGTTCAACTCCAACACCTTTACCCATTGCTCCGCTTGAGAATACTGGGTCGTCCACATCTTCTAATGGAATCATTTCCCCTGCTAATGGAGTAGTTAACGTTACTCTTCCTTTTTCTTCTTTCTCGGTAATTGCAGGCGTTTCTTCCATTTTCATTTCTTCTTTTGTTTCTTCTGTTTCTACTTCTTTCTTTTTACCTTCTGTACCGAAGATAAATGCTAATATAGTTCCGATTGCAAAGGCAGTTCCAATCCCTATTGCGTAACCAACCATCGGTGAATAAGCCGGGATAGAAAATATACTGTTAAATACAAAGGTATAGAGCTTGACATTAAATAGCGCAACAATGATTCCGCCGACAGCACCGGAAATTAATACGAGCGGCATTAGTCTACGGTATCTTAAAATCAAGCCATAGAGAGCGGGCTCTGTAACTCCGGCGAACAATCCAGATAATGTTGCTGCAAGGGATAAAGATCGTAAGTCTTTATTCTGTCTGGAACGGAGGAAAATACCAAAGGCAATCCCGATCTGAGCAAATACCGCTGCTCCTGTGATTGGATTTATAATATCTCCGACATCGAAGTTATCAATCATGATTGGTACAACGCCCCAGTGTATTCCTAGAATAACGAGGAATGGCCAAGCACTTGCGATAATAAGTCCTGTCAGGATGGCTGAAAAGTCGGATAACCATAGAACTCCAGCTGCAATACCTGCACTTAAGTACTCACCAAACGGGCCAAATACGAGTGCGGTTAAAGGCACCATAACTAAAATCCCGATCATTGGCACAAAGAATAATTGAATCGTATCTGGTGTATACCTTTTGATCAGTCGTTCAAGAGGCGCATAGATGGCCATCGCTAGTAAAAGCGGAAAAACTGTCGATGAATAATCGGAAACGATGAGCGGGATTCCTAGGAAGTCTACATCACCCGCGTACTCCATAAGGGCTGTAAAGCTAGGCGCCATTAACCCAGCGGCAATGGTACCACCGACAAAAGGATTGGCATTTAAATGCCTCGCAGCCGAAAAACCGATGAAGATAGGCAAGAAGTAAAATAGACCACCTGATGCCGCATCGAGTACTGCATATGTAGTGCCTTCCACATTAATCCAATTCAACATGGAAAGGACGGCAAGCAGTGCTTTGATCATCCCGGCACCTGCTAAGGCTGGAATAAGCGGTGTTAGGGTTCCGGAAATATATTTAAATATCTTAGAGACCACACCGGCTTTTTCCTGATCATCTCCACCATCCGTTTTCTCCGTATCTCCAGCTTGGATGTTGTGATGTTTCATAATTTCTGTATAAACTTTACCCACTTTATTTCCGACAACGACCTGGTATTGGCCACCTTTTTCTACGACGGTCAGGACGTCCGGAATTTCCTGTAGCGCTTTGTTATCCGCCTTCTGGGAATCAGCAAGTGTAAAGCGCAACCTCGTCGCGCAGTGTACGAGAGAGTTTACATTTTCTTCACCCCCGACATGTTCAATGATTTTTTCTGCTAATTGTTTATTGTCCACGATATTCACTCCTTATTTTTTCAAAAATAAAAACCTGGGAAAGATACATAAATCGACTTAAAATTAGTCTACTTATGTATCTTTCCCAGGTTTTGCCTGCCTAACCAGTAACAATCCTGACTGTTAATTATTTTTTTCTCGGTGGGAGACGCGATGGATATGAATCATGAAATAAGTTGCTTCATCCTTCGTCATTTCCACTCCATATTGTCTATTTAAATAAGCTTGGACTTTCTGTGTACACGCATATGCTTCAGGATATTCGCCTTTTACTTGTTCAAACAAGCTGCTTTCTCGATCATCTTTATGGAGCTCTTTTCGCAGCATCCGATAAGCAAAATAGCGTAAATGCGTAATAAATCTGCTGTAATTCATCGAATCCATATCAAATTCAATCCCAAAATGATATTTCACAATGTCTGTAATGTCCGTAACGATTTGCGTCATTGTCATCGTTTCTTCCATTCCAGTGTCACCTTGTTTGGCATTGAATAGATGGAGTGCAATCGATGCCGCCTCGTCCTCAGGGAGACGAATCCCCATTCTTTCCTCAATTAGGTCAAGAACGTTTCGTGCAATATCGTACTCTTTTCGGTAAAACTTCCGCACTTCCCAAGCGAGCGGATTTTTAATTGGAAGTCCTTCCTTCGTTCGGGTAATGGCAAAGTCGATATGATCTGCAAGCGATAGGTAGAGCGAATCATTTAAATCAGTCTGCAGTTCTTTCATCGCAATATCGACAATATCTCTTGATATGACAAGGATCTCATGCGGAATTTCATCGAGTAAGGCAGAGAACTTATCCGTAAAACCTTGCGAAGGTACGACAAACGTCTTTTCTATTTTTTCCATATCAATCGTGTCGCCAATTTTCTTTTGAAACGCAAGACCTTTACCCATAACAACCATTTCAGTCTGGTTCGCATCTTCTGTCAAGGCGACATTGTTATTAAATACTTTCTTTATTTTCACAGTGATCACTGTCCTAAATGAAGTATTAAAAAACCCGAACAAGTTGAAATGGGGACACTTCGCCCCTTATTCTAACTCGTTCAGGTTTTGCCTGCTAGCCAGTAACAATCCTAGAACTATTTCCATTATAGGTGTTTGCGCTTTCTAATGCAAGTGGTAGAGTTTACCGTTTTCTTTATTACAGTAGATGATTGAGATTTTGACAAAATAGCTGTTTATTTATTCCGGATAATGATTTATACTAAACCTGATAATGTTCGTAAATTGTGTATTATTTATATAAATAATAACATTTTTTGATTTTTATTAACTAAAACACAAACATAGAGTTGTTAAGTAATTCAAACATACGCCTTTTATTTCTGAGGCGAATTTGTGAACGGAGGTTAGAGGTGGATATTTTTAATAACAAATGGTTTCGTGCTGTACTTCCGGCATTACTCATTCATTGCAGCATCGGTACGGTGTATTGTTGGTCATTATTTAAAGCAGATATTGCCGTCTTTATTGGAAAATCTGTCGGTGAGGTGGAGTGGGCATTTAGTTTAGCCATTTTTGTTCTTGGGATATCGGCGGCTTTTGGCGGGAAATTAGTTGAAAAAGATATCCATAAATCATCATTGCTTTCCGCATTGTTTTTTGTTGCAGGAATGGTTGGGACAGGTTTCTTTATTTATGAAAAGTCCTTGTTCGGTATTTACTTTTCTTACGGAATTGTGATGGGAATCGGCCTTGGTATCGGATATTTAACTCCGGTAAAAACATTAATGCTATGGTTTCAGGAACAGAAAGGTTTAGCGACGGGGCTTGCGGTGGCAGGCTTTGGCTTAGCAAAGGTGATAGCAAGTCCGTTAATGGAAAAGTTACTTGGAGCAAGGACAGATGAAGGCCTGCTTGTAAATCCTACAAACATTTACATGATGTTTTATATTTTGGCAGGTATTTATTTCGTGATGATGGTTATCGGGCATCTTGCATTAAAGAAACCAGCAGGATATGAAAAAGAAAGCGCACAGACTGAGGGATTCCGTTATATAAAAGTGTTGACAAATAAAACATTTATCGGAATTTGGCTCATGTTTTATATCAATATTACAGCGGGACTTGCCCTGATTGCACAGGAAAAAGGAATGTTAGCTTTCATCAGTTTCGGTGCGATTGGTCTAGTTAGTTCGTTAACCGCGGTATTTAATGCCGGGGGCAGGATTGTCTTTTCCGCTTGGGGAGACCGGGTGAAGGACAGGAATTCCATTTATAAAATCATTTATGCTTCATCGATTGCCATTATTTTACTAGCAGTCGGGATGGATGCGATGAATCATTCAATCTCAATCCTGGTTATTGCTGTTCTTTGTATTGTGAATGCAGGTTATGGCGGTGGATTCTCATCCTTACCACCATTGTTATCAGACAGGTTCGGGTTAGATAGTATATCTACTGTTCATGGATTAACCTTGTCGGCATGGGCGTTTGCTGGGCTTACGGGTAATCAATTAAGTGCCTTTGTGCTGGAAAAGACAGGGTCGTTTGATGCGGTGCTGTATGTCGTGATGGCGATGTTTTCTATTGGGGCATTGATTAGTATTTTCGTAGTGAAGCCTGAACAGGTGCAGTTGGATAGTAAGAAGACGAAACATGAGGAAGAGGTTACGGCGAGTTAAATGTATGTAGATGAAGATGGATGCCTCGGTTAGACGGGCATCCTTTTTTGCTGTTCTTTTGTTTTAGAAAAGAGTTTTCTATTAAAGAAAAAGTAACAAATCTGAAACCAAAAAATCGCAGCAAATGTAGCCGCTAAGACATCTGTGAAATAATGCAAGCCAATCATAATCCGGCTTAGACACACAAGTACGGGCAGGATAATTAATAAGATAACCATGCTTGCTTTCCACGTGCGTGATTTTACGAAATGAACAGCTAGAAAGATTAATAGAAGAGATAGAAGAACAATCCGCATCGAGTGACCACTTGGAAAACTATAAGAAGTCACATCAAGCGAATGGCCGAACACTTCCAGGTCTCTTGATTCTCCAGGTCTGCCGCGCTGAATCGTCCTTTTTAAAGCTAAATTGATGAAAAGGCCACCGAATGTAACAACAAGTGAAAATAAGGCATAGCTCCACAGCCGTTTGAACGCAAGAATAGCTGCGATAATGAAAGTAATAATTAAAATCATTTCACCGGATCCAATATCTGTAAGACCCTCCATTATTGAAAAGATACCTGATGATTCGTATGCTGTCAGCCATGCATAGATGGCTTCGTCCATATGTATAAACTGCTCTCTGAATATCGCAAGGAGCAAGAATAGCACGAAACTGCTAATGATAATTGTTGTTTGTTTTGATGCCGATAGAGTCATAAGTATGCCTGCTTTCTAATTGGATAAAGGATTAGTATACCATTTGCGGGGGTGTCTGCCAAATGAATCTTAGGTACATAATTTGTCGAATTTTTACGATGAAAAGATGGATAATCAAGAAGGAATTAACGATTGAAAAGTTGTATTGATATAAGTAACAGATTAAATAGACATGAATGGAGGATGGGTATCATGAACAGTGATAATAAATGGTTTCCGGTTGCGAGTGTCTCCGAACAAGTGAATATACCTCCAGAAACAGTAAGAAGATATGCAAGACAGTACAGAGATTTCTTGACTATAAAAAGAGGTGAGAAAAAGGCATATCTCATCCATGAAAGTTCGTTTGCAACGATAAAGGAAATCCGCTCCTTATTAGAACAAGGTCATCAGCATGGACAGGTGAAGCACTTGTTAGATGATACAGCTGATTCTCATGTACCGGCGAAAAGAGCGGAAACAGAAGAGTCTTTGGTAAACGAGCCCCCAATTCATAAAGAGATGATGGAGGAGCTACAGAATTTGGGGGAACAGAATCAACAGTTGTTAGCGATGCTGCATCATATGCATGAGCGGATGAATGGGTATGAAGAGCTACTATTACAGCAGCATAGCTTTCCAAGTGAACAGATGGATGAACAGGAGAAGGAGCAAAGGGATTATGAACGGAAGCGGGATGAGTACTTAATGAAAGCGATGAATGACATGCAGGAGAAGAAGAGGGAAAGTGTCAGCACGAAAGAGAGAACGAGGATTTTCACAAGGTTGTTTAAAAAGTAATTAGAATGATGATCAAATATTTTCATAAGAGGAGCTATAATGAATGAATAAAAAGTTGGCAGTGAAAGTGGTAGATTTGCAAGGTGACTATTTTCAAGTTGGAAAAATGCAAGGGAAAGAGATCAAGCAGACTTCCCTATTGGAACAAATGAAACAACTATGGAAAGTAAACGAAACTCCGAATATACGAAAAGCTGAACGACTATTAAGAAAGTTTTCTCCCAACTTGCTGGCGGAAATAAAAGGTCTTGCAGATGGGCTAGAGGTGGATATGGATATGGCACTTCTATTTAGTGGCTATGATGTTGTATTACCTAAGATGGGATGCACGAGTTTAGTAACAAATGGAATGTACATCCGTAATTATGACTTTAGTCCGCAATTGTATGATGCAAGACTTGTATTTACAAACCCAACGAATGGTTACAGAAGTGTAGGCTTCAGTCAGCAAATTATCGGTCGATTGGATGGAATGAATGAAAAGGGTCTAGTTGTTGGTTTGCATTTTGTCAATAATGAGGAGCGGGCAGAGGGATTTATTTCGACAACGATTGTCAGAATGTTATTGGAACAGTGTGCCGATATAGAAGAGGCAACGACCTTAATCCAACGCATTCCCCATGGTTATTGTTACAACTATTCCATTACAGACCGAAGTGGTAGAAGCATCAAAGTGGAGGCGACGCCAGATAAACAAATCATTACAGAAGCTGTACCTCTTGTGTGCACCAACCATTTTGAATCCGAATCGCTACAGATTAAAAATGGTAGTAAAATACAGTTGCAGGGGTCTACCGCCCGTCAAACGTATGTAAACGATTTACTTCAGAAAAATCCTGCTATAGCGGAATGGTATGATCATTTCAATAGGGAGGATTCACCCCTATTTTCCCATAATTATGATGAATTTTTTGGAACGTTGCATACGGTCATTTATTCTCCAAAAGACTTGGAAATAACAGTGGGGATCGGTGGTAATGCTAAACCAACGAAATATTCGATTCGCTATTAGGAGTGCAGGCGTGGATTTGTATGAAGTAAAGGAGCATAAGCTGATTTTAATGCTAGTAGTGCCTAGCATATCTTGATACTAGGCACTACTTCTATTTTATTCGGCTATTCTTCCGAGCTTAGTACCATATTCTCTGTCCACTTTAAGATTTCTTCTTCATCTACATTAGGATCTTGTAATAGAAGTGAGTAGCGTAACTTCTCTCACCAAATGATCACGCATAATCCGAGCAATTTCATAATCTACTTCTACAGTGAGAATTTTAATTTCTTCTGTCATGACTCCCCCGCCCTTCTCTGACTACAGTATAAATCACGGTACAATAACTCAATTAAAAGTTTATAAATAAATCAAGAACACTCGTGACTTCATTCAGTCATGAGTAAATTGATTTGTTTTGACGCTTCCGGACTTTTTCTATTTACACAGGAACGAATGTTCTATTTACTGATAAGTAAAGGGAGGTGAGTGTAGTGTTAAGACATAAAGCATATAAATTTCGCGTCTATCCAAATAAAAAACAGCAGGTTTTAATTGCTAAAACAATCGGTTGTTCCAGGTTTGTATATAATCACTTTCTTGCCCTTTGGAATGAAGAATATGCTAAAAATAAAAAAGGCTTATCTTACAACGCTTGTTCAGCAATGCTTCCAAAAATGAAACAGGCAGAAGCTACACATTGGTTAAAAGATGTGGATAGCATAGCTCTCCAATCCTCCATTAGAAACCTCGCTGATTCCTTCTCTCGTTTCCTTAAGAAACAAAATAATAAACCTGTATTTAAAAGTAAAAACCATCCTATCCAAAGCTACAAGACTAAAAATGGGAATAATAATATTGAATTAAAAGGGAAATGCATCAAATTACCAAAGCTGGGACTTGTTAAATGTGCTAAAAGCCGAGAACTAAAAGGGCGTATTTTAAATGCAACCATTCGTAAACATGCCAGTGGCAATTATTTTGTATCCATTCTTTGTGAAGAAAAGATAGAAGTATTAGATAAAAAGATTGTTCCTATTGGTATCGATCTAGGAGTTACTAATTTTGCCATTCTTTCGGATGGTCGTAAAATAGACAACAATCGCTTAACCTCAAAAATGGAAAAGAAACTAAAACGGGAGCAGCGAAAGCTATCTAGACGTGCTCTAGTCGCTAAAGAAAATGGCACTATATTATCCGAAGCAAAAAACTATCAAAAGCAAAAAAGAAAAGTAGCTCGCTTATATGAAAAAGTTGTCAATCAGCATAACGATTTTTTAAATAAGTTAAGTACAGAAATCATTAAAAACCACGATGTGATCTGTATCGAAGACTTAAACATCAAAGGGATGTTACGTAATCGTAAGTTAGCAAAAAGTATTTCGGACGTATCATGGTCTAAGTTTGTAGCGAAATTAAAGTATAAGGCGGAATGGCATAGTCGTGCAATCATCAAGATAAACAGATGGTTTCCAACCAGTCAACTTTGCTCGGCCTGTAGCCATCAAGACGGCAAGAAGCCACTCCACATTCGTGAATGGACTTGTCCTAAGTGTCAAGCCCATCATGACCGTGATATCAACGCAAGTAAAAATATCCTAAAGGAAGGTCTAAGATTACATGCTCAGAATTTAAGTTAAAGCAAAAACAACCGCAGGTACTTCGGGGCTAGCTTGGTCAATAAGAGAAACCGCTGATGATGGTGTATGTCACTATTCATCAAGTATACTCTCTTCCCAAGAATCTTGTGACTTTAGTCATGAGAGGTTCAATTTTAGTTAGTAATAGCACAGCTGGTTCGTGATGCTTGGCACGATTCGAATTTAAACTACAGAGTAATCGGTCTTTGATAATATCTAAGCCCCCGAACGAGTAACGTTCATGGGTGTTCGGGTAGTTTAGCGATTCCTGAATTTTTCCGAAACAAAAAAACGTCTGGCATTCAGCAATGAAGCCAGACTCTGGATAACGGGCTAATCCAAACGATAGATCAGGAACTTTCCATGTTTCCCATGTTGTTTATACGCTTTTACTTTGTTAATTAATCGGAAAGGCGTTTCTTTTTTAAGGAACTTTTTAAATTCCGGAAGGGGATAATAGAAGATGATGTCCACGGGACGTTTATGTTCTTTCGTGGATTGTAGAATGTTTTGAACAACTTGCTTAAATATGGATACGGAAAACGGGTTAAAAAAGTAAAACACATTTTCTTCAGGCTTAATTTCATATTGCTCGGCAAGTCCAAATTCAAAGTGTATTGGTGCTTTTAGATGTTTGTTTTTTCGTGTATATAATGCCTTATTTATCTGTGATTCCTCGAAAGTGAGATCATTCATTTCTACGCCTGTTACAGTCACATCGAAATGATGGTGGATGTAAAAGGACACCCTGCCCCTTCCGCTGCCAAAGTCAACTACATGGTCATTGGGTTTTAATTTATACGAGCGGAATAACTTTTCAAGAGCGGCGTATGGTGTTGCTTCATATCGATTATATTCATCAGTCTGTTTACGCCATTCTCTTAGTCCTTTAGTCTTAACTTGAAGCATTTCATCAAATTTTCTTTCCAGCAATCTTACAACTTCACTCCATCTCTTAAAAATTTATTACGCATTAATCCCTCGACTGAATGAAGTTTCACTTATCAGTCTACCAACCTCTCATTCTACTAATAAGCTGAACAAGGAGCAAGTTAACAGCATTTAAAGCATACTGATCAGTAAGAAAACTAAAGAACTATTACAAATGATGCAATATTATGTCGAATTTTGATATACAACTGTAATATTGTATTAACTTCTGCGAAATCAAAATGTGCTATATTACCCATGGATTATCGAAAGAAAACATCAAAATTTCACGACGGTGGATTTTATCATAGATAACGTTAAATATAGTTTGTATAATAATGAATTTGAATGAAATGGGGAACGAGAAGTTGAAAAGAAAAATAGTAACAATGGCCACGATGGCAGTGGTCGGTTTTGGTAGTGTATTTTTTGGTACGACGGCATCTGCAGACTCATTAGAAGATCTAAAGGATAAGGAAACAGAGCTGCAACAGGATCGAAAAGATTTAAAAGTGGACCTTTCTGAAGCGGAATCAGAAGTAGCTGATATTCTAATTGAATTAGAAGAAATGAATGTCGAAGTTAGCCGAATACAGAAAGCACTTGAAGAAAACAAAGCCTCTATGAAGAAGAATGAAGAAGATATTGCGCACACCCAAGAAGAGATAGACTTACTAGAAGAGGAAATTGCTGAACTGGAAGAAGCAATTGAACAGCGTTTCGACATCTTAAAAGAACGGGCGGTTGCTTACCAGAAAAGTGGCGGAGATATCTCATACTTAGAAGTATTGTTCGGTTCGCAAAGTTTTGGGGATTTCATTAGCCGTGTAAGTGCAATAAATAAGATTACAGACTCTGATGTTACATTGATGGAACAAATTGAAGCGGATAAAGCAATAGTAGAAGAAAAGCAAGATGAAGTTGTTGATAAACTTGATGAGTTAAAAGATTTGAAACAAGAGTTAGAAGGAATGCAAGCATTAATTGAAGACCAAGAAAAAGAGACAAAAGTAAAACAAGCGAACTTAAAAGAAAAAGAAGAAAAACTTGTTGCTAAAGTGGAAGAATTAAAACTTGAAGACAATAAACTTGCAGCACTTGAAAAAGATGTGAAGGAAAATATGGCGGCACTTACAAAGCCGGTAACGAAAACTCAGCCAGCACCGGACACTAAAGTTGCTTCAGATAGTGTTGGTTCAAGTGGTGGTTATCTTGCATGGCCTGCCGTGGGAGGATATATCTCCAGTTATGTTGGACCGCGCTGGGGAAGAATGCATAATGGAATTGATATCGCAAGACCAAGCAATCATAATATTTTAGCTGCTGCTGACGGGGTAGTCACGAAAGCAGGCTCTGCTGGTGGTCTTGGCAATAGAGTAGAGATTGAGCATAGTGGCGGATTAAAAACAATCTATGGACATTTATCGTCTATTAATGTGTCGGTTGGACAACAAGTAAGTACAGGAACCGTAATCGGTATTATGGGTAGCACTGGTAACTCGACAGGTATTCATTTACATTTTGAAGTATATAAGAATGGTGCCCTGCAGGATCCGATGAATTACCTGAATTAAATTTACACAAAATAGATTGAAAGCTGGTTTCCAAAGTAGGAGACCGGCTTTTTTGGTGTTTAATTACTCAAATTTCGCACGTTTAGTTTTCATAAAATGGTTGGCAGTACACGTCATTACTCAAAGCAATCTAACATCTGTCTCAACCGGTCGTTGACAGCACCACTTACTACCCGAGAAACGTGAATCCATGTTTATCTTATGTGAAGGGTGGGTATCTTGACCTCCGTCAATTTAAATGCTTGATTCTCGGCTTATTATAAAGCCTTAGCAAAAACACAAGACAAGAACAAAAAGAAATCAAAATTTTGACGCCCGTCAATTACTATTATTAAGTGACGTCCTATATTAGAGTTAATATTAAAAGCTAATACAAAAAAAATAAATGTGGAGGGAAGCAATATGCAGAGATATATTTTAGGGAAAAAAAATCAAATCACGTTGGTCAGTGCTATTTTAATTGTCCTTGGATTCTATGGTCGATTTGGTTTAGACAATACAATCCTTTTCAATGTGTCACTCATCATTGCCTCTATTCTTGGAATCGCACCAATCGCAATCCAAGCGTACCAGGCGTTAAAAGTAAAGGTCGTCAGTATTGATGTATTAGTTACCATCGCCGTTGTTGGAGCGATACTAATTCAAAATTATGAGGAGTCAGCGATTGTTACATTTTTATTCCTATTCGGCGCTTACTTGGAGCAGCGCACGTTGAACAAAACGCGCTCAGCAATCAAAGAATTAACTGAATTAGCACCGGAAAGTGCATGGAAACAAATGGAAGATGGGGAATTTGAAGAAGTCGACGTGGATGAAGTAGATGAAGGCGATATCCTCTTAGTAAAAACGGGTGCCAAAGTGCCAGTAGATGGAACGGTATTAACTGGTGAAGGTCATATTAATGAAGCAAGTATTACTGGTGAGTCTATTCCAGTAAGTAAAGCAAACGGTTCAGAAGTTTTTGCCGGAACCATCTTAGAAAACGGAACAATCCAAATCCAAGCTGATCGTGTTGGGGAAGATACAACATTTGGTCAAATCATTGAACTGGTAGAAGAAGCGCAAGACTCAAAGTCAGCAGCAGAACGTTTTATAGATCGATTCTCCAAATACTATACACCAGCTGTTTTAGTTCTAGGTATTATTGTTTGGTTATTCACAAATAACGTTGAACTTGCCATTACCGTTCTTGTTTTAGGGTGTCCTGGAGCCCTCGTCATCGGTGTCCCTGTATCCAACGTTTCCGGTATCGGAAATGGTGCCCGTAATGGGGTACTCTTAAAAGGTAGTGAAGTCATCAATGACTTTAGTAAGGTCGACACGATTGTCTTTGATAAAACAGGTACATTGACGATTGGCAACCCGGAAGTTGCGGAAAAAGAGTTTTACGGAAAGAATACAAAAGAAGTACTCGAATACTTGGCTAGTGTGGAACGGGAATCCGACCACCCATTAGCAAAAGCAGTTCTGCAGGATATTGGGGAGACGGAATTCTCCACGGTAGAAGAAACCGAAGTAGTAAAAGGCGGCGGGATTGTTGCAAAAGTGAACGGTCACCGCATTGCAGTTGGTAACGTCGCTTTAATGGAACAAGAGAATGTAGTATTAAATGATAAAGCTCGAAAAGACGTCGAACGTTTTGAACAAAACGGAAACTCCCTTGTCCTTACAGCGGTCGATGGAGAATTAAAAGTTCTGATGGGTATTCGGGACCAAATCCGCCCAGGTGTGAAACAAGATCTGCAAGCCTTGAAGAAACTTGGCGTAAAAAACCTTGTCGTCCTTTCCGGAGATAACCAGGGAACCGTTGATTTAGTTGCCCGTGAACTCGGTCTAACGGAAGCACATGGTCATATGTTACCAGAAGAAAAGTCAGATTATATTGAAAATCTGCAAGCAGAAGGTGAAATCGTTGCCTTTGTCGGCGACGGTGTGAACGATAGTCCGTCACTTGCTTTAGCGGATATTGGGATTGCCATGGGAAGTGGAACAGACGTAGCAATTGAAACATCGGATGTCGTCTTAATGAACTCTGACTTCAGCCGCTTGCCACATGCATTAGGATTAACAAAGTCAACTGCAAGAAATATGAAGCAAAATATTATCATTGCAGTCGGCGTTGTAGCTATCTTACTAGCTGCCTTACTGTTCAGTAACTGGATGAACATGTCGATTGGAATGTTGGTTCATGAAGCAAGTATCTTGGTTGTCATCTTTAATGGTATGCGACTCCTCCGCTACCATTTAAGAGGCAACAAAACGGAAACAGAAACAATAGCAGAAACGAATGCGAGTATGGCTAAAACGAAAAACGCTACCTAAACATGTTAAAAGAATGTAAAAGATAAGGAAAACTTGACCGCCGTCAATTTTTAAAAAGCGAAACAGTGTTATATTAGAAGTGTAAAGAAGAACAAACGAATAAAACTTAAAACTAAAAGTAAAAGGAGATTGATACCATGCAAAAAGCAACGATTCATTTAGAGACGTTATCCTGCCCATCCTGCCTACAGAAGATTGAGAACGCCGTAAAGGGATTAGACGGTATTGAAAAAGATAGCGTTAAAGTAATGTTCAACTCCAGTAAAGTAAAAACAGATTTCAATTCTGAAACAGTGGGGATTGAAAATATCGAAAAAGCGATTGAAGATCTGGGATACCCAGTTATAAAATCAAAAGTAAAATCTGCTTAAATTGAATGAATTTCATAATTACCAAAGTCGGCTTCACCATCACCATATGTAGTTGGGAACGAACCAACCCAACTACATATGGTGATAATGAAACATTAAATACGTATTATGAAATTCATTAAATTGTATAAAGATGAGAAGGAAAACATACTAAGATTAGTATTTTTTTGTTGGGTAGCCCGGTACGTCCCGAATGCTATCGAAAACAAGGTTGTTTAGGCTTATTTGTCGAAAAAGTTGCAAATGAGTCATCCATAGATGGCATCTCAACTGAAATATAGGGTATAGTAAAAATGTAAACCAACTTGAGGAGTGAATAATATGTCAGCAGTTATTTTTCAATCACCGAGTAAGTATATTCAAGGAGCTCACGTATTAAACGAGATTGGCGGGCATGTAAAAGCTTTAGGTGCGAAACCTCTCATTTTATCGGATGAAGTCGTGTGGGGGATCACCGGCGAGCAAATTGAAGCAAGCTTCAAGGAAGTAAGTTTGGATTATCATTTTGTCGAATTTCACGGGGAAGCTTCCCTGAATGAAATCGATCGCGTCGTAGAAGAAGGTAAGAGTCAGACGGTCGATCTTGTTGTAGGTGTTGGTGGTGGGAAGACGTTGGATTCAGCTAAAGCAATTGCCGATGGGCTTGATGTTAGGGTTGTTATTGTTCCAACAACAGCTTCAACGGATGCACCGACTAGTGCCTTATCTGTTATTTACAATGATCAGGGTGTATTTGAGTCATACAAGTTTTACAATAAGAACCCAGATCTTGTATTGATTGACACCGCAGTTGTTGCTAAAGCTCCACCGCGCTTCTTCTCATCTGGAATTGCGGACGCGATGGCAACATGGGTAGAAGCTAGAGCGAACATCAAAAGCGGTGGGAATACGATGGCTGGAGGGAAGCCTAGTATTGCTGCACAAGCCATTGCAAAAGCCTGTGAAGAGACATTATTTAAATATGGAATACCAGCCTATCATGCAGTAGAAAAAGGACTTGTCACGAAACAGGTCGAGGCCGTTGTTGAAGCAAACACATTGTTATCTGGTTTAGGATTTGAGACTGGAGGGCTTGCAGCAGCGCATGCAATCCATAATGGATTTACTGTTCTTGAAGGTGATATTCATGATTTAACACATGGTGAAAAAGTTGCTTACGGGACGTTAGTTCAGTTAATGCTCGAATTGCATTCCGAAGCGGAATTAAGAAAATACATTCATTTCTACCAGGCGTTGAATTTACCAACTACTTTAAGGGAAATGCATTTGGATAAAGTATCCTTTGAAGATCTTGTAAGAATAGGTGAAGCAGCAACACAAGAAGGCGAAACAATGAAGAATCTATCGCCAGAAATTACTGCAGAAGACGTAGCAAACGCAATTCTTGCAGTTGACCAAATAAACCAGAACTAGGGAGTTTACCCTAAAATTTTGCATGGAAAAAAGGTGCTGGACAATAAATTGTCTGGCACCTTTATTATTTATGCAGCTGGATCTTCCGACTTAGCTCCGATAATCTTGTCAACCATCATTGCAATTGCTCCGTCACCGGTCACGTTTGTTGCGGTTCCGAAGCTATCCTGCGCCATGTATAATGCAATCATTAATCCAAGTGCTGTTTCATCAAATCCGAGCATTGTGCTAAGTAAGCCTAAGGCTGCCATAACGGCACCACCTGGAACACCAGGAGCAGCAATCATAATAATTCCTAACATTAAAATGAAGGGAATCATCATTCCGAAAGTTGGCAGTGACATTCCGTCAGAAAGCACCATAACTGCTACTGAACACATCACAAGTGTAATCGTACTTCCTGCCAAATGAATGGTCGCACACAATGGGACAGCCGAATCAGCTACACCATCACTTACCCCATTGTTTTTGGAAGAGCGAACCGTTATAGGAATTGTAGCAGCACTGGACATTGTTCCGAGTCCAGTAAAATAGGCCGGCAGCATTGTTTTTAACAAGGAAAATGGATTTTTCCCGGTAAGCGAACCCGCGACAATATAAAGGACGACGAGCCATACCCAGTGGATTGCAATTGCCATGACAAGTACGAGCCCGAATGCTTGCAGCGTGTCAAATACCGTTCCATCTGCAGCAAGTTCGGCAAAAATACTTGCAATGTAGAACGGTAAAATTGGAATGATGACTTTCCAGATGAGACGTTCAATAATTTCTTTCCCCTCATCAAAGAAAGATCTTAATGTAGGGCTTTCAACCCGTGTAATCCCAATCCCGAACACAAAAGCGAGAACTAAAGCTGTCATCACACCTGTAATCGGGTCAATCGTAAGTTCAAATATAGGATCAAAACCACTTGCTTCTTCTGCGGAGGCACCACCATTTCCAACGAGCATTGGAATAACAAAAAGAGCAACAATAAATGCTAACGTGCCCGCTAAAATAGTGGAAGCATAAGCAAGTCCACCGGTGATCCCAAGCATTTTCCCGGAATGCTTACCGAAACTCGCAATCCCACTGGCAATATAAAAAATAATGATAAGTGGAATCGTAAATCCGAGGAATTGTCCGAACAGGTCTTTGAATGTTACGACAATCTCTACGATGAATTCTGGGATAACTAATCCGATAAGAATACCGGCGACAATACCGACGAGTAATTTAACGATTAATTTCATTTCTTCACTCCTTCTCCAGTTTTAGATTTCCTTAAATATATCACTGCTCTGATCTTAATACAAGCGCGCTTTCAGGGCTTTCGTGGTGTCATACATGTTCTCAAATTTGTCGAAAAATGTTGTTTCCGAATCGATTAAGGGGATACTAAGAATGCTACTTTTCTAATTTTGTCGTATGATTTTAATAGATGTATTTTAAGTAGGGCAGGTGAATGATGGTGACAGTGTTAATTACCGGTATTATTATTCTTTTTATCGCATCAAGTTATTTTTCAGGCAGCGAAACGGCACTCACGGCAACGAATGAGATGAAGCTTCAGCTGAAAGCAGCAAGCGGGGATAAAAAAGCCGAGCGTTTACTCAAGCTCGTGAACAATCCGGATCTCTTTATTCCGGGTATTTTAATCGCGAATAATGTACCGAATATCGTGCTTCCTTCCCTTGTGACGATTGTCGCTTTAGAGTTTGGCTGGAATATAGGAATCACAACAGCAATACTTACCGTATTAATTATTATCTTTGCGGAAGTGATGCCGAAATCAGTTGCAGCAGCTTTTCCCGAACGGATTTCTTATATCGTCTATTATCCAACGATGCTCATCCTGTTAATCTTAAAGCCTTTTATTTGGCTGCTTAATCTCCTGACAAAAACAACAATCAGATTGCTTGGAAAAGGAGAAGGTGAGGAAATCACCATTTCAAAGGCGGAAATGCGGGCGATGGTCGATATTGCTCATACAGAAGGAACGTTTAAAAATGATGAAATGTATCGCTTGAAATCGATGATGGATTTCCAAACATTAAATGTTTCCGACGTATTGAAAACGCATCGAGTCGAGATGAAAGCCATCCCGACTGATATTGCCTTTGACGAGGCAAAAGAGTTTTTGCTAGAAAATCATCATACGCGCTATCCGATATATGAAGGGGACAGCGATAATATTGTTGGTGTCTTCCATTCGAAGTTCATTTTATCCTGGTCGATCAATCCGGGAAAAGGAATTAAAGAATTCTCTGATATGAATCCTTTGTTTATTTACGAGTTCAATTCAATTGACTCGGTGTTTAAAAAGATGATGGACGCAAAAAAACATATCGCAATTGTGCTGGATGAATATGGTGGAACAGAAGGGTTAATTACTCATGAGGATCTAATCGAGACGATGATTGGTCAAGATATTGAAGATGAGATGGATGAAGATGATGCACTGATTCATGAGCAAACGGAAACAGTTATCATTTGTGATGGACGTTTGTCGTTACACCGTTTAAATACTGTCTTCCAGGTTGATCTTCCCGAAGAAGCTGATAATGTAGCAGGTTTTATTTTGAGCCAATACAGCTATTTGCCAGAAGAGGGAGAAATATTTTCGTATGGAAATTTGGAATTTAAGGTATTGGAAGTAAGTGAACGAAGAGTGCACTTAGTGGCCATCAGAAAGCTTCAGGACAATGACTAACATGATTGCTTGACCATTCTCCTTGCTAAAGGCTCATTATTATGCAATAGTAGAATTAATAGAATATTTCTCACCACTAGGGGTGCGTAATTTGCTGAGAGAGTCAGTTGGAAAGCTGTCTCAACCCTTCGAACTTGATCTAGTTGATACTAGCGAAAGAAAGCGGTGTTTGATAGCGATATTGTGCATGCTATATACAGACCGCCTTTTCCATTATATAAAGGAGCGGTCATTTTTAATGGAATGGGTAAAGAAATAAACAATGCTTGATTAAGCTATCAGCAAATCGAGTCGCCCCTTTGTGGTGTGGAGCATTCTTACCAAAAAGGGAGGAATAATTTATGAGTGAACAGTTTACAGATCGTCTATGGAGAAAAGTGCAGCCAATTTGGGAAGCTTACTTGGAGCATCCATTTGTGAAAGGAATCGGGGATGGGACGCTTGATAAGGAAAAGTTCAAGCATTATATGAAGCAGGACTATGTCTATTTAATCGAGTATTCAAGAATTTTTGCGATTGGAAGCTCAAAGTCACCAGATTTACATACGATGACGATGTTTGCGAACCTTTTGCACGGGACGTTGAATATGGAGATGGAATTACACCGGGAATATGCGGCTCGCTTCGGAATTACAAATGAAGAACTTGAGGAAACAGAACCTTCCGCAACGATGACTGCTTATACAAGCTATATGCTGAATGTTTCCCAGCTGGGTGGTGTGGAAAATGCGATTGCATCTGTGCTGGCCTGTGCGTGGAGCTATAACTACATTGGAAAAGAGTTAGCGAAGAATGCCGAGTCGTTAGAGCATGAGTTCTACGGTGATTGGATACAGATGTATTCGTCAGTTGAATTCACGGAGCTCGCTGAAAACTGCCAGAAGTTGATTAACGATTACACAGCAGGCAAGTCTGAAAAAGATTTGCAAGCGCTTGAAGATATTGTTGTAAAAACAAGTAAGTTTGAATATATGTTCTGGGAAATGGCTGAGAATATCGAAATGTGGCCGATTTAAAGGAATAGAGGGGGGAGTGTTTGTCGCTCCCCAACTTTTTCAAGCTTTTTTTACTTTTTCCCTTATCCTGCGAACGAGGGAGATTCATTCAAGGTCGTTGGTCCCGCGATATGGGGACTGAGATTGTCATCTTTTGTTGAAAAGATGGATGGCGATTCATGAGAACAAGGAATGAGTATTAATCTTTCTGTATGAATTTCCATTTTCCAAATCACTCCAATTTTGATAATAGGTATAATGAATATTTTCAATACACCTTCATTACGTGCCAAGTTTATTATATGTTTCACTTTTAATAATCTTTAACGAACATTGCGATTTCAATCAATCTATACTATGATGAATGATACAATATTTCGTTTTTTATTGGAATATAACTACATACGATAAGACCCGTAATCATGGTGTCTGTGAAGACCTAATAGGGAATCTGGTGCGAACCCAGAACTGTACCCGCAACTGTAAATGCTGACGAAATAAGTAAATCCACTGTCTTGGACGGGAAGGAATTAGAGTAGGATGAAGCATAAGTCAGGAGACCTGCCATTATTATGAACATTATCTTCTTCGGGAGCTGGGAAGGTATAATAAGGTTGACTCTGACTTTTAACGGTAATTAATTACTGTTTTATTGAAGATGCTATCTTTTTATACCCATCTGCTTTGATGGGTTTTTTCATTGTTTCATAAATTACTCAAAAGACTCTCCCGTAATTAATGTAAGTGGATTCCTATAGCGAACTAAGGAGAGGTTATGGAATGAAAGAAAAACTGCCTGCAACGTTATCAAGAACTATTCAGTCAAAACTTATTTTACCACCGGATACGAATCATATGGGAACGGTGTTTGGAGGAACAGTCTTAGCTTACATTGATGAAATAGCAGCAATTGCAGCCATGAAGCACAGCCGAAGTGTCGTTGTCACGGCTTCGATCGATACGGTGAATTTCCTCTCAACTGCTAAGGCGGGAGACATCTTAACGTTGGAAGCGGTCGTCGTTTCTACTGGGCGAACATCAATGGAGATATATGTGAAAGTAGA
This sequence comes from Oceanobacillus alkalisoli, assembly GCF_022213125.1. NCBI lineage: Bacteria > Bacillati > Bacillota > Bacilli > Caryophanales > Bacillaceae > Oceanobacillus > Oceanobacillus alkalisoli. The sequence goes on along the minus strand of NZ_JAKNRA010000003.1, from coordinate 29,062 downwards.
ATGCCAGCATTTGGATACAGGTGACATAACAACAACTACTACTGCAATTCTGACAATGGTTGCGATTAATAGCGAAGGGATACCGACTCAAGTTAGTGGGGTGATTCCAGAAACCGAAGAAGAGAAGCGTCTTTTCCAAAGTGCGCAAGTAAGAAAAAATCGCCGGATGCAGATTCGGGAGTATTCAGGGGGCAGGTGAGAAAGAATCCTGCCCCTTTCTCAGCTTCATTTAATTATTTCCCTTCCTGCGCCCCGCAAACTTCAATAGAATAAAATAAGCAACAGAAGCAGCAAGCACTGCAGTAAGCAATGACAACCCAAGTGAATTACTGCCTGTAATAACGGTTTCCTGCGATAGATTAGCACTCATGAACCAAGCGGAACTCATATCCGGAATATATATCCATGTCAGAAACATGCCAGACAGTATCTGGAATACAGTGTACATGACAATAAAACTAACGATAAAGACAAGATACTTTTTCATTGCATACCCTCCGATTTATTTATTCCTTAACTTATATACGAATGTCGTGTCATTAGGTTTCATTCTATTGGATTAAAAGGCTTTCTTCCATCTAAAATAACTATCCCCTTTTTCCAAGTATTGGGGTATAATATTCTTGAGTTTTACAAATGGAATTTTCCTATACATGTTTATAGGAGGGAAGGGGAGAAAAGTCAGAGGTCATTTAGATATGATTGTTGTTTTTAAAAATATTACATAAGTTAATGAATTTCATAATACGTATTTAATGTTTCATCATCACCATATTTAGTTGGTTCGTTCCCAACTACATATGGTGATGGAAAAGCCGACTTTGGTAATTATGAAATTCATTCAAGTAAAAGGGAGAAAATGAGAGATGAAAAAAACTATTGTCTTATTGCTGCTTGCAAGCCTGTTGCTGCTCGCTGCTTGTGGGGAAGATAAAGAACAGCTAAACGTAAGCGAAGTATTGGAGCAGGCAATTCAAGCAAATGCAGACTTGGAAAGCTATTCCACAGATATGAAAATAGATACAGAAGTAATGGAGATGGAAATGACGATTGAGGGATCAGCTGATATTACCCATAATCCGGACACCCTCTATTTGGATATGGCAATGGGGATGGCTGGGATTTCCATGGATATTGAAACATATGTTGTCGGTGAAGAAGTGTATATGAGTATGTTTGGCGAATGGCTCATCATGGATGACGAGGAAATGGGATTAGATAATTTTGACCAGTTGAACCAGGAAGAACTTGATAAACTAGAGTCTTTCGTTGACCAATTTGAAATGACAGAAGAAGATGAGGTCTATGTGCTCAGATTAGCTGGGGAAGGGGAAGAATTTGAGAAACTGATTGAACCATATCTTGATGCTACGATGGGAGATTTGGCGATGGATGTTTCGCTGGAAGAGGAGGATTTCTCAGATTTATCCATCAGCAATTTCGAAACAGAAATGAAGGTTGATAAAGAGACGATGCTCGTTCAATCGCAAACGGTGCAAGCCGAGTTCGAAATGGACGGCGAAGCTTATCAAGTAAATGCAGAAGTAACGATGTCGAATATGAACGAGGTTGAGCCGATTGAAATTCCGGAAGAAGTAAAAGAAAGTGCTGTAACAGAAGCGGATTGGGAAGAAGATCTTGGATTTGTCGAGGAAGAAATGTCACTAGAGGAGATTAAGGAAACGGTGGATTATACGATTCCTGATTTGTCATTCGTACCGGATGGTTATGAACTAACGGAATCCTATTACTATTCGGATGATGAGTCTGAGATGGTTTATCTGATTTATGAAGATGAAGATAGGAATGGAGTTGTCTTTAGCATCTATCCTTCACAGGAAGATTATGGGGAAGTATATGAAGATGAGGAGACGGAAACAGTATCCGTGAATGGCAATGAAGCGGTTCTTGAGGTCATTGATGAAGAGTTCATGTACCTTACTTGGGAATATGAAGATGTGTTCCTTGAATTAATCGGGGAAGGAACAGAAATGACGAAGAAATTGCTTCTGCAAATAGCGGAGGGGATTGAATAAGAGTAAATTTGGCCGAATAAAAAAACGACAGGTGAACGGTGGTGACCCCCAAAAGTTAGTTTTTTTACTCTAACTTTTGGGGGGGGCGGGTCCAACATTAGAATGATCCTGTCGTTTTTTGGATTATTAAACATGCTTACATCGCGGTATTTCCGGAATGCGCAGGAACCCAAGAGGCGGGTATTGGCGATACACGGAATATTACAATCAGTATAGGACATATATGTAATCCACCAGTCGCCTTTCAACTCATCTAAACTAAGCTTTTCTTCGTCTTGTGTGATGAATTCAAAATTGGCCATCGGTTCAGCCATGTTTGTATCTATATTTGAGCCACACGCACTAAGTAAGATGCCGAAAGAAATAAGGAGTAGTGTCAGAGAAAGAAACACCTTCTTTATTTTCATATTGATTATTCCTCGTCTCAGTGTATAAGGAAAACTTAAGATAATTTCCAATTTCAATTAAATTTAATGAATTTTATAATACGTATTTCATGCATCACCATCAGCATATGTAGTTGAGTTGGTTCGTTCTCAACTACATATGCTGATGGAAAAGCCGACTTTGGTAATTATGAAATTCATTCAAATTACTATAAAACTTTTGAACTGTCAAAATATCGGAGGTTAAAAGGAATCCGCAGGTTAAGCCATTGTCCAAAGCTGTTCTTCTTTGAAAAGAGTAAAATATTTTCCTTGCTTGAATACATTAAAGAAGGAAAAGTTATTTGGAGGTGTACTCGTCATGTCATTATCACGAGAGGCAAAATCAACAAACTCAGCAAATGAGACAATATCTTTAGAAGAACTTGCCTTTGTTGCTGCTACTCTTTTTTTTATTGGTTCAATTATTTCTTTTTATATTGCTTATAAAAACCTTAAAGACTCCTCTTCAAGCGGCCAATCAATATTGGAACTTGTGCCATAAATTAGAGATAAATCAAGGATACGAGGTCATTCTTTGAATCACAAAGCCTTGATTCTGCCCAATAATCCTCATTTTCTATGTTGTCTGTGCAACCGACCAGAATAACAATAGATAAAAGATAATAAACTGAAGTTTTCTCAAACGCTATTCCCCTCCCTATGCTAACTTACCTTATCCATGTCCTACCACTTACAATTTTTTACGGATCGCCCCTTCAAAACCCGATTAAATTCAATAATTTAACTACGTAGTCACCGGGGAAAAGGATTCATCTCACTATTTCACCCAAAATTCACTCCAAAAATAGGGATTTGCCTAGTGCGGTTTCATCTACTCTGCCATAGGCTGTAGAGAAGGGAAAGGCTAAGTTGAAATTTTCTAGAAAAGGAGCATATACATGCATGAATTTGTAAATAATCCACCAATGTATCATCCGTTACCGCACCATCCGGAAATGCACCGGGTACGTCCGCCTGGTCATGGTCATGGCCCTGGTCCGGGCGGTGGTATTGATCCACTGGCGGCAGGTTTGATTGGAGCTGGGTTAGGATTTTTAGGCGGCGGATTAATTGCTGGTGGACCAGGCTTTGGTTTTGGGCCGGGTCCTGGTTTTGGTCCCGGATTTGGACCAGGTTTCGGACCGGGATTCGGCCCTTGGTTCGGTCCAGGGCCTGGATTTGGCTATGGACCCGGCTTCGGAGCAGGCCCAGGATTCTGGGAGTACGGTCCAGGTTTTGGGCCATATGGATTCTAATAAAAGAAAGGGTTTGGGTGCATGCACCCAAACCCTTTCTTTTATATTGAAAATAAGATAGACTAGTAAGAAATAACAATATACTTTTCCACTAGGGGTGCCTGCAGGCTGAGATAAGACTTTTTCTTAATCCCTTTGAACCTGATCTAGTTCATACTAGCGTAGGAAAGTGGAGTTGGCATGCATACATAAATTGTATCGATAACCACTCCATCTCAGGGGTGGTTTTTTTAAGAACTACCTTGTTATAAATTACTTTTATTCTATAAAAAGGAGGAGTTTTTCATGGATTACATTGGAAGAATTCGAGAAAAGAGTCCATTTATCTATAACATTACGAATGAAGTTGCGACAAATTTTGCGGCAAACGGTCTAATTGCGATTGGTGCATCTCCGGCTATGTCGAACACACCGAAAGAGGCGGAGGAGAATGCGAGTCATGCTGATGCGGTTGTATTAAATCTTGGAACTTTAACCGAGGATCGAGCCGAGGCGATGCTATTAGCAGGGCTTAAAGCGAATGAAAAAGGGACACCGGTCATTCTTGATCCGATCGCAGCAGGTGGAACGAAATTCCGTACGAAAGTGATTAATGAATTACTGGAAAGGGTAAAATTTGCTGCCATCCGGGCGAATGCTGGGGAGATTTCCGTACTTGGCGGAGCGCTTGATATCATGAAAAGCCCTGATTCGACGGTTGAATCGATTGATCCGAAAATTGCTCAAGCAGTCGCAAAAGAATATGACACGGTTGTTATTGCAACTGGGAAAACGGATGTAATTACAGATGGCACGCGCACGACACTTTGTCACAATGGCCATCCGATGCTGCAGAATATTACAGCGAGTGGCTGCTTACTCACTTCCCTCGTTGGACCTTATTTAAGTGTTACGGAAGACCTGTATGAAGCAAGTGTTGAAGTGACTGCCTCATACGGAATAGCGGCGGAACTTGCGATGAAGAAAGCAAAAGGGCCAGGTACATTCATCCCTGCTTTACTGGATCAGCTTTATTTGCTTGATCAAGAGACGGTGAATACGTATAAAAAGTTAGAAGAGATTTAAAATGGATACAACAAACGGTAAAGCAGCTCTTCTATTAGTCGATTTACAAAATGACTTTTGTCACCCGGAAGGTACTGCAGGTAAACGTGGCAAAGATATTCATGCTTTTCATGAACAAATGAAACATATGAAGAATCTGCTAGAAACAGCTAGGAAATTTAAGGTTCCAGTGATCCATGTGATCTCGGAACATAGTGCTTGGACAGAATCACCTTCTGCAATTGAACGATTTGGCAGAACTAACCAGAAACGTAATTTATCTTACTGTGAGCCGGGTAGCTGGGGAGCGGAAATCCACGATGATTTCTCTCCGCTTCCAGGGGAAAAAGTTGTCGTAAAAAATCGATATAGCGCATTTGTCCAGACAAATCTTGAGCTTTTATTACGTTCAAACGGGATTAGACACCTTACGATTATCGGAGCATACACGAATGTGTGTATTGATACAACTGCCCGTGATGCTTTTATGAGAGATTTCTTCGTAACGGTTCCCTCTAATTGTGTCGTCTCGGATAATGAACAATTACATTACGCCGCATTAAAGTTATTGCAAGGAACGTTTGCAAAAGTTGTTCACTCAGTGGAAGTTAAAAAACAATGGAAAGGGGAAAAATAAATGAAAGAAATTATATTTATCGAAGCAGGAATGGGAATTGATCTCCACGGCCAGGACGTAAATGTAGCTGCCGAGCGCGCGATTTTAGATGCCATCCATTACAATTCTATGCCAGGAATAAAGAAGATGCTGCCAAATCAGGACTTGAACAATATGCGGGTGAACGTGAAACTGGCCGTACCAAAAGATGAGGAAAAGCTTAATGAGGAGAAGATTAAAAGTCTGCTTCCTTATGGAACGGTAACGGTAGAAACGGTTGCTGGAGGTATGGCAACAACGAGCGGTATTTTCCTTGAGGACCAAAAGGATGAAAATGATTTAATGTATATTGTGAATGCGGTCGTTGAGGTTGGTTATTAGGGAATGTTCAAAAAGTCCGTGAAAAGGATATTTCGTGAAATGATATTTAGTTTAGTCGATAAATCAAATAAGTATGATGATGGGATAATAAATGGTACAATAATAATATAGCTGGCACTTCTATTCTTTGCAAAAATGTAAGTGCCTCCATAAAGTCTTAACTACAATTAAGTATTATCTTAATGTTACCCTAAAAAATACTAAAATGAGGTGAATCGATTGGTTAAATTGAATGAAAAGAACAAACATCTTGGCGGTATTTTACGTGATATGGGTCGCGTGATGGTTGCTTTCTCAGGCGGTGTGGACAGCGCGGTTGTATTGAAGCGTGCGAAAGAAGAATTGGGAGATCAGGTGCTTGCTGTTGTTGTAGATTCTGAGCTTTTCCGTGATTCGGAGCGTGATGCAGCTGTTGAACTTGCTAAAAGCTTAGGTGTAGAAGTACATGTTACAGAAATGAAAGAGCTTGAACAGCCGGAAATTGTCGCGAACAATCCAGACAGCTGGTACTATAGTAAGAAGCTTCTTTACACACATCTGAACAAGTTTGCAAAAGAAATGGATTACCCATATGTACTCGATGGCATGATCAAGGATGATGAGGCAGACTTCCGTCCAGGTCTGAAAGCGAGAACGGAAGAAGGTATCCGCAGTGTATTGCAGGAAGCAGATTTTTATAAAACGGATGTACGTGCATTGGCGAAGGAACTGGATCTTCCGGTTTGGAACAAGGTAGCGTCATGCAGCCTAGCTTCTCGTATTCCATACGGTACAGCATTGAATGCGGAAATCATCAATCGGGTGAATAAGGCAGAACTTTATCTGCAATCTCTCGGATTCGACAAAGTGCGAGTTCGTTATCATGATAACGTTGCCCGCATTGAAGTTGCGCCAGAGAAAATTACGGAAGTGCTATTCAAGCGCGAGGAGATTCAGCAGCAATTGAACGTGTTCGGCTTTGATTATGTATCGGTCGACCTTGCCGGATACCGGACAGGAAGCATGAACGAAGTAATCGAGCAAGAACAGTTGAAGTCCAATCAAAAGGCATTTGCTTAAAAAAGTGAGCAGTTTTCATTCGTTACGATTGGAAACTGCTCTTTTTAACGTTGAAGTAGCTTTAACTAGACTGGAAAGAGGGAGTAATAAAGATGAAGACACTGTATTTCGATTGTTTTTCTGGAATAAGCGGAGATATGACAATCGGTGCTTTGCTTGATGCAGGCGGCGATTTTTCTAAACTAGAAACAGAATTGAAGAAATTACATATTGAGGAAGAATATGAACTAAGGGTGAGCACCGTCAATAAAAATGGAATTACAGCGACCAAATTTGATTGTATACTCACCGCGGAAAATCATCACCATCATCATGAGCACGAACACACGCATGATCACGAAGAGCATACCCATCATCACGGTCATGATGGACATCATCATGAACACGGTCATCACCACCAAGATCACCGCTCCTACAAGGATATCGTTGACCTGATTTCAAATTCAGAGTTGACGGAATATGTAAAAGACACATCCCTTCGTATTTTTAAAAAAATCGGAGAAGCAGAAGGAAAAATTCATGGCATGCCGCTGGCTGACGTGCACTTTCATGAAGTTGGAGCAGTGGACTCGATTATTGATATAGTTGGGGCAGCGATTTTATTGGAACAGCTCGGTATTGAAAAAGTTAAATCAGCTCCTGTTCCAACGGGTTCGGGGCAAATTCATATTGATCATGGTATTTACCCGATTCCTGCGCCAGCAACGCTCGAGATTTTAAAAGGTGTTCCATTAGGGAAAAGTGATTTAAAATCAGAGCTTACAACACCGACTGGAGCGGCTTTTGCAGCGGTGATCGCAGAAGAATTTATCGCTTTTCCGCCAATGAAGGTCGATTTTATTGGCTACGGAGCAGGAACGAAAAGCTTCCCGAAACATCCGAACGTGTTGCGGGTAGTAATTGGAGAAGAGTAATGACGGAAGTGAAGTGACAACATGGAGAAAATTTTACGGCAAGTTCAAGCAGGAGAATTAACGATAGAAGAAGCAATGAAAAGTTTGGCAACCTATGAAGAGCTAGGGTTTGCCAAGGTCGATCATCACCGGAAGCAACGTCAAGGCTTTCCCGAGGTTATTTTTGGGGAAGGGAAGACGCCGGAGCAGATTGCAGCAATCATTACGGCCATGAAAGAAAATCAGGATGATGTCGTCGTGACAAGGGTTGAGAAAGAAAAGGCGGAAGAAATTCTGAAACGCCACCCGGAGCTTTCTTATCATGACACGGCAAGAATTCTATCATGGAAAGCAAAGGAGACGGTGAAGACACGCACTGGCTATATTGCAGTGCTTTGTGCGGGAACTTCGGATCTGCCGGTTGCTGAGGAAGCAGCGATTATTGCTGAGCTGTTCGGGAGTAATGTGCGTCGTTTTTATGATGTCGGGGTTGCAGGAATTCACCGGCTGCTTGAACATGCGGAGGAAATTCAAGGGGCAACCGTTTCGGTAGTTGTTGCAGGGATGGAAGGAGCATTAGCGAGTGTTGTAGGCGGGCTTGTGTCGCATCCTGTCATCGCTGTTCCAACAAGTATCGGATATGGAGCAAGTTTTAAAGGTGTTTCCGCCTTGCTAACGATGCTAAATTCTTGTGCGAGCGGGGTGAGCGTCGTGAATATCGATAACGGTTTCGGCGGTGCTTACCAGGCTGTCATGATTGACCGAATCGCTAATGGTGAAGAGGGAGTGGATGGATATCGAACACAAGCATCCACCGAATGAAGAACATATTGATGACAACATGTTTAAAATGGAAGTGAACCTAGATGATGTGCCGGGTGAGTGGCTCGGGTATGTGATGGACAGGTTGTTTGCTGCTGGAGCGAATGATTGTATCTATTCACCGATTTATATGAAGAAAAATCGTCCAGGTATTTTGCTTCAGCTGTTGTGTTCTGAAGAAAAGTTAGAGAAAATGAAAGAAATTTTGTTAACGGAGACAACTACCCTCGGTATCCGCTATTATCCTATTACCGTGCACCGAATGGAAAGACAATTTATAAAAGTGGAAACGGAATGGGGACCAATTACGGTGAAACAAGGCTTGCGGAATGGGGAAGTTTTCCAGAGTTCTCCGGAGTATGAGGAATGTAAGGAAATTGCCGAAAAACATCAAATACCACTGAAACATGTATATGCGGCGGTCTGGCAAGCATTAGGTGCCTAGACAAGAAGCGAATTTTAGTCGAATAAGGTGGGGAAACGAAGGAATGCGGTATACAGCTTATCTTTTTGCATTACTGGCGGGAATCCTTGTAAGTTTCCAAGGGGCATTCTACGGACAGCTCGGTAAGTGGATTGGCCAATTGGAAACGAGTTTTTATAACTTTGCAGTTGGTTCCGTCATGCTCGGGTTATTATGGCTTTTTCTCGGGAAAGGCAAGCTTTCCAATGTTGTTACGGTTCCTAAATGGACGCTCTTTGGCGGATTTTTAGGGGTCATTTATTTAACGATGCTTGTCATCAGTGTTCCGTTTGTCGGCGTTGGCATTGCGATGGTCGCATTAATCATCGGGCAGTTGCTGATGAGTACAGTGATTGAACATTTTGGCTGGCTCGGAGCGAGTCAGGTGAAAATCAACCGAGAGAAAATCTTAGCGATTCTGTCCATGCTTATTGCTCTTATTTTGATTCAGTAGGAGGTGACGGGGAATGGGCACACTTGGAATACTTCTTATGATGATGGGTGGACTCTTGGTAAGCAGTCAATCGTCCGTCAATGCCTCATTAGGTAGGAGAATCGGGACAATTGAAGGTGCACTCATCTCTTTCCTTACTGGGACAGGCTTGCTTGCGATTCTTGTGCTTTTCTTTGGCCGGGGAGATTTATTTGCCCTCTTTGAGGCGCCGAAATGGCAGCTTCTTGGTGTGTTTTGCGGCGTGCTCTTTGTTCTTATTAATATTACGGTAGTTCCAAAAATTGGGATGATATCAACAAGTATCCTCGTCATCAGCGGGCAGCTGTCGATGGGACTTATCATCGACCATTTCGGTTGGTTCCACGTTACCGTCATTCCTTTAGATGCGAAACGGGGGCTTGCTATCCTGTTTATGGTGCTTGCACTTTATTTTATCTATAAAGGGAATGTGCGGGCGAAAAAACTCGAACAATCCGGGGATAAGGCATTAAAAAATGAGGCACTTAGGGAAAAATCTAACTAAGTAAATGAATTTCATAATTACCAAAGTCGGCTTTTTCATCACCATATGTAGTTGGGAACGAACCAACTACATATGGTGATGGTGAAGCATTAAATAAGTATTATGAAATTCATTAAAGTGCCTCATTATTATTTCTCCTCTACATCGATCAAATAAATCTTCTCTTCAAACCCACCATATTCCTCTGCCTTTTTCACTCGACGTTTTTCTACTTCTTCCATCGATGTGTCGTGAATACCGACAAGGGTCTGCATGACCTCCAAGATATCGGCAAGTTCTTCTAATGCATCTTCATCATTTGCTGCATCCTGATATTCCATTACTTCTTCATTCAATTTCTTCTTCAGTTCCATAATATAGCGATCCTGATTAAGGGTTTCGGTTTTGAACGCTTGATCGTTTTGTTCCAATATTGCCGGTATACCATCACGGACAAGTTTATTATACGTCGTCATCTGAGAGACACTCCTTCTTATTGTTGTCTGCTACGTGAGAATGCAAAGAATCCTGAATCATCCTTCTTATATTCAATCGTTCCCCAAATACCGACAGAAAAAACGTCCGGAAGTCTATTCATCGATAATGTTTTTTATTGACCGTAAATGCTTCAATTGTTTCCTGGTCGATTTCATAGCCAATCCCGGATTTCTTAGGAACCATAATATAGCCGTCATCCGCGATTACTTCCGGAAAGATGATATCCTTTTCCCAATAGCGGTCGGACCCCGATGTGTCACCTGGCAAAGTAAAATTTGCGAGCGATGTCAGTGCAATATTATGAGCCCGGCCAATTCCAGATTCAAGCATACCGCCGCACCAGACGGGAATGCCTTTTTCTGCACAGTAATCATGAATTCGTTTCGCTTCGGTCAATCCGCCAACACGACCAATTTTCACGTTTATAACTTTTGTGCTTCCGAGTTCCACCGCTTTTCGCGCATCTTCCAACGAATTGATGCTTTCATCTAAGCAAATCGGTGTTTTCAGCTCCTTTTGCAGCTTGGCATGGTCGACGATATCATCGGAGGCAAGTGGTTGTTCAATCATCATGAGGTTAAATTCATCAAGTTGTTTTAACGTATCAAGGTCTTCCCATGAATAAGCGGAATTGGCATCTGCCATAATCGGGAGATCCGGAAAATGTTCGCGTAAAGCACGGATGATTTGCACATCTTTCCCTGGTTTGATTTTCACCTTTATGCGTTTATAGCCCTCTTCCACGTACTGGTGAATGAGTTGGATAAGGTCAGCAGTAGTCCGCTGAATACCTATGCTGATTCCGACTTCAATCCGCCGAGCACTACCGCCAAGAGCCGCCGCAAGCGATTGATTCGTCTGCTGGGCATAGATATCCCAAATCGCTCCTTCAATCGTGGACTTAGCCATATTGTTTTTACGAATCGGGGAAAAAATATTACTCACTTCATCTGGATGCTCCAATTTTTTATTCAAGATAAGTGGGATGAGGAAGTCTTCGAGCATATGCCAGTTCGTCATCATCGTTTCCTCTGTATACCAAGGAGCACGGAAGGCGACGGATTCTCCCCAGCCAATCGTTCCACTTTTGTCTTTTGCTTCTAGTACTAGAAAGTCCCTATTTTCCAACGTTCCGAAACTTGTTGCAAAAGGGGATTTTAATTTCATTTGTAAATGACGGATGGTGATCTCTGTCAATTTCATGATTCATTTCCTCCAAGATTAATACTGTTTTATACCACGCATTAGCGGTCTGTACTACCCCCATCTCTAAATATGGGGAAAACCCCACGGAGTGAAGTTTCACTTTATAAAAATATAAGCGGCATATTGGTCCATAACTCGCAGCTCTACGGCTGTAAATCCAGCTTGAAACAGACGTTGAAAAGCATATCTCGTCTTCAATCTCCAGTCTAGTGCGCGGTTTTTATTCGTTTGCTTTAAATGTTGGAAATCTTTAGGGACGAGCAGCGAATAGGCTTCTGCTGTGAGATTTCCAATATGATTCGTTACATAAACAGGTAGTTCATCCTTCGTGAAAGTAATCGAATTAAATGGGATAATTGTTTCTGGAAAGCTAATTTCCCGACCAGTCACATGGGGGCTTTCCAAATGCCAATGCAGCTCAAGCCGGTCGGAAGGAAGTCCTTGATTCAGGCCGTCTTCCATGTCACCGTAGCAATTTTCTATATATGTATGTGTTATTCCGTGTAATTTCGTCAAATTCAAATATGCATTTCGTGTTTCCAGCGGATCAAATGTCCAGTTCATCTTGCGGTAGCCTTTTCGAAGCGCAATCTCCCGCTGTTTCTGTTTCAATTTTTCACCAATCCCGCAGGAACGGTAAGGTTCATCGACCCCAAGCATGTGAGAGCAGAGATAAACTTCTCCATCACGGAAGCCTGGGAAACCGTAGCTGAAGCCGCATAGCTTACCATCTGCATATGCTCCGATCATGATTCCGCCATTCTTCACGTTGGTGATGGTCAGGTGGGGCGGCACAATTTCCGTCGCCCAGATTCTTGTCTCTAAAGCATTTACTTCTTGTAGCTCTTCCGGCGTTGTTAATTCTCGCAGTTCAATCATCGCTTTTTCGCTTCCTTCTATTCTAGTCTTGATTGTTGCACGCTAGCCCGATTGGAAAAAGGCTCGCGCTGCCGCATCACTTTCTTTTTAACCAGCAAATAATTCTTGATTTCAAAAAGCAGGTAAAAGAGATTGGCCCGTACTTCGAATTCTTCTCTTGTCTTTGGCAGCTCATCTTCACGAAAAACTTCTTCGTAAGCTTCCAGTTTTTCAAGAACTGAATCAACGTTCTTCGTGCGGACGTTTTCGCTAATGTTCAAGAATAGGTCGGCAACCATTTCACGTTGTTCCACGTGGATCTCTGAGAGGGAGACGATGCCGATAATCGGGAGCATTTGTCGTAACGTGGCGAGTTGCTCTTCCCGCAATCTGAAATAATGATAATCCGTTCTCTTTTCTTGTAATAGATTGTTTTCAATATCCTGGGTGGCCATCGATTTCGCTTGATTAATAATTTCTTCCGCTTCATTGATCTCTTGTCCGTCCCAATTCCGGTGGTTATCTTTTAAAAAAGCATGGAATTCATAGAGGATCTTTGCATATTTTTCTTCAATTTCATATTTATATCGATCGATGTCCTTCTTCATACTTGGCATAATACTGTTTACAAGGAAGGCAATTCCAATCCCTGTGAAAATGATAAATAGTTCATGGTAGAACACTTCAAAACTTGCATTTCCAATCATATAAATATGGGAGAGGACAACCATGCTCGTAATAAACCCGTTTTGAATCCGCGCTTTCATTAAGATAGGTATAAAGAGAAGGATGAAAATCGCAAATACAATCGGGTGATAGCCTAATAATTCAAAGACACCCATTCCGAGCACAAGTGAAAGAAGACAAGCAAAAAATTTATCCTTAATTGTATCAATGGTTCGTTTTTTCGTCCGTTCAATACACATAATGACAAGAATCGCTGCAAAAGTAGCAAATTGGATGTCTACAAGGCTTGCAAACCACATCGCAATTCCTGCACCGACTGCTGTTTTAATCGTTCGGTATCCCATACCAACCATCTGAAAACACCTCTCTTCCCTGATGACGTTCATTATGGTCTATTATAGACTGTCAAAGGAAGAAGTAACAGAAATCAGGTCGGTGAGTGTGTTATACTAAATTTAATTACTCATTTAAATAGAGCAATCAATAGAAAAGGAGAGGTTTTATATGATCAGATCAATTCCTGAAATTACATTAAATGATGGACTAACAATCCCAGCAATTGGGCTGGGGACGTATAAAATGAATGGTAACGTTGGAGTCCAGTCGATTACAAGTGCGATAGATAATGGGTATCGCCTGCTTGATAGCGCTTATAACTATGAAAACGAAGGTACAGTAGGGGAAGCTGTCCGGAAAACCGGGGTGCAGCGTCAAGATTTAATCATCACGTCGAAGCTGCCGGGGAGATACCATCAATACGACTTGGCTGTGCAGACAATTCAAGAGTCCTTGTACCGAGCGAATCTCGATTACTATGATTTGTACCTCATCCACTGGCCGAACCCGAAGCAGGATGTGTATGTCGAAGCTTGGCAGGCGTTAATTGATGCAAAAAGATGGGGCTTGGTTCGTTCAATCGGAACGAGTAATTTCCTGCCGGAGCATATCGAACGACTGGAAAAAGAAACCGGTGTGAAGCCAAGTGTGAACCAGATTGAGTTGCACCCGTTCTTCAATCAGGAGGAGCAGCGGAAATGGCATGAAGAGAATGATGTTCAGACACAATCCTGGAGTCCACTTGCTCGTGTGAATAACGTGCTTGATAATGATATTCTAACGGCAATTGCGTCGCGCCATAATAAGTCCGTATCCCAAGTTATTCTGCGCTGGCATTATCAGCTGGGATCGGTTGCTATTCCAAGATCGACTTCACCTGTCCGTCAGCGGGAAAATCTTGCAATTTTTGATTTTGAACTATCACAGGAAGAAATGAAAAGAATAGCCGAATTGACTCGTCCGGACGGGAGACAGAAAGACCAAGATCCAGCTGTCTATGAAGAGTTTTAATCTGACGAAGTGTGAGGGTATTTTATGAAAGAATTGTATATAAAGCAAAAACTACTCAGTCTGAGTGGCAGATTTACGGTGAAAGATGCGGATGAGCGTGATGTATATATCGTCGAGGGCAGCTTTATGAAAATCCCGAAAGTCTATACGATTAAGGATGAAAGAGAAGCGGAAGTTGCCCGGATTACGAAACGTGTGCTTACGTGGATGCCGAAGTTCACCGTTGCTGTTGCCGGCGAAGAAGTCATCACAATAAAAAAGGAATTTTCATTTTTTAAACCACGTTATACGATTGATGCGCTTGGCTTAGAGGTGACAGGAGATTGGTGGGGCATGGACTTTGAAGTGTATCAGCACGGAGAGTTCATTGGTGATGTGAAAAAGAAATGGTTTACTTGGGGTGATAGTTATCAAGTTAGAGTCAATGATGAATCCCAAGAAAATCTGATAATTTCTCTTGTTGTCGCAATCGATTGTGTGAAAGCAGATCAATCAGCGGCTGCCACTTCGGCTGGAAGCTGAATAAAACCGGGGCCACAAGGAAGAATTTTTCCAGTGGTCCGGTTTTAAAATTAGTTTTGATCAGTATAGTTATCAAAGTACCCTTGAATGTAGACAAAAGGTGTTCCTTTGTCGCCGCTTCCTGACGTGAGGTCAGATAGAGAGCCGATTAAGTCGGTTAGTTTTCGCGGTGTTGTACCTTGTGCCTCCATCGATCCGACAAGGTCATCACCTTTTTTATCAATGAATGCTGCAATTGCTTCGTCCAATTCATCTCCGCGCAGATGGCTGAAGTTATTATCAGCTAAATATTTTAATTTGATTTCGTTCGGTGTGCCTTCCAGACCTGCTGTGTAAGCTGGGGAAACGACAGGGTCTGCTAGCTCCCAGATTTTCCCGGCCGGGTCTTTAAAAGCACCGTCACCGTACACCATTACTTCAACTGTCTTTCCAGTTGCTTGTTTAATTTTTTCTTGAATCCCATCGACTAATTCCTGACATTTATTCGGGAAGAGTTTCACACTTTCTTCCGTCGCTTTATTGGAACCGAGTAGGCCGTATGCTTCGTTATAACCACTGCCATTAATCGGTTCTGTCAAAATATCGTCCAGTCCGTAAACAGTTTCCGCACCGTGTTTCTTTAGGATCCGTTTCGTCCGCTGGCGCGAATGGATATCACAAGTGAGGACATGCTTCGTGTAGTCCAGGATTGATTTCGCGTTATTGGAAAAAATAATTTCGCATTCAATTCCTTCAGCTTCCACAATACTACGGTAATATTCAATATAATCGACTCCAGTGAACGGGTGCTTGCGATCTCCGAATAACTCGCGGAATTCTTTTTCTGTCAAAACATCTGTCCATGGATTGACCCCTTTATCATCCAAGTCATCAATGCTGACTAAATGGTTGCCAACCTCATCGGCCGGGTAGCTCAGCATGAGGACAATTTTCTTAACGCCGCGGGCAATTCCGCTCAAACTGCTGGAAAAGCGATTCCGGCTAAGGATTGGGAAGATGACTCCAACCGTTTTGCCAGCAAATTTTCTTTTAATATCTTCCGCAATCGCTTCGATGCTCGCATAGTTTCCTTGTGCCCGTGCAACAATCGACTCGGTTAATGAGACAATATCACGGTCGCGGATGTGGTACCCTTCGACTTCTGCTGCCTGTAAAACGGT
Source organism: Oceanobacillus alkalisoli (assembly GCF_022213125.1). NCBI lineage: Bacteria > Bacillati > Bacillota > Bacilli > Caryophanales > Bacillaceae > Oceanobacillus > Oceanobacillus alkalisoli. Next base: position 12,830 of record NZ_JAKNRA010000003.1, on the reverse strand, counting down.
TTCGACGACGATTCCCTCAAGGTCATCGCCTTCATTGATAATTGGTGCTCTGAGTCCACGTGCTGTTGTACCTACTGCTCTTACCAATCTAATCTCTCCTAATCTTTATGAGAATATATTTATCACGCACTAACGGTCTGTCATACCCCACTAAATGAAGTTTCACTTTATGTACGTCCCTGTTAACTTTTGATTTCCCTTCTTTACTATACCTGTAATCCGTGATATAAGTAAAATTAATAATAATAATACCTGTCATTAGGAGAATTTATATGATAGAGAATTTGGATTTATACCGTGTGTTTCAGATTGTCAGTCAAAATAAGAGCTTTTCTCAAGCGGCAACAGAACTATTTATGACCCAGTCTGCTGTGAGTCAAGCAATTTCCCGGCTGGAGAAGGAGCTTGAAGTCAAGCTGTTTTACCGGACCCCAAAAGGTGTTGTGTTAACGACAGAGGGGAAAGTGCTGCAGGAGCACGTGAGCTCCGCGTTAGGGATTCTCGACGTTGCGGAAGATAAAATTCAAGCGTATAAGGGGCTTAGGCGTGGTGAGTTGCGGATTGCAGTTGGGGATACGATTTCCCGTTATTTTTTATTACCTTATTTGGAAGAATTTCATGCGCGTTTTCCTGGAATTAAGCTGAAGGTGTTAAATGGAACTACTCCTGAGATTTTGGGGTTTTTGAAAGCAGGGGAAGCGGATGTCGGGGTATGTAATTTGCCGATAGCTGATGAGCAGTTCGACGTTACGCCATGTATGGAAATTCATGATATTTTCGTTTGCGGGGATAAATATAAACGGATTTCGAAACATCGGATCAGCTATGATCATTTGATGGAACTACCGCTCATCTTTTTTGAAAAAAATACGGTCTCCCGCGATTATGTGGATGCGTTTTTTAAAGAAAGAGGGTATGAACTGTCTCCGGTATTCGAACTTGGTTCTTATGATCTTATTATGGATTTTGCGAAAGGGAACTTAGGCATATCTTGTGTTGTTCGCGAGTTTTCTCGTGAGTATTTAAACCGCGGTATTGTCCATGAAGTATTGCTGGAAGAGGAAATCCCGAGCCGGTATATCGGTATTGTCCATTTAAAAACAGTCCCACTCTCCCGCGCCGCAGCCAAGTTCGTCGATAGCATTAAACCGAGGATTTAAAAATGGGTCATTGAGCCTCTTTGTCCCATTAATATATTATTTTGCGACTTTTTTTCCTTCATTTCCCTTTTGTGTCGACTCTGTACCAAAGGTAATAAAGAATATACTAAATCCTAAATTTAATAGAAGCGTACAAACAATAGCTGATATAGGTAATTCTGATTGCGGTATCAAATATTTATTAACTAGCGTTAAAATTGAAACTGTCAACAAGATATGAATAGCGGATATAACTAAACGACCGAATAAATTGAATTTCTTATAAAGATAGAATAAGGAAAATAATGTTATAAAACAAAAGAACGATATAATCGTGTACCAGATTAAGTTCTCATCCCTAAGCACATTACTTGTATTAATAAAGGAGTGAAAGATCTTGAATATAAACAAGTAAACCCCCATGTAAAACACGAAAATAATAATACTTGTAGCCATTCCTTCCATCATTAATTTTAATAAGTTGATTTTTCCTTTGGATTTGATAACTTCACTTACGATGTGGAGCAAACTAACAGCAATAAGTAAAAAAATGACCGTATAAACCTGTGTAAGCGGTATTTCCCCTTTTACAATTTGTAAAATAATATGAAAGACTTCTATTAATTCACCTAACAAGAGATCACCTACTTAAGATAATTTTGTTGAATGATTGAAGTACAAACGTCCACAGTATACCTTAAATCTTTTATTTGCTGTATATTACGTAATAAACCTAGTATGATTATTAAATCACCACCCTGCGATTTTTCGAGCTCTTTACGTATTAATTTTACCGAGGTACTTACTTCTACGAACTCCTCTCTTGATAATTGAATATTTTTGATAATTAATTCTAAATCCTCCACTTTTCTTTTAAGGACAGAGCACACATCGATTTCATTTTCGTTTTCATTTTCTCTTTCTTCCGAGAAATCATAAGCCTCCAATAAGGGAACGATTTGATTCGAAATAAAACCTTTATAAATACATGTAATAATCTGGCTAATATACTCAACAAGATCGTCCAATTCTAAATCTTTACGGTCATAAATGGCTACCGTACTGTACTCCTCAACTATACTATTTAAAATAATTACCATATCTAGTGAACAATAGTTTAATTCTTTTCCGCCTAGATATTGCAAGATTTCCACAAGTCTTTTGTAAATTTGATTTCTTTTCTCGATAACATAATTCGCCACTTCTGGGTCATTAATATTTTGTTCATTCATTTGCATAATTAAAAACTCTTCATGTTCAAATGGAACACTTAAATAGTTTCTTAATATCTTTTTAAAAGTATGTAGTCTTTGTTCAAACTCACTATGTTCTATTAACTCTAGCTGTAAGCGTTCATATAAGCTATCTAGATAAAACTGATAAACGGAAATAAGGATATGTTTTTTTGACGTAAAATACGAGTATAACGTACTCCTAGATATTTCAGCACAATTAGCGATTTCCTGAACACTGGAAGCGTAATAGCCTTTTTGGGCAAATAATGTTAAAGCTGCTGTTAAAATTCTCTCCCTCAAAACCAATCACCCCTGTCATAATTTTGGAATTAACTTAAAAAACGTAATACGTACTAGTCAGCCCGGTATGTTTTTGCGAAACTTTGATTCGACTTCTGGTAGAAAATAGATTTGAGCCTATGACCTTCAGGAAAGAAAGAAGAATTTCGCAGAATCAAGTAACTATTTCAATAATACATTAATTAAGTTTATGTAAGAACAAAAAAACAAAAACTATAAAATATTATGTTAATCGTAACATTTACGAAATATATGTAACATTCTTGATATATTATATCATTAATGGAAAAAATAGCAATATTGACTTATTTTTTGGTGCATTCTATTATGAGCATGTGATATCACAAAATAAAAAATATTGGAGGTAGAAATAATTATGCAAAAGGATTTCGAACTAAATGTACAAAAAAATTCAGTATCAGTTAAAGGAGTGGCTACGCCAAACACGGTTTCACCTATTAGAGTGTCACTCCGTGCGTGTCCATCTAGAAGTTGCCCAACATTAGTGTGTATTTCCTTTGGCTGTGGCAATAAATAATTTTTACTAAAATGAGAAGTTCATCTCTAAGTTATATCCGCGAGATGAACTTCTTATTTCAAAAAGGAGCTAGAAACATGAAAAAAAACCATCTAACATCTCGAAAATCAACATCTAACCTTCAAGTTTTGGATCGTTTTATGGTAAGGACACCTTTCGAGAGTATGTCATATTTCTTTAATCATGTCTCTGAAAAGTTTTTAAACAATATGTCAATGGATGAGCAGTTACTGTTTTTTAAGAACCTTGTTTTGGGTAATAAAGCAATAAAGGAAATAATATCCGTATCCAGTCCCTCCTTGTATTTCTCGATTGAAAGAACTAATTTAGAAAGTAGATCCAAAGATAAACGAAATGTTATTAAAGGTGTTTTCCGGTACTTAAACCGTATATCAACTAGAACAACACCGTTTGGCTTATGTGCTTCAGTAGGAATTGGAACGTTTCATCATGAACACACTCCTATTCACGATTCGTTTACTTACCGAAAAAAGGTTCAAGTTGATATGGAATGGGCTCATCAATTAGTGAAGCTATTACAAAGTGATGTGGAGTTGATTTATAGTTTAGATATTAAAGTAAATGGAAGTATCTTAGCCAAAGGGAATCGAGCAAAGCTTGCTTTTAGTTCGAACAGTGTAAAAAATGACGAGTCTGATATTTCATATACAGAAACTACTATAAATTATAATAAGATTATTCAAGACGTAGTTAAGCATACAAAGAACGGTATTCCATTTCTTGAAATGTTACGTATCTTATCGGAGAAAAACCCAGGGGTAGAAGAGGAAATTATTATCAAATTCTTATTTAATTTGATTCAACAAGAGTTTTTAATTACCAACTTAGAATTAACCAATACAATTAGTAATCCTTTGAAAATGATTCTAACGATATTAGAGGAGGTTAATTATGATCATCCCTTAACCCGCGAACTAAAAGAATTGGATTTGTTAATAAATGAGTATGAGGAACTAGAAATTGGAAAAGGTCTAGAATTTTTCCATCAGTTAACGAAAAAGATGAGGAAATTAATACACGTTAAAGATCCTTTGAAAATTGATCTGATTACTGAGGGGAAACCATTTACTCTATCGGATGCTATAAAAGAAAATATAGAAGACGTTACTAATTTGTTGTGTCAGCTTACCGCTTTGAATGGTGGAATTGTGAATCATAATTTACAGAAATACCATAACTTATTTTTAGAACAATACGGATTGGAGAGAGAAGTGCCCCTAATAGAATTGTTAGATAATGATATTGGTATTGGTGCTCCTAATTCCTATACTTACCCTCCAAATCCAAATAATAGTGAGGAGAATAATGCTAAAGATCCACTCGGATTTATAGATAATTTATTTATTCAATGGATTACAGAAACATTTTTAATGAACAAGAATGAACTTGAATTAACAAAAAAACATATTGATGTTATTAGGAATTTGAATAGTCAAGAGTATCGTTCCCCAGATTCCCTTGATATGTTTTTTACGACTATTAAGAAGGGTGATCAAACCAACTTTGTTCTGGGAGCTAATCCATATGCTAACGGAGCTGGATCGACGATAGGGAGGTTTATAAACTATTTTCCTGAAGCAGAAGAATATTGGTCACATATTAATGAGAAAGAAAAAGAATTGCATCCAGATGCATTGTTAGTAGAAGTAACCCCAGCTACTATAGATCCTCGTAATTTAAATGTATGTCAAATTAAAAATAGAAGGGACTATACTTTAAACATCGTAAGCAACTACTACCATGAAAATCATATTGAGCTTTCAGATGTTGTTGTTGGGAGCACACATGATTCGCTTTACTTAAAATCTAAGAAACTACAGAAAGAAATAATTCCTGTCAGTAGTCATAGATTAAATCCAGATATTTGCTCTAATATTTATCGCTTTTTAATTGAAGTAGGAATGCAGCGAATGGGTACAAATTATCCATATTTTTTTAGTAATATTATTAGTTTAAATCTCCCTGCATTACCAAGAATCACGTATAAGAATATTATTTTGAGCCGTGCAAGATGGACGCTTCATTCCTATATGTTTAAAAAACAAAAAAGTTTTAATGACTTTAGCTTGGAGTTTTCTGAATTAAAAAGAAAATACCAGATACCTAGATTTGTTTATCTTTCTAATTTAGATAATCAAATATTATATGATTTGCACAATAAAGTTCACATGGAGGATCTCTATCGGGAAGTAGCAAAACTAGAGCATGGTACAACATTAACGTTACTCGAATATTTGGATAGTGAAGAAGGATATGCTAGGGAAATAGTATTTTCTTTCATAAATAAAAGTAAATGGGTCGATGAACATAGATTTACTGAGCAAATTAAAAAAAGTCCATTATCGATAATTCCTAATGAAGACCGGATATTTCTGCCTTTTAGTAATTGGATCTATTTAAAAATTTACTGCGCCGAGAATAGAGTAGAAGAATTCTTAGGAGAGCATCTTTATTATTTTATAAAAAATAATAACTGGTATAACCATTTTTTCTTTATGCGCTATAGAGACCCTAAATTTCATATCAGACTTCGATTTAATATACCCAATATTTCCGAGGAGGCAATTGCAACTCTTCGTGATTGGTTAAATTCCATGCTAGAGATAGGTATTATTAATAAATGCACAGTTGATACATATGATCCCGAAATAGAAAGGTATGGCTCTCCTGGTCTTATGAATGTTGCCGAGCAATTATTCTACTCCGATAGTCTTTTATCTTTAGATATTTTGAATAGAAAACAAACTGTAGGATTAACGATGCCTTCAGATCAACTTGCTATTTTAAACATTAGCCATTATATGTCTACTTACGGTTGGTCCTTTGAACAGCAATTAGATTTTTTGAACCGTTCTACTAATTATAAAGCGTATTTAAAGGACTTTCGAGAGAATAGAAGCACTTTCATTCAGTTTTTCAATGATTATTTGAACGGTTTTAACAGCAATTCGGAGGAAGAAAGGTTTATCCTTCACTGTCTCCACCAACGAAACGATGCTCTGGTTTCTTACAAACATGCTATTGAACAGCATAAATTGGAACATCTTTTATATTCTGATGAAACCCATATTCTAGACAGTATGATTCATCTACATATGAATCGGCTTATTGGAATCGATCGGGTATTTGAAAAAAGGGCAATTACTTTATATAGGCATCTACTTTATACACTGATCAATCAGAAAAATGCAGTTAAGGAAGTACAAAATAATGGTTAATGTAGACTCAATAAGTATAAGAAGTATTATATTTACTTTTTCACTATGGCCACGCATCTTTAATATTTTATGGAAAGCAAACCAATTTTATTTTTTTTGTATTTTAGTGCTTAGTATAAGTAGAGGGTTAATGCCTGCCTTAACTTTAATTGCAACACAACAAGTAGTGAATACGATTGTCTTAAACAACCAAACGAGTGAATTTAATATTGTCTTGGTTCCTCTCGCTGTTTTCGTTAGCTTATTCTTTTTAAATGAACTTTTAATGATCTTCCAAATGCACACATCGACCGTCTATCAAACCTATCTTTCTAACCATGTAAAAGTTGAAATTATAAAAAAGGTTGGAAAGATGAGTTTGCCTAACTTTGAAAATTCATTAATTCAGGATCAATTGCAACGGTCGCAGCAAGAAGCTGATTTTAGACCATATGAAATCTTTCAACAAATACTATCTATTATTACTGGCGCGGTAACGCTTGTTTCTTCAGCTGGAATTCTATTAACCTGGAATTGGAAATTGACATTGCTTCTAGGGCTTGTTCCTATACTATTCTTTTTTGCTTATTTAAGTTTAGGAAAAAAAGAATTTCTTATTCATTATCATCGTGTACCAAATCAACGTAAGTCATGGTATCTTTTACAATTACAAACGCGGGATTCCAGCTTTAAAGAAGCGAAGATTTATCGTTTAAGTAATTATCTATTAAAAGAATATAGGAACATCATTAATCAATTTCTTAAAGAAGATAAATTTTTGGCAAATAAACGAACACAATTGTCTATTGTCTCGCAATTATGTGGGAATATTATTGTCGGTATCATCGTTTTTTATGTTGCTTATGCCGGATTTTATGGTGATATAAATATCGGTAATTTAGTTGCCTATTTTTCTGCCATTACTTTGACTTATACTAACTCTCAAACCATTGTTTGGGATATTGTTGATATCTGTAAAAATAATTTATATATACAACAGTTATTTTTCTTTTTAGATTTAAAAGATGGTCACGATGAAGGAGCTTTAACAAAAGATAAACAGACTGTATTCTTTTCCGAAATTGAAACCATTGAGTTTCGCAATGTATATTTTAAATATCCAGCAACAGAAAATTATGTTTTAAAAAACGTTAATTTCAAACTTAGAAGAGGAGAAACACTTGCTTTAGTTGGCCAAAATGGGTCTGGTAAATCTACAATAATTAAGCTGATATGTAAATTGTATAATGATTATGAAGGTGAAATATTAATTAATGGTATTTCCATTCGGGATATACCAACGGAACTATTTTATAAGGAATTAGGCGTAGTCTTTCAAGATTTTGTGAACTACGAGATGAGTCTATGGAAAAATGTCGGGTTCGGAGATATTGACAATCTAAACGATGAAAATAGAGTGAATGATGCTATAGAAAAGTCTGGCCTTACAGCATTTGTTCAAACCTTACCTAAACAGAAGAATACACAGTTAGGAAAGTATTTTCTAGATGGTTATCAACTTTCGGGAGGACAATGGCAACGATTAGCTATTGCTCGAGCTTTTATGCGTGATGCTTCGTTATATATTTTAGATGAACCAAGTGCTGCGTTAGATTCAGTGGCTGAGGCAAATATCTTTAAAAAGTTCGGTGATTTAGTTGAAGGAAGAATAGGAATATTCATTTCCCATCGTTATACCTCTATGCACTTTGCCGATCATATTCTTGTTTTACAGCAAGGGGAAGTGGTAGAAAGAGGCACTCATGAGGAACTTTTGGAGATAGCTGGTGTCTACTCTAGACTATATAGACTGCAAATGAATAATTTAAAAAAGGCAAAATAAATATCTGGTGTTTAGGGAGGGAACCCCACTAATGGAAAAAAATACTGAAATATTTGAAATAAATATGGAAGAGTTTCTACGTCAGTTCAAACACACGTTAATGGAACCTAAGAAGTTAATAAGACTCCTCGAAAAAAGCAAAGTAACAACACCCGATCTTTCCTTGGCAACGGGACTATCTGGAGTTCTTATGTTAAGCGCACAACTTCAGGAACAAGAAAAGCAATGGGAAGAAGTAGGAGCTAATATGCTGCAATATATTAACACAAACTTACAACCAATGCATTTATCGTTATGGGCAGGATTAACTGGTATCGCAGCTTCTACTTATTTGCTTTCAAATAATGGAAAGTATTATAGTAACTTTCTTCACCAAATCAACGAACTTATAGTTAATAGTACAGAAGATTTTTTAAATCAAGCCAAAAAGAATATACAATCTGGTAACGTCCAAAGTTTTGATTTCGAAACGATCTATGGTTTGGCAGGAATTGGGAGATATTTATTGTTTTTTTCAAAGGAAGAAGAAGTAAACCAACTAATAAATAAAATGATTGATTACTTTGTTCTTTTAGACAATCAGCAGGAAGTGAACGGATTTTTACTCCCCCATTACTTTATAACATTTGATAATCAATTTGAAGATGATAGGAATAGATATCAAAATGGTCATCTCGACTTAGGAATATCTCATGGAATATGCGGGCCTTTAGCATTTTTATCACTTGCTTATGAACAAGGATTTAATTATCCAAAACAGGTTGAGGTGATTCATCATTTAAGCAGCATTTTAATAGACTTTGCTCAAGAAGATGGGGAAATGGTCTGGTGGCCATCTAAGATTAGCTTTGAAGAATTCACAAATAAGAAGTTGCAGTCATATAATAAGTATTCTTTCGCTTGGTGTTATGGAGCCCCTGGTGTCGCACGTACATTATGGTTAAGTGGAAGAGTCACTAATAATCAACTATATAAAGAGTTGGCTAAACACGCTTATTCTTCATTATCAAAATTAAATCTGAATCAACTTGGGCTTGTATCGCCAACTTATTGTCACGGATATGCAGGTTTATTACATCAAACTTTATTAATGTATTTAGAAACTAGAGATGAAAATTTATATTACTTTATGGAAACAATTAAAGACGAATTACTAACTTTCTTTAATAAAAATAATCCACTAGGGTTCTATGATATAGATTATAACGGCAACAAAAAAACATGTGTAGGAGGATTAGAGGGTATTTCTGGTATTTGGTCAACGATTGATGCTGTGGATAAGTTAAAGAAGCCGAATTGGTCGTTTTTGTTTTTATTAGATTAATCAAGTTTTTACTCTAAGAAACTTAAGCAAGGGACAGGTGTATGCCTGTCTTTGTTATTCTTTCATATGCTAACGAACCTTTACAGCAATCCCTTTAATTCACTATTTGCTCGATGACTTTGAGGTTAAATGTCCAACTTATGTATAGACAGGCAATATTGGATGCTAAACTGTGATTGTAAATTTTTCACTTATAAAGTCGGAGGTGGAAAGAGTATGATATTGAAGAAACTCTTTAAGAAAGCGCAAGAGGAAATGATTTATGTACTGCGACCTTCATATCGACAATCATGTCCCGTTTGGAGATGCACTCTTGGAGCATGATAACGTTGCGGTTCCGTTTGCTCCAAGCTCGACGATTATAAGAGCCGCGATTATAAATAGTGTTATCGCACTAGCTATCGCCTCACTGGCAGAGAAAGGGATTACTCCGCCTGTTTTCCTTAGTGGGAATGTGGATGGAGCTGATGAGCATAATGAGTAATTAATGAAAAAGCATAAAGAGCTGTTTTCTTAGGTATAATGATGGATTTGCATACGTATAGTTGTATAGACAACCATACTGTATTTTGATAAAATAAATATGAATAAATCTTTTTTTACGTGCTACCAATCAGTTTGAAGATGGAAGGGAGGGCAGTAGCAAAAGTTAAATTTTCCTTTTAAATGACAGCGCTATCATATTGCGTTTTTTATTAATCCAACATGAAAGATGAAAGGAAAATGACCAAGAACAAGCTTTATCATCATTAAATTCTAGAAGAGGATGATTATTATGATGAAGTATTTACAAAACCTTGGTAAATCGCTCATGCTCCCTGTAGCTGTACTGCCGGCTGCCGCGATCCTGATGGGGATCGGTTACGGGATTGACCCGGAAGGATGGGGTGAGGCGAATAAGGTAGCAGCTTTCCTCATTAGTGCCGGTAGTGCTATTTTAGATTTCCTCCCTGTTTTATTTGCAGTTGGTGTCGCAGTCGGTATGGCCAAGGAAAGGGATGGATCTGCAGCGCTTAGTGGTTTGGTAGGCTTTTTGATTGTTACTACAGTGCTTTCTGTTGATAATGTGGCTCTCCTTCAGGGGATTGAAGCGGAAAGTGTGAATGCGGCTTTTGCCAATATTGAGAACGTCTTTGTCGGTATTATTTCAGGTCTTATTGCTGCCGCGATGTATAATCGATTTAGTAAGACGAAACTTCCTGATGCGCTCGCTTTCTTTAGTGGAAAACGGCTTGTTCCGATAATGACAGCTGGTACGATGCTTCTTTTGTCTTTACTCTTTTTGTTAATCTGGCCAATTGCTTATTCTGGATTAGTAGCATTCGGTACGGCAATTAGTAACTTAGGTTCTGTTGGTGCTGGGCTTTATGGCTTCTTTAATCGGCTATTAATTCCAACTGGACTGCATCATGCCCTAAACTCTGTATTCTGGTTTGACGTGGCTGGGATTAACGATATTGCTAATTTCTGGTCCGGTCAAGGGGAAAAAGGGATAACTGGAATGTATCAGGCCGGATTTTTCCCAATTATGATGTTTGGTTTGCCAGCAGCAACATTAGCAATGTATCATACGGCTAAAACGAGAAGAAGAAAACAAGTTGCTTCTCTACTGATGGCCGCGGCTTTTGCAGCTTTCCTGACAGGTGTAACCGAACCAATTGAATTTTCCTTCATGTTCTTAGCTCCATTCTTGTATGTTGTGCATGCAGCCTTAACAGGATTATCCTTATTTATTGCATCGGCCTTTGGCTGGACTGCAGGTTTTAGTTTCAGTGCCGGAGCAATCGACTTTTTCTTGAGTTCGCGGTTGCCACTTGCGAATCAGCCATGGATGCTTATTGTGCAGGGTCTTGTGTTTGCGGTAATTTATTATTTCTTGTTCCGTTTCTTAATCGTTAAGTTCGATATGAAAACGCCGGGCCGGGAAGATGATGATGAAGTTGTGGAAGCGGCGACTGAATCAGCCTCTGGTGCAGGTGATCGCTTTGCAGTGATGGCTCGTGAAATTTACGCAGGTCTTGGTGGGGATGAAAATGTTCTCTCCGTTGATAATTGTGCGACGCGGCTCAGGCTGGAAGTTAAAGACGCACAACAGGTAGATCAGCCAAGAATTAAAGCAACTGGTGTGCCGGGCGTCCAAATTGTTGGGAAAAACAATGTTCAGGTTATCGTTGGTACCCAGGTGCAAGCAGTGGCAGATGAGGTAAGGAGCATCCGAAATAAAAAATAGCGGAAAAAAGATGGAACGGGGATACCTTAGGATTCCCGTTTCATCTGTAAATGGAAGATATATTTATCTGCACGGTAAGCGGACTTCACGTATTCAACAGGGGTTTCTAAGTCTTCTTGTAAATAACTTGTCCGTTTCATGAGTAATATCGGATTCCCCTCTTTGATGCGTAAATGGTTGATTTCATTATCTGTGGCAAGTACAGCCTCGATGCTCTGGGTGCCGTACCCTATTTGCAATTGAAGCTTGTTTTCCAAATAGTGATAGAATGAGGTTGTGACATCTTGTTTCGTCATTTCCCCGACAAGTTTTTTGGGAGTATACACTGTCTCAAGGGCAACGGGTTCATCGTTTGCAAGGCGGATTCGTTTGATTTCGTAAATGGTATCCGCTGCATTTAATTTTAAAATAGAGGCAAGCTCGGTGTTTCCTGAAATAGTTTTAAAACTGATCAGTTTATTCGATGGGATGAGTCCGCGGCTTGTCATATCTTCACTGAAACTAGTTAAACCGGAAAGATCTTGTTCGAACTTATTCTCCGCGACAAAGGTGCCTTTTCCTTTTTGACGGTATAAAAGTCCTTCGCTTGCAAGATTGTTGATCGCTTGTCTTACAGTCATCCGACTAATATTATATTTCTCTGTGAACTCTCGCTCAGATGGCAATAGATCACCAGGTTTTAGCTCGTTCGTTTCAATTAATTGCCTGATTCGTACTTCTAATTGATAATAAATTGGGATTGGTGAATCTTTATCAATCATACTAAAAACCCCCCCTACTTATCTTCACTAATTGTATCAAAAAGACGACAACATGTATAATTGTAAGGATGTATAGACCACTAGTATAGGAAGAACGGGACATTGGGGTCAGAGCGAGGCCACTGAAAAAGTCTCCTTAGAACAGCTAACAAAAATGATTTGTTAGCTGTTCTATTTTATAATCAAAGTAATAACGATGAAAGTAGCGGGTGATTACATGTTACAAAAGCAAGAGAGTCTTT